>JBMNIG010000013.1:0-139635 GCA_050950785.1 Eubacteriales bacterium | reverse complement strand
GAGTGAAAGACATAGGATCAGGACAATAAGCTCCGTCGACAGTAGACCCGATGGTTACCAAAAGATCATATTCGATATGACCCTGGACGATACAAAACTTACCCGTGCCTTCGGCAGAAATCCCTTTGTTCCTGATGACGCCCGGGAATTGGGCAAAAGGTGCGAGACGATATTGAATATTCAGGCTCTCGGTCTTGTGAAGCGACTTGAGCACACAGGGAGCAAATACGCAGTGATCGGAGTTTCGGGAGGCTTGGATTCCTGTCTTGCGCTGCTTGTGTGTGCAAAAGCTATGGATATGATGAATCGGCCGCGTGAGGATATTATGGCGGTGACGATGCCCGGATTTGGAACAACTGAGCGCACCAAAATCAATGCCGAGCGACTTGCATGTCAGATAGGAGCGACATTAAAGACAGTAAGCATCAAGGATTCAGTGATCCAGCATTTTAAAGATATAGGTCACGACCCGGACGATCATAGTGTGGTCTATGAAAACGCACAAGCAAGAGAACGCACTCAAGTGCTTATGGATTTGGCAAACAAGTATGGCGGACTGATGATCGGACCCGGAGACCTTTCTGAGCTTGCCCTTGGATTTACCACATATAACGGCGACCATATGTCGATGTATAACGTAAACTCCTCGGTTCCAAAGACTCTGGTACGCCACATGGTCAAACATTATGCGGAGAGCACCGAAAATGAAGAACTAAGATCTGTGCTCCTAGAGATTTTGAACACTCCGGTCAGTCCTGAGCTCTTACCGCCTGTTGATGGGAAAATTGCTCAGAGGACCGAGTCGATAGTGGGCCCATATGAGCTACATGACTTTTTCCTTTATTATGCTATTCGTTGGGCATTTCCTCCTTCGAAGACATATAGAATAGCATCAGAGACATTTCGCGATGTCTACACAAAAGAGGAAATCCTTAAATGGCTCAAGGCATTTTATAAGCGGTTTTTTGGCAGCCAATACAAGCGCTCATGTATGCCGGACGGTCCCAAAGTCGGAACGGTGGCCCTCTCACCTAGAGGGGACTGGCGGATGCCAAGCGATGCCACAGCTGCTGAGTGGCTTCGCGAAATCGAAGTTTATTGATTGAATTGGGGGAAACAGATTTGAATATTTTCTATGCGATCATTCTCGGACTTATCCAGGGCTTGGCGGAGTTCCTACCGATATCAAGCTCCGGACATCTGGTTTTGTTTTCAAATCTGTTTGGACTTGAGAGTGCTGAGGAAAGCAATCTCTTCTTTGATGTGCTTGTTCACTTAGGGACCCTTGTTGCTGTATGCATTGTATACAGAAAGGATATAGCGGAGATGATCCGCGAGTTCTTTTCACTTATACGGGAACTGTTCGGAGGCAAGCGGCGTAGTACATCGGCAGTGTCAAAGAGACATGTCGGACATACATCGGGTATTGAAAGCAACCGCAACGCACCACCTGCAAGACGGCTGATATTCTTGCTTATTGTAGCAACTCTGCCCCTTTTTCTAATACTTCCTATAAAAGGCTATCTCGAAAGTATGCGAACCCGTCCAATTCTGGTGGGAGTGGCATTGCTTCTCACCGGAGTGATTTTGTTTTTAAGCGATAGATTCTCCAAAGGCCGTAAAACAGAGCGCAGCGCCACATGGCTGGATGCCCTTTTTGTTGGTGTTTGTCAAGCCTTTGCAGTGACACCGGGCATTTCACGGTCGGGAACCACAATTGCGGGAGGACTTTTTACCGGATTTGATCGGAAGTTTGCTGTGCGATTCTCATTTCTGATGTCGATACCTACAGTAATTGCCGCAACATTACTGACCCTTGTAGATGCATTGAAAGCAGGGATCGACACGACAATGATACCTATCTATCTTACAGGGATGGTTGTGGCAGGTGTATCAGGATTTTTCGCGATAAAGCTTCTCTCGTACCTTACAACAAAGGGCAAGTTTGGGCACTTCGCATGGTACTGCTGGGCAGTTGGACTTATTACAATAATCACAGTGCTTGTTGTATAACTTGTTGTATAAATTGAATGGTTGATAAAATGATTGGATCAATGTTTGATAAATTGATTAGTGTAAGGATTCGGACCAGAAAGGATGGTGTTTACATTGCCGGCTAAAAAGCAGGCCTCGACCAAAAAAGCGCCTACGAAGAAGAAAACTACCAAATCTTCTTCTAAGTCAAAGGTGGAAAAGCGGCCTGTAAGGCGCGAGGTGTGGAGCTTTATCTGCTTCTTTCTGGCGATATTCTCGTTTATTGGTTTTTTTGATGTGAATGGTATCTTTATCGACTTTTTCAAAAAAGCTCTCAGGGGTCTGCTGGGCTTTGGATATTATTCGATGACGATTATGCTGATTGCTGCAAGTGCGATCCTCCTTTTTCATAAGGGAAGACCTGTCAGAATGCGTGTTTGGTGCTGTATCTCACTTTCAGCTGTTTTTTCAGCGATACTACATTTGTTCATAAGTGACATAGAATATGATGTTGCTTTTGCCACCGTAAAAGCTCTTTACCTCGATGGAGTTGCTCTGGAGAGTGGCGGATTGATAGGTGGGCTTGTGGCAATAGTTTTGAAGGTTGTATTCAGCAAGGTCGGCGCTGCGATTTTTACTGTTTGGCAGCGCGCTGTTGCTTGTTTTTCTTGCCTTCAACATTTCAATAGTCTCTGTAATCGAATACCTTTTTTATAGGGAAAGACCGGAATACGAGCTTCAGGAATCTCCACAGCCGGTGCAGTCAAGGGTATCGAAACCTGATCGCCAACCGGTTTATTCTACAAGACAAAGGGTGCGCAATGCCAGGATGATAGATATCCCCCTTGATGATGAGACGGTGACTTCAGCCGTCACTGCCCCGGAAAGGAAGCCCTCAAGAGGTCTATTCCGCAAACGCCCACCCCATATAAAGACACCGGATGAGGTTTTAGCAGAAGCGGTAAGCGCAAATACCGGAGAGTCTGCAGCAACACCTCCCAATACATATGACGCAATGACCGACTCAGCCTCTGATGCAATCGATCAGGCAGTTAACCAACACCAATTAGCAGATTCGATAGGGCAAACTGCAAATGCCGCGATATCCGTGTCCTTAGAAACAGCCGACAATGATTCGCCGCAGAAACCTTATCAAAAAACAGATCCGGCTGAGGATGAGGAGATAAAGCGACAGGTAACAAAAGAAATCGAGATGAGCGTCGATGCAGGTGTTGCCGGGATATATAATTACCCACCCTTTTCACTTCTGGAGGAAGGAAAGCCAGTAAATACCCGGGGTGTCACTGCTGAGCTAAAGCTTAACGCAAACCGCTTGGGCGATACGATCAAGAGTTTTGGTATTGAAGCTAGACTTATAAATGTAACACGTGGGCCAAGCATTACCCGGTATGAGTTAGAAATGGACAGGGGTATAAAACTCACAAAATTGACCGGGCTTTCTGACGACATTGCCCTTTCCCTTGGGGCATCCGGTGTACGCATCGCACCTATTCCGGACAAGGTTGCTGTTGTTGGAATAGAGGTGCCCAACAAGACGGTTTCGATAGTACACATCCGTGAAGTCCTTGAGTCAAAAGAGTTTGTGTCAAGCCGCAGTAAAGTTTCGTTTGCCGTTGGTAAAGACATTGGGGGCGAGTGCATAATTGGGGACATTTCCCGGCTTCCACATCTGCTGATCGCAGGTACCACGGGATCGGGAAAATCGGTATGCATGAACTCGCTTATTGTAAGCCTGCTTTATAAGTCGACTCCGGATGAGGTACGTCTCATCATGATAGATCCAAAAATGATCGAGCTGAATATCTATAACGGTATCCCTCACTTACTTATACCTGTTGTGACGGATCCGAGAAAGGCGTCCGGAGCACTGCAGTGGGCTGTTACCGAAATGATGAGGCGCTACAAGCTGTTTTCGGAAAATAATGCCCGTGATATAATCCAATACAATGAGATTGCAGCCACAAACGATGAGTTGCAGAAGCTTCCAAGGATAGTTATCGTAATTGACGAGCTTGCCGACCTGATGCTTGTGGCCGCAAAAGAGGTTGAAGAAGCGGTTTGCCGTATTGCCCAGATGGCACGTGCGGCGGGTATGCATCTTGTTATTGCTACACAGCGTCCTTCGGCCGACGTAATTACAGGTATAATGAAGGCAAACATTCCCTCCAGGATCGCCTTTGCGGTCGCTTCTCAACTTGAGAGTCGGATCATACTTGACACGACCGGTGCGGAAAAGCTGGTAGGCAAAGGCGATATGCTTTATTACCCACTAGGAGCGGGTAAACCGATGCGTGTACAGGGTTGTTTCATTACATCTGATGAGGTTGAACGGGTTGTCGAATTTGTAAAGAAATCAGGAAATCCCGATTACTCTGATGAGGTCATTGAACACATTGAGAGAAGTGTCACCGAGAGCGGGGGCAAGGGAACCTCGTCAAATGGAGATCCCGCTTCCGATTTGGACGACCTATTTGTCAACGCCGTTGAAGTCATACTAGAATCGGGACAAGCCTCTGTGTCGATGTTGCAAAGAAGACTGAAACTGGGATATGCCCGGGCGGCAAGGCTTGTGGACCAGATTGAATCCCGTGGCATTATAGGACCATTTGAGGGAGCAAAGCCAAGGCAGCTTCTGATTACAAAGGATCAATGGGAAGAGATGAAGCTGCAAAACCCCGAATATCAATAAAATAATATAACAAAAAATAGCAATGAACTGTATTATTTGTCTACAGCGGATTTATTGACTTCAAATCCATCAGCTGATATAGTTATAAGCCAAGTATGTTTTGGTTTAAAGGGGACGAGTCTGCATATTTAGATAAATAAAAACATAAATTTTATTGCGTGCGAACGAGTGATTGCGCGTATTTGTTAAGTATGATTGGAATTATTTTGGCAGAAAGGGAATCACTCCATGAAAAAGATAATAGCTGTAATATTATGCATTGGTGCTATATTGATGCTTGTCACCGGGTGCGGTGACAACGAACAGACACCGGGAAATGAAAACACACCGGGCGTATCCGACATAGGGACCTTTTCCGAAGCGGATATCGCTTTGATAATAGGAGGAGAGACGTTTCGCTGTGGAGAGGATGTAACCGAGCTCCTCGAAAAGATGGGTGATGATTACACCTATTCCGAAGCGATCAGCTGCGCATACGATGGGCTTGACAAAAACTTTGCATATGCCGATTATGATATCTACACATATCCCGACGGCAATATCGACCGGGTCTCAGAAATTACGGTTTACAACGCTGACGCTAGTACACCCAAAGGTCTGAAGGTTGGCGACACTGTTGAAGTTATGGAACAACTCTATGGCAGCGGTTACAAAGAAGAGGGAATTACGCTTGTTTACGTAATTGAGCCAAAACAGGAAAACGCACAAGGAGCGTCGCTTTATGTTGTGGCTGAGGATGGAATAATCCAATCCATCTCAATTACCGCTGAAATACTGGTAGAATAAGGGCTAGCCTAGCTTAAAAGCAGACTGACTTTTGGCAAACACGGGTACAGTTTTATGAATTTATAATGCTTGATTTATTTTGAAAAATAGAGTGCGAAAGGGACTTCTGATGAGACAGGGATATCGGATATTTACAGTGACATTGGTTCTGGCGGTTTTGGCAGGTATTGTAATAGGCTGCTCTACAACTACCGGATTGTATATAGGAAAAGACGGGACATATTATCGCGGTGAAGACGGGAAAAATCATATTGGGTTTCTACAGACAGATGAGGGGATCCGATATTTTGGCGAAGACGGTCGAATGGTCAAAGACGGGATCGTCGAAATAGACGGATTCATTTATGGATTTGAGAATGGAATAATGGTGACAGGTTGGTATGATATTGAACTAGGCACCTACTATTTTGATGACTCGGGCAGAGCTGTAACCGGAAAGCAGTTGATAGATGGCAAGGAGTTTCTGTTTGATGATGACACATGTGTTTTGATAGGTGAAGTATCCGAACCTAATGACGAAGAGCCTACATCGGAACCTGTTGAGCCATCGCCCACACCATCTTCGACACCATCAGAGTCGCCCTCACCGACACCTGACACTACACCGGAACCAACCGAACCGTCAGCAGGAAATGAAGACAAATCAGCTGCTGTAGGCGAGCTTACCGGAAACGATCGTCTTGACAAAGAGGTAAAGAAAGTGATCGATGAGGTATGTGATCCGGACAAGGACGCCGAGTACAATTTAGGTCAGGTTTTTGACTGGATGGTCAAAGAGCTCAAATATAAATATGTTACGGTAGACCTGTCAAATGGGTACACCGAGGACTTGGTCATAGACTTGGCTGAGTTTGTGGTACTTCACAGGCGCGGTTCCTGCGAGCATCAAGCCGCACTAATGGCTGTGTTTGCAAGGCGACTTGGGCATGAAGCTATAGTGATGCCGGGAGAGTTTCTGTCGGATGACCGCACCGAGTGGGTGGAACATGCTTGGGTAATAGCAAAAGTCAACGACTCATATTATCACTTTGACCCGCTCTATGGAAGAAATCACACCGGTGGAAGACCACGCACCTTCTTTATGAAGAAGGACGCAGATATTGAGGATGTTCATCGTTGGGACAGGGAAGCTTATCCCGCCTGCGAATAAAGTTGTATCACACTACAAAACCCCAATGGGCCGTGAAAGGGGAATTCGATGTTTGTACTTGAAAAAATTAAGGAATACGCAAAAACTGACCGGATAGCGCTGATAAATAGGGATGAATCCCTAACATATAGTGAGCTTGACGAATTATCAGATGCTTTTGCCGTTTATCTCCTGGATAGGTTTGGGGATGACAGGACTCCTGTAGTAATATACGGACATAAAGAGACGCTGATCCTTCCCTGTCTGTACGGGTCATTAAAGGCTGGAAGAGCTTACGTTCCGATAGACATTACAGTGCCTGAGGAGCGTGTGCAACAGATCATTGACGATGTTGAGCCAAAAGTTTTTGTGGATTTTTATGATCTCAATATTAAAACTGATGCAGAGGTCATAACACCGGATAGGCTAAACGAGATCGTACGTAGTCAACAGGCCGTCAAGGACAGTACTGAAGGCACCAATAACTTGGACATCAAGGATCACTGGATTTCCGGCGATTCAACAGCATATATCTTATTTACATCCGGAAGTACAGGAAAGCCAAAGGGTGTACCTATAACCTGTGCAAATATCGAGAATTTCCACCGTGAATTATTGCCATGGATGGAAGTATCCGAAGATAGAGGAGTTATTCTAAATCAGATATCATACTCCTTTGATGTATCTGTGGTTTCACTTTACATGGGAGTATCTAAAGGCATGACTCTTTATACCGTTGATAAGGACATGCTCGAGAATATGGGAGAGTTGTTTGAGCATTTGAGATCCTCTGGGTGCTGCTTCTGGGTGTCAACACCATCACTTGCTGAGATGTGCGTACCGTCTGGGAAGTTTAACGAGACGCTGATGCCGAAGCTTGAGAAATTTTTGTTCTGCGGTGAGATTTTGACCCACAAGTTGGTGGACGAACTGTTTGAACGCTTCCCAAGTGCGAAAGTCATCAACACATACGGTCCTACAGAAGCAACCGTGCTTGTGACTGCGGTAGAGATCACGGATGAAATGGCAAAGGATCCACTGCAAATACCCATAGGATATCCACTGCCTGAAGTTACTTTCCGTATAGTTGACTCAGAAGGTAAACCAGTTGCTCCGGGCGAACAGGGTGAGCTTTTGATCATAAGTGATAACGTTGGTCCCGGATATTTCAAAAGACCCGACCTTACTGAAAAGGCATTTTTTGTGGATGAGGAAACCGGCAAGCGGGGATATCATACCGGAGACGCGTGTTTTGAGAAAAACGGGCTTTACTATTATTGCGGCAGACTGGACAACCAGATCAAGATAAGCGGTCACAGAGTTGAGATCGAGGACATTGAGAATAATCTCGCCAAGTGCTCTAACATAGCGCGCGCAGCAGTGATTCCCGTATACGAGGGTGAAAAGGTCGCATATCTTGCTGCCTTTGTATTACTGCAGAAACCCGATGGGCTCGGATCTTTGAAAAGAGCAATTAAAATCAAGGATGAGCTCAAAGAATTTCTGCCGTCATATATGATACCCAGGAAAATTTTGGCTATTGATTCCTTCCCGCTTAACACTAACGGGAAAGTGGACAAAAAGCAACTTCAACAAAGACTGTAATCCGATTCGGAGGGCAACAAATGACCCCTTTTAACGGACTCCTATTTTTCTATATAATGGCGCTGTTATTAGTGCCCGCTGTAGTGATTGGACTAACCAACAGGTCACTTAAACACTATGGTTTTATTTTCACCGTCTTGATGCTCCTTATCATCTTTGACACATGGGAGAAAAAGGCGACGTTGTTCATTTTTTATTTTTTTGAAACTGCTTTAGTACTGCTTTACTTTCAGTTAAGAAAGAAAATCCAGTCGCGGCCTCTTTTGTGGTTGTTTGTAGCACTGGCTATTGCGCCTCTTGTGATTGCAAAGCTAGGTGCGCTGGTTCCACACTTGGACTTTATTCATCTTTTGGGCATTAGTTACATGACATTTCGTGCAGTTCAGGTGCTGATTGAAACCTACGACGGGCTTGTTACAGAGATCGGGTTATTGGACTTTAGCTACTTTTTGCTTTTCTTTCCGAGCATCAGCTCAGGTCCGATAGACAGGTTTAGAAGGTTTCGTGCAGATCTTGAAAATATACCGGGCAGGGAGAAGTACGTTGATCTTCTCAAGGCCGGGGTCTGGAAACTGATGTGGGGCGCATTGTTCAACTTTGTGATATCTTCACTGATTTATACGAATTGGATATCCAAACTGCCCGGAAATGGCCTGATTCCCACAATATCTTATATGTATGCCTACACCTTTTTTCTGTTTTTCAACTTTGCCGGATATAGCCTCATGGCTATTGGAGCATCCTATATACTTGCGATAAAAACTCCGGAAAATTTCAATATGCCATTCCTTAGCAGGGATATGAAGGACTTTTGGTCGAGGTGGCACATTTCGCTTTCAACCTGGCTAAGAGACTATGTGTACACAAGGTTTGTAGCTGCCGCATTGAAAGGTGAATGGTATAAGGACAGAAGAACTGCGTCGTATATCGGTTATATCATTACCATGATGACTATGGGATTGTGGCATGGGTTAGCTCTCCGATATATTGTATATGGTGCATATCATGGACTTTTGATGTGCGTCAATGATATTTTAGACACCCGGTGGAAGCGATTTAGGAAGCTGAAAAGAGCGGACTTGCCGTCTATATTGCTTATAATCATTACATTTCATCTTTTCAGCTTTGGTCTACTGATCTTCTCGGGACGTCTGATTTGATATTATCTGATAATATTTGGATTGATAATTACATTATGTATATTAAAGTGGGATTCAGATAGTGATTTAGTTTATGTATTATTTACACGTCAAATATATTTAACAGGAGCTATATGCTATGGAAGAAAAAGTAATGGCGATACTTAATGACATTTGTGGTGCAGACGAGGGCGAGCTTGAGCCTGATATGGACTTGTTCGAGGAAGGAATACTCGACTCCTTTGGTGTGATAAGTCTGTTTGTTGAGATCGAGAAGCAGTTGGGAATAAAATTCGAGCCCACGGAAGTGACGCGGGATGAAATAAAAAGTCCTGCCCTGATAATCAGGCAGGTGCTTCAAAGAGCATGAAAAAGCTGCTCATTGCCGGTATATCCGCGCTTATTGGGGTTGTTTTACTCTTTACACTTGTAGGGCAACTTATTTATAATACTATGCCTCCATATTTGGATAGTATTGGTGACGACAATTATACCGAGAAGATTACCGGCCTTTATTTAGTGGAACAGTCTGCCAAAAGGGATAACAACGTAATAATTTATGGATCATCTGAACTCCGTACACTAAATATATCCACCCACCCTGCCAACTTCTTCAAGGGGCAGAGAAACGGGGTCCAGGTAAACTTGGTGGGAAGGGGATCGTGCCAATCCCTTATTCATGCAATCAATATTGCAGCCACAGGGGATGCCCTTACCGGGAAAAAGGTGGTGCTTATCACATCGCCACAGTCGTATGTAAAAGAGGGCATTGCCCCCGACCTTTTCATGGCCAATTTCTCGGAACAGCAATATCTCACACTTATGCTTGAGGATTCTATACCGGATGATATAAAGCATTATATTTCGCGTCGTGTTGCTGAGCTCACTGAGCAGTATAACGAGATCACCGGCTCTTCGATGCACAAGTACGACGCAGTCGGAAGCATGGCTGCAATTGCTACAAACAAGAGCTTAACAGCAACTGTGTTAAATACTGCGTTGCAACCATTCTATAGGTTTAGCAAGTGGCTTTTAGGTATGCGTGACCTTGTTGCTTCGAAAAAGCTTATTGAAAATGTTGCAAGCAAAAGTCAGGAACTTCAGCAAACAGCTGACGATCACGCTATTGATTGGGAAAGCGAATTGAACCGTGCAATTAGCGAAGCTGAGACCATGACCGACAACAATGATTTTGGTATGCTCAATGACTACTATTTGACATATATAGGCAGGAAGCTAAACCAGCAAAAGAACAAGGATAGCGAGCTGAGCTATACCGTTTCCAAAGAGTACAATGACCTTGAGATCCTCCTTGAGATATGTAAACTAAAGGGGATTGAACCGCTATTTGTTCATGTACCATTGCACGGTGAGTGGAGTGACTATACGGGATTTACCAAACAGCGGCGTGAAGAGTATTATCAAAATGTTCGAGATATAGTTGAGCGTTATGAGAATGTAACTATGGTCGACCTTACCGGATATGAGTATGAAGATTATTTTCTATGTGATGTAATGCATCTGGGATGGAAAGGGTGGCTCGAGGTTGATAAAGCAATTGAGCAGTACTATAGAGAAAATTAAACAAACCGTGTTTCAAAACACGGTTTTACGCATTGCATGCTATCTGCTAATAGCAGTGGCACTTCTGCTTGTATTTCTCTTTACCGAAAAAGCTGAGATAACATTCGTATACAATGAGTTTTAGAGGGAGGACAAGATACAAGAGCGCCCCTTGTCTTCCTGAAGGGGAGATAGCTGTGCGAAAGAGACCAACACAGGGTAGGACTTTTAGGTCGCAAGCGATATTGGGACTGTTATTGGGAATTGGTTTTTTGGGGTTTGGGGTCATAAAAGTCGTTCCTGAATACGGTACTGTCGGCATTCTATGGACATTTCTTGCAGTATTTATAATTGTGGTCAATTGCAGAACTATCATTCAGGGTGCGGGCAATTCCGATTCGGCCACATCCAGATCCGGTGCCGGCGGGGATACCAAGAAGGATCCTGAGGAGGACTTGATGGAGTTATACCGGATTTATAATCGGAAGTTGATCACAAAGGAAGAATACTTGTCAAAGCGTGAAGATATTTTAAGGGATATAAAAAGCACAGCCAATGTCGAGGAGAACAAAGACTAAGACTTAACAGCTCAGAATAATGTCGGGGAGGGTAACATTTATGATTCAGGACGAGTATATTCCTTTTACAATAGGAAGACAAAAGCACATAGCACTCATTGCCCATGACTCCAAGAAGCAAGAGCTTGTCGAGTGGGTAGATACCAATAAGGAAATCCTAAAAGGTCATTTTCTGTGCGGAACAGGAACTACGGCAAGACTTGTTGTCGATAAAACAGGGCTTCCCGTCAAAGCGTATAACAGCGGACCGTTGGGCGGAGACCTCCAGGTCAGTTCCAGGATCGTAGAGGGATCAATAGATTTTGTCGTCTTTTTCTGGGATCCATTGGAGGCCCAGCCCCATGACCCGGATGTTAAGGCTCTTCTGCGAATAGCGGTAGTGTACGATATTCCTATTGCAACAAACAAGGCCACAGCCGACTTTATGATTTCTTCAAGATTTATGAATGAAGAGTATGAGCGCAATGTTATAAATTACAACAAGGTCATTCAGGGAAGGCTGGAACAGTTAAGGTAGGCTGGATCGTATATTTTAGTAGATATGGATAATTGGTGCTCTGCTTTTGCACGTTTATAGTTGAAGCCGCTCCTGCCCGATGTTATTTCGATAATCTGCAGGTGTGGTTCCACAGTACCTACTGAAAAGCTCATAGAAAAAGGTCATGTTGGAAAAACCGATTTGCTCGGCGACCTGTGAAACGGTCAAATCGGTACAGACAAGCAAAAACTTAGCTTGTTCAATACATATGCGATGTTTTAAGTTGCCGAAAGTGATACCCAGTTCTTTTTTTATCAACCGGCTGAGGTAGTCGGGGTGATAGCCGAAACGCGAAGCTGCCTCCTTCAGGGTGGCCGACGCGAAGTTGGTTTCTATGTATTTTATGATTTGGTTTATATCATTGTCGTCCATGTTTTTTCTCGGTTTTATGCTGCCTCCGCTTTCTTTCCAGGCCCGGAAAAGCAGGTTGATCAGGTTCGGGAACATGCATTTGAGCATGCTGGCGGAGCAGATATCTGGATCGAAAAACTCGCACAGCATTTTGTCGGCGGTTTCCAGTACATCCGGAAACCTGCCGGCTTTTATGTTTATAAAGGGCTTTTCCACAGGACCTTCCATTACCTTCTGCTTAAAAAAGTCATAAAATAGCTGATTGCGGGAAATCAGGTGCAAAAATGAGGGTGTTAGATAATCAAGGCTAAATATGAAATTTAGGGCTATGTCATTTTCGCCGCAGACATCGATACAGTGGAATACTCCCGGAGCTATCAATAGGAAGTCTCCTGCCGCCAAGTTGACTTTCCGGTCACCTATATGGTGGACGACCTCTCCGGACCGCACATACATCATCTCAAAGAATTCATGACGGTGGTTTTCTACGGGGCTGAATCTGCTGTGGATATGTATCAGGAGGCCTTCTTGCTCGGGGTGTTCGTTTCGAACAAACTTGTCCGCAACAAATATATTTTTCATATAAGCCGTTTGAAGGAATTCAAAGGGGATATTTGATCCGTCAGTTGTATTGGTTTGGCTGCTGCTTGCCAAGTCCCTATAGTCTAAATTTTCGACAAACGGAAAAGCGCGGCTCAGATATTGGTCAAGTTCAGGAATCGTCATGACCAAGCCTCCTGAAAACAATGAAATCCTGCACCCGGTTCGTAATCGATAATACTCAATGACCCGGAATGATCGCTATTATCGGACTTAATAGTATTATATCATACTATATCAAATTTGGTCATTCAAAATATCGGATTTAGGTATTTTAACCATAGATTTTCTGATATAGAATTATTTCGTAAAGCTAATTGCCGATCATATTCGTTATTTTGTGTTATTACAACCTGATATGGTCCGTTTATTAGCTTAATTGGAGGTTCAATCTGAACCAACAGCTGATTTTTATGAAAGAGAGGGGAACAAAATGAAAAAGACACTTGCAGCTTTGCTCTGTATTTTGCTGACTGTCGGACTGCTTGCCGCCTGCGGTGACAGCGGTGAGTCAGCCCCGTCAAAAGATCCGGACACTGCTTCAACGCAGCCCGGTTCCGAAACCGCTGCTCCGGAAGAGCTGTCACTGCCGTTTGCCGAGGAGCTGACGACCTATACCGTCTGGAGCGATATGATGTCCGGTATGACTATTATGGAGACCCCCAATCAGTCAAAAGCCTACCAGAAAGCAGAGGAAATCACCAATATCCATATTGAGTGGAAGATTGCATCGATGGGAGAAGGCAAGGAGCAGTTCAACCTTATCATGGTCTCGCAAAATCTGCCCGACGCGTTCTTCACGGGCAATGCGATTGGACCTAGCTGCTATTATGTCGGCGGATATGACAATTACATCAATGAAGGATTGATCAGGGATCTGTCGGATTTGATCGCCACTTACGCGCCGAACTACAACGCGCTGCGTTATGCGGATGATACCGTACGAAAGAATACAATGACCGATTCGGGCAAAGTACCGTACTTTCGCACGATAAGCCCGGAAAGGGAGCCGACATGGGTCGGTGTTTATGCGAGGCAGGATTGGCTGGACAAATCGGGTACCGGTATAGTCGCCAATAATGTTGAGACCTATGAAGAGTTTCACGATATGTTGGTCGCTTTGAAAGATTATTCAGGAACAGCTTCATACTACCTTTGGAGCGGATCAACAGGTGCCGAAGAATTCCTGATGACAGGGTATGGTGTACTGTCAGAATATATAAATCGCGATGGAAGAGCTGTTTTCTGCCCGACGGACCCGGGCTATCTTGAATACCTTGAGATGATGAACCAGTGGTATTCGGAGGGCCTGATCGATCCGGAATTTTATGTACGCGCCGGTTTGTTCGGCGGAGATTCTGCACTCATTATCAACGGCGAGTTCGGAGCCTTCCAATTCATCTACGACACCACAATGATTGAGATGCAGATTCCGCCGGAGCAGGGAGCAAATATCCAGGGGGTCACTGCACCCGCAATAAATAAGGGCGATATCAGAAAGCTCGCGTACAACAGCGTACCGCATACGGTTTTGGGCGGAGGGAACGCCACGATCACATATACATCGGAAGATATCGTACCTTTCATCAAGTGGATGGATTACTTCTATTCGGAAGAGGGAGCGCTGCTCGGTAACTGGGGAATAGAAGGGGTTTCTTATGAAATAGGAGAGGACGGCAAACCGCGGTGGATGGAAGTAATTTATGCCAATCCTGACGGGACCTCGACCGAAGACATGCAGTCATTGAACACCATGCCGCCTGTCCACCCTAAACTTTATTACTGGGAACGTGGTTTTTCCCCGACACTTCCGGAGAAGGCATTTAAAGTCGGAAAGGAGATCTGGGACCGCAATTATGAGGACAGCGAAACAATGCCCGAAGTTTCCATCTCCATCGATGAGTCAGCAGAATACTCAAGCAAGATGGGTGATATCAAAACATATGTAACGGAAAATACTATCAAGTTCATAACCGGTGAAAAGTCACTATCGGAATGGAACAGCTATGTCGAATGGATAAACAGCCATGGTATCGACCGCTGCACGGAAATAATGCAAAATGCCCTTGACCGCTATTACAAACGGTAAAACAGACTAAACATCATACTTGCGGTAAAGCACCTGTTTTTTTGGGGTGGAGGTTTTCCGACCCCCAATATATTAAAATTGAAAAAGACGGATTATATGGTTTTATATAATTAAAAGATGATTCTGACCAATAGTACAAAAACGACCAATATCAAGGCAGTTGGAACTTCAGATATTATAATGCAAGATTCTTTCCGGAAAGAATAACAGGTAATAAATCAACAATCTATGGAGGATTGCTATGGAAAAAAGAGTGGCAGAGCTGCTGAACGACCGGGCCTGCAACTACATCTTCCCGTTTTTCTGGCAGCACGGCGAAGAGGAAACAGTCCTTCGCGAGTACATGCAGGCGATACAATCTTGCGGCATACAGGCAGTATGCGTCGAATGCAGGCCGCATCCCGATTTCTGCGGGCCCAAATGGTGGCAAGATTTTGACGTCATAATGGACGAAGCCAGGAAGAGGGGAATGAAAGTCTGGCTTTTGGATGATGCCCACTTCCCGACGGGATATGCAAACGGTGCTTTGGAAAATGCTGACCCCGAGCTGTGCAAACAATACTTGTCATTTAACACAGTGGATGTATGTGGACCGATGCCACAGGCTGTTCTGGATGTCGCTCCCCTCGCCAGGCACACCCCAAATCCACTGAGTGGCGGGGCTGCGTCAATGTTGATGGGTGGCGCAAAACAGCGCGAATTTGATGATGATAAACTTTTGGCGGTCGTTGCAATAAATGTCATTAAGGGCAATAAATTAGGTGAAGAAGTGATCGATCTCACTGAACTTGTTAAAGATGGAAGACTTGTTTGGAATGCGCCTTATGGTATGTGGAGAATATTTGTTCTCTATAATACGAGAAACGGTGGTGGTCGCACAGATTACATCAACGTGCTTGACAGAGAAAGCTGCAGATTACTTATTGATGCTGTGTATGAACCACACTATGAGCGTTACAAAGACGACTTTGGCAAGACATTTGTGGGCTTTTTCTCTGATGAGCCGCTATTTGGCAACACCGTTGGATTTGCGATGGACGAATCGATTGGTAGAAAGAACATGCCTTTGCCTTGGAGCAAGGATGTTCCTGCAATGCTTCGTGAGCGCCTCGGTGACAACTGGACAAGCCTTTTGCCTGCACTTTGGACTGATTTCAACGATAGCAATTTGAACGCAAAGGTTCGCTACGCTTATATGGACACCGTGACACGCCTTGTTGAGGAGAACTTCTCAAAACAAATTGGCGAATGGTGTTCCGAGCGCGGCGTTGAATATATCGGCCATCTCATTGAAGACAACAACCAACATTCCCGCCTCGGATGTAGCCTTGGCCACTTTTTCCGTGGTCAGACGGGTCAACACATGGCAGGTATCGACAACATAGGTGGACAGGTTCTACTTGCAGGAGAGAACCATACCCGCAAGGGATTTATGGCACCGGGTGACGGAGAGTTTTACCACTTTACTCTCGGAAAACTTGCTTCGTCCGGCGCTCACATCGATCCCAAAAAGATGGGAAGAGCGATGTGCGAAACATTTGGTGCATACGGATGGTCATGCGGTGTGCGCCTGATGAAGTATCTTACCGACCATTTCCTTGTCAGAGGTGTCAACCACTATGTACCCCACGCTTTTTCGCCGAAAGAGTTTCCCGATCCGGACTGTCCGCCCCACTTCTATGCCCATGGACTGAATCCGCAGTTTAGACATTTCCGCAGGCTTATGCGCTACATGAACAGGGCATGCCATCTTATAAATGGTGGAAAACACATTGCTCCGGCCGCGTTGCTCTATCATGGTGAAGCAGAGTGGACCGGTGGATACATGTACCTTCAAAAGCCTGCCCGTGAGCTGATGGAAAATCAGATCGATTTTGATATTTTACCCTCCGATCTGTTTTCTGATATGGACGCATTTGGCGCTTCATTTGACGGAGAGCTCCATGTAAACGGGGAGACATACAAAACCTTGATAGTGCCTTATGCTGAGTTTATAACTAAGGAAGTTGCACAGTTTGCCGCACAGGCTGTAAAGAAAGGTTTTGAGGTCATTTTCGTTGATGAGCATCCTTCGGGGATCTGCAACTGTGAGGATGGGGAGGCAACAACTCTACTGAGGGAAATCTCGGCATGCAGGGCCGTGCCATTGTTGGAGCTTGCACGATATGTCGAAGCTTGCGGCTATAAAGAGGTATTTCTATCCCCGCCATTTAAGAGGATGAGATATTATCACTATAAGCTTGAAAACGATATATATCTCTTCTCGAATGAAGACCAGAGTTTCGCATTTGAGGGAGAGATCACTGTTGCAAGCACCGGCGATGCTGTGATCTATGATGCATTTGAAAATGTCCTTCGTCCTGTGGAATATGAGCAGGTCGAAAACGGCACAAAGCTAAAACTTACAGTTGAACCATACCATATGGTTATTGTAGTATTTGGCGATAAGGGTACCGGCTACGATCTTATCCCACAGCCAAAGGAAGAAGGGGACAAGACGATCATTTCCGGTGAATGGACAATGTCTTTTGCCGAGTCACAGGAGTATCCAAACTTCCGGGATCATCAGAAGATCACGACCCTTGAAAACATAGGGTTGAGGTATCCTGAATTCTCCGGAACCATCCGCTATGAGACTTCCTTTGAACTTGAAAGTTCCCAAAGTGCTACATTGACTCTTGAGGATGCTTACGAGGGAGTTGAGGTTTGGGTAAACGGTGAATGCGCCGGAATGAAGATAGCACCACCATATCGATTTGACATAAGCGATCTTGTTCAATCAGGTAAAAATGACCTGCGAATCGAGGTAACAAATACACTTGATAGGAAAGTCCGTAATATGGACTATGATACCGGTATTTACAGCTTTTTCCGAGGCAGTTCAGTACTAGAGCCATCAGGACTTATCGGGGAAGTTGCTGTATATAGTAAATAGCCTTATAAAACAGTGCTAATAGAAAGCCGCGGCTTTGTCTTGCCGCGGCTTTCATGTTGCTTAGATTTTGACTATCTGCATCCGTGGTGGCGTTTGTCTCCAGCCCCAAGAGTCTGATCGAAATCCTGACGCTGAGGCGGGAAGAATTCCTCAACAGGGAACTCAATTCTGCGGAAAAGATCGCATGGATCGTCTTCGGTTGCGCTGACACATTCGTTGTCTGGTACGCAGAAGTCGAAGGCTGGTATGAGCAGCTGAGTATCCCGCTCAAGTTTGATAATGCTGAACTGTCCTAAAGTTACGTATACGCGCTTCTCGCTGTCTCCCAAGACAAGGTCGTCACTGAAACAGTTTGCGATGGCTGTAGGAAGTTCGTTGATCTCGTAGTCGCGTCCCTTCGGGCAGTCACAGACCTCAACTAGCTTTAGTGACAAACAGATGGGATCCACTACTTCAACAACGCCAACCGGCATGTTGGTGCGCTGTATCAGCTGCTGGTCGCTCTCGCCGGGAGTCATGACTGAGCTGAAGATCCTTGCGTTACCTTCGCTGCCGAAGAGGATGACCCTTTTGTCATTGGTTGCCAAGCCGGTGAACTCCTGCGGCTTGCCTACTCCACAGAATGCTTCACCTGTTACCTTGTAGAAGTACTTTACATCGACGGTGTAGAATCCGCGGTTGAAGGAGACGGGTTCAACATCGATGTATACCCAGAGCAGCTCAACTTTGCGGCACTTTACATTGATTGCCCTGTCGATAATTGCCTGGCTTCCCCGTGTCAGATATACGCGGAGATTTTCCACGCAGTCCTTGTCTTTACAGGAATCATAAACTTTTCTTGTATGGATGCAGACTGCTTCTTTTATGTGCATGTTTTCAGCAGGCATTATTTTACCTCCCAATATGAATTGAAGTGCATTCCTTCAATAATAGTGTATGAATGCCTGCTATTTGCGGTTCCAGTTTTGACTCGTTTTGATGGAACTTGACGTGAAAACAGTCGCAGATTATCGATTGTGTTTCTAAATTACTACGGCGATATACTTTCGCAAAATAAATTGAGAAAAGCTAAAGCAAAGATATTATTTCTTTTCTGTGAGCCTCTTTAGCACCTCGATCAGAAGTGAATACGTCTGTTCAAATGTGACAAGGTCGAGTTTTTCCTGAGGGGTATGAAAGTCATGTATAGTAGGTCCAAGGGATATTGCATCAAGTCCGGGCAGCTTTTCGGAAAACAGTCCGCACTCCAGGCCTGCGTGTATTGCCAACACTTCCAGATCCCTGTCGAACAAATCCTTGAACGCGGTTACAAATGTGTCACGAATAGGGGAGACCTCAGCATATCGCCAACCCGGATATGGGCTGTTGAACTCAACTGAAAATCCAAAGGAGTCTGCAAGAGCAGTCAGCACATCCTTTGTTTTGTCCTGAAGAGAAGCCTCGGAGCTTCTAAGGCTGAACAAGACCTCGATTTTATCCTGGTCTGTGTTTATTACACCGAGATTTACTGATGATACGACAAATCCACCTGCTTGACTGCTGCGTATTAGTACACCGTTAGGCGCAAGGGCGAGCATGCGGATCAACGAATCAGTGGTAACACGTCCGATGGAGGTCAGACTTCTATTTTCGGTACGATTTACTTCCAATCGGAAAGACGGGTCGGTATCCCGAAGTTCTTCACGAATTTGCTGCTCGAGTTCAGACAGTAGTTGTTCCGCTATAGTGAGATCTTGTTCTGATGTAAAGAACACTAGTGCATCGCTTTCCCTCGGAATTGCGTTGTCCTTTGCCCCACCCATTATATGCCCTATCTCCATGACAGGGAAGTTGATAAGCAGCTTTAATAGGATCCTTCCGAGGATCATTATTGAGTTGCCCTTGTCCTTATGAATATCGATCCCTGAGTGACCACCCTCCAGACCGCGCACTGCAATACGCAGAGGAAATGCCAAGGGAAGTGCAGATGGCTTGATAGTTTTTCGTAAGGACAGCACGAAGACCTCCTGCACAGCTTACAACAGCAGTACCGAAGGGGCTGCCGTCAAGATTGATAAGCGTTCTCGCATCCAGAACTGAGGGATCAAGATTTTCAGCGCCTGCTAAACCTACTTCTTCCTGAACAGTGAAAACGCATTCCAACGGAGGATGTACGGCATTAGGATCATCAAGTATGGCCAACATGTATGCAACAGCCACCCCGTCGTCTGCGCCCAGTGTGGTCCCCGTCAGCCCGCAGAAAAATTTCCTTCCTGTACCAGGTTGATACCTTCACTATCAAAGTCATGCTCGGTATCGGAATTTTTTTCACAGACCATATCTGTATGTCCCTGCAGCATGACCGGTGGCAGAGCCTCTGCACCAGGGCTGCCGGGCTTTTTAATAACCACATTGTGGATTTCATCACGGTAATACCATAGCCCCCGTTGTTTTGCAAACTCGACCAGGTAATCTGCAATTGAGCTTTCCTTGAAGGAAGCACGGGGAACCGCACTTATTTCCTTAAAAAACTTGATAATGGAGCTATTGTCCAATTTGGAATTGTTCATTTGTGTAACCTCCCATTGACATCCGTATAAGTGATAGGATGTCACAATATTTCACACAGACTATACTTATCTATAAGTTTGAAATAATCTACTTGCTTGATAAAAATATCATACTCTATTCTACCTTTTTATTGGACAGCTTGCAATGTTGACAGTGTACACAAAGTATAAAATTATAGAATTATAGAATTATAGAATATTTTGGAAATTAGGGGTTGAAAATGGTAAAAATATCCTATATAATAGGAATACCAAAAATATCCAATTAAATAGTTTCTGTATAACTACATTTTTATAAAAAATGTTTGATAAATGTCTTGCTCAGTTTAGGAAGTCTGCACACTAGAGATGAACATTGACCTCAAAGTTTTTTGTTTTTGCCATTCGGAGAAAAATGGAGTGAATATAAATGAAAATCAGATTGGTACTTTTAGATAAAGACGAGAAGTATCTAAATCGGCTGTCATCAGCTTTTAGTTCAAGGGATGACTATAGTACTGAAATATATTCCTTTACCGATCTTGAACAGGCCATGAGTGCACTGGAAAAGGTGGGTAATTGCGTGTTTATTGCATCGGATCGATTTGATATCGACTCCAAATCTATTCCTGAAAGTGTGTGTCATGCCTGGTTTACAGAAAATCGATCCGTCCTTGAATATAAAGGGCGGGCTGCTATTTGCAAATTTCAAAAGGCAGATAATATATTTCGCGAAATACTTTCAGTGTTCTCGGGAAGTCCATCCGAGATTGGCGACAATGGTTCTCATACAGGGACGCACTCCGAAGCCAAAGTATACGGGTTCTTTTCGTGCAGCGGAGGTTCGGGAGCGTCTACGGCGGCAGCAGCATGCGCCCTGCGATTTACGTCCATGGGGAAAAAGGCTTTGTATTTGAACCTTGAGCGCTTTGGCACATCATCAATATTTTTTCGATCGGAGTCAAGGACTCGTATAGGTGATTTGATTTACGCCATCAAGAGCAAGCGAACAAACCTGTCTTTAAGGCTAAAGAGTGCCGTTATGCAAAGTGAGGATGGTGTGTTTTTTATAGAGTCTTGCACTGCTGCACCCGAGGTAATGGAGATAACTGCTGAGGATATAGATATGCTTCTCACACAGCTAAAGAATATGAATGGATTCGACTACATAATAGTAGACTCCGATCTTTTGTTGGAGGGAGCTCCGCTGGAATTGATGAGGCAGACAACTGCCAATATTCTAGTTTCCAATGGAGAGTATACCTCAAATGTAAAACTTGAGCGCATCAATGCGGCTATGAACATAATCGCTGTAAGAGATGAGATATCCTTTCCGCAAACTTGGCTTCTGTACAACAGGTTCAGCAGCAAAAGCGGCATCGCGCATAAGAATATTGACCTTGCGGTTCTCGGCGGGGCACCACGTTATGAGGGCGGTTCCTCTGAAAGCATAGTTAGTCATCTTTCTCAAATGGCTTTCTTCGATGCCCTCTTATAAGTCAACTTCATTGAATTGGTAAAAGAATGGATAAGTTACGCAGTTTGACTGAGGAAGTGCGAAAGATCGCAGTTGAGACCCTCCCCCTTGGTGATATGTCGGATGCTGAGTTAGAGGAACGTATAGAGCGGATGATATCGAGTAGGACTGACAGCATATATATGACAATTGCCCAAAGGGCTCAAGCCGTCACTTCTGTAGTAAGCTCCATTAGAGGTTTGGGGATCCTGGATCATCTTCTTTCAGACGAAAAAATCACTGAAATAATGGTAAACAGCTACGATGTCATTTTTATTGAACGGGAGGGTTTGATCCATAGAACCAAACTAAAATTTGAAAGTAAAAATCAGCTGGAAGATGTGATCCAACGCATAGTCGGACGTGCCGGTCGTGAGGTAAATCAGGCAAACCCAATAGTTGATGCCCGCCTGTCCGACGGCTCACGAGTCAATGTAGTACTACCACCGATTTCGCTAAATGGCCCGGTTTTAACTATTAGGAAGTTTTCAGATGAACCCTTTACAGTGGAGAGGCTTATTAAACTCGGTTCACTTTCTGTGGAGGCAGCTCAAAAGCTAGAGATGCTGGTCCGCGCTAAATACAACATATTTATAAGTGGTGGCACCAATTCAGGTAAAACAACATTTCTAAATGCACTTGCAGGATTTATCCCGAAGGACGAGAGGATCGTATCGATAGAAGACTCCGCTGAACTTCGCCTTAGCGGCATAGAAAACCTGATAAGATTGGAGACTCGGAATGCCAACTCATCGGGGGCAGGACTTGTTGCAATGCGGCAGCTCATACGGGCGTCGTTGCGTATGCGTCCGGAACGGATAATCGTAGGCGAGGTAAGGGGAGAGGAAGCTTTAGACATGCTGCAGGCCATGAATACCGGTCATGACGGATCGCTATCTACGGGACACGCCAATTCTACACAGGACATGCTATCACGGCTAGAAACAATGGTGTTTATGGGCACATCAAGTTT
The DNA here is from genome assembly GCA_050950785.1 of Eubacteriales bacterium. Classification (GTDB taxonomy): domain Bacteria; phylum Bacillota; class Clostridia; order Oscillospirales; family JAAYOS01; genus JAAYOS01. The sequence goes on along the minus strand of JBMNIG010000013.1, from coordinate 116,621 downwards.
ACCACAGGAGGCTGTCCGCAGGCAGATCGCATCGGCCATCGATATAATGATCCATCTTTCACGGCTTCGGGATCATTCAAGACGTGTAATAAGTATCACAGAGGTGGCGGGCTATCGTAGAGGAGAAATCCAGTTAAATCCGCTTTTTGTATTTGAGGAGGAACCAGGCAGCGCAAGCGATCGGGTAACCGGAAAGCTGACTAGGACAAAAAACAGCCTATTGCACGACAATAAGCTGAAGCTATATGGTGTGTCAGGCACGATTTAACTATGTCAAGAGAAAAATGAAGCACGATTTTGAATTAGTGTAACTGTAAATAACGTAACTGTTTAGGTGTGGGTTTTATGGCGCAAATCACGTCAGATTATTCATCATACGATCCGTCAATTGCAGAGAAGGTTCTATGCACCTTCGTTGGAGCTGCCACCGGTGGTATTGTGGGATACGTGTTTTACGAACATGTAATAGCTATCCTCGTTAGTGCCATAGCTGCTGTTGTATATATCAATTTATATTATATCAAAAATCGTACAGAGGCAGTCAAAAAGAGGTTACTAATGCAGTTTAGAGATATGTTGGAATCACTTTCATCATCCGTTAGCGCCGGGGCCAACATTTCCAGTGCATTTTTAACGGCACAGAAGGATATGGAGTCCCTTCACGGTGGTGACAGCTATATAGCACGCGAGCTTCGACATATTAACGAAAGTGTTGCGATCAATCAAAATCTTGAACATCTGCTATCCGACTTTGGCAAAAGAAGCTGCTTACATGAAATACAAAGTTTCGCAAATGTTTTTGAAACATGCAATCGCTTGGGAGGAGATTTTTTAGAAATAACAGATATGACCTGTCAAATAATATGCGACAAAATAGAGGTGAGGCAGGAAATACTGACTGTGGTTTCTGCAAAGAAGACAGAGCAGTTTGTTATGTTGATAATGCCCGTAATTTTCGTGCTACTGCTAAAGGGACTTGGCGCTGGCATAGCAGATATGTCTTCTGCTATGGGTAGGATCTCATCAACGATTGCGTTGATACTGTTTGCAGTATCCTACCTTATTTCAAGGCGTATTCTAAGAATTGAGCTGTAACGACTGTCTGGCAGTTCAAGATGTATATGGGCTATCTTTAGAAATTAGAAGTTACATCCTAAGCTTTAGAAAACTACGGAAACTAGAAATGAGTTTCCGTACCGCCAAAGAATCACCTAATTTTAGTCACTGTGAGTGTCAGGACTAAACCGGCTCGCTAAGTCCGGGTGAGGAGGAACAGGTATGGGCACATTGGGGCTTGTCGCGGTATCGGCACTGATCACTATTCTGACAGCTTTCTATGTGGTTTTCTGGACTCTAGGTCATCGCTATGATTACATAATCAAGGATCTTCCTATTGGAAGCTACCCATGCAAATGCCTCTATACCTTCGGAATGGAGCTGTTATCCAAAATCCGCTACAACTATACAAGTCTATACGACAGAAAAATTGAGCGATATTTTCGCATACTTCACGGAAAGAAGTATTCAGTGTTTTTTCGACACATATTTATGTCGCGGATGATATCGGTCACGTTCATGGTCTTTATATTGCTATTACTTCTATCAGTAATAATCAACGCATGGATTGCATTGTTGTTTGCATTTTTCGGGGCTGCCGGCATGGTGTATTACTACGATAAGGATTTGAAGGAAAAGGTCGATCGACGCAGAGAGCAGATTCGTAAGGACTTTCCGGAGGCCTTATCTACAATGACTTTGCTGGTAAACGCAGGACTAATATTAGATCAGGCATGGAGAGTAACTGCGCAAAGTAGCAGCGGTTTGTTATATAACGAGATGCGGCGTGCCACGGTCAAGATCGATAACGGTGTCTCCCGATTTGATGCCTGGAGGGAGTTTGCAGAGCGCTGTGGCGAGCCATATGTGGACAAGGTCATTTCGGCGCTGCTTCAAAACTTATCAAAGGGTAACCGCGAACTGGTAGCATTTTTAAAGAGGGTGTCGGAAGAGAGTTGGAGTGAGAGAAAACACTCAGTTCGTAGAAAAGGTGAGACGGCTTCCGCCAGAATGCTTTTACCAATAGTTCTGACATTTGTGGGGATCCTCATAATGGTAATGATGCCGATAATGTCAACCGGTACAGCTTAGACTTCATCAAGTAAGCAAGAACCATAAGAGTTACATATGTGATTTCGTCACGGGAGGTTGTGAAAGTGAGGAAAAATCGTATAAACATTAAGGAAATTATCAGTCAAAGAGATGGTGCCGCAGAGATCATAGCTGTAATCGTTTTAGTTGCGATAGCAATAATTCTTGGAATCGCGTTTAGAGAACAAATAGGGGAACTGCTCTCTGAATTATGGAATGCCATAAAAGGTCGTGAGAGAGAGCTTATTAGTGATTTTGAACTCTGATCGAACTTATTATTAAAGCAAACTCTAGCCGAAGGACCATGACTTTAACCATGGGGAGTGCCAATACATTTAAGTGAAGAGTACTCCAAAAAATCATCATGTGAGGGCTGTATGATGCCGGTCAATAGAGTGCGAGGTTCAGCTTCGATACTTGAATATACGCTTGTACTCCCACTTTGCCTTGTTGCAGTTGGTGTGATCTTTTTTATGGGCTGTTTCCTATGTCACTATGCGATTTTAGATGCGGCGGCTGACAGAACTGTTCTTGTTATACAAAGTGCATACGAGAATGGTAACTACTTAGCGATAGCCGACCTTGGGTTGCTCGGTACGGACGGACTGGACTATGTTGGTGTAAAAGAAAGAAGGAGCTTATCCGGACTGAAAGACTGCGAATTGTATAGATTCCTTGGGAGCGGGGATGGTTACGACATTGCTAGAGAGCTTGCAGATGAGAAAGCTCGAGGGATATTGGAACAGGCCGGTTTGCTCAATGTTGTAGATGTAATGGTTGGGCAACCGAATGTACGAATTTGGGTAGAAAGAAGTGGATTGAGCAGAAGAGCTCATGTTGAGATAACTCGGTCTATTGGGATACCCAATATCCTTGGATTCTCCTTTTGGGAAAATATCGTTACTATCAAGGCTTCTGCTGTCGCAACTCTGCTCAGTCCAGCCGAGATGGTTCGCAACACAGATTATATATTACATCTGGCCGAGCGTTATACCGGGATTGACATATCATCTAAACTTTCGGGAGTAGTATCAAAAGCGATGAACTTTTTCGACAGGTAGCAACATCTTGCGGGCTTCGGCAGGTACAAAGGAATGCAGTAGGAGATTTGTCTTATGCGGACAATTTACAGAAATACAGGTTCCATCTCGATATTTCTCTTGATCATATTACTCCCAACATTAGTGTTTTCCGGGTTTATGATCGATATTTCACGAAGTCATTTATCAAAGGCTGCAGCGGAGGAGGCGGGCAAACTTACATTGAACAGCGTCCTTGCCAACTATGACACGATATTGAAGGATGTATACGGCCTTTTTGCCATCTCTCAGCAGCCCGAACTTTCAGAGACAGTACGCAGTGAACTTCTGATGGATCATTTTTGTACAAACCTTGAGAATGTCGGGATGTTTGCACCGGTTTTGGAGGATTTTCAAATCATGCCCGTGCCCGAAAGCAGCCTGGCAAATCCCGTGATCATTGAAAATGGTATTTTAGAGTTTATGAAGTATAGGGCGCCGGCAGAAACGGCGTTGAGCCTGGTGGATTCTTTGGCTGTGTTCGCCAAGATCGGAGATCAAAGCCGGGTAGCCGAGCAGAAAATGAATGTTGAACTTAAACTGAAAGATATCTCTGCCGACTGTGCTGAACTATACAGGGTCATTGATGCATACGACACTCACACACGGCAGTATAAAAAAGCCGAACAACAGTTGATTGATTGCATTATAAAAATCAAGCAATATACCGACACCGAAAGTAAAGAATATTCACAAAAATACGATGAGTTGCTTGGGTACTTTCACTATTGGAAGGAGCTTTCTCCCATCGAGATGGTCGACTATGCAATTTTGGTAGGGAATGAGTTATTGACAGAGCTAAAAAGCGCAGAGATTGAAAAGAAAAAGTTTAGTCGCTGTGTGGATGAGTATGGGGAGGCGTGCGGTGATAGTACCGCAGATGCATTCTACCATGCAATGCGCGGGGATGATAACAGATACGATTCACGTCTCAACTCCGATCAGGTTGAGGAGTTGTTGGATCAGCTTAGGGCGGGAAAAGAGTACCTATGCATGCGCGATTTCGAAACAGTTGAGGACTATATGGCCTCTTTACATAATAACTTCAGAGAAGGTAAAGGAAGCAGTACCAATCGGTATTACTATTCTAACAGCACCTATCTCAAACCGATCGGAGAAGTATTGCGTGTAGAGGAATCAGTAATAGGAATTCCGGCTTTTCATATCTACCTTATGTCTGCATTCGGAAGCAATACGGGGAAAAGTGATTCTGAATATGGCAACGGCAAGGTATTAAGGAAAAACTTACACAATATCAATGCGGAGGCCAAAGAGTGTGCTTCTGTAGAGGATGCATATGCTTATTCAATGCACCTGTTTGAAGATATGCCATCCGGTATATACGAAGGCAACCCCTCTAATTTTGAAGATATTGAAGTGGATAGCGATTATGGGGCTGTTTCCCAATATCGCAGCATGTCCGAAACGGTGACGAATTTGCTTTCAATATTAGAGGAGGGTGTTAAGGGGATCCGAAACAACTTATATATTTCGGAGTATATCAAGCACAACTTTTCGTGTCTTACTTCTAAAGCCGATCAAATGACTATGACAGGGATACCGATAGACCCGGAACATAATCGCATCTACGGCTGTGAGGTTGAGTACATACTTTTTGGAAGCAAGGGCTGTAATGAAAAAAAGTTTCTCTGGTTCACTGTACGTGAGGAGGCGGGACCGGAAAGCAATTTGGCAACTGCCAAAACAAGCATTTTTGCAATAAGGTTTGTTTGTAATAGTGTCTTTGCGCTGACCGATACGGAAATCGATCAAATAACACTGGGTCCTGCTCTTGCTATACAAGCCGCTTCAGGAGGAGTATTCCCGTATCAGTTGGCACAGCTGACAATGAAACTAGCTCTGGCACTGGCAGAATCCTGTGTTGATTTAGATACATTGTTGCAGGGTGAAAAGGTTCCAATATTAAAGTCCCAGTCCACTTGGCGCTGTTCTATACAAGGTATTATGGATATGCTTAAGGATCGCATATCGACTGAAATATCCGAGACTGTGCAGGAAGGAGTGCAAAAGGGTGTTGGTTTTTTACAGCGGTGTGTTGACGACACGGCAGATTTCGTGGAAGACAGTGTCAGCGAATATGTTGATGGTTTGACTACTGATTTGGAGACGGCTATAACTGCAACTATCGATCAATCGGTCAGCAGTATTCTGTCGTCGCTGCGAGAAATAGCAGAACGGGAGTTTTCCAACATATTTGTCAATGGGAATTTTAATAAAGATGATTTCATACGATCCTCCCGCCAGGAGTTGTCAAGAATTTTCGAAGGTCTTGAGAAAGATACAGCCGAAATTTTGATGGATATCCGACCCCAGATCGAAGATGATGTGATCAAATCCTTAGCAGATATACTTGCTGATATTGCATATGAAGCTGCGTCAAAAGCCGGGGAAGAAGACATAATTTACATCCTTGAGGAAGCCATGTGTTCACGGATCACTTCAGAACTAGCTGATTGCTTTTCATCATTCAGCTGCCAAGTGGAGGGCACCATAAACAGTAAGGTCAATCAAATAATCACTTCAGCAAGTGATGAATTGAAAAACTCCATAAGTACATATGGCGATCGGCTATCTAAAACTGCATCAGAAAAGCTTACTAGCACCGCCATGGAAATACTTGAAAGGTATCTTCCCACAAACAATGATGTATATTTGCCACTTGAAAATATAGATTTGGGTGGTGCAAATACTTCAAGGCAAAAACTTGGAATATTCAGCGAAACAATCATTTGTTTGTCGTATATTGATTATTTGCAGATACTCCTGCTCTTAAAGCTGTCAGGTGGCCAAAAAGAAGAAGTCCTTCTCCGTATAGCTGACGTGATCCAATTAAATGTGGCACTATCTCATCAAAATAAGGACGCCTTCCGTATGTCAAAAGCCTACACCTACGCAGAAATCAAAGCAACCTTACGGACACCATCCCTTCTGTTTCCCCTAAAATTTGATGCAATGGTGGAGGATTATCATGATTTCGCAGGGTATTAGTAAGCAACGGCGTCTCAGGAGCTGTAGTGGTTCGGTTACTGTTGAAGCCTCAATTTCGATGGTTTTATTTATATTTGCATTAGTATCGATTTTGTCAGTGATAAACATCTGCAGATTACAGCGCCGAATAGGGCAAGCTCTTAACAGCACCGCACTCGATATATCACGGTACTCTTATTTCTACTATGTAACAGGGGGATACGATGCCACCCGCTATGTAATGGGGACTACAAGTGAATTACTTCAAGGTCTCGGAGAAAAAGAAAGCCCCGGAGTTGAGCTGAAGACATTGGCTGAGCTTACCGATGTTCTGTTTGGGGAAAGTCCGGGTGCAGCTGAAGCAAATTATACCGGCAGCGAGAATACATATAACAACTGTAGCGAAGACCCGATCTCACTATTACTTTCACTCTTATCAGAGGGCATTGAAAGCCATGTATCCGGTCTTGTGGCGGAACCTATCGTAAAAGCTGCATTCCACAGCAACCTAAGTTTATCTGACACAGAAACTGACGAATACCTAAAATCCCATGGAGTTGTCGGTGGCTGGAGTGGACTAGATTTTGAAATGTCAAGGCTCTATCCGGAGGAGTCGCCCTGCGACGTAAGCCTCGCTGTCAGTTACAGTATTCGGATACCTTTTGTTCGGGGAGTGTCACTTCCGGTTGTCCAGCGCGCAGTCACAGGTTCTTGGCTGGGTGGTGATAGAACGGTAATTACCGGCAACGAATCCTTCTCGCTCGAAGACTATTATAACGGTAGTTACAGCAACAGCATCTGGAGGCTATCAGCCTTTGACCGAGGACGGCTTTTCAGGGAAGTGTTTTCTCAAAAATACTCAAGCTTTGACGCTATTGACGGAATGCATGGTGTAATAGGCTACGACCCTATCAGTAACACATATCTCAACTGTGTGTCGATAAACACATTCAGTGAAAGCTATAACAGTGATGGCTTTCAGGCAGCTAAAGCATGTGAGCATACAATCAGAAAGCTTAAGCTGACAATAAGTGAAGTCATGGATAGATTGCATGAAGGCGATAGAGCGTCGGTGGCATATACCGTTATCATCCCGGAAGATGCAAGGGATGAAGTTTATAACGGGATCTATCAATACCTTGCAATAAAAGGTGGGGAATTTCATAGTCGATATCCGTCTGTTGATATATCTTTTGAGATAGTGAAGGCGGGTGGTAATGCAAACAAATAGTTAGTAGGGACTACAGGATATAGAGGCGGTTAAAAAAGACTTGCAGGGTCATATGGAGGTGAAACTGAGTGGATCAGAATAAAGATATGGATTTGTGCAAGATTTTGCAGGACAACCAGGGTAACCAGTACAACCAGTACAACCAGGATAACCAGGTCAATCAGGACATTCAGGGTTACCAGGTCAACAAGGACAACCAGGACGATCAGAATAACCGGGTCAATAAGGACTGTCCCTTGATACCCACGATTTTCAATGATTCTATTTATTCTGGATCTATTTATACAGGATGTATCCAGGGCAACACGAGCAGTGCTACTGTAAAAAAAGACATAGAAAAAAGACCTATAGAAAAAAGACCTGTATTTTGGTTTGCCGTCATTATTTCAGCAGCAGCATTGTTCTTTGCTCTTCATTTTTTCAAAGAATTTGATTTAGTTACATCACTAAAACTTCTCTGCCTATACTGCTTTTTGGTACCTGTAGCGATTGTCGATTATAGGCACCATATTATACCTAATCGTTTTCTTCCGATATGTGCTGCGATTGCCTTGTTGTTTGGCATATTTGAGGTTTTGGCTGGAATGTCCATATTGACAGAAAAAGTGCTTGATATGATCATCGGTCTGCTTCTTGGCGGCGGTGTATTTGGTTTGGCAGCCATTTTGACAAAGGGTGGCGTCGGAATGGGAGATGTTAAGCTCTTTGCTGTTTTGGGGCTTGCTTTAGGTTTTCACCACACATTTTGCCTTATCTTATACACACTAATATGCACGACTGTTATAGGCGCTTTATTAATAGTAACGAGGAGAGCTAACGCTAAGACCAGGCTTGCAATGGGACCTTTCGTGTTGGCCGGAATGATTTCTTTGATTACTTTAGGATGAGTTAAATGAGACAGATCATTGCCTTTGGAATCGCCGCAATTATTATTCTGACAGCATGGACTATGACCACGATCCATATGAACGCTCCAAGAAGGGAAGATGAAGCCGTCAAGTATACGGCACTTGCTGAAAAGCAATGCGCCGCGGGTGCATATGGCTCAGCAATCAGCCTTTATAGCCGTGCAATTTCCATTGAAGACTCACCTGAACTCAGACTCAAACTTGCAAGGGCATGGAAGGCGTACGGGAATCCTGCTAAGTACCGAAATGAACTGAAGGATCTCATACGAGCATATCCCGATTCGATCCATGCATATGAGCTGCTGGCAGAACATTATTACGAAAATGCAGATTTTTCAGATTGTTGTACTGTGATCAAAAATGCAAAGAGTATAGGGCTAACATCGGACAAGCTTGAATCACTTTATCATAAAAGCGCATACCTTTACGATGTACTTGACGAGGTGTATGACGATGCAGGAGTGTTTGTCAACGGTTACGCAAAGGTTCAAAGGGGTGGGCAGGTATATTTAATAAACAGCAATTTGAGAGAAATCGATCCAATCGGTTATGACTTGGCAGATGTCTTTTTCGGCAACTCAGCTGCTGTTTCTGTGGAAGGAAAATCATATTTCATTGACAGAAACGGAAAAAAGTATATGGTGACCGATGAAAACTACACCGAGCTTTATTCCTTTTCGAACGGAAGAGCAGCAGTAAAACGGAGCGGCAGTTATAGTTACATTGATATATTCGGAGAATTGCTTCCGATGGAGCTTGAATTCGCGTCAACCTTCTATAACGGTATATCGGCAGTATGTGATGAACAGGGATGGTTTTTGATCGACACAAAGGGAGCACCTTTGATTGAGGACCGATATGAAGATATAAAGCTTGACGAGAACAACACGATCGGCAGTGGAATCATCTGCCTTGTTAAGAATAAAGGATATTACTATATGTTTGATCTACATAAAATGCAGGTCTATCCTTCTTCTTTTGAAGATTGCAAAGCCCCGATAGGTGATAATTTAGTGGCTGTTATGCAAAATGGAATGTGGGGATTTGCTGACACATCGGGAGAAATATGTATTGAACCGGTGTTTGAGGAGGCTATGACATTCTCCTGTGGTTTTGCAGCAGTGAAGCGTGACGGAATGTGGGGATTTATAGATTATACAGGCCGGACGGTCATAGATTTTGAGTTTGAAGGGGCAAAGTGTTTTTCAGACAACGGTATGGCTCCTGTGAAGATTGAAGGGAAATGGAGATTTATAAAACTGAAGTATCGGGAGAGCTTATATGAAAGGTTTTGATTATGAAAATAAAAATACCGGAACTTTTTTAATATATAGTCCACAGCAGGGCGATGAATTGGACGGGTTCACCCTTGGGATGCTTTCCAACAACAGTATTCCCGGGATATTGCCTGTTCAGTTTGTGCAGGTGAACAATCAGCGGCAGTTTATTTACAATGTAACTGCAAAGGTAAGTCTTTCACAGTACATTGCGGGCGGGATAACAAGAAGGCGTTGTTTAGATGTGCTGCGAGGGATCGCTGGAACTGTTCACAGATGCAACGATTATATGCTGGATCGTTCATCACTTATTTACCAAACTGATTACATTTTCGTTGATGTCAGCTCCTGTGAGTTATCAATGATCTGCCTTCCCATTGTCAGAGAGCAAACTATAGTAGATATGACATCATATTTCAGGATTCTGCTATCAACGATGTTATTTAGTGAAGAGGAAAACATGGAGTATCCTGCTAAGATCCTGAACATGATCAATGGCAAGGGATCGATTGAGGTGCCGCCCAACAAAGGATGGCGTAGTCGAACAAAAGGTGCTACTTACACTACAGAATCTTCTTTTTCGTTAGAAAAATTTATAAAGCAACTTGATAAACTTAGTGCGGAGCAAGCTGCTGACAGCTCAGTTGTGCAATCCGACTTGTTAGCCAATGAGAATCCAAAAGGCGAAGGCTTAGTCAAGGATCCAAAACACATAAAGGGTGATCATAAGGCACCAAACAGAAGGAAAGGGATACTAACACAGACAGAATGGGGGCCTCAGGATCATCAACCCGAGAGAGCTCAGAACGAATCTACTTCTGATTCGTTTCTTACAAGTGAGTTCTTAGACAGTAAGCATTCTTACAGAGAGTGGCATGCAGGTTTTGGCAGAGAGAGCGAATTTTTCACCTCAGGTTTGGACACTTTTGACACAACATCTGAACTAGCAAAACCGGGAAGCAAAACTTTTCGAGGTCTTTTTGGATTATTCCGACGTATTAAGGAGAGACAGAACGAAAAGGTGGAAACAAATGTTCCCGATGATTTGCACTCTGTTTTTGAGAAATATCAATCGAACGATATACCACTAAGCTTTGGAGATACCACATATTTAGGGGATGTGCAAACCCCGGATGAAACAATGATTTTATCAGAAATAAAGTTCCAGGAGAGAGTGAGCGATATTGCTTATCTCACACGGGAAAGCACCAATGAGACAATAGAAATAGTGAGTGTTATCTTCAAAATAGGTAAGGAAAGGCAGTACGTGGATTATTTCATTGGGGACAATCCTACAGTTAGTAGAAGCCACGCAGATATCCTTCGAAAAGAGAATCGGTTCTATATAATTGACAACAACTCCACAAACCACACATATATAGACGGCGAGATAATACCAAGTGGCAAGGAGATACTACTGGAAGATGGAGCTGAAATCATGCTTGGAAATGAAAAACTCACATTCCACTGCCGATCAACTAAAAAATGAAGGTATGAGTAGTAGAAGGGTGCCTGAAATACTTGCATACGGAAGTACATACAGGAGCGCTGCGTGCAGATTTGGCAGTGATGCATTGTCAGTAAAGGTTGCAGCAGGAGACGAAGAGATAGTTGCTTTCGGAATGATCGCTAGAGGGATAGGACCGCGTGAAATCGCAGATGTTGTAAGTGCCACAGCAATAAAAATGTTCTCCGACTGGTTTGTTGACCATTTAAGGAGCGGTGACATCGGCATTATGGAAACTGACCAACTTCGCCATGATTGGGGTGAGCTGCACCTAAAGCTTAAGGAAAAAGTACGCAATTTTGCTTCGAGCAATCGTGAAGAGGTTGATGTGCAGACTACCAATATACTTATAAACACTTCCTCGGGTCTCTTATGTTTGTTGGACACAGCCGGAGTGGGTGTATATCGTATAGGCTGTGTCGACACGAAACCTATTTTAATGCCGGATCCTTTAAGCTCTGCAAACTATAGTTACAAACCTAATCCAGGTGCTTCTGCGTATGAAACTATTCCCCAATGGATTTCAGCAAGTTTAAAGTCAAAAAAGCAACGGGATGAAGCTGGGAAGGATTTTAAGCATAAAAATCATGAGGAAACTGAAACCATTTTGAAAAAACAAAAACCAATACCGATTTCTGATTCAATAGTACAAATGACACAAGTACAGATAAATGAACCGGTGCTATATCTAATATGCACCGGCGAAATTGTCGGAAACAGTTCTCATGAGGCGCTGGCGCAACACTTTCATCCAAATCGGATAACCAGCTTGCTGCCATTAAAGATGCGTCTCGAGGGACTGGTAAGACACGGCGGGCTTCAAACTGATACACAGGCGAGAAGTGCAATCAGTTTCGTGAATGATTCTGGTAAAAAACATGGGAGTAATATTAGTTATAATATGGGTTCCGCAATAATATTTAGGCTATCTCAGGCAGGTGTTGATGATGCTTGAACCCGGTATTGTTCTATGGGATCGATACAAAATCATCGAGCAGATAGGCCGGGGCGGGATGAGTAGGGTGTTCTTAGTTGTAGATGTGATTTCCGGAGAGAGGAAGGCACTCAAGGAGACTCGGCGAACAGCCGGTGAAGCAGGTACAGGCTATCTGAAAAAACTCAGCCACTCAGGCCTCCCAAGAGTCGATGGAATTATCCATGAGAGGGACAGAACGCTGATCCTTATGGAGTATGTCTCCGGTTGCTCTCTTCAGGATGTACTTTTTAGATGCGGAGCTCAGCCATATGTATCCCTCCTCAACTGGATGATGCAGTTGTGCGTGATCCTCTCATTTCTTCACACCCAAAACCCACCTATTATTTATAGGGATCTCAAGCCTTCGAATGTTATACTCCAGCCTGGCGGAGATCTAAAGCTGATAGACTTTGGAGCAGCCCGGGAATACAGGCCGGGAGAGATCGAAGATACCGTTTTGCTGGGTACCAGAGGGTATGCCGCACCTGAGCAATATGGCGGATACGGACAGACCGATCCCCGAACCGACATTTATGGTCTTGGTGCTACGATATATCATTTAGCAACGAACCGTGATCCCTCTAAACCCCCATATATGAGATACCCTGTAACCCGATGGGCGCAGCATATACCTAATGAGTTTTCGCGTATTGTTCAGAAATGCACGAATTTAATTGCAGAAAAGAGATACCCAAATTGTGACGCTCTGATGGAGGATCTACTAGCATTGAGGGAAGGCTTCCAATACATAAGCTCTATATATAAAGAGAACATTCGACAACTTAATAACCGCTATGTAATAGAAACCGACATTACTGTCGTTTATACCGATCAAGTGCTTTCATGATGTGACAGTACGCCAATATACGTCACACAACTCGCTTTTAATCAAATTCACAAGAAAGCCACAAGTTAGCAATCGACTATTGTAAAACAACTCTATTAGCAAGCAGGATCAATAGCAAGTTGGACAAAAAAATAACTCCATTCTACCGACCAAGGAGTGTCAGTGAATGGAATTATAAAATATGATATCTCTAATCAAGCTTTGAAATGAAAGGAGACAAATATGAGAAATCCAAAAAATGAAATAATCGCAGGCATAGTCAGAGAAAGAAAGCTACAGGGCCTTACACAAAATGAGCTTGCCCGTAGGTTAGGAACGCAACAAAGCAACATTAGCAGACTCGAGAGCCGCCACTATAATCCGTCTGTGGATTTCCTTAACAAAGTGGCAAAAAGCCTGGGCAAGGAGCTCCACATTGAGCTTCGGGAAGCAAGAGACCACAGGTGATCAACGGCTCCTTATCAAGCGAAGCGCCTTTTCATATTTACTTAAGATATCTTTTTCTAACCGGTACTTGTTCTTAAACTGCTCAGAAAGCGGTAGCAGAGCATCCGGATCACCGAACAAAAGCTCAAGCTCAAGTTCATATAGAGGAGCTCTTTTTTCACCGGCGAAAATGGTGCCTTTGTCTATCGCAAGCTCCACCAGTACACCGTCGGGTAGTTTAAGAGTAGCGGAACGCCGAACAAACTCGATATGACAGCGTTCAACTAAGCTTGACTGGGAGACGATGTCGAGAATTTCTCTGGGTGCACCTTGTTCGACAAGGTTTTCTATTCCTGATTCAACAGAGTTGCTTAGACACTGCCACTCGTTTCGGGAAAAAAGATCACCTGAAACACCGACTGAGGATGTTTTCAATGAAAGGACACTAATATCCCCTTCATTGCGCAGGCGAAGTGACCAGCGAAGCTTAGACAGGGTGTTTGTGGGGGTATCGTAATAAAATGATTTCATCTGCGTTGATTTTATTTCGCTTGACAGATGGTCTGTCACCATCTCGTCGGCGAAAATTTTTTCCGCTGTAGAGTCATCCGGAATTTGCAGTTTCATCTCTAGTTCCGTCGGCATGGCACGTCCTCCGGTAATATATAATAATGGGTTTTTCCCCATTATAACACCTACTATAAAATAACGTCAAATATATTTGAATCAACCATGTCTTTTCCGACGTTTTTCATCCCGGACAAGCTGTATAATGCTGCTACGGTCAAAAATAGGCTGATCCGGGAGGGAGAACATGGGCGGTAGATATGCAGCATTTACAGAGAAGGCAGAGAAATTTTTTTCCAACCTATTGAGTTCGATTACCTCAAGGCCAAAAGTCCGAACAGCGGCTGAGTGCCTGCTGTGCGCAATCATGGGATTTGTGTTGTCACAGGCGGTGATTTTCAAAGAGTACTCACCCTTTGGTATTGGGATCGTGGCTGCCTGTGGAAGCTCACTTGCGGGAGCGTTCAGTGCACTAGGTGCGATTTTAGGGTACGCTTCATTATGGAAAATGGCAGATAGTCTTAAGTATGTGGCAGGAACTGTACTGACATATGCCGGAATATACATATTGAGGAATTTACCTTTAGCCGGTGGTAGATTCTTTCCATCTGTTGTAGCTGCATGTTCCACTGCTTTCGTAGGCTTTGTGTTCGTTGCGGAGCGAGGCTTTGTGTTTGACGATGTTGTACTATACATATCGGAGATCGTCTTTGTATTCGCTTCAGCATATTTGTATAGGGAGGCTCTGACACCATCGGAATCTCAATTTGGCAAATCCAAGTCAAAGGAGCTTGAAACCTCGACAGTCAAGGCTGTTTCCTTTTTCGTGCTTATAACCACTGCGCTTATCGCACTGTCAAATGTCAGGTTGTTGGCGCAGATATCAGCAGGGAAAGTGATAGCAATCGTCGTGGTTTTATTTGCGACCCTTAATGGTGGATTTGGTATGGGCAGCGCAACCGGTGTTTCTATGGGGATTGCCTTTGATGTTGCCGGTGGTGCGGGGTTTTTCAGTATGGCATACGGATTTTCGGCACTGATCGCAGGTGTGTTTTCAAAGGCGGGAAAGCTTGCGCTTACAGCAGCGTTTATACTGACACATGCTGTTATTGCGATTATTTGCAGTTCCGGTGGAATCAATATATCCTCACTTTATGAAACCTTTATGGCCTCAGTTATCTTCATGCTCATACCTGAGCGGTGGTTGCCCGACCTGAAGTATCTGTTTGACCCGCGTATTCGAGGGCGGGTGCGAACAAGCCAGATGAATTCAATTCTCAGGCAGCGCATAAGCGGTGCGTCTTCAGCGTTTAATGAGCTTCATGAGGCAATCAAAGGCAGTATTGATCATTCCATCAAGAAAAATGGTCAGGATATTGCAAAGGTGTTTGATAAAGCGGCAGAGAAGGTTTGCCGTACCTGTGCCCTTAAAGGTCTCTGCTGGGAACGCGATTGCATTTATACCTTTAACGTTATGAACGACCTGACACCCATGCTTATGAGAAAGGGAAGGATATCCTCAATAGATCTGCCGTCACATTTCGAATCGAGATGTCTTCGAACTGAGCAGTTGATCGAGGCAATAAATCATGAGATGAAGTCGTACCTGTCGTTGCGCAGGTATAGAAACCGTATAAATCTCAACAGGGGTATAGTACTTGGCCAATACTCCGAAGTAGCATCCATATTAAAGGGTGTGGCAGAGGAGGTGGCCTGCGGCATTGTGGAGGATATGGAAGCAGGTGTAAAGATCGAACGTTTGCTATACGATGTGGACGACCCATCTGTAACGGTTTGGAGAAACGGAGCCGGGCGGTTGCATGTTGACGTTGAGGCGGCAAATTTGGCACCGGTCAATGCAAGGCTTGATCGATTCGCGGAAGAAGTGGGAAGGATACTCCGTATAAGACCGGGGGAGCCGGAATATATAAGCGACATATCGGGGGACAGAATTCGCATCAGAGAATATGAGACCTTCGGTATAAAAATCGGGGTTGCATCCCGCAAGAGAAAAAACAGCAGTATGAGTGGGGATACGGGAACATATTTTAAGACCGAAGATGGTGTGGTCTACGTAATATTATCCGATGGTATGGGGAGCGGAAGGGAAGCAGCTATTGAAAGCGCATCAGTCGTGCGCCTGTTGGAGCGGTTTATACGAGCGGGAATCGAAACTGAAAGCGCTCTTCGGACGATAAATTCAGCATTGATGCTTCGTAATATAGATGAGGGGGGATTTGCCACACTCGACCTGTTGGAGATCGACCTTTTTACCGGATCTATGCGAATTTTCAAGTGTGGTGCCGCACCTACCTATATAAAGGAGGGGGATAAGGTTCGCGTAGTTTCGGGAAAAGTGTTTCCACCGGGATCCGGACTTCTTCCAACGGTAGCTGATGTGGCTACCCAGTCTTTGAGCGGTGGTGAGGTGCTTGTTCTCATGTCCGATGGTGCATATTTGCCTGAAAACGACAATTGGCTAAGAAAAGAGCTGAGAGCATACGAAGGTGCTACGCCTAAAAAGCTGGCGGTGAAAATTTCAACAGAATCGGCAACATTGAGCAATAGCATTGACGATGCTACCGTAGCTGTTATAGAAATAATAAAGAAAAATACTTAATGGTCTTATCAGCATAAATTACACAGACTTCAGCAAATAACTCACTTTATTTGCCTTAAGATGTTTCAATATAAAATAAAGCGTATAAAAGGTGTCTTCTGAGGGAAATATAACCAAGAAAAGCATAACCGGGAAGGAGGCGCCGATTTGGTCAAGGGCATCAACAAGAGGGTAGTTGTAATACGGCCTGCGGATAAGGGGCTGTTTGAGGAGGCAATCTTTATAGTTCGCGGCGATGCAGCACAGACCGGCTGTTCGGCTGACGATATTTTACGCGAGGCTTGCCGTATTGCAGAGGTTTATATGAAAGGCGGAGGAAAAAAACGTCGCGGTTTGTCCGCTCTGCCGGCGCCTGTTTTTGCTGTCGTTGGAGCAGCTTTGACAGCTATCGCATGGATCTTGACATCCCTCTAAAATTTTGATATTTGAAAAAATAAAGGCCGTCTCTGCTGTGAACTTTCAGTCCTAAGAGAAACGGCTTTTTGTCTGCTTTATATTATTCTGTAATTTATTATGTTACTAAGTAAAATCTATTCGGCTATGCGGTTAAGGGTCAAAATACTCTTTAAGGAGGCAAAGTTGCACCCCTCACTCGATCCCAGAACTACGGTATAGCTGTCAATAACTATAACCGCTTGATACTCTATGGTTTTGCCTTCATCTTCGGGCTGTATATCTAGCATCTCAACAGCCCCATCATAGTTTTCGACTCCAAACCAAATTTGCCGGTCATCGCCGACGGGATATGGGAGAAATCCGGCACAGTCGTCGTCGATATAAAAGTAGATGAATCTGCCCCAGTAGCCTTCCTCATTGTTATCATAATAAAGTGTTCCGGAAAGTGTCACTTCACCATCAAAGACTACTCGTGCGTCTCGAGTGTTCTCGTCGTATTCAGTCTCGACTTCAGTTATCTTAAAACCTGCAACTTCGTCGCCTACTTTGGCAGTGGCCGGATCAAAGAGGTTGCTCCCTGCCTTGGGCATATCGTTACCATAATATAACGAGCGTCCATTGCCGGACTTTACAGATGCATCAGCTCCATCTAAGTAAGTTTTATTAGAAGGTGCGGCCATTGCGGATGAATCGTCTGTAGCCACGGGAGCCTCAGTTACAGCTTCCGCTGTTATAGACATCGGCCCTTCTCTTTCTCCATACAGATCCTCATCAGCCATTGAAGTTTCTGAAAACTGCATGGTTGCCGAATCTTTTGAAGTTACTCCGCCAATTAGTAAGCCCTCAGAGACTCCTGTGTAGAGCAGAAGAGCTACCGCAGCAGCTGCACCGGCAAATGTGAGGATTCTTGATACAAAACGCTGTTTTGGCATGCGTTCCTTCTTTTCCAGCTCTACCTTGTTCATAACGCCACTTACAAGACTTGCCGGTGGCTCAGCCAAAAGGTCCTCTGCCATCTCGCGAATGGTACTATACATAACAAGTCTATCTCTGCACTCAGAACAATAGGGTAGATGATCTTCCAGTTCAGCTTCCTGTTCGGCAGTGAGCATATTATCAATTTTTAGGCTGACTAGTTCAAAGTAATATTCGTGATTTTTCAACCCTGATCACCGCCCTTCGTCATATTAGACGAACGGATGCCCGGGATGTTCCCACCAGCCAGAAGAGCAGTACGCATTTTTTCACGCGCCCTGAACAGACGGGATTTCACCGTTCCTTCCTCAATCATCATAACTTCAGCGATTTCAGCGTAGCTTAGCCCATTGAGCTCACGCAGAATAAAAATCTCTTTGTGCTCTTCTGAAAGTGTGTCAAGTGCACGGTTTATAGCACGTACTATTTCAGAACGCTCAAGATTTCGTTCAGGGTCAAAGCGGTCGTCCGATATAGTGATGGTAAAAGGCTCATCCTCGTCGGTGCTTTCCAGCGGTACCTGCTTTATGCGTTTTGCTTTTCTGTTGAAATCAATACATAGGTTTGAAACTATCCGGTATACCCAGGTAGAAAATTTTGCATCACCTTTAAATCCTTTTAGTGAACGGTACATGCGGATAAAGGCCTCCTGCGATATGTCGCATGCATCGTCTTGATTGCCGGTCATGCGTAGTGCCATTGTATATACACGCTTTTCATAGAGCGCAACCAGCTCTTCAAAAGCTCGGTCATCGCCCTTCGCGGCCAGCTGCACCAGCTTGTTTTCATCGTACATATGCGGTGCTCCTTTCGCGCTTCGGAGAAACTGCTTTAGGTTGCCCTACCTCAAATCACGGCGTATTCCCTTGGTCACGGCAAGCAGTTCATCTTTAGTAGAAACTTTAGTGATTTTTTCTTTGTAATAACTTGCATAAGGTATCCCTCTAAGATACCATGCGTAGTGCTTTCGCATCTCCAGGCAGGCGACGTGTTCTCCCTTGTGTTCCATCATGATCTCAAACTGGTACATTGCTATATCGCAGATGTCATCTATTGTTGGGGGATCTGGTGGTTGGAGACCATTTAAAAGTGCTGCAGTCCTTTCAAAAATCCAAGGGTTTCCAAAGGCTCCTCTGCCAATCATAACCAAGTCAGCATTGGTATATTTCAAAATCCTTACAGCATCTTCTTCCGAAAAGACATCACCGTTTGCTATTACAGGTATAGAGACTGCGCGCTTAACATCTCGAATGGCGTCCCAGTCAGCTCTCCCTGAGTATAGCTGAGTACGGGTACGGCCGTGGATGCAGATTGCATAAGCACCACATTGCTCAGCCATCTTGGCAAATTCTACGCAATTTACAGAACCCTTGTCCCAACCCTTTCTAATTTTGATGGTAACCGGAACGGGGCTTGCATCCACCACTGCAGAAATTATTCTTGCAGCAAGCTCGGGATTGCGCATAAGGGCTGATCCATCTCCATTCGATACGATTTTCGGAGTTGGGCATCCCATATTTATATCGATCATATCTGCGCCCGATATTTCGGCTGCCATAACAGCGGCTTTTGCCATAGTTTCAGGTTCTGATCCAAATATCTGTGCGCAGCACGGGTGTTCATTGTCCCCTATTCGTAATAAGGAACGTGATTTTACATCGTTATAGAAAAGCCCCTTGGAGCTTACCATTTCGGTATAAGTGAGCTCAGCGCCTTTCTCGCGGCAAATCGTTCTAAATGCAAGATCGGTGACTCCTGCCATTGGGGCTAAAGCTATTTTGACGCCTTCAAGCGGATTATTTAACAAAGAGATACCTGCCTTCCAAAGTCGATCAATGTCGCAGTGGGTTTGCACCGTGTTTTTTTACATGATGTATAGCCATCGCGGCAAAGCATGCAGCGCCAAGTGTCATCAGTACTTGTAAAAACAGAGGGCTTGTAATGGTCCCCACTGAGAAAAGTGCAGGTGGAACGAAAATAGCGATCATCATACCCATAACAATATATAGGTTCCAAAAAGGTGAGCGGTATGTTACTGCCAGATACAATATAGTTGCAGCAGAGAGCAGAATGACAAACATCATCAGTTTTTCATAACCCGATAGCAGAAAACTAGAAGCAGACGAAGTTTGGAGTGCTTGTATAGCATCGATCATAGCCTGCTTGTTTGCCTCCTCAGCTTGCGCTAAAAAAGCTGATGCTCCAATCCTGTTTATTTCAAAGGCGGCTATTACATTATTTATAAATGGATGAACAACTCCTAAAATGACATATGATGCACCTGTACCAAGGCCCACTGCAATGCCTGTACCAACGCCGGTATCCGAATTCATCGCAACCCGAAGGATAACATTAAAGCCGGCAGTGTAAAACAGAGCGTTGATGAATGCGAAGTATAGAGTATAGCTCCAATCGGTGGAGTATATAAGATTCCTTAGCGTAAGAGATGTCTCACCAAGTAAAAAGGAGTCAAAGAGACTCAGAAGGATTTTGTCAAAAATTATATACAACAAAAAACCCAAGATGATCGATGAGAGGTTCATTGTATATTTACGCATAAACAGAATAGAAATAACTACAGTAAAAGCCAAAAGAACGACAATAGTGGCGATCATGGCTACTATTGTAGGAGTGGGGATAGTGTATTCTAGAGGTGCCATTACCAACTTCCACCTATTCTTTTAATTTTCCTATGTCACGACGGAAATGCATGGCCTCAAATGAAATCGGCTGCACTGCCTCGTAAGCCGCGCCAACGGCGTCGTTGAGGGTATCTCCAAGAGCAGTTATACCCAGGACCCTGCCACCAGCCGTAACATAGCTTCCATCTACTATTTTCTTAGTACCGGCATGAAATATGATACCGGAAGAGTTTTCTAAACCGGATATTTTATATCCCGTCTTATATCCTGCCGGATAACCGCCGCTGGCAAGCACAACGCAGCATGCGGCCTTTGGACTCCACTTTACTTTGACATTTTCCAGGGTGCCCTCTACCACGGCTGACATAATTTCAAAAAGGTCACTTTCCAATCTGACGAGAACGGCCTGGGTCTCGGGATCTCCGAAGCGGGCGTTGTATTCAATAACCTTAGGACCATCTGCCGTTAGCATCAATCCGAAGTATAGCACACCCTTGAAGGGGCGGCCTTCCTGTTCCATTGCTCGCAGAGTGGGTATAAAAATTTCCTCTAGGCAACGCCTCTCTATCTCCGGAGTATAGAAAGGAGAAGGGGAGATGGACCCCATTCCGCCTGTGTTTGGACCCATATCACCGTCATAAGCACGTTTATGATCCTGGGAGGATGGCATCGCAAGCAAAGTCTTGCCATCCGAAAAACATAATACAGTAACCTCCGGTCCTGTCATGTATTCTTCGATAACAACTGTATTTCCGGAATCACCAAAAATGCCATCGGACATCATTGATGTGACTGCCTCCTCGGCTTCACTTATCGTATGGCATACCACAACACCTTTACCAAGAGCAAGTCCATCACACTTTACAACTATCGGGGCGCCCTTACTGCGCACATATTTGAGGGCATCGTCCATCTCGCTGAATACAGCATAATCAGCGGTCGGTATACCGTATTTGCGCATAAGGCCTTTAGCAAATGACTTACTTGATTCTATTTCAGCGGCCGCGGCTGTCGGCCCAAAGGCAGGAATGCCCAGGGCAGTAATTCTGTCAACAAGACCGAGTGCTAACGGATCGTCGGGAGCCACCACAACAAAATCAACTTTTTGCTCAAGCGCCAGTCTGCATTGCCCATCGATATCGGACGCTTTAACGTCAAAGCATTGGGCGATTTCAGAGATTCCCCCGTTTCCGGGTGCGCATAGGATTTTAGAGACAGCAGGGCTTTGATTCAGCTTATAAATTATGGCGTGTTCTCTGCCGCCGCCTCCAACTACTAGTACCTTCATGTTTTCCTCGACTCAATAATTGTATTTCAAATAATAACACAGAAGTTCCATTTTTACAATACAAAGCGACTATTGAGGGCTAGTTTGTGGGGACATAGGTGGAAATGGAGACAGGTCCGTTGTCCAACAAAACATGTCCTCAAGAGGATCAAGGATGTTCGCTAAGCAAAAGGGAATCGCAAGGTACGATTCCCTAAAATATCATATAGATACCATATTGCTCAATTGCAAATTATTTTCTCCCGGCTCCACCGCCACGGAAGCCGCCACCACCGCCCTTGAACGAGCCGCCGCCTTTGAACGAGCCTCCGCCGAGACCGCCGCGGGAACTTCCGCCGAAACCGCCAAAACGGCTGCCGGAGGAAGAACTGCGTCCTGCTCCGCCGCCACGGAAAACACCGCCTCCACCGCGAAATATATCGCTGTTTGAAGTGCGGGAACCAGGGCGGCTACCCGGAGGAGGTGGGGGAGGTGGTCCGGGCCTACGGTGATGATGGTGCCATGTCCCAAAACCCCAGAATCCCCATGGGCGCCATGGACGCCACCAGGTACGGTAAGGCCTGCGGTACACGCCGCGACCGATTCGACGAAATGGTGAAGTTATTGCGGAAACTATTATAACTATAAAGAGGATCACTACAATGGCTGTGATTATACTTACTCCCCCAAAGAAAAGTCCGGAGGGCGTAATTGAAACAGATGAGTCATCGCCCCTGTTTACGATCTCAGGTTCTTTATGACCGGGGGATTTATTGCCTTGGTCGGAGTACCTGTATATATTGTCAACCTTTGCATAAATGGCATCAAAAACTTTTCTGACGCCTTCATCATAGTTGCCTGTAGCGAAGTCAGCTTCCAAATAGTCGTACAGGAGATTGCCAAGCTCTGAACTGGGTAGTTCATTTTCCAAGCCCTTACCTTGTATTGCCCAATAGTTTTCCTCTCCTATTACAAGAAGCAGCAACACACCATTGTTTTTCTCAGAGCCGATCCTCCATTCATTGCCCATCTTATAGGCGTAGTCCTCTATATCTTCGCCACCTAAAAAATCGATCGTAGCGACAACGATTTGCGCGCCGGTGCGCTCATACAAATCTATATTCTTTGAAACGATATGATCGGAGGTTTCCTGCGACAGTACACCTGCAAAGTCAGCTACATAGAATGCTTCGGTTGGCTCCGGAATAGTAGCAGCCGCAGCCCCAACTATTAGCAGAAAAGCGGTCAAGATCAAACAAACGATTTTCTTCATGTATATCTTAGCCCTGTGCTCACGAACAGAGCGCCTCCTTCTTACGGGATATATCTAGGGTATACTTAGTATCACTGGCTTAATGCAAACGGCTTTATACCGGTTATGCGGCTTAAGATATTTGCAGGAAAACGATTTAGTGATATGTTGAACTCCAATGCTTTTTGGTTATATCCGTCCAAACTGATGATGTGATTTCTGGAATATAAGTTGGTCATCAGGTCATCACGATATTCTGCATCTGTTTGGCTTAAATCGAATCCTTCAAGTCGTTCATAAAGACTGACACATGCTAACTGAAGCTCATTGTTTGCGCGGATCTTATCTGAAGGATTTCCTGAATTCTCAAGGGCGGAGCAAGCTCCAATGACTTGTTTGATGTCAACATCGTCAGCCGGAAGATAGCGCTTTGCTATTGTGACCATATTGTACGCAAGTTCAACTCGGTGGCTCAAATCGCTGTTTACCCCCAAGCCATCGCCGTCAACTCCGTTATAGAAGATGTCTTCAACTTTAGAAGCTTCGGCGGAAAGAGAGCGATGCCCACCTAACAAAATGGAGAGCACAATAGCTACGACCATTATAATACATGCTACTTTTGGATCTTTCATTTTAGGCATCCTCCTCTTGTAAAAGCTTTGGCTATATACCAGTTAACAGATAGGATGCAAAGCCGTAAATGGTCGTTGCTGATCTATCCTACTGACCTGTATGCCTAGCATCACGAATCTGTAAGAGCTTTTGTTTCAACTCGCCTTCGATCCTTCCAAGCTCTGCTTCTGCTGCCCTACGTTTGGATCGACCTTCTTCCTGTATGCGCATGACTTCATCCAGCGTTGATATGAGGGTTTCGTTTGTATGTTTCAGTGTCTCAATATCTACGATCCCGCGCTCCGACTCTTTTGCTGCTTCAAGTGTTCCGGTTTTTAGGATTTCAGCATTCCTACGCAGCAATTCATTTGTCATATTAGTGACCTCACGCTGTGCTGCTATGGCCTGCTGAGAATGAGCGATTCCAAGGGCGAGTACCATCTGGCTTTTCCAGAGGGGGATCGTATTTATTAAAGTTGACTGGATTTTTTCAACCATCATGGCATCGTTGTTCTGTACGAGCCGGATTTGTGGCGCCATCTGTATTGAGATCATTCGTGTCAATTCCAGGTCATGGAGTTTCTTTTCAAAGCGGTTGCAGCGCTCGTCAAAGTCCCTTGCCGCCTGAACGTCTTCGGGGAGACCCGATTGTTTTGCCCTTTCGGTCAACACTACAAGTTCGTTGTTCCTTGCCTGCTCCAATCTCTTTTTTCCGGCGAGGATGTACATAGAAATTTCTTTGAAATAGGTGAGATTCAGGTCATAGAGTTTGTCTAGCATTGCGGCGTCTTTGAGCAGCTGGATCTGATGGCTTTCCAACATCTCGCCAATTTTCTCCACATTGACCTCAGCTTTTTCGTATTTCGCTTTAAGGGCTGAGATCCGGTTGCTTGCGCGTTTAAATAGACCGAGAAATCCCTTTTCCTCTTCTGTGGCGGAAAAGCTCTTCAGTTGTCCCACCAGGTTTGAGATCATGTCGCCCACTTCGCCCATATCCTTTGTGCGAACATTCGCAAGTGCGGCCTCTGAGAAATCTGCCACCTTCTTCTGGGCGCCGGCTCCATACATCAAAACGACATTTGAATCGTTGAGGTCGATTTTTGAAGAGAACTCCTCGATCATCTTTCGCTCTTCGGCAGTAAGCTGGCTTTCGTTGAGATTCGTGATTGCCACTTCGGGTTTTGCTTTAGCTGCTTCTGAAACTTCTGAAAGATCAATAACGGGGGGTGAGATCTCTATGTTGGGTTCAAGTGAAAGTACGATTTTTTCTTCATTCATAATTGTTCGCTCCTATTAGTTGATTCCTTCTTGGGCAAACATGCTTTCAAGCACATCTATGTCGGCGGAAATATCAAGGGCAGTGTGGAAGTACAGTGTGTCAAGCTGCTTCTCATACACTTTTACCATTGTCTCCATAACATTCTCGATTTTTTCCATAGAACTTCTTATATTGTCCGCTTGTACACCCTTTGTGCTCATATCGTGCCATGTTTCCATCATCTTGATCGTAGAGGGCAGATAATAGTTGATAAAGCGTCTGATCTGAGATACTTTCTCCGGATTGGCAGTGACATGCTCAAATATCGAAAGGCTTACTATCTCCAGTCTGTCCATTAGTGCCGACAGCCTTTCATGGGGGATAAGGTCATTTAGCTCCCGCAGCCTTTTTATAGATTTATACCCTTCTTGCAATATCAAGTCGGTATCCTTGTTTCCGGACTTTGACGGTTCAAACTTTCGCTCCACAACAGTTACGGTTTTAGGTGGAAAAATTCTTTTTAAAATATAATACACAACTATTGAAGCAGCGCCGAATAGAAGAAGCACGGGCAGTTTATAAAATTTGAATATCAAGGCTCCGACTAGCCATAGACCCGCCACAATGTAATAAGGATAGGGTGAAACTACAGTTTTTGTTTTCACAAACCTTGAAGAATCGTTCATAAGCTTTCCTCCCATCGACTTATACATGTGGATTCTTAATAATATTGTATGCAGAATAAAGAAATTAAGGCCGATAATTTATCAATCAGCCTTAATTATACACTGTAATGAATTGTTTGTAAAATTAGAATTTCATTAAAAATAACCAAATATTGATCAGCCAAAGATACGCTTAAACGTCTCATCATCGTAGCGCTTTATTTCTATGTCAGCGCCATGCACCTCGTCAAATAACCTCGGAGCACCGGAGAAGGAGGCGCAGTACATTCCCGCAGCATTTGCAGCGTCAATTCCGTGCTGGGAGTCCTCTATAACAAGGCAATCGGAGGGATCAACGTTCATAAGCTCTGCGGCTTTAAGGAAAATACCGGGATGGGGCTTTGCGACTTTTATATCTTTAGCAGACAAAACAGCATCCATGCGAGAACGTAGCTCAAACCTGTCGGCGGCGTATTCCACGGATTTCTCAGCGCTGGAGGATGCAAGGGCAGTTTTGATGCCGCGACTTCTGAGTTCATCTATCCACTTGTCGACTCCATCTATGAGCCCATCAACATCGGAACGAAGCGAGTTGTATATGGTTTCGGCATAGAGCGTTTGTAGATCTTCAACACTGCGTGGATCCGAAGGGAACCACTCCTTGAGCCATCTGCCGATTATAGTTGAGCTCGTGCCTACAAAACTGAGTCTCTGTTCAGGGGTCAGCTTAAAATCATTCTTTTCGAGCATCCGGTCGACGGCTATGGCATACTTGCTCTCAGAGTCTATCAGGACACCATCCATATCGAATATTACGGCTTTGAAATCACGGGGAAATACGTCATTATTGGTTTGATTTAGCGTCATATGGTGAATTGTTTCCTTTCAAGTGTTGCTTTTAATATTTTTGCATGCTTATTATAGCTTACCTATTAAGATATTACTAATACAGGGGCGAGTTACAAGCTGCAGGTTTCAGTTACGAGTTGTCAGTTTATTAAGACAAATTGTCAGTTATCACTTTGAGTAGCCTGTTTTGACATCCTACTTGTCTAACTCATTAAAAGTTTGCTCAACCAGTAGGTTTACCATTACATCGGTTATTGTATCGCCCGACATATCCTCAGCGTTTATATTCTTTTCGTCAAGGCACATAGTCACAGGGCACTCTTCGCTATAGGCGGGCCATTTGGGCAGATTTACGCCGTTCGGGTCACCTGTTTTGGCAAAATTAGTCCAATAGTCAGTCATAGTGCGGGATAGTATATAATCGCCTCCTGTGAACAGAGGAGCACGCCAGCATCGGTCAAGTGTTCCAAATATGTACCAGAGTTCGGATGAATGGAACGCGCCGGCATCGTCACCGGGCATTTCGCGCCTGAAATAGTAGATATGTGCAGGTTTGCGGCCGTTTTTGATTTCTGCTATCGCCCAGCTGCGTGGTGCCAACAGCGAAGCTGCTTTCGTACGGGCAGTAACTGCTCTTACAACGTCATCATCCGATTTCACATTGAACAAGTCGATGTAGCGGTCGGCGTAATCACCATAGCTGCGGCGAAGTTGATTTTCAAATTCCTCTTTTGTTTTGGCCGGTGCTCCTCCAAAGAGACCACCATCACCGGAAACTGATCCTGTCATGTAATCTATATCGTGGTGCCTTCCGGCAGCAATCACTTTGCCAGGTGATTGGGTATTGACATAACCGTCCACAACCGGAGCGAAGGGAAGACGCATAACACCTCCGCTCATAACTATTTCAAAGGCCGCCTTCATTATTGCCCCCGAAAGTTCTTTTGCGGGCATTTCAAGGAGTTCATCCATCGTTTTACCAAGTTTATCACAGATAGACACACCGAGAGCTTCGGCATCCGACATTAAGTAATCACCATTGAGGGTGTTGATCCCGCCAGCGCTTTGACAGATGGCACGCCTGAAAAGCCCTTTGGTCAAAGGTGAAGTCACCAGACATTGGACCGATCCGCCTCCGGCACTCTGACCGAATATGGTCACATTGTCAGGATCACCGCCGAATGCGGCAATATTTTTTTGTATCCACTTTAGGGCTTGGATCTGGTCAAGTATTCCATAGTTTCCCGATACTCCGTTAGCACTTCCCTTAGAAAGATCAGGATGTGCCAAGAAACCGAGTGGTCCAAGGCGATATGTAACGGTAACAAGAATTACATCCCTTCTGCAAAAGGCCTCTCCGTCAAATTCCATCTCATAGCTGTAACCACCCATGTAACCTCCGCCATGGATCCACATCATGACGGGTAGCCTGGCATCGGGAGAAGTTGTAGGTGTCCAGATATTTAGGTATAGACAATCCTCACTCATCGGCATGGGACAGGGGAAGAACTCCTTTTGATAAAAACTGCCGGGCTCCTGCTCATTTATAATGGCTGTCGGTGGAAATGTATCGCAGTTGCGAATGCCCTCCCATGGTTCCGGATCAACAGGTGCTTGCCAGCGAAGTGGGCCTACGGGAGGCTTTGCGTAGGGGATGCCGCGGAAAACAGTGTACGAGGGGTTACCGGCGGGAATACCTTTTACCAGTCCGGATCCAGTTTTCACAACTCGGTTGATTTCAGCATACATCATATAGTTTCTCCCTTCTATTAAACATAGTCATTATGTTGGTAATATCTTTTGAAAGGCAATTTGAGTTCCTATTGAATTCTCGCTCGCCACAAGGATAAAGCAAACCGAACAACACGTCTACTGTTTGGCCGCTTATTTATTATTACTGTGCGTGACTCTAGGATGACTTATTTGAAGCATGGATGTAATGGTTTGAAATCACATGTTAGTAACATCAAGGTAGTGTCATTAGGTGTTATTCAGTGCAGGTTGATCTGTTTCTCTTGTGAGATTCTTGATCCACTTCATTCGATTGACCTTTACAACGGCTACCGCGCATTTTAAGACCTGATCTGATTTCAAACAGGCAAATACTACCCATGTTGGAGCGTCGAACACAAAAGCAGCAAGAGCAGCCGAGGGGATCACTATCAGCCAGACAAATATCAAATCATTAATAAGCACAAAATGTGTAGCTCCGCCTGCCCTGACGATGCCTGTAAGTGATGACATCTGATATGCAGTTCCAACAATCGTGACGGAGAGGACTGTAAGCAACTGTGATGAAAGGTACAGTGTCTCAGTGTCGAGGCTGGTGTATATTCTGAGGATCTGATCCTTTACTATGAACAGAAATGCACCTGTAACAAGGCCAACGCACAAAAATATTAACTGCAGACGCTTTGTATAATGCCTGACAAGGTTATGATCACCCGATCCCACTGTCTTACCTATTATTATGGCAGAGGCACCTGCTACGCCATAAACGCCAACAGCCACACCTGAAAATATCGTGTTTGCTACACTTGTAGCAGCAATTGATGCAGCGCCCAGACGTCCAATAATCGCGCCCTGGGTCGTAAGATTGAGACCCCAAGTTACATCACCGATAATCACAGGCAGGCCATATCGTATAAAGTCCTTTCGCAGCAGTTTGTCCGATATTAGCAGATCTGGAACTCTCATGTTGAGCTTGCGGTCAAATTTTCGTACATATATCATAATGACGGTGGTTTCAAGGATTCTCGATATCAGTGTGGCAATTGCTGCACCTTGTATACCAAGAGCAGGAGCTCCTAAGTTTCCAAAAATGAGGACCCAGTTTAGTAACACATTTGTAAAGAAAGCCATCAAAGATAGGTACATACCGATTTTGACAGTTTCCACGCACCGCAAAGAAGCTAAAAGCACATTTGTTGTGGCGAATAATACATATGTAAAACAAACTATCCGGACGTATTTAACGCCCTCTGTGATTACATCTGTGTCGCTTGTAAGCAACGCAAGAACTCTTTCAGGGAAGAAAAAAACTACCCCCCAAAGCAGAAGCGACAGGCTTATAGCCAGTTTCAATGCAAAACCGGTAAGGATTTTTATACTCTTGGTGTCCTTCTTACCCCAGTATTGTGATGCCAAAACGATAAGGGCTGCGCTTAGACCTGCTACCGCCATTTGGAGCATCGTCATAATATTGTTGGCAACATAAACACCCGAAAGGGCAAATTCACCGAGTTTACCAACCATTATGTTGTCGGTCATTCCAACTGAAAATGTAATAATATTCTGCAGAGCAAGTGGTGCTGCTAAAATAAACAGCTGTTTACCTAGGCCGGTGCGGTTTTTTGTATCAGTCATCAGGTCAAAACCTTTCAGTTATTTTGTATACAAAGTCAATTATATCGTCATTTTTTGGTTTTTACAATAGACAAGGCTGGGACAGGGAAACAGTTCGAGAGATGGGGTCTGGACATTGGGACTGCGGTTATTTGGGCGCAACTCCACGCGAGTACTATAAAACTACAAAATAAGTAAGTTTCTGGATAAAAACCTTTCTATAACCCAAGCGTTTGACGCGTACAACATAAGCGATAATGGGTTCACTACAGAGAAAGTTGCTTTCCCTCCGTCTGTGTATAGGGATGTGACGGGGACGCACTGTGTTTAATAAATATTCTTGCAATAGAACAGATGTTCATGTATAATGTTTAGATACAATGAATCGATAATTGTTTGAAGGGTGGGTGAGCGATGCCGGAGTTTAAGGTAGTAAGCGAATTTTCTCCGTCGGGGGATCAACCTAAAGCCATTGAGAATTTGGTTCGAGGCGTTGAAATGGGGCTGCAAGAACAGACACTGCTGGGTGTTACAGGTTCGGGCAAGACCTTCACAATGGCAAAGGTCATAGAAAAGCTGCAGCGTCCCACACTTGTGCTCGCTCACAACAAGACACTGGCAGCTCAGTTATGCTCTGAGTTCAAGGAGTTTTTCCCTGAAAATGCTGTAGAGTATTTTGTCAGTTATTACGACTACTATCAGCCGGAGGCATATATCGCCCATACAGACACCTATATAGAAAAAGACATGTCGATCAATAGTGAAATCGAACGCCTTCGTCACTCGGCAACTTCCGCGCTGTTTGAACGCAGGGATGTCATAATCGTGTCATCTGTATCTTGTATATATACCCTTGGTGACCCTGAGGACTACAAAAACCTTGTCGTGTCGCTCCGTGAGGGAATGGAGATCGACCGGGACGAGGTTTTGCGGCGTCTTGTTGATATACGCTACCAGCGAAATGATATAGCTTTTGAGCGAAACACCTTTAGGGTTCGGGGAGATGTTGTTGAGATAATCCCTGCTCAAACAAATGAATACGCCGTACGGGTCGAGTTCTTTGGTGATGAGATCGAGAGTATTAGCGAAATCCATCCGGTGACCGGTGAGACCCTTCGTCGCTACTCCCATGTCGCAATTTACCCGGCTTCCCACTATGTTACAACCGATGAGAAGGTTGATAAAGCTCTTGAAGAGATTCGCATTGAGATGGAGGAGCGGGTCAAATATTTTGAACGGGAAGGGAAACTCTTAGAGGCCCAGAGGATAAGGCAACGAACACAATACGACTTGGAGATGCTCCGTGAACTGGGGTATTGTCAGGGTATTGAGAACTATTCCAGGATATTGTCCGGAAGAGCTCCGGGAAGTACACCGTATACACTACTTGATTATTTTCCCAAGGACTATCTTCTTTTTGTGGACGAGTCCCATGTGACGCTGCCACAGGTGCGCGGTATGTATAATGGCGACAGAGCGCGCAAAACATCCCTTATTGATTATGGATTCCGTCTTCCGTCGGCCCTTGACAACCGTCCCCTCAACTTTACGGAGTTTCAATCGAAGATAAACCAGGTAATATATGTTAGTGCCACGCCCGGGGAATACGAAAGGTCGCGATCAGGGCAGATAGTCGAACAGGTTATCAGACCCACCGGACTTGTTGATCCCGAGGTGGATGTACGCCCTGTAGAAGGGCAGATCGATGATCTCATAGGTGAGATAAATGAGCGGATCGAGAAAAATCAGCGAGTGCTTGTCACAACGCTGACAAAAAAGATGGCTGAGGATTTGACAAGCTACCTGAAAACAATCGGAATAAGGGTGCGGTATATGCACCATGACATAGACACCATTGAGCGAATGGAGATCGTTCGCGACCTGAGAACAGGAGAGTTTGACGTACTTGTCGGCATAAACCTTCTCCGGGAGGGCCTTGATCTGCCTGAGGTCACTCTTGTGGCGATTCTTGACGCCGACAAAGAGGGATTCCTGCGCAACGACACTTCTCTGATTCAGACGATCGGGCGCGCAGCCAGAAACTCGGAGGGTAGGGTCATCATGTATGCCGACCGGGTCACTGACTCCATGAGACGCGCCATTGATGAGACTAACCGCCGCCGCATCATCCAGACTGAATATAACAGGAAGCATGGCATCGTGCCTAAAACCATCATAAAGGATGTACGGGAGATCCTCGAGATCTCGAAGTCTGCCGATGACCAGGATCGGGTCGGCGGTAAGGGTGTACGTATGACGACTAAAGAGCGTGAGCAACTGATTGAGAAACTCGAAAAGCAGATGCGTGAAGCCTCAAAACTGCTGGAGTTCGAGTATGCAGCGATACTGCGTGACCGGATTATTGAGCTTCGCGGGGAGATCAAAAAATAAATCTGTGCGTTGAAGAAAACTGACAGAGTAAACTCAGTGGGAGGAAAGCAGTTTGCACAACAAGATAGTAATTAAGGGCGCAAGGCAGCACAATCTTAAAAACATTGATATTGAGCTTCCACGCGACAAGATGATAGTAATGACCGGCTTGTCCGGCTCAGGAAAGTCCTCTCTGGCCTTTGATACGATTTATGCTGAAGGGCAGCGTCGATACGTAGAGTCACTTTCTGCTTATGCCCGCCAATTTTTAGGTCAGATGCAAAAGCCAGATGTTGACTATATAGAAGGACTCAGTCCGGCCATTTCGATAGATCAGAAGAGTACTTCAAAAAACCCCCGTTCTACTGTGGGAACGGTAACTGAAATATATGACTATCTGCGTCTTCTCTGGGCGCGTATCGGAATACCGCATTGTCCCAACTGCGGCAAGGAGATCAAGCAACAGACTGTTGACCAGATAGTAGATCAGATCATGAAATTGCCTGAGAACACCCGCATCCAGGTGCTGGCGCCTGTTGTCCGTGCCCGGAAAGGTGAGCACAAAAATGTGTTTGAGGATGCAAGGAAGGACGGGTATGTACGAGTTCGTGTCGATGGCACAACATTTACCCTAGAAGAGGAAATAAAGCTGGCCAAGACCAAAAAGCACAACATTGAAATCGTTGTTGATAGGTTGACCATACGTGAGAATCTGGGGCGCCGCCTCTTTGACTCGGTTGAAACAGCTGCAAACATTTCAGGTGGATTAGTGTTGATCGATGTTATAGGCGGGGAAGAGCTGATGTTTAGTCAAAACTACGCCTGTGACGACTGCGGGATCAGCATTGAGGAAATGTCCCCTCGTATGTTCTCGTTCAATACGCCATACGGTGCATGTCCTACCTGTTCAGGTCTTGGCTTCCAACTGAAAATAGATCCGGATAAGATCATCCCCGACAGAAATGTCTCGTTGCAGGATGGGGCAGTCGTCAGCAATGGCTGGAGCAGTGTAAATGAAGGTAGCATTGCTCGTATGTATTACGAAGCACTGGGTGCTGAATACGGTTTTACTCTAGACACCCCGATCTGTGAATTTTCAGAGGAGGCATATAATGCTCTGATGTATGGCACAGATGGCAAAAAGTTGAAACTTGCCTACGGTGCGGGTGGACGTAACGCTACTTATTATCATGCCTTTGAAGGTTTGGCCAAAAATATGGAGCGACGCTACAAAGAGACACAGTCTGATGCGGCACGGGCCAGTATCGAGGAGTGCATGAGCGAAACTCCATGTCCCGATTGCGACGGTAAGCGCCTGCGCAAAGAGACTCTTGCAGTTACGGTTGGCGGCATAAACATTGCCCAATTCTGCGATATGTCCATTTCTATGGGATACAAATTTATCGAAGACCTAAAACTATCAGAGAGTGAACTTATAATAGCCGACAGGGTACTCAAAGAAATTTTGTCAAGATTGGATTTTTTGCGAAGTGTTGGGCTGGAGTATCTAACACTTTCACGATCAGCCGGGACGCTGTCAGGTGGTGAGAGCCAACGTATCAGACTTGCAACACAGATCGGTTCCTCTCTGATGGGTGTGCTGTATGTACTGGATGAGCCATCCATTGGACTACATCAAAAGGATAACAGTAAGCTGTTGGATACCCTTGCGAAACTTAGGGATCTTGGTAACACGCTGATAATAGTTGAGCATGATGAGGACACCATTCGATCGGCCGACTATGTGGTAGACATCGGGCCGGGGGCAGGTGTTCATGGCGGTGAGATCATTTGCGCAGGTACTGTAGATGATATATTAGCATGTGAGAAATCGATAACAGGACAGTACCTTAGCGGCAAGAAAAAAATTGAACTTCCTAAAAAACGCCGTAAAGGCAATGGGAAGAAACTCGTGATCCGCGGTGCTGCACAGAACAACCTTAAGAAAATCGATGTTGCGATCCCTCTTGGAACCTTTACCTGTGTGACAGGTGTTTCGGGTTCAGGTAAGTCATCACTTGTAAATGAGATACTGTATCGCAAGCTTGCAACAGAGCTAAACGGTGCCCATATGACTGCGGGCAAGCATGACCGGATTGAAGGGATCGAAAACCTGGATAAAATTATTGAGATCGACCAGTCACCTATAGGACGCACGCCGCGCTCCAACCCGGCGACATACACCGGACTTTTTGGCGACATACGCGAATTGTTTGCATCAACACAGGATGCTAAAATACGCGGCTATGGGCCCGGCCGGTTCTCCTTCAACGTCCGCGGCGGACGGTGCGAGGCCTGTTCCGGAGACGGCCTTGTAAAAATAGAAATGCACTTCTTGCCGGATGTCTATGTACCATGCGATGTTTGCAAGGGAAAGAGGTACAACCGTGAGACACTTGAAGTGCGTTACAAGGGAAAGAACATTTATGAAGTTCTCGATATGACGGTGGAGGAAGCACTATCCTTTTTTGAGAACCTTCCGCGTATTGCTCGTAAGATCCAGACATTGTACGATGTGGGACTTGGATATATCAAACTCGGACAACCATCCACAACTCTTTCCGGCGGTGAAGCTCAACGTGTAAAGCTTGCCACCTATCTTTCACGTCGTTCCACCGGCAACACCATTTATCTGCTTGATGAGCCCACCACAGGCTTGCATATTGCAGATATACACAAGCTTATAGATGTTCTTGAGAAGCTTGTGGAGGGTGGAAACACTGTACTTGTGATTGAGCACAATCTTGATGTCATAAAGATGGCTGACCATATAATCGACTTAGGGCCTGACGGAGGAGACAATGGAGGTACTGTTGTATGTACAGGGACGCCGGAGCAGGTGGCAAAACATAAATCTTCCTATACCGCACAATATCTCAGACCTTTGCTTGAGAAGCATAATGGCTGAAAGAAAACTTATACTAGGTTTGTGATCCGGTAAATCATATCTTTCGGATAATTTGGTAAGCGATCTATAAAATAAGCAGGAATGATTTGTAATAAGGGTGGCAACATTCCTATTTACAAATCAGGAATAGACTTGTATAATATCTCCATAAAAGGGGCTTGTCGGAAAGCACTGTGTTTACCAGCAGTAGCAGTCAGACATTCCTTACATGAGTGTGAACGACTATTAAACTATGGCGACCGGCGGGCCGCCCGATTCACAACACAAATAGTTACACATTCCGCCGGAGAAAGAGGCATAACATGAAAAAGTATGTATGTACAGTCTGCGGATGGGAATATGATGAGGCCGCAGGGGTTCCCGATGAGGGGATCGAGCCCGGAACAAAGTGGAAAGATGTGCCCGAAGATTTTGTTTGCCCTTTGTGTGGCGCAGGCAAGGATGAGTTTGAAGAGGCATAGTAACTGGCGGCACAGCGCGCGAAAAGCTATTTCTTAGACTATTTACCAAGCTATTTCAGAGGAAAACATATAAGAGCTGCCCGTGGGGCAGCTCTTATATATAAAAGCAGTCGGGGGGGTGCAACTTGAAGTTTTACACAGAAGGACTTATAAATAAAAAACCTGCTTTCAGCCTGAAAATCGGCAGAAAGGTAAAACACTATATAGCAAGGAATACCAACAAAGAAATCATAATCATGTGGATGGAAGAAAAGTATGGGAGAAGGATGTATTCTTTTCCATGCTTGATCCTGGAGAAAGATGTGCTCTTTCACTATGCAAATAAAAGTTTCCATCGGGATTATATTTCAAAGAATGAGGCATTAGTAAAGCGTTGGAAAGAACTTGTAACTCCGGAAAATATCCACACCGATTATATCGTTGAAGAACTCGAAGAATACGATTTTAGCAGCAAATTTAGAAAACTGAGGGACGGAGGTCATTCCGGTAATGATACTCAGTGAAGTGGGTATGAAGTTTGCTAATCTTAAGATGGTAGCTTCAATTGATACAGAATATAGTCAGGACTTTTGCGTTTTATAACTTGTATTTGTGGTACAATTAAAGCAAAATCAATTTTTGTGCTTTACAAAATGTTTATAGCGAGTTCATATTTTAGAAACAAAAAATTGATAACATATATATGCAAGTAGTTTAGGCAGAACCGTATGTCATCTTCTCAAACACTTCTATGAGCAATTATTAACCCCTAACAAGTGCTGGTTTTATAAGAGCTTGCAAAAAATCGCTTCACTGTTTCTGTGAAGCGATTTTTTGCATTAATAATGTAATGTCAAATCCAACCACGGAGCTTTGCTGCGTTTGCAACGCGTTCTATCGCAATTACATAAGCTGCATTGCGCATATATAGATTCTTCTCCTGCGAAAGCTTGTGCACTGCATGGAAGGCGTCGGTCATTTTTCTATCGAGCTTTTCCAGGACTTCTTCTAAAGGCCAGAAATAGTTCATGTTACACTGTACTTGCTCAAAATAGCTACATGTAACACCGCCTGCATTACATAGGAAGTCGGGGATAAGATAGATATTTTTTGCTTGAATTATCTCATCGCTGTCGGGGGTAGTGGGTCCATTAGCGCCCTCACAGATGACCTTTACACTGTCACTGATCTTAGATAATGAATCAGGAGTAATTTGATTTTCCAGAGCACATGGCAGAAGAATATCTACATCCTGCGAAATCCAATCGTCTCCGTCAAGCAACTCAAGTCCCATTTCCAGAGCCTTTTGCTTATTGATCGTACCAAATCTGTCTTTGATCGATGCGATTTTATCCACATCTATACCGTTGATGTTTCGGTAAGTATATGCTTTTTTATCCTCATTGTCCCAGCATGAAATGGCGATCAGTTTTCCTCCCATAGCAGTATAGAGTCGGGCTGCATGCTCGGCAACGTTTCCAAAGCCCTGTATGCTTGCAGTTGTCTTTTTGATATCTATATTATTTACCTTCAAGGCTTCTCTTAACGTATAAATGACGCCGTATCCGGTCGCCTCAGTGCGGCCTAGGGAACCTCCCATGCCTACAGGTTTTCCTGTAATAGTACCGGGATAGTGCCCCCCATAGATAACTTCGTATTCATCCATCATCCAGAGCATATGCTGAGCGTTTGTCATAACATCGGGTGCGGGAACATCAAACAGAGGTCCCATAACCTTTGCCAGTTGTCTAACATAACCACGGCAGAGCCTTTCCTGCTCGCCTAATGACATTGTGCGTGGGTCGCAGATTATTCCACCCTTTGCTCCACCCAAAGGTATATCAACGACAGCGCATTTCCAGGTCATCCACAATGACAGCGCTCGGATCGTATCAACGGTTTCCTGAGGATGAAATCGGATCCCGCCTTTAGCAGGACCACGTGCATCATTGTGTATGATGCGATATCCATTGAACACCTTAGTGGTACCATCGTCCATTTTCACCGGGATCGTCACGTGGAACTCACGGCTTGGTTGTCTGAGTAAATCCTTTGCCGACGGGTCCAGGTCGATCATATCTGCTACATTGTCGAACTGTGTCTGTGCCGAAACATATGGATTATAAGTTTTCTGCTCCATTTTCATTGATTCCTCGCTTTGTTGATTTGGTATGCACCGACTTTAATACATTAAATTGCTACTAATTATACTACAATAAGAAGAATTGTCAACAAGCATGACACAAAAAGAAAACTCCAAAAGCTTCGGAGCACAAGGCAAGTGGAGCACTTATCGCCACACTCTCTGCCTAAGCCAACCTAAGCAGGGAGAGCTTGGGCAAGTTCGAAACTTTTGGAGTCATATTCTTATAAATGGCTATGACCCTTAAAACGTTATCGATTTTCAAAGGCCACTGTTTCAGGGGTAAATATTCCAGGTTCAAAAACTACTGCTGGCTATCATTAGTTCCGCTTTCAGTGTTTCCGTCCTCTGATTTCTCATCGGTATTGATTTCAGGTTCGGAGGTGGGAGTGGGATCGGAGTCGCTTTGTTCATAGTCCGCTTCTGTAGCCGGTGGGGTATCATTCTGCGCGGCGGCGTTCAAATCAGATTCTCCAATGGATTCAGATGAGGAAGGTATGGATGGTATATGATTTTCTACGAAGCCCTGATCGGTCATGAAGATGGGCTCTAGCAGATATTCCTCTTTTTCTATGCGAAGCGACACATAATGTAGACCCAGCGCAATCTGTACAAGAGGACTGAATATCAGTGGGACAATAACCTGATCAGTTACCCTGAATAAAATTCCGTCAGCATTAACGATACCAAGTACATAGCCTACCGCTGATGTTATCACTAAGCTACACATAAGCACCACGATAGAAGCCAGTAAGTTTACTCCCACAGTTCTCCAGAAGCGATAAAAGCATAGCTTAAAGGCTCTAATAATCGGACGAAAGCCCGTCATATTTTCGCGTACGACAACAGCGGTAGTAACTGTCTGCACTGAAATTAGGAATATCAGCGCTATTATCAAAAACACACAAGCCGCTACCAGCAGGAGTATCCCAACAAAAGCGCTTATGCGATATATTATTATGCTGAACATAATAGTCAGAAAAATAAAGGAGACGACAATAGCTAGGATTATACCTATATAGAATAGGATACTGCAGATATGGGTTATAAACAGCGATTTATATTTCGAGGCAACTTGACGGAGCCATTCTTTAGGTGAAAACTTTTCTCCAAGAAAGTATCCCACCGTTATATGTGCAATTCCTCCCTGCACCAGCGGCGTGATAAATAGGGAGGCGACGAAAGTCAAAATGGTGATCCATCCGGGAATCATCGTAGCCGCTCTCCACTGTCTGAACTCGTGAAGAAAATCATTCATGGCATTTATGTCGTCGGAGCGCATAAGTCCAATCAGTTCAGAGATGTTATAATCAAATGAATTTGCGTCGAATATCTCATTTGAGATAAAATTGGCAAGTGAGAGAATGCCGGCGAACAGCAGGGTAAAAACGGCAAAGGATTTGAAATTACGCAAATAGGTTGAAATTGACCTGCTGAAAACTTTGCCGGAACCCATGGGTTCAACAGGATAGGGACGATGATTCAAACTGAAAACCTCCATTTTGGGCTTGAGGGCCCGAAAATTTATTGATCGAGATAAGCAAAAGCTCCCGTTTCCGAATCAGCTGCAATGATTTTACCATATATTGTTGAAATCTGCAATTAGGTATGGAAATTCTGGACAAACATATCAAAAACGGTTAGAATAGTTAAAACGCTGTGTGATTCAACAAAACGAAAGGGGTATACACGATTGAACAGGTTTGAGCGTTTTTTGAACAGAAACAACCACAAAGGTATCAGAAACCTTATGCTATATATCGTTATTGGCAATGTATTAGTGTTTTTGCTGTCCCAGACCGACAGGGGCATAACGATAGTAAATTATTTAACATTTATCCCTCAGCTTATTTTGCAGGGACAAGTGTGGCGGTTGATAACATTTGTTTTTATACCACCGTCATTTAACCTTTTGACGCTGCTGCTTTCGTTGTATTTTTACTATATGGTTGGATCCGTCCTTGAACGCGAATGGGGAGTTCTAAGGTTCAATGTCTATTACATTTCCGGAATTGTCCTTACCATAATCTATTCGCTTATATCTAACACATATGCCAGTGCGCACTATATAAATTTGTCCCTTTTCTTTGCGTTTGCTACACTGTTTCCGGATTTCCAAATTTTGCTGTTCTTTTTCATTCCCATAAAGATCAAATATCTTGCATATGTAAATGCAGCGTTTTTCCTAATGGGTATAATATTAAACAGATTCCCGGCAAATTTACTCCCTTTGATTGCAATCGCAAACTATTTTCTGTATTTCTATCAGGATATCATATACTTCTTCAAGAGACAGCGCATGTCTACCCGAAACACAGTTTCATTTAAGAGCAAGGTCAGGAACATCAAAAAAGAAAGGGGATATCTGCACCGCTGCACGACCTGTGGAAAGACGGATACAGATTATCCCGATATGGAGTTTCGTTATTGTTCACTTTGTAGAGGATACGCTTGTTATTGTGAAGAACACATTATGGATCACACTCATATCCAATGATATCACCAATCAAATTGATCAAAGTGTTTTATAGGCGAGAGAGGCGAAGATTGCTTCGTGGCTCCCGCCTTTTTTGTAGAATACGGGAGGGGAGCCCAAGGGCGCATCTACCTTTCTTGTTCCGGGTTCATAAACATTGCCGCTGAAAAGGTGTACCCAAGTTTCGAATTCAGGGAACACAACTTGTCGCGAAGTTTGGCCGGCAATGACCACGGGAGCGACCAGGAGCTCATTGCCAAGCATATACTGATCGCTTATATCCTGTGAACGGTCCATATTAGGGTATACTTCCCACATATGCCGCATGGGAGGGATATTATCGATCAGGAAGTCCTCTAAGCAGTGGTTTATGTAAGGAGCAAGATGATATCTCAGTTTGCTGAGACGTGACAACTGAAACAGCGCATCACGATTGGTCTGAAAAGATGCGGGGGATGATCTGGGCAGAGTGTGTGTGCGCATGGCCGGGGTGAACGTGGCAAACTCAGCCCAGCGAATAAGCTGGTCGGTCACAAGTGACTGGGGGATCAAGTGGGCATATGCACCAAAATCGCAATGTGCAGGACCGGCTCCGCTGAGCCCCAAAGAGAGCATCTCGTTGAGCGCGGATCTTAAGCCGTGTCCATGCAGCCAATCGACCCGGTTTCCGTTGGCGCTTATAAGAGAAGCTGAGCAACCTATGGAACCGGAGTCAATAATGCAAACGGGTTCGAGCCCACACTGTTCGGCAGCAGACCTGACGATTTTTGTCCACAGCGCTGGCCAGTAGTTGAAAACCTTTACAGGTGTTGTGTTACCGTTGAGTACACTGTTATCAGGAAGATATTGCATCATATCTGTTATAACACCTGAAAAACCGAGTGAAAACACATTATCTATAAGTATCTGACGGATCCATTGACAGGCTTTTTGATTCGTTAAATCTATATGTCCGGCCATGAATCCACCCATATCCGACAAAAGGTTGGATCCGTCGGTATCTTTGATGAGGTATCCGTTTTTAGAGGCCTCGGCATATAGCCTACCCTCCATTGCCAGATGGGGGTTTATATAACACAGAGTGTTGATGTTGTGATCTGAAAGTTCACGTATTACTTCATCGAGGTGGGGGTAGTACTCTCTGTTCCAGACCCAGTCCCAGAATTCGCTTTCGCCCGAACCGGTACGATGTGACCCGGTCCAATCGCGTATGTAAAGGGATGATATGGGGATTTCGGCTTTTTTGAATGTGTCCAACGCTTCGAGCAGCGCTTCGGAGCCACCGCAAACGCCGGCTATAATTCCGCTCTGGTACCAGACAGGAAGCGAACAACGCTTTCCGTAAAGCTCAGCCTGATGGCTATGTACTTCTTTAACAGTTTCGGCTTTGCCAAGTATGATCTTTTCGGGTACTCCGGCAAAGTCTGCGGTTATGTAATTTCGGTGCGAAAAGTCGAAAAAAGAAGCTCCGCCGAACCAAAAAGAATAAAAGTTGAGATTACCTGTAAAGAAGGCAGGTATCGCAAAGGCGGGAGCATTTATATCATTGCTACCGGAATATTTACCAAGGATTTCTATCGGATGGAGCATATCGCCTCCGGTTGTGCCGCATCCTCCCCGAATGTTTATATGTATTCCCCTTAGGTTGGGACTTACTGTGTTGCCGCCGCAACCGAATATGGGCTCGTCCTGATTTGTGTTAAAGAGAAAGCGCAGACGGCCAAATGGATGTGACAGCTTCATAGGCGAGAGCTGTAAAGTGCCATCTTCACTTTCCTTTACAGTAAAGGAAACAGAACGCGCGCCGCGGGAAAAACGAAGTATGCCAAGTTCCGGATCGTATGAGACATCTTCCAGAGCTGTATAGCGCCTGCGAGTGCTTCGAAGGGGAATGCTGCCAAGGAAGCGGTTCATCAAGCTGCTGTCTTCGCAGACGGACAGAAACGGACGGGAAGGGCTGTGAAATAAGATGGGCCTTTCATCGATCAACATCACAAAGTTTTTTCCGTCGGTCTCGGTATAAATCATCTTTTTCCGCCTCCTTTTGGCGTGTAATTATGGTCGAATTATAACACTACAGGCACAAAAATACAAGAAGCATATACTGATCTCTGTTTATCCGACTTAATTTGCATATAAAAAATAGCCATGATCCATCCAATGTATGAGATATGGCTATTTTTTTAACTTAATATATCAATTGCACACCCTAAGGCTTAATATTTGCTTGATCGTGAAAAGCTTCAACTTTACTTAAATGTGTAATATCGAACTGCTATTTACAAAACTTTGCTCAGAAATTCCTTCGCCCGCGGATGTTGAGGGTTCTCGAAAAAATCTGCAGGGGTGTTTTCTTCGAGTATTTTTCCTTCGTCCATAAACAACAGTCGGGTTGCCACCTCACGGGCAAATCCCATCTCGTGAGTCACAACGACCATTGTCATGTCGTTTGAGGCGAGATATTTCATAACATCCAGCACCTCACCCACCATTTCAGGGTCGAGGGCGGAAGTCGGCTCATCAAAAAGCATGACTTCGGGTTCCATGCAGAGTGCTCGCACAATGGCTATCCGCTGCTTTTGACCGCCTGAAAGCTGCGACGGATATGATGACGCACGGTCCGCAAGACCCACACGGGACAGCATGGACATCGCCTTGTCTTGCGCCTGCTCAGGTGTTTTTTTCAGCAGTTTTATTGGAGCCAATGTCAGATTTTGCAAAACCGTCATATGGGGGAACAGATTAAACAGCTGGAAGACCATCCCCATTTTTTGACGGTGCATATTGATATTTACATTGGGATCGGTAATGTCTGTTCCATTAAACAGGATCCGTCCCGATGTAGGCACTTCAAGTAAATTCAAGCAGCGCAGAAATGTGCTCTTGCCCGATCCTGAGGGTCCCACCACAACGACAACTTCACCACTGTGGATCTTAGTAGAGACGTCGTTGAGTGCTTTTGTTCTACCAAAAGACTTGACTACGTTTTGCGCCTCAATAAGGGGCGATTTATTAGTGATCACTACTCCGTAGCCTCCTTTCGAGACGGTTTACAAGGGCAGAAAGTCCCACAACGATGATCAAATAGATAAGTCCGGCAGCCAAAAGAGGAGGGAACGGATCGTAGGTCTGGCTTCTAATAATATCTCCACCCTTTGTCAGATCGTGCATGCCGATATAACCTGCTATCGAAGTCTCTTTGATAAGCACTATAAACTCGTTTCCCAGTGCAGGCAGGACATTTTTGAAGGCTTGTGGGAGTATGATATGTCTCATTGTCTGGACATAGTTGAATCCAAGGCTGCGCCCGGCTTCGAACTGCCCTTTATCGATAGACATTATGCCGGACCTGAAAATCTCAGCAACATATGCTCCCGAGTTTATGCCAAAGGCGATACTGGCTGTCAACACCTTGTCTATTCGGACAGATGCGAATATTACAAAGTAGATTATAAGAAGTTGGAGAAGTACGGGTGTTCCCCGGATAACAGTAAGATATGTCTTGCATATCAGATTAAAAAAACGAAGCAATGGTCCACGACTGTCGTTCAATTCAAATGTGGAGCGGACCGATGCAACTATTATACCGATCACAATACCCAACAAAACTGCGAAAAACGCAATTTTAAGGGTAACACCCATTCCTGTGTAAAGATACTTCCAACGGTCATCCTTGATAAAATTGAGGTAGACTGAGTCTGCAATGCCGTTCCACCAATCAACGAAAACCGTGTTTAATAAAACCATTGGAAGACTCCTTTCATATTTTTCAGGCAGCCGGATCCACCCGGCATCTGGTTTGGATGATACTTTCAAACAGTTATCCGGTGATGGACACGGCTGCTTTCGATTTGTTCAAGTCAACTCTATGCCGACTTATACGATTTTATCAGTCGTTGATGTATTTGTCGAATATTTCTTGCAGCTTTCCCGACTCTTTTAGATCTGCAATGGCTTCGTTTATCTTCTCAAGAAGCTCTGTATTGCCTTTCTTTACTGCTATTGCGTAATCTTCGACTGTAAAGGGCTCGTCGATGACTTTGATATCAGGGTTCTGTGCCGCAAAGAATGCTGCAGGCTGATCGTCAATGATGACGGCGTCGATCTTTTTCTGTTGAAGTGCCTGGACAGCCTCAAAACCTTTGTTGTATCTTTCGAGTGTTACATCTTCGATATCTTCTGCATATATGTCACCGGTCGTTCCAAGTTGGACTCCGATCGTCTTTCCGACGAGATCGTCGGGGCTTGCGATGTCGGTGTTGTCAGCGTGAACGATAATGACTAGAGACGCGGTTATATATGTATCGGAGAAGTCAACGTTCTTTAGACGGTCTTCCCGTACAGTCATTCCGGCTACTCCCATATCGGCCTTTCCGGATTGAACGGCGGGAATGATCGAATCAAATGCGATATCTTCTATAACTAACTCCTTGCCCAGCTTTTCAGCAATGGCTTTGGCTATTTCCACATCGATGCCCACGATTTCATTGCCCTCGTAGTATTCGTAGGGGGGGAATTCCGCATTTGTTGCCATAACAAGGGTATCAGATTTTGAACATCCGGTAGAAATTCCGGAGAGCAGTAGTACTGCAACTAGTACAGCAAAAAGTTTATGAGTTTTTTTCATATTGCATATCTCCCTTATAAGATCATATTGTCTGGTTGATGCTCATAATTATACAGCAGGGCTAATAAAAATGCAATAGTATTCTGTTAAATACTTTGAATATGCATAAACTTCGTTAATATAATGCATAAAGATACAATGCATATGCATGTTCCCTGATGATAATACA
Organism: Eubacteriales bacterium; assembly: GCA_050950785.1. Taxonomy (GTDB): domain Bacteria; phylum Bacillota; class Clostridia; order Oscillospirales; family JAAYOS01; genus JAAYOS01. Next base: position 71,653 of record JBMNIG010000013.1, on the reverse strand, counting down.
CAAACAACGAACAAAAAATAAGAATAGCGGGATCCGTAATGACTTTGATGCTCTACGATGCTACCATGAATTTTTATTTTTTTACGAAAATCAAGCCTCCTGAGCTTTTTACTGTACACTTGTGGAAATATCTTTCACTAGTATCGCATATAGATATGGCAGGAACGCTTTACAGTTTGCTTTACGGGGGAGGGCTTCGATTGAAAGGAAATATTGAACAGAGAGCCGCCGATTTGGCCGTTTACATAATTGAAAACCGGGCAACGGTGAGAGCTGCCGCCCGGAAGTTTGGAATCAGTAAGTCTACGGTGCACAAGGATCTTTCAGAAAGACTTCAAAATATCAATCGTTCTTTATATCTTCAGGTAAAAGAAATAATGGAGATCAACAAAGCTGAGAGGCATCTCAGGGGAGGGCTGGCAACGCAAAAAAAGTATAAAGAGATGGCCCGAAAAAAAGAGGATAGCTTATGATTTGTCGGCTGGCTTAGAAAACAGTGCCGCTAAGAAGCCAAAGAAGATGGCTGCGCTTATGCCTGCAGCAGTCGCCTTAAGACCACCGGTGATAACTCCCAAAATTCCCCGATCGCCCACTTCCTTCTCGACTCCTTTGGCCAGCGTATATCCAAATCCGGTCAACGGAACAGTTGCGCCTGCACCAGCCCACTGAACCAGATGATCGTATATGCCAAACGCAGTCAGGGCAACACCGCTAACCACGTATATAACGAGTATTCGTGCTGGTGTAAGTTTTGTCTTGTCTATAAGAATCTGTCCTATAGCGCATAGCGCGCCACCCACGACAAATGCTTTGATATAGTCCATATTTGACAACTCCCAAATTATTGTTTTTTTGACGTGAGGCACACCGCATGGCAGATTCCCGGTATGCTTTCGCCTTGCTGTGAGGAAACCGGGCTGTGCAACGCACCGGTTCCCGCGAACAGGACCTTATGAAGGACTCCTGATTGCAGGTCTTTCATTATTTTTGAACAAAGCACTACAGCCGAGCAGCCACAGCCCGAACCGCCCGCATGAACATCTTGCTTTTCAATGTCGTAGACCATTAAGCCGCAATCGGTGAAATTTCCACTAAATACGATCCCGTCATCTTTGAGCAGATCGGTAACGATATCAAGGCCGACCTTACCCAAATCCCCAGTCACTATAAGATCATAATCGGAGGGTTGAGTGTTTGTGTCTTGAAAAAATGCCAATAGGGTTGAGTGAGCCGCTGGTGCCATCGCTGCGCCCATATTGTTTGCGTCGGTGACACCGAGATCTACGATCTTACCGGCAGTGAAATGAGAAATATACGGACCGGGTCCATTGTCAGAAAGTAGTACGCAACCTGAGCCGGTAACAGTCCATTGAGCGGTTGGTGTTCGTTGCGCTCCGTACTCGAGTGGAGTTCTGAACTGCCTTTCAGCAGAACAGAAATGCGACGAAGTAATTGCAGCAGCAAGAGTTGCATACCCGCCGTCAATTGCCATGGCTGCAAGGCCAAGTCCCTCCGCCATAGTAGAGCAGGCTCCATATAGGCCAAAGAAAGGTATTTTGAACTCACGTATTGCAAATGAAGACGATATGCACTGATTGATCAAATCGCCGGCAAATATATACTGAATTGCACTGATCGGCTGATTTGCCTTATTTGAGGCAATGGTCAGTGCATCCTTCTGCATTCTTGATTCGGCTTTTTCCCATGTTTTTTCTCCAAATGTAGTGTCGGGATTGATATAATCATAAGCATCAGCAAGGGGACCTTCACCTTCTTTTTTGCCTACTACGCTAGAAAACCCAATTACTGATGGCGGATTTTGAAAGCAGATAGTAGAATATCCGACGCGTTTTGACTGCATACTCGAACCTCCAAAGACCATTGTCTTTAATACTATATTTATCTTTATCTTTGCCAAATCTGTCTTAAGAATACATAGTTTTTTTAGACCCGGGGCTCGATGGAAAATTTGTTGAATAATAGATAATGTGTATTACAGAAGCGGACATATTATGTTTTCAGAAGTCAATATACTTGAAAATTATATCCTTGTTAGAATTTAATCCTCCTTTTGAGAAATAAAATAAGAGCCCCTATTAGAAGGAGCTCTTTTAAGCATTATTATGTTGCTAAACAATATGATTTTGCAGATTATGATTTTACAGATTTCTATAAATCAAGGGTTTGAAGAACCGGTAAGCCACTCGACCGCGTGTTCACAAGCTAACTTTGCGTCACCCAGTTCTTCTCCTGCGTATCTGTAATCAAAGCTTTTACAGAAGCGGGCCACCTCATCGGAATAGATCTTAAGACCTTTTTCTGCGACAGTGGTAACGTCGGCTGCAAAGCTCGAAAAGTGCTTTGCGGAGAGATGCTTTTGACCGCTCTTTAGAAGGGCCGCGGTATGCGTAAAGCAGAACTGCGGCTGTTTTGATAGCTTCTCACGAAACTCCGGTTCGGTCTTCCACAGAAAAACAATATTACTGCAGTATTTCTCAAGCGTATTTGCAATCCTACGGCACAGGAAGCAGTCCTCCGCTATGTCGGCAAGCTTTTGGGCAGCTGCTTGTGTTTGCTTTTTTGCCCCACTCGACACTTCCTCAAACAGGTTCTGGATCTCCTTGAGGTGGGTTTCAAGCATGAGGGCAAGACTCAGCCTGTTTCTCATGGATAGCATATTGTAGTAGTGCTTTGTGCAGAAACCGGATTTATTTGTATCGATCCGCACGTCGGGCTCCATCATAGCAGCACCCATTATATATTCAAGGCTCTGCTGTTCAAACTTTTCATGAAGCCTGCATATGGGACATGCGTCGTACTTATCGAATTCCTCATTTATTGGAATCGTGTAATTCTTTTCAATCATCTTGCTTCACTGCCCCTTTAAGCGTATAATTAGTTGTTAATAGGAAATTTGAAATCGAATGGATCAATATATTTAATAAGGAAGCTTACATATGAAATATTGGAATGAAAACGGCTCTGTGATTGTCAAACGACCGGAAGATTTCAGCGCCGAAAAGATATTTGAGTGTGGGCAGTGCTTTCGTTGGAATGTGCAGGATGACGGAAGCTGGATAGGCATTGCCCGGGGAAATGTTTTGCGACTCATAGAAGATGGTGACCTACTTTACTTTAGATGCTCGGAAGATGAGTTTCTAAATATATGGGTACCGTACTTTGATCTTGAGCGTGATTATAGTGCAATTCGTAGTAGGATCTCTCTAAATCCATTTACATCGCAGGCGGCGGAATACGGCAAGGGAATACGGATATTACGCCAGGACACCTGGGAGATGCTATGTTCCTTTATTATTTCGCAGTGTAACAATATTAAGCGTATAAAGGGGATCGTCGAGCGTCTATGTTTGCTCTGCGGTGATCCCATCACCTATGAAGGCGATACATATCACCTTTTTCCGTCACCTGAGAGGGTTGCAGCACTTGATATACAAGACATTGAGTGCCTGCGCGCAGGTTACAGGAGCGAATACATCCTTAATGCGGCGCGTGAGATCGCTCAGGGAGGGCTATCCTTGGATGGATTAGAAAAGATGACGACTGAGGATGTAATAAATACACTTACTCAACTAAAGGGAGTTGGAATAAAGGTAGCAAGTTGCGTAGCCCTGTTCGGTTGCGGGAAAATGGATGCATTCCCTGTTGATGTATGGATCCGGAGAGCGATAGAAAAGTATTTTGGAGGAAAGACCTTTGACAGCGCTATTTTTGGTGCATATGCCGGAATCGCGCAACAGTATATTTTCCACTACATAAGAAATGGTTTGGGGAGCTAAGCTTTAGACACTTTCATCGTGTGCTGTCAATGTATCAATAATGTTTAGATAGACTTTTTCAGCCTTGGCCCGGAAACTGGCCGCGAGTTTATCTGCGCTGTTTTTGTCGGATGCCCGCAGCTCCAACTTAAGAATAGGGCCATGGTCGGCATCGAGGGACATTTCAATATTGTAAGAGTCTCCTTCTTGTCGAACATTTGTGGTTATGGCACTGTCGCGCCTGTTTTTTGCGATAATACTTTCGATTTCTTCACTGATATGGCGACGGGTCGATGAACGAAGACTTTTTTCTACAGCTTGTAGCATGTACCTGCCCTTAACAGTTATCATATAGCTGTGGGACGGTTCACTGCTCTCGACCATACCGCTGCTCATTAAGTCATGGAGCGCGTCCATGAACTCGAAGTAGCTTGATACTCTTTCGAGGGAGAGATCGTTGAGCACTTCGAGGGGAACAGGTTCATAAAAGTGCTTGAGTATGAACAGAATGTAGGTTTTTATCTCAAGTTCATCCCGTATAAGGCTTCTTCGCAGTTCCATGGTCACTTTCCTTCCGGATTATATATCTTGAAACAATAATAACATAATTTGTGTGTAACTTCTACATAGTAAATGTAAATAATCTGTAGTTTTACAGTGGCATCGTCAAATGTATAGTAACAGCTACTAAATCGAACCACAAATGCTGTTGTATATAGTCTTTTTTTGTGCTAAACTTGTGGGGACGCGGGCAGCCCCGCGTTTATGTCGTACTCATGCGGAGGAATAAAAATGAAAAAAAGTGCTTATTTCTTGGTTATAATATTGATAGTGGGGTCGATCCTGTTTGGAGCATGCTCAGAGGCCGAACCTGAAAGTTCACAGTCTCCCGAGCCTTCGGTAGTTGAAACTTCAACTCCAACACCCACTCCAACTCCAACACCCACGCCGACTGCTACCCCGGATCAAGAGCCGCAAATCCTCAATCCTTTGACAGGGCTGCCCATAGAAGAAGAATTCCTGCATCGAAGGCCTGTGGCAATCATGATAAACAATATAAAGCAGGCGCTTCCGCAGTACGGTCTTATGAAAGCGGACATCATATACGAGGCAGTTGCCGAGGGGGGCATTACCCGCCTGGTAGCAGTTATGAAAAATCCATCACTTGCTGGAACGATTGGTTCGGTTCGCTCAACGCGAAGTTATTATCTGGACCTTGCACAAGGTCATGACGCGTTGCTACTACATGCCGGTGCAAGCGAAATGGCGTATAATGATATAAAAACCCGAGGTGTGACTGCGTTAGACGCGATCAAAGGTGGATACGAAGGAAGCCTGTACTACCGAGACAAGGAAAGAAGAAAGAATAACGGCCTTGAACACAGCTTGATGACGGATGGCGAGAGAATAGAAAACGCAATATCAAAAGCAAAGTTTAGAACTGAACACAAAGAAGATTATACATATCCGATCAAGTTTGAGCAGGATGTGCAGCTGGATGGACAAAGCGCAAAAGAGATATCAGTAAAAATGTCACAATACAAGACAGCGGTTTTTACCTACGACGAGGACAGCGGAAGATACTATGTTTCGCAGTACGGTAAAAAACACATGGATGCCGGATGTAACGAGCAGCTCAATATAAAAAATGTTCTTGTTCTTTACGCAAAAATTTCGCCGATAAAGGGGGACGCTTACGGACGAATGGAAATCGATCTTGTGGGCAGTGGCGATGGTATATATGCAGTCAATGGGAAGATGATAGACATAAAGTGGTCTAAGGATTCATATTCATCGCCTTTTGTATATACAAATGCTGACGGAAGCGAGCTGGTTTTCAACGCTGGGACAAGTTATATATGTATTGTCTCATCGTCGTCGGCGGTTCAGGCCGAATAGGTCGGACAGATAAGTGACCGCTGAACATTGATTGTTCTGTATTGAGTATAAAGGATCGGAAAGAGGCGTAACAATGAGTGAATTGAAACCAAACGAAGGTAAAAATGAAGTAATCGAAGTAGATGGAAAACAGTACGGAAGATATCCGATAAAGACACATGTAATTACAGATAACGACCGCATTCCCGATGTTGCAGAGAAATATGCAGCGCAGCATCTTCGGGAAGGTGATATACTTTTTATCTCTGAGAAGGCGGTGGCATGCTCACAAAAGCGAGCTGTTCCACTCAAAGATATAAAGCCCTCTCGACTAGCACGTCTACTTTCGAGGTTTGTATATAGATCACCATACGGCATTGGATTGTCCATGCCAGAGACTATGGAAATGGCACTTCGCGAGTGCGGGGTGTTAAGGATACTGTTTGCTGCTTTTATCAGCGCGATAGGTAAGTTGTTTGGCAAACGCGGATGGTTTTACCGGGTAGCCGGATATAAAGCGGAGTCCATTGACGGTCCGACGCCCTATACTTTGCCTCCTTACAACGAGTATGTAGTACTAGGGCCCCAGGACCCTGATAAGGTGGCGGCTGAAACCTCTGAAAGGGTTGGCGTCAAGGTCCTTATTGTAGACATAAATGATCTTGCTGGCCGTATTTTAGGCTCATCAGATCCGTCTATGGATAGAGACCATTATGCAGCGGTGCTCAAAGACAATCCTCTGGGTCAAAGCGGGCAGCAGACACCAATGGGTATCATTCGGGAACTACCGCAGACTGCACAGACTGCTTGATTGTGAGACGTTGGATAAGGGAGGACAGGGATACAGATCCCTGTTCGATCCTGCCGGGGCAAGGGTTCTGTACCCATGACACAGCCCCAACCATCAACCAAATGTTAAGGCTGTTTGCCTGGACTTTAGTCCGTGGGCAAACAGCCTTTTATTAGCCTAATTACTACCTGTGCGGTATTATAACACTTTTTTTCTCTTCTGCGATGCGTTTCTGGGAACCGCATCGGCACTCAGTTTTTCAACAATAGCGGCAAGTCTCCTTGCGCGCGTATCTGCCCGTTTGGCTGTGCAGTAGTTGATAGCATATGTGCGTTGTGATGCAGGCGGAAGCCTGAGAAAGTTTGTAAATGCGGGTTCGTAAGGCCTGAGTACTGCAGTGAATTGCTCCAGCATAGCGTCGGAGATAGGGGAGTTGGATGAACTGTTCCAGGAACCGTCAAGCTTAGCCTGTGCGACTACATCCTGACCTGCCTTTTCCATAAGACCTTTTTCATTAAGGTCCCGGACGATCGTCTTATGCTCATCACTCCAGGGACTTCCCTCTCTGCGGGGTATAAACTTTTTGCGATAATGTATTTTGTCAATCCGCTTGATCCTGTCGTCGACCCACCCAAAGCAGAGCGCAATGCGGAGGGCTTCCTCCTGAGTTAAGTTACCTTCTGCGGGTTCATATTGAAACCGAATCCAAAGACCCGGGGTTGACATATGATTTTTCCTGAACCATTCGCGCAGCTCATCTGCTGAATGGAACATAATACTTTGTTTCAAAATGAGCTCCCTTTCAATTCTTTTCTATTTTTGTATTTTGCCACACTGGATCTGACGTAATGCAATATCATAATTCAAATGTTGTGTCGTCGTCACGGATCCAGTCGGCTACATCGTATACGGTGTAATCATCTTCTGTTTCCCGTACGATGACCTGGGAGATACCTGCATTGATAACCAAGCGTTTGCACATGGCGCAACTGGTAGTGCCGGAAACAAGCTCGCCGGTTCTGGCACTGCGACACGCTAAGTAGAGTGTGGATCCTAAGGTTTGCTCTCTGGACGCAGAGATAATGGCATTTGCCTCAGCGTGAACCGATCTGCAAAGCTCATATCGATGTCCGGAAGGTATTTTTAGCTTCTCGCGAACACAGTTTCCTAAATCGTCACAATTGGCACGGCCCCGTGGCGCGCCATTATAGCCTGTAGACACAATCTCGTCGTTCTTGACAATAATTGCACCGTACTTAAGTCTAAGACATGTGCTGCGTTCAAGAACGGTTTCCGCTATATCCAGGTAGTAGTTAGTCTTGTCTCTTCTTGCCATGCGATACCTCCAAAAATAATCTTTCTACAAATTTGGGTGCGGAATCCGTTACATGCGCTCTTAGTGATCAATCGATCCGGTTTGAAATAATACGGCCGTCGGAGAGCACGATGCTCCGGCGACTGAAGGCCGCGATCCTCGGATCGTGAGTTATAAGAACTACGGTGGTTCCACCGTTGTTAAGTGAAGTAAGAAGCCGTAGGATATCCTGTCCGGAGGCTGTATCCAAATTCCCGGTGGGCTCGTCCGCAAGCAGAACAGAAGGCTCGCCTACGATCGCGCGGGCGATGGCGACACGCTGCTGCTGCCCACCCGACAGCTGATTTGGCTTGTGCATCATACGACTTTCAAGCCCAACACGCTCTAGGGCAATCGCTGCCTTTTCCCTGCGAACCCACTTGTCCTCACCACGAAAAATAAGTGGCATTTCGACATTTTCCAATGCGGTGAGACGGCCAAGTAGATTAAAATTCTGGAATACGAAGCCAATCTTTGTGTTCCGGAGCAAAGCAAGTCGATCCCTGCCGAAGTTTGATACATCCTCATCTTCAAGGATATAATGTCCACTCGTTGGAATGTCCAGACAGCCTATAATGTTCATAAGTGTCGTTTTTCCCGAACCGGACGCGCCGACTATCGACATAAAATCGCCCCTTGCGATATCAAGGCTGACACCGCGAAGGGCATCTACCACATTTTCGCCCATTTGGTAACGCTTGTGGATGTTCTTTAATTGGATCAATCACAGACACTCCCGTTAAAATATTATATAGTTGTTTTAACCTGAATGCAACGTAAAAATGCAAAAAGTTTTTAATTTAGTGATAAATTTAGTTGTGCACATTTATATTTATCGACTGATAATGAGCTGCTAAATCAATATCTTCAGCTTTTTATTTATCATAGTCAAACTTCGAGCTGTTTAATAAACAGTCGTTGAACTGTTTAATTAAAAGCGGTTATGATAATGAGTTGTTCAACAATTTTCAACAAATTTCGCATAATGACTTGAAATAATTTGGTTTTTTATTATACTGTATTAATATAGTAAAAGGGTTGTGAGGATACAATCATATGATATTTGTGCCGACAAGTTCACTGAAACCAGGGATGGTAGTGGCAAAAACAGTCGTATCATCATACGACAGCACATCGTTACCATTGGTAACAAAGGGATTAGTTTTGACCAACTGTATTATTCGCCGCCTGGAAGAGAGGAGCATGAGCGGCTGCTATATTGACACAGAGTTTTCTAAGGATATCGAACCGGGTGACATTATAGGGCCAACGCTAAAAAAGAAAGCCCTTAGTGGAATAAAAAGAGTTTTTGAAGAGGTATCTATAACAAGAAAGATATCGATCGACAACATGTCGTTGGTCACCGAAATTGCTAAGGAATTAGTACTTCAGATACTCCAAAGTGATGAGGTCCTAATCGACTTTTTGGATCTGCAAAATTACGATGACTATACATATCGACATTCGCTGTCTGTTGCTATATTCAGCGTAGCTATTGGCCACAAGCTTGGATACGGCACTTCTTTATTGATGGATCTTGCTACCGGCGCATTGCTTCACGATGTCGGGAAAACCGACATTTCAATAGACCTTATAAATAAGCCCGGAAAGCTCACCACGGAGGAGTATGCGATCATTAAGCGCCATCCTGAAATGGCTGTTGAACGCCTAAAGAGTGGCCATTCGGTTTCGAGTGTGGTTCTCAACGGGATCCTAAGCCACCACGAGCGCTTTAATGGAACCGGATATCCAAGGGGCCTCTCCGGCGCCGACATACCGGTATACGGACGCATTTTGGCTGTTGCCGACGTTTACGACGCACTCACTACGATTAGACCTTATCGTAAAGCGTGGTTTCCTGATGAGGCAATCGAATATCTTCTCAGGTATAAGGGCATTCACTTTGACCCAGAGATAATTGAAGCATTTCTAAAGATAGTAGTTCCATATCCAATCGGGACGATGGTGGAGCTGTCAAATGGCTGCCCCGCAATTGTAATTAAAAACAATGAAAACAAGCTGCGCCCGGTTGTGCGAATGTTTAATGTCGAAGACGATGTGCCCTTCTGTGAAGTTGATCTGATGAATGACCTAAATTTCGCAGATTTGTCCATTACAAGTCTTGGATACAACAGTCGTTTAATAGATTACAACGCTTTTATAACAAAATGCAACATTATGCCGGAAGACTTGAGGGATGGTTCGTCAGAAGATTTGAGGGATTTGATGCCTCATGAACATGATGTGGGAGCAGAAGAGGAAGATTAAGATATTAGTAAGAAGATTGAGATATTAGTAAAAGAAAAAGTACGTAACGAGAAAAAACAGAGCACTATTCCGATTACTCAATATTCGGAAGCTGCTCTTTTTTTGCCTTTAGACACACCAATATTGCAATATAAATTAAAATGACAAGATCAAACGGAATGTGTACGATATTTGACCTGTTGCGCGTTCTCTAATTGCTGGCATATCCCAGACGGATTGCAGCAAGTGTACCCAAGTAAATAGACGAAATAGCTCAAGTAGCGCGCAACCAGTCGGTAAGCAATCGAATGCCAAGTGAAGTCATATGTGTTTCCCTTGCTGTCAACAACAAGGCCCGCCTCATACCGATTTTGGTCTGAAAGATATTATCGCGACCCATGTCTGAAAGATATTATCGTGAGCCATGGAATTATCAAAAAAATCGATTATCATATGACACAAACAGCTAATAGAAAAAAGACAATCAGATTGACAAGTAAAGGAAATAGTACTATAATTGGTACAACGATATACGACAATAAGGAGTTGTGGAAATGGCCGACAAGGAAAACAAGAATGAACTATTTGAGCAATTTGTCACATATTTAAAAAAGCAGTATGAAGACTCCCCATATCCAATCGAATACGATGAGGTCGAAAGCTACGAGGAAATGCTGCCTCTTCGTGACGGGGTCCGGCTTCGTACGATTTTTTATTTTCCAAAGACGGATAATAAGCAATCTTTCCCCACTATAGTTCAACGATCCTGCTATCCGGATATGGATAAAATGATACGCATCAATGCTGAAGAACTCGCTAAGCGGGGATTTGGATTCGTCTATCAATATTGCCGAGGAGTCGGTGGTTCAGAAGGCGTTTGGCGTCCAAATGACAACGATCGCAATGACGGACAGGATTTTATGAATTACCTCAATAGCCTTGAAAAGGTTGAGTGCATGGGGTATCAGGGGGCATCATACCTTGCCTTTACCGGGTGGGTTATGGCTGATATCCTCCCTGAAAAGGTCAAATCTTTATATCTAACAGTCTATGGTACTGATCGCTACACTTCAGCCTATAAAGACGGACTGTTTCGGCATGATATCCTTACAGCTTGGGCGATGAGTAATGCAGGCAGGACTATAACCGCAGACTATATGGAGTCTTGTCGTTACATGCCACATATAGAGGTGGACAAAGCGTTATGGGGAGGGGAACTTGACTGGTACCGCAATTGGATCACCAATACCAGTCGTACAGACCCTTACTGGAACGAAGGTTTTTGGCATATGCTAAGTCAGATTCCACAAAAGATGAACATTCCGGTTTATATCGGAGAAGGATGGTACGACCATCATTTGGGCTCAGCATTGAAATCCTATATTAGCCTTTCGGATGAGTCCAAGGCACATTCTGTACTTGAAATTGGACCATGGAACCACAGTGGTATGCCATGTATATATGGGCATAAACATAAAAATGCAGAAGGTAACTCCATCCTTAGAACCTTAGATTGGTTCACCAGAACACTGAAAAACAAGGAGCTCCCGGATCCAAAGGTCAGATGTTATGTGATTGGCGCAGACGAGTGGCGCGAGTGGAGTTCATATCCCTTTGAGGCGGATAGGGAGGAGTGCTTTTATCTCTCGGATAAACCGACGGGCCAAAGAGCTTATGCACTGCAATCTGCAACTTCTACGAATGCACAGATCGGCTATACATATGATCCTAGCGATCCTGTTCCTTCTCACGGTGCAGAGTCATTGTTTGCAACGCAGAAAGAGATAGGAAGTCTAAAACAACCTGAATGTGGATTTAGGGATGACGTAATCAGCTTTATATCAGAGCCGGTTGATACAGATCTCGATATCATCGGTCCAATAAGAGCAAGACTCTTTGTGTCCTCCGACGCTGAAGATACCGCCTTTACTATGAAGGTCATGGAAGTGTTTCCAGACGGAAGTTCATATAACATCCGAAACGGAATAACTACGCTCGCATACCGGAACGATTCACCCGAGCGCATATCATATACACCAAATAGTGTTGTGGAAATAGACATAGATTCATGGGACGTTGCTTGGAGGATCCAAAAAGGATCATGTATCCGCATCGACATTTCATCGTCGAATTTCCCTGAATACGCGGTGCATTCGAACTACCCCGGTGTTTGGTCACTGCAAGATAGAACTAAGAAAGCAAATCAAACCATTTATTTGGGGAAAGATCATCCCTCCTGCTTGATCCTACCGATATCACAGCCGGAATGATGTCCGTGGAAACCGGTACATATCATATATGTTAATGCAATGGTGATGCAACAACTCTTTTCCTGATATATGGCACCCCAACTGATGATGTAAGTTACCATGCTTGTCAATTTGTATTTATTGCGTTATTCGTACACAACCAGCATAACAGCATCATCAAATCGACATCGATTTGTGGTTTTGAACAAAAATAGCGTACCAGATATAGGCAAAACAAGCATTGACAGTAAAACGTTGTAATGTTAATCTTAAACATATCCCGGGAGGAGAGGATCCCGTCGACAGAATGCCGGATATCCTTGTTTGCAGCATATTTGTATGAATCCTTTTGTGTGTTTACCTGCCAAAACGTAGACTCATAAAAGGTTTGGATAATGATTAGCAAACGAAAGGAGTAAAGCAATGAAAAAACTCTCTAGGCTTCTTGTCATCGTATTCGCCCTTTTGCTCATAGTCAGCCTGTTTGCCGGCTGCAAGGGAGACGCAGAAGAGCCGAGTGAACCGAGTAGCCCCGCGGATTCTCAAAAGCCGTCCAGCCCACCAACGGAGGAAGGTGGCGAGGAGGAAGATGTCCTGCCTTATCCGATGATCAGCGAAGAGCTGATTGAGCTGACCATTTGGCAGACCTTCACGGCGGATTACATTGCATCCATGAACGATTCCGAGTTCACAAAAGAACTTGCGAGAAGGACGAATGTGCTTTTGAAGTTCCAGGAAGCTTCTTCAGCGGACGCAACCACAGCATACAACCTGATGCTGAACTCCGGTGACTACACCGATATCGTTCGTCCGGGTTCCGATGCCGCTGCATATACCGGCGGTCCCGACAAGGCCATCGAAGACGGCGTGTTCCTCCGGTTGAACGAACTTATCGAAAAGTACGCGCCCAACTATTCCGCAAGGCGTTCAAAACCGCATATCGCAAAGCAGACGGTTACCGACGCCGGCAACATGTGGTCCATCTACTCGCTGACTGACCCTGCCGAATATCCGTGGATGGGATTTGCCCTTCGCGGCGATATTCTTGAGAATAGGGGAATCAAGCTTCCGGTAACTCTCGCAGACTGGGAAGTAGCCCTGCAGGCATTTTTGGACGAGGGAGTGAAATATCCGCTGTTGTTTGACATTACTGGTGTATCATATAACAGTGAGTTCCTCTCAGCTTTCCAGATTGGTAAAGAGTTCTATCAAAAGGACGGAAAAGTTCATTACGGGTATATAGAGCCCGAGTTCAAGGACTACCTCACCCTGATGAACCAGTGGTACGACAAGGGTTATATTGACAGGGAATTCGTATCGCATGGCGTTACGTTTGCCATTTTCTCGTCGAACGCTCCCGATGCCTACCAGTTTATACTTAAAGGAGAAGCCGGAGCGGCGCTGTTGCCGTGGGGATATACCGACAATGCGCTTGCCGTCAACCAGTCGACGACTATCGAGGGCTTTAAGTTAAGCCCAGTTTCCGCTCCCGTCATGAATGAGGGAGACACCATCCATTTCCGCTTCACGGCTTATGAAGCAAAGAGTCCAAATGCCATTACATCCACCTGCGAAAACCCGGAAATTGCGATAAGGCTGCTGGATTACCTGTATACCGATGAAGGTTCAATTCTTGTCAACTACGGCATTGAAGACGTCAGCTACACAATGGTCGACGGGAAACCCCGCTATACCGATTTGATACTGAAGAACCCCGACGGGTTCACCGGGCGCTCTGTTGCGATGAAATACGCTTGGGACGACGGAATCGGCATGGTCGACTTTACTCGCCATTGGCAGAGCTACGAGGGACTGCCGAACGAAGGCGCTCTTGAGGCTTACAACGTCTGGAACAAGGATTCAAACGACTACGTCCTGCCCCAGATAACCAGGACGTCCGAAGAAGGCGAACGCTACAGCGCAGGATACAGCGACATCCAGACATTTGCCAACGAGACCATTCCGCAGTTCATCATGGGCACAAAGCCGTTGAGTGAATTTGATGCTTTCGTTGACCAAATCAAGAGCATGGGGATCGACGAAATCATCGAGATCCAACAGAATGCTCTAGATCGCTACAATGCCCGCGGATAATTCGCAACGCGGATAATTCGCAATATTCCTTATAAGTAACATATATAAGTAACATATATATGCCCGGCAGCTGTAATAGCTGTCGGGCACTTCTGTCGCCTGTCTCACGCATACCGCATAACTAGGTGTGGACAGGATTTTTGTGTCTCGAGGTTGCAAACACGAGGTTGCAAACGTCTTAAGCTATCAAAGACTCAAGCAAAACCTCGGTTTATCTGTGATATTGTTGTTTTTGCTTGCATATTTGATAAAAAGAATATACAATATCAAATGTTAAGGTGGTATAGTTTGTAATCGGTCGTGATGAATAAACATCATTAGTCTATATATCGCATGGAATGTAGAGGTTACATAATCCAATGACTCAATATCAAGCAATAAAGTAAAGGGAGGCTTGTTTTATTGTGCCTACTATTAAAGAGATTGCTTCAATCACCGGGTACTCGGCCAGTACCGTATCGATTGTTTTAAGTGGAAAAGCTAAAGAAAGAAAAATTCCGGAGTCTACACAGGAAAAAATCATAAAAACTGCAAGGGAATTGGGATATACTCCTAATATTTCTGCCCGCAGGTTGCGAAGTATTTCTGCTTCCAAAAGACTTGTACTGGCTGTGTTTTGGGCTACAGATTTCCGTGCATCAATGGTGGTAAGGTTCTTAAGAGGATTACAGCAGGAAGTTGCAGAAAGCGGCACTGAATGTGAAATAATTATTCGTCCATATACAAACGGAACCCTCTCAGAGGCAGCTTCTCTGAAAGAAATGAACATGTTTAATGCAGCGATCATATGTAATGCATCTGCTTCAGATATTGAATTCTTGGAGAGCACCTATTTTCCAATACCCATTATCCTATATAATAGAAATTCTGAAAAGTACTGCACAGTCAATGTGGATAGTTCAAGGCTGGGTTCCCTTGCTGCAGAAGTTTTTCTGTCGCACAACAAAAAAGCACCGGCTGCTATAACTTCAGAGCCAGTGTTTTCAGATATGGATTTAAGAATAGAAAGCTTCTTTGGTGAGTTTAGCAAAGCTAATATTTCAGAGAGAAGAGTAATATTTCAGGAAAACTCAATGAGGGGCGGATACGAAGCTGCAAAGCAGATAGCAAATGATAAGGAGTTGCCTGATTGTGTATTTTGTGCCTCCGATGCAATGGCAATAGGTGCGTTGAAGGCATTCAATAAATACGGCATCCGGATACCAAATGATATTGAACTGATATGTGTAGGTAACGGTGAACAGGAGATGGAGGAATATGCCTCGGCAGCTCTGTCGGTTGTTTATCTGCCAATGGAAGAAATGGCCGCATTCTGCTTTAGGATTTTACTCGATGTCATATCCGGCAAAGTACAGCCCCCATATTCGGTAGTATTGCCGGTAAAATACATTCCGAGAGAAAGCTGCGGCGCTTAAACTGCTTTTTCAACTTCAGGGTTTACTCTTCGAGGTTTACTTAGTATAATTGATTGCGAAAATTTGATGAAAGAAGGACTAAGACATGGACCAACAACTCAACTTGAACGGAAAAGTGTTTACATCCTGGAAGTTTGACGAAAGCACTTGGATCATAACAGCTTCTAACGGGACACTATATCTCTATCTACTAGAGGGAGAGGATTATGCCCTTCTTATTGATACAGCATATGGTTTCGGAAATCTACGCGAATATGTTGAGAGTTTGACAAATAAACCAGTACTTGTTGCACTTACTCATGGCCACCTTGACCATAGTGGCGGTGCTGCTGAATGGGAAAAGGTATATATGCACAAGAATGCACCTGTGGACATGCCCAGTGAAAGTATTGTTAACAACCTTCCTTATCCTGACTATGAGCGTGTGTTTGTAGGTGACGGCGATGTTATTGATCTTGGGGGCCGTAAGATCGAAGTCATAGATATAACAGCGCACTCCAATGGAAGCCTGGCATTTCTCGATGCATCACATAAACTCATCTTTACCGGCGATGAACTTGAGAGCATGCAGGTCATTATGCTAAACCTTGGCGGAGAAGCTGATTACGATTATGAGGCACGTGTAAAGGCGCACAAGGCGAACATGCTTAAATTAAAGACTCGTTCAGATGAGTTCAACTATGTATGCCCTGCGCATAACGGTGCACCTATAGCAAAAAGCTATGTAGACGACTTTATAGATCTAAATGACCACATTCTAGCCGGTGATGCAATTATTGAGGACAAGCTCAATCATATGTTTTTTGATAATTCTCCTATGGGTGAGGGAGTATGTAGAGTACGCTGGAACAATGCCTCATTTTTTAGCTCTCGTGAAGATGTAGAGAAATTTTCAAAGTAGACCTTTTTTCTGCGGTCAGATAATCAAATATATAACACAATCTACATTATATATGCTGCCTTCTTTCAGTCGGCAGCATTTTTATTCTAATTAGTCAAAATTAGTTAAAAAAATCGTCACATTTAACATTTAGAGGTATGAATATACCTGTATTGTGTTTAGAATAATATATATGATGGAAGGATCTACATTTCGTTAGTCCAAAGGAAACAAAAAGTAATAAATCCGCAAGAAAATTATTGAAATTTCGATATATATGATAAGTAATGAAGTATGATCATTGCTTGCATGCTTTCTTGACAGGTATCTAGTTTTATGATAGTATCTCGAATGCAACGTTGTACCTAAAAAATTATTAAAGAGGCGAAAGTATGATAAAGCAAACAAAGTTCTTTTCGCTCCTGTTGGCGATTTTATTACTCACCGGAATTATTTCGGGTTGTAATACCAACACCGGAGATGCAAGCCCATCCCCATCCGGTTTGCCAAGTAGTCCATCAGAAACTGATACATCCGGCAACGAACTGCAGTATCCAAAACTCAGTGCCGAACCAGTTGAGGTTTCAGTATGGCAGATTTTCAGTGCAAACTATATATCATCAATGAATGATTCTGAATTTGTCAATTACCTTGAGGAACGGACAAATGTTCGCTTGAGATTTCTGGAGGCTTCTCCAACAGATGCTGCTACCGCATTTAACCTAATGATCAACTCAGGTGACTACGCCGATATTATTCGACCTGAAAACAATGAATACCCCGGCGGTCCTGACAAGGCCATTGAAGATGGTGTATATATAAGACTCAATGAATTGATTGATCAATATGCACCAAACTATGCAGCAAGACGTACCGTTACTCCTGATGTAGCACGTCAGACTATTACCGACGCAGGAAATATATGGTCAATGTACACTCTGAACGATCCGGCAGAATATCCCTGGAACGGACTTGCATTGAGAGGCGACATCCTTACAAAAAAGGGTTTGGATCTTCCTGTTACATTGAATGACTGGGAGAATGCATTTGAAGCATTCATCGACGAAGGAGTAAAGTACCCGTTGATGTTTGACATGTCCGGCGTTTCACTTAATAGTGAATTTTTGTCCGCATTCCAGATCGGAAAAGAATTCTATCAAAAAGCTGGAAAAGTACACTATGGATATATTGAACCTGAATTCAAGGAATACCTTACATTGATGAATGAATGGTATAATAAAGGTTACATCGATAAACAGTTCACTACACGCGGCGTTAATTTTGCCATCTTTGGTGGAGACGCATTCACTATGATAATGAATGGCGAAGGTGCTGCAGGCCTGTTCCCTTGGGGTTACACTGCAAATGCTAAAGCAGTAGATGGCTCAACAACAATTGAGGGATTCTATCTGTCGCCTGTTTCAGCTCCGGTCAAGAATGTTGGAGACACTATTCATTTTAGGTTCAATTCACCTGAAGCAAAGACTCCGAATGCAATTTCTTCTGCATGCGAGAATCTCGAAATCGTTGTAAGGCTGATGGATTACCTGTATACTGATGAAGGAGCTCTTCTGATGAACTATGGTAAAGAAGGCGTCAGTTACACGATGCAAGATGGAAGACCGGTCTATACCGATATTATTCTAAAGAATCCAGACGGCTTTAGTTTTGACTCAGTATTATATAACTATACCTGGTTTGATGGTGTAGGCATGGGCGACTTTAAGCGCCTCTGGCAAGGGTTTGAAGGAACTCCTGCAGAAGAAGCACTTGATGCATACAATGTTTGGAATAAGGATTCCAACGATTATATGCTGCCTGTCTTAACTATGACAGCTGAAGAGGGTCAGGAATACAGTTCGACATATAGTGATATTCAAACCTATGCGTACGAAACTATTCCTCAGTTCATTATTGGATCTAAACCAATCAGCGAGTTTGACGATTTTGTAAATCGAATCAAGTCAATGAATATCGACCGCTGCATTGAGATTCAGCAGAATGCCCTTGATCGCTATAATGCTCGCTAGGTACCATGATCTTACTGTTTAACTAAATCAATTACTTTCAATTGAAAAGGCATGTCCTAGGTTTTGATAACCTATAGGACATGCCTTTTTGGTTGAGTGCGAATGGTTTTTACAAGGACTGTATCTATGTCATCATAGTACTACTGTTGCGCATAGGATACGTATGTGCTATACCGATATAATACCTATAATACCTTACCGTATAGCTCTCTTCCACTTTCCTGAGTTAAATCTGGCTAAGACTAGTACTGAACGCAGTGCTTGATCGCAAACCAAGGCGATCCATGCTCCGTAAAGGCCTAGGTCGAAGACTTTGATAAGAAGCAAAGCAAGACCGGGACGAACCAAAAGTACAGTTATAAGCGAAATTACAGCTGTTGCTCTTGTATCGCCGGCACCTCGCAGGGCGCCTCCAAGGATGAATTGGGATGACTGCAGTGGCTGTACCAGCGCTACGAACATTAGGATATATGCGCCTTGAGTGATAACTTCAACTTCTTCACTGTACAGGCCTACGATGTTCTTGCCAAAGAAGAAAAATATTAGAGCCAATAGGATTGAGACACTCATGCCCAGACGTCTTGTCCTGCTGCTGTATGCCTGTGCCATGTCCGGCCTTTTTTTGCCCAGGCTTTGTCCTACAAGCGAGGTGGCGGATACTGCAAAGGCATTTCCGTTCATAAAGGATAGAGCCTGGATGTTCATACAAATATTATGGATTGCATAAGCAACAGTACCAAGTGAGGCGACGGTTTTCGCATAGATGATCATTCCGGCGCGCATGACCAGTTGTTCTCCCATAGCTGGAAGTCCGATTCTGAATATGCTTTTCATTGTTTCCCAGTGAGGTTTGAAACTATCTTTGAAAGATAAATGCAGATATTGGCCTTTGCGCAAGACTACTATTAGAGCCATGATCAAGGCTGAACACTGACCTATCACAGTTGCAAGGGATGCTCCTGCTATCTCCATTCTTGGGAAACCAAGATTTCCTTCGATCAGTAGATAGTTGAATGTTACGTTTATGACGTTGGCAATAAGATTATAGATCATAGCGATCCTGGTATTGCCTACACCGCGTAGAGTTGCGGTCAAAGTGCTCGTAATTGCTAAACCTACAAAACCTACCATCTGAATCTTTAGATAAGTGGTTGCGGCTTCGAGAGTTTCTTGTGTTGCTCCCATAAATCGTACAAGCGGTTCTGCAAACACATATCCAGCAACTGAAGCGATTGAGGACAATACAAACGTGAGGATCAGAGCTTGGCGAAGGATCCTGTTTGCCTTTTGTTGATCTCCTTCTCCCTTTGCCCTTGCAACCAATGCGGTTGCGCCGACGTTCATAGCCATGAACATAGTCATCATTAGAAATTTTGGTTGTGTAGTAAGCCCGACTGCGGCTATAGCCCATGAGCCTAGTCCGCCAACCATCATCATATCCGCCATGGATGCCAATTGCGTGAGTACAAACTCTATAAATGATGGCCACGCAATATGAAAGATATCCCTGTAAAGCATCTTTGAGCTGACTTCGGGTGGCAGGTGCTTGGTTACACGTTCATTCCTTCCAAAGTCTTCTCCTGTCTCGTCCCCACCTGCCGGTAGAAGATCGAGCGCCATTACATGTTTTTGTTCCTGTTCGATACTCAATATACCTCATCCTATCTTAAGAATTGCATACCCTACTATTATATCATTTAAAAAACTAATGTCTACTAAGAAGACTTTGCCAAATCAAACTGAGAGCACAGAAGTGTTTGGCTTCCGTACTCTCAGTAAATAAGGAGTAATTTGAAACTTAATGTACACTTGGAAAGATTGGAAGTGGTAACTGTTACGAACAACTAACCAAGGATTTCACGGAAAATGTTTACAAAGTCTGGGGTAAGTGTGCAGGGCTTGTCATTTATGTACATTACTCCGTCCAGATGGCAGACGTGCTTGCGTAGAATTTTGCGTGCAATCCAATCGATCGAAATGTATGGTTCGCCATCAATCCATTCAGCAAAGCGCCACATACGCTCTACCAGGCCGTCAACTATGGCAGCGGTATTGCCTTTTGCTATCTGGATTTCCCGGCCAGCAATCTTTATTACTGCTGTTTCTCCATCTACCGTGACCTCGGCACCAAAAGCCGTTTCAAGGAACTTGGCTGGTGTGTATATATGCCTGCCAATTTCCTTTTCCACCATTTCAAGTTCTTCCATTCGAATACCTTGTGGAATTTCTTTTCCTTCAAGGAAAGCTTTTGGAACTTGTATTGTCTGTACGATTTCAAAAACCTTTCCATGAACAGGAACTTTTTCATTGTCTACATATGCGTACTCACAATCCGAAGCTATGGCGACGGCGTATCTATCATAAAATTCAGGGATTTCACCGCGTTCTATTGAACCGTCAGAGTTTCTACGGGTGTGTTTGAACAGCAGTTGCCATGCCCTTTCAGCACAGTCTATTGTTTGGCCGTGGCCGCGTTCATGGACGTCACGGTAAACTAGATCGGCGTGCTCACCACGATAGTAGGCAATGCACTCGCCAGAATCCAGACCTATAAGTGGGTTGTTGCTGCATCCGTTGATTTCCATCCAGAAGTGGCGGTTTGCTTTGTTTATTTCCCAACGGGTATAACGCTTGTCAATAGACATGTTGTCGTATGTACCTCTTGCCTGGTAGATTGGCACTGGGCCAACATTCTCCCTTGGTTTTCCGTTTTCGTCAAAGAGGTTGTCAGGATTTGTGGGACCCGCAGAACAGCCTCCACCGGCAAGTAATTTACTATGTTTGCGGGCGAAGTTTGTAGTTTCGAGGTCACCCATTGACATACCTTGCATAAATATGCGGCTTTCGTCAATGTTGTACTTCTTCTTCATCTCGTCAATGAGTGCAATTAGCATCTCATTGTTTATGTCGAAAAAGTCTTGACCTACTCCCGACCTTTTTTCCTCAACGGTCTTTCTATCAGGGGCGTCGGGAAATATGACTATAAAGCCTTCTCTCTCGGCTACAAGATACCATGATGTTGCATAGCATTGTCCCCATCCGCTTTGCCCTCCGCCATGCTGTGAGATGACAAGTGGAACCGGGGTCTTGCCATCGTAACATGATGGAACATATTCGACCCAACGATTTACATGACCTTTGACAAGTTCGCCTGAGCACTCCTTTACTGTGTCAGGCATTATGTGGCTGTCCTGATCATAAAAGCCTTTGATGTTTAGGATGTCTCCGGGCGGGTGGCGATGATTTGCGTCGCCAACCGTTACAGGGTTTCCGGGAACCAGTTTAATTTTGTTGTTTGACATGTACGCAATCTCCTTTATTTTTTATTTGAAATTATAAGAAAATTATACCAAATAGCTCGTATTATGTCACGTCTCATTGCATATAGGTCTTTAAAAGAATTGATTATTAGTATAGATGCTGCTTTGAAATAGGAAATACAATTGAGGATAATTGTAAATTATGGTATATTTTTATATGAATCACAAACTTAGATTCAAATTGGATAAATATTTGTTATACATAATGTTAACGATCAATGTTGGGAACATAAGGTATACAATCGTCGGAGTATGTACGGCAGAGGACGGCGTATTAACATCCGTTGACAAGTACGCATTATATCTGCCATGGAGGTATATATTGCATTATGAAAACCGGGTGTCAAGCCTAAGTGTACCGATGCTTAATAACCACAGGTTTTTGAAAAGTGTGAAAGCCGTTATTACGCGTGATGAAAACGACAGAGTGGATGCCGGAAGAGTAAAGACGGAAGTCGAAAGGATAGCAAACGTCTATCTAAGCGAGTCTGGCGGCAATATCTCACGAGGGTATACGGTAATTTACATAATTACCGCGTTTGTGGCCGCTTTGATTATAAGTTTGAATATTTTCCGTATTGCCAGGAAAAAAGGTCGATATACAAAAAAGGATAGGATGTAATATTATACTTGCAACCATAACATTTCCTGATAGAATAAAATCATAGACAAATAAATCCGGAGGATGAGTCATGCCGAAACCTATACAGGAGCTGACGGCCGAAACAGCAAAGTCGATAAAATATGTCTTGTGCGATATAGACGACACATTGACAACTGAGGGTAAGCTAACCGCTGAAGCGTACAACGCATTATGGGACCTAAACGATGCCGGGATAGTAGTTGTCCCTGTAACAGGCAGGCCTGCAGGGTGGTGCGATATGATCATCCGCCAGTGGCCGGTGAAAGGGGTCGTGGGAGAGAACGGCGCTTTTGCCCTATATGTGTCGGACGGACATATTCAAACGCTGTTGCATCCTAATACGGTCAGTGACGCGCAAAAACGACTGGAGAGAGTAAAACAGCGCGTACTTGATGAAGTAAAGGGGAGCAGGGTAGCCAGAGACCAATTCTCCCGCATATATGACCTGGCGATTGATTTTCGCGAAGATCCCCCATATTTGACATACGATGACGCAAGGCGCATCCGCGACATCTGTGTTTCGATGGGCGCCGAGGCAAAAATCAGTTCCATTCATGTAAACGCGTGGTTTGGAAAATATGACAAGTTGGGTATGTCGCTCACACTTTTAAAAGAAGTCTTTGGTGAGCCGGATCCTGAGTCAGTGATAATGTTTTTTGGGGATTCTCCAAACGATGAGCCTATGTTTGCTCACTTTCCCCACACTTGCGCAGTAGCGAACATTTTACCGTTTATGGACGAGATTGAGCACAAACCGACATATATTACAAAAGGAGTAGCGGGAGTCGGTTTTACGGAAGCTGTGGAGCTTATCCTGTCAAAGCGGAAGTAAACGGGCTAACACTTTAATATGGCCTATATATCGTGGACTATATAAAGCGGACTATATAACGTGACTTAATATGATGAAGCGTATGATGCTCTCTTGACATGGCTCCAAATATAGACAATAACAGCTTAACATTGATCAACTTAAAAGGTATAATAGGAGTATAAGAATTATCAATAGTTAATGGCAGGATTTCACGTCAAATCAAAAGGGCAATATAGTTCAAAAAATTTCTTTCGGAATATGAAGGAGGTATACTATGTGGAACAAGCTACAGACCGACGCGTATGAGGGAATGATAGCCGAAACGATTACCATGCCCGGCTATAATAATGACCTCATACACGCCTATTACGCACGGCCACTAGGTGAGGGGCCATTTCCTGCAGTTGTGTTGATCCCCCACATGCCCGGATGGGACGAGTTCTATCGCGAAACTACGCGAAGATTTGCACAACATGGTTATCTAGCTTTATGTCCAGATATTTATTGCAGGTTTGGGCACGGGACACCTGACGAAATAGCCGCTAAAGCACGCGCCGCGGGAGGTGTCACCGATGACAGTGCTGTTGGTGATACCAAAGGAGCTATGAAGCTATTGCGTTCGATGCCAAACAACAACGGCAAGGTTGGCGTTATCGGCACATGCTCCGGTGGCCGTCACGCATTTTTGGCAGCATGCACAGTGGAAGGCTTCGATGCAGTAGTCGACTGCTGGGGAGGCGGAGTTGTAGCATCTAAGGAGCAGCTGTCTGAGTCGCGTCCTGTCGCTCCAATCGACTACACATCACAGCTAAACTGCCCGATTTTGGGGATCTTTGGCAACGACGACCACTCTCCAACGCCTGAACATGTAAACATCCTGGAGGAAGAGCTTAAAAAGCACGGCAAGGATTACGAGTTCTACCGTTACGACGGTGCCGGTCATGGATTCTGGTACTACCACACCGAGATGTACCGTCCGAAACAGGCGATGGATTCATGGGAGAAAGTGTTTGAGTTCTTTGAAAAGCATTTGAGGACCTAATTTGAGGGTTAAGATACTCTGAATTGCGGGCCTGAATATAGCTTTTTGCTGAAGCTTTTGACTGAGGACTACTGAGGACTATCGATGAAGACTCTAACAACTGAACCCAACTCAAGGTTGCTAGCTAGATAATCTGATTAGTGAACCTAACCGAAGAAACTAACTCGATATCCTGAGTAATAATAAAGAGGGCTAGTAGGCGTCAACAAATAGGATTTGGTTGCATAAAAGAGCGGTGCCGATGAACTTCTAAGCTTTGATGGAATTGAAGGAGGAAAACCATATGGAGAATCTGAATTCAGTGGTGAAAGCTTCTGAGCCTTTCGTTGTTATGGCTAAGCCCGTCGGCCCGCTCTGTAACTTGCGATGTGACTATTGTTACTATTTGGAGACTGAACGATTTTTTCAAGATCCTCACCGATTTCGAATGTCTGAAACAGTATTGGAGGAATACATCAGACAATACATATCGGCAAGTCCCGGTCCTAACATACAATTCACATGGCACGGCGGTGAGCCGACTTTAGCCGGTCTTGACTTTTACCGTTCGGCAGTAAAAATCCAGCAGAAGTACCTTCCCGAAGGATGGAGTTGCTGGAACAATCTGCAAACAAACGGGGTTCTACTCGACGATGAGTGGTGCTCCTTTTTAGCGGAGCATCAGTTTGATGTTGGGCTAAGTATCGACGGCACACAGTGGCTGCACGACGAATATCGAAAAGACCATAACGGTAATGGAACTTACAGCCTTGCGGTAGACGCTATTCGCCGACTGCAGGCTCATGGCATTCAGCCGGATTTACTATGCACCGTAACGTCTTCGATATCAAAAGAGCCTTTAGCAGTATATAGGTCGCTTCGGGACTTGAATACAGGTTGGATTCAATTTATTCCAATAGTTAGGCGCACAAACGAGGGACAAGTAACACCTGATTCTGTTTCCGGTGAAGATTACGGGCGTTTTCTATGCAGGATTTTTGATGAGTGGATAAAAAGGGACTTTGGGAAGCTTGGCGTGCAGATTTTCGCTGAGACACTGCTTGTTTGCATGGGTAGTTCTGCCAGTGTATGCTGGATGGCGCCAACTTGTGGGCGGGTACTTGTTGTAGAGCATGATGGTGGTGTGTACTCCTGCGATCACTTTGTAACACCCGAACATAGAATAGGTGACATGAGTACAACTGATCTGGGTACATTAGTTGACTTACCCATACAACAGAAATTCGGTAGTGATAAGAGCGACCGTCTACCGGAACAATGTAAATCATGCCTGAGCCTGAGGTTTTGCAACGGTGCTTGTCCGAAGGATCGCTTTATCAAGTCGGAAGATGGTGAAGATGGTCTCAACTATCTTTGCGAAGGGTACAAAATGTTTTTCACTCACGCAGAACCTAAGCTGAACAGAGTGGTAGAGCTTGCCAAGCAAGGTTTGAGTGCCGATTCAATAATGTCTAAGCTACGTGCTGATGATAAGGCGCGGTGGGCGGGAATAGGTCGAAATGACCCGTGTCCATGTGGAAGCGGTAAAAAGTTTAAAAAATGTTGTGGTCGATAGGTGGATGATTCACTATCGTCAACAATTAAACACGGATAGGGACAATGTTTACGAATTGTGCCAATGCGCATAAAAAACGCTTTACTTGTTTATTCGGTAGAGCGTTTTAGTTTGTGCATACGGTGGTAGGTTCCGGTAAAAAACGGACAACAGAACCAGCTTCTCGTCTTAGACTTAAAGCAAACTCCAAAACGGATCCGTTCCTTTGTCTGCTCCTATCTTCAAACGCGTACAAGAAAGCCACGAACTTATCTGTTCGCGGCTTTTTTGTTGAGCTCCTGCTCGATCATCATGTCTTTTACTTTCATCAGGCGAGTGAGGTTACCACGCTCGTTTTCATCAAGCTTCATTGAAATAAACTTGATGGTCTCCTCGAGTTGAGGAATCATAACATACTCAAGTGCACCGACGCGCCGTCGTGTCTTTTCGATTTCAGCTGCAAGAAGCTGAACCGTCTTTTCGATCTGTGCTAGCATCAGCATATCTTTGAATACTAGTGACAACTCGTCAAGTGCATCGTCCAGTCTCGTAGAAGTCTGCGCAAATCCGTAAGGATAAATATCCCCGGGATTTTCAGACTGCATGCGGATATCGTATACGGGAGTGTTGACACTCATTACATTACGAAACTTTATATCAAGTGACACTGACTGCTTTGGGTAGAGCAGAGACTGTTCCAGCATCTCAGGTGACATGAGCGCTGACGCAAAAGTAAAGCTCTCATGGGCATTGATGAGTGCCTCCTCCACCAGCTTTCGCAGTCTTTTGTTTTCACGGATTATATCAAGGAAGTGCTTCATCAACTCATCGCGCTTATCCTTGAGGAGCTTGTGTCCACGTCTGGCTGTATTGAGCCGCGCCTTCAAGCGGGTAAGCTCCATGCGCGTCGGATTGACATTTAACCTGGCCATGCCGCCGCCCTCCTTTGGTGTTTAAGATTGTTGCTCAGCCTCCGGAAGATATTTATCAATGTACTTTGGATCTATACGCTTAAGCTCGCTTTTGGGCAGAATAGTTAGAAGCTCCCAGCCAAGTTCGAGTGTCTGCTCAATACTCCGGTTTTCATTATAACCCTGATTGATATAGCGCATCTCAAATTCATCGGCAAACTGCGCATATAGCAGATCGGTCTCGGAGAGTGCGGCTTCGCCAAGGATCGTCATGAGCTCTTTTGCTTCCTTCCCGCGCGCGTATGAGGCAAATAGCTGGTTCATCGTGTTTGCGTGATCCTCCCTGGTCTTTCCCTCACCTATGCCCTTGTCCTTAAGACGGGAAAGAGAGGGGAGAACGTCCACCGGTGGATGAATATTCTTGCGATAGAGCTCGCGGGACAGGATTATCTGACCCTCGGTTATATATCCGGTAAGGTCGGGTATTGGATGTGTCTTGTCGTCCTCAGGCATTGTCAGGATTGGGATCATGGTTATTGAACCCTTTGAATCCAGCCTCCGCCCGGCGCGCTCATACATAGTGGCAAGGTCGGTATATAGGTAACCTGGATAGCCACGCCTACCGGGGACTTCTTTACGGGCAGCTGATACTTCACGAAGTGCTTCGGCATAGTTAGTGATGTCGGTAAGGATAACAAGAACATGCATGTCTTTTTCAAACGCAAGATATTCCGCTGCGGTAAGCGCAACACGGGGTGTGGAAATTCTCTCAATGGCAGGGTCGTTTGCCAGGTTCATAAACAAGACAGTCCTATCAATTGCACCGGTCCGTCGGAAGTCGGAAATGAAAAAGTCCGCCTCTTCAAATGTAATACCGATTGCCGCAAAAACAACGGCAAAAGCACTATCGGAGCCGAGGACCTTTGCTTGCCGGGCAATCTGCGCAGCCAAGTTTGCATGTGGTAGACCTGAGCCGGAGAATATTGGTAGCTTCTGGCCACGTACAAGAGTATTTAGTCCGTCAATTGATGATACGCCTGTCTGAATAAACTCCGAGGGGTATTTGCGTGCGGCGGGATTCATCGGAAGGCCGTTGATATCCATTTTTTTGTCCGGCAAGATGTCGGGCCCGTCGTCAATAGGACTTCCGAGCCCGTCAAAAACTCTTCCTAGCATGTCAAGGGATACTCCGAGTTCCTGTCCGTGTCCGAGGAACCGAACTTTTGATTCTGCAAGGTTGATGCCTGCAGAGCTCTCAAAGAGCTGAACGAGCACGTTGGATCCATCAACTTCAAGAACTTTGCAGCGTCTGATTTCTCCATTTGTGAGTTGGATTTCACCCAACTCGCCATATGTTACGCCTTCAACTCCGCTGACTAGCATCAGTGGGCCGGCTACTTCTTGTATGGTCTTATATTCTTTGATCATATTGCCTCACTTTCCCGAAAACAAGATTATCAACTAAACACGCCTCTGAGACCCTCA
Organism: Eubacteriales bacterium; assembly: GCA_050950785.1. GTDB lineage: Bacteria > Bacillota > Clostridia > Oscillospirales > JAAYOS01 > JAAYOS01. The sequence goes on along the minus strand of JBMNIG010000013.1, from coordinate 43,191 downwards.
GCCCTGTTCGGTGTCGTTGAGGATACTTGCGATCTGATCATTGATTTCCTTTTCAATCGAAGCGTAAGCCTCGACATACTCGCTGACAGAAACGTTCTTGGCTCGTCCTATGCGCTCGCGAGCAGGAATTGCGAACACTGCGTTCATGTCAGCGCCTTTGGCTAAAGCGGCACGCGCAACGCGGTCATAAAGCAGGATCATAGACAATAATCTAAATTGCTTGTCATGAGTGGTGTACGAGTCAGTCTCGCTAAATGAAACCTGCTGAAGGAAGTCTTCGCGAAGCATACGGGCGGTCTCCATTGTCAGACGGTCTGCGGGGGAGAGGGAATCGAGACCCACCAGCTTAACGATTTCGTTGAGCTCGTTTTCGGTCTGCAATATCTGCAGAGCTTTATTGCGATTTTCCATGAAGTTTCGATTTATGTTAGTATTAAGCCACTCGCTTAGGCGGTCAACATAAAGTGAGTAGCTGCTAAGCCAGTTGATAGCGGGGAAGTGGCGCGCATAGGCAAGCGACGCGTCAAGGCTCCAGAAAACCTTGACGATTCGCATAGTTGACTGTGAAACGGGTTCGGAGAGGTCGCCGCCTGGTGGAGAAACTGCGCCGATAGCCGTTAGAGAGCCTTGACGGTTGCCGCCAGTGCAGACAACTCGCCCTGCGCGCTCATAAAACTGGGCCAGTCGAGAGCTGAGATAGGCAGGATAACCTTCGTCACCGGGCATTTCCTCAAGCCGACCGGACATCTCGCGTAGCGCCTCAGCCCAGCGTGATGTTGAATCTGCTATAACTGCGACATCGTATCCCATATCCCGATAATATTCGGCGATTGTGATGCCAGTGTATATAGAGGCCTCTCTGGCCAGCGACAGGCATGTCGGATGTGTTTGCTATCAGGACGGTGCGGTTCATCAGGCTTTCGCCTGTACGCGGGTCGATCAACTCCGGAAATTCGCGTAGAACGTCCGTCATCTCATTGCCGCGTTCGCCACAGCCGATATACACTACTATGTCTACGTCGGACCACTTTGCAAGCTGGTGCTGAATTACAGTTTTTCCCGAGCCGAAGGGGCCAGGAACTGCGGCAGTACCCCCTTTTGCAAGCGGGAATAGTGTGTCAATTATGCGCTGTCCAGTCATCATTGGAGCATCGGGCGGCATTTTTTCGGTGTACGGGCGCCCTGTGCGTACAGGCCAGCGCTGCAGCATAGTAAGCTCGTGGATCTCGCCGCTTTCGGTCTTGACTTTGCAGACAACGTCATCCACCGTAAATTCGCCGCCTGTAATATATTCGATAGTACCGGACACTCCTATTGGAACCATGATTCTATGTTCAATAACAGGAGTCTCTTGCACCACTCCAATGATATGCCCCCCGCCAACTATGTCGCCCAGTTTTACTTTTGGCTCGAAGTGCCAGAGTTTATCGTGGGGAATGGGCGGTATTTCTACGCCGCGGGCTATTGTCGAACCACTTGTCTCCCTGATTTTTTCAAGGGGGCGCTGTATTCCATCGTAGATAGTCTTCAGCAAACCGGGTCCGAGTTCAACTGACAGAGGCGCGTTGGTTGTCTCTACACTGTCCCCGGGTCCAAGTCCTGCTGTCTCTTCGTAGACCTGGATCGACGCCTGGTCGCCACGCATTTCTATTATCTCGCCAATGAGGCGTTGAGTACCAACGCGTACCACGTCAAACATGTTGGCTTCCTGCATGCCGGAAGCTACAACCAGTGGCCCGGAAACCTTTACAATTTTTCCGATGCTCATATGCAACAAACCTTTCTAGTATTTGCGGGACTAATTGAGGATGTTTGTTCCAACCGCACGTTCGACGGTTTTATTGAGTGAATCCATCCCATAGTTGAGAGAACCGGTTTTGCCGGGGATCGGGATGATAGCGGGGGTAGCCCGGTCATTGTAACGCGCGATTTCTTCACGCAGCTGTACCGCAAGCTGCTCAGTAATATAAATGATACCGTAGCCTTCCATCTTTTGAAGTGCACTTTTGGCCTGTTCTGCGGTGTCGACGACTACCGCTTCAAGCCCTAAAGCCATAAAGCCCAGAATGGAGTCACGGTCGCCAATTACAGCAATTTTGTACATATAGAATGCTCCTTTCAGGCTCTAACCGCAGCAGGTGACAGTCTCTGTCGTATTGCGTCGGGAGAGACTCCTGCAATCAAGCCCGAGAGAATGGCACGAATCGTAGAATATTCTTTTTCTTTTGCGGCGAGAAACGCAATTATTGGCGCCTCACCGAAAGATACCCGTCTTGCGCTGTCCAAATATTCGTCAACAGCCACATCTAATTCAAGTTCAAGCTCTGTCATTGCTGCTCTCCCGCTGTCGGGTACTGCGTTACTTAACGCTTTGTCATCATCTGAGGGGTTTTGCACCCCGGAAATAATGTCGTCGGCGATAGAAGCAGCTGACTCCAAAACGCTTCCCTTAAAAACGGTTTTTATTGATATGTCCGATCTAGCAGTCAGAAGTCGTTCCTTTTCAATATTGCCCCCATCAAGCAAAGACCTGCGCAAAAATTCAAATTCTTTGTTTGATCGCACAGAGCGAACTATTATTCTGATGTTTGTAACATCAATAAGCAGACGGATATATCCTGCCAAGAAAGTTGAACCGATCTCTAACGCCATAGAGAGCATCTCACTAAAGCATGCCCGGTCAAACTCCAGGTCGGACAGTTGAGGATCTCCCGTGCGAGAAAGTATATCTTTTGCCGAGTCGATTGCTTGGCCCATTACATTCGGAAGCTTGGAATGATCAGCCTTCTGAACTGCATTTATAAGAGTTGTTCTGTCAAAACGTCCGTCGTTGATCATAAGCCTTTGGGCGTCTGCGTTTTGGGCTTGTGATTTGATGATGGTCTTTAGGTTGTGATAATCATACTTTATTCTAAAAAAGTCTATTATTTCGCGGTGGGGAACAAAGGACGAAAGCAAAGAATAAACGCGTGAACGCTCTCTACTCAGCAAGGTTTCGAGGTTTTCGCGGGTTATAAAAGGAATGTCCGCGTATCCGCACTCCACTAATACCTTTGCAGCCTCTGAAGCGGTTTTTGATTCCAACATACGATCGACCCTGTCACGACTTAGCAAAGTACGCTCCAAAACCCTTATGCGGGCAGAAGAGTACAGATAATCGTTCTTCTTAAGTCGTTTCATGGTCATTCTCCTGCTCAAAGAGGACGGAAGCTACTTCACCGGACATGCTGTCTCGTAGCGTGCGAATAATGGTATCGAAGGTGCAGTTTGTATCAACATTGCCTTTCCGGACGATCAAGCCACCCTCGAAGTTGCCTGCCTGCGGCATTACGGTGATATTGGCAGAAAGCCCTTTGTCGGAGGCAAACTTGTTTACCTTATCCTTTATCAGAGTCGCCCGGTGTAGGTCGGACTTGCCAAAAATGAGCTGTTCGTCGCCTGATGATATGGCTTTTAAGGCAAGTGAAGCTAATAGGTCTGTGTATTCATCATCGGAAAGTTCCATTAAGAGCTCTTTTGCTCGTTGAAAAGCGCGGTCAATCATCATCTGCTTAGTTTGAAGAAGCATCCTGTTTGCATCTCTGATGGATTCAGCCTTCGCCCGCTCAATATAGAGCTTTGCCTGTTCCTCTCCACGGCTGACGATCTCTGCGGCCTCCAAATCGCCCTGAGATTTTAGGCTTTCGTAGACATTCTTAGCCTCGGTCGAAGCTTCAGCAATGATCTGCTGGCTTTCTTGCTCTGCTTTTTGGAGTATTCGCTCTATGATTTTGTCAATTCCGTTCATTCTCTTCTCCAATACTACAAAATTTCTCCCAAGTAACTCACGTATTAAAGTGAAAGGACAATCAGGAAGGATACAAGCAGCGCAAGAATTGCGTAGAACTCAACCATGACGGCAAGCATAACGCCCTTAAACATCTCGTTTGGACGTTTTGCGAGAATATTAACGCCGGAAACAGCAACACGGCCTTGGTACATAGCCGAGATCAGACCTACAACGGCTATTGGCATGCAAGCCAAAAAGTACGATACGCCTTGCTGGATTGTCAGGTCGGGCATCGTTCCGCCAAACACACCAAGAGAAATGAGGGCAAAAAGACCGACAACGAAGCCGTACAGACCCTGCGTGCCCGGGATAACCTGTAAAATAAGCACTTTTGAAAAGCTGCTGGGATCTTCGGTTATTAAGCCTGCGCCGGCTTCGCCGACCATTCCAACGCTTTTGGAGGAGCCGATGCCGGGAAGGATAACGGCAAGTGCGATTCCTAAGAGAGCAATGTTTGTGCCTGTTATAATGGATTGAATGAAGCTGTTCATATAGAGATTTCCTCCTGTCCATTTTTTACTGTTACATATTTAGTCAATACGCTGAGGGGTTCAAAAGGTTTGCCGCCCTCGCGGTACCACTTTCCGAAAAACTCGAGGTATTGAAGACGCGCACTGTGGACATATGTGCCGATGATGTTGATGCCCATATTAAACAAATGCCCTATGACGAACACAAGCCAAAAGAAAATCGGTCCGGTCATCCCGCCAAGTATATTGAAAACACTGGCTATAACGGCTGAAGCCATACACAGTGCCATAAGCCTTGAATAGGAAAGAATATCGGAAAAGTACCCGGTTATGTCATATAGTGAACCTAGTCCGCCGAAAAGTTTACCAAAGAATCCTTTTGAACTGCGACCTTGCGTAGCAACGAGTGCAAGTGCTCCAGCCAAGGCCACATACCACCCTTTGCCCAGAGCCCCCACGGCGACACCGGCAAACAGCAAGTACCAAGATCCAACGTCCATAAGGGCGTCCAATGGTTTCCCGTCACGTATCAGCATATATGCTTTTATGCCCATACCAAACAAAATCTGAATGGCACCCATTCCGAGACAGACAGCAAGCAAAGTTAGTGGGCCGCTTCCTTCAAGAGGATTAAACGCCAAGGGGGGTAGCATATACTGTTTGCCCAGGAAGCTTTCAGAGAATATCGCCACTGCATCGCCGAAAAAGCTGCCAAACATGGCGCCCCAGAATATGGCGGCGACTCCGCAGATTCCTGCAAGCTGAAACATTTGCTCGGTGGTGCTGCCTTTGCGGAGGTGCAGCTTCTTGGTCGCAAATATTGAAACCAAGATGAGGATTATGCCGTATCCTATATCGGCAAACATTATTCCGAAGAATAATGCAAAGAATAACGCCATAAGCGGATTTGGATCCAAGCTCCCATATTCGGGAAGCATGTACATGTTTGTAACCATGTTAAAGGGATATATCAATTTTGAATTAGAAAGGACGACAGGCGGGGATTCACCCTCGGTCGGGTCCCTAAACTCAAAAGCGCAGTCAAATTTTTGCAGCAGTTTGTCGACGCGCTTCATTTCGCGCTCCGGAACCCACCCTGCAAGTAGTAGAGTATACTCAGTTTTAATGATATTGTCGCGAGCGTTTTCACGAACCAACTCAGCGGAAAGAGAGTCTACTGCATCTTCCAGAAGTTCAACGCTGTTTTTGTAAGAGATAATTTGCGACTTACATGACTCTATGCGTTGCAAGAGTTCTTTTTCGCGAGCTTCTATCTCTCTGATATTGTCTTCAGCAGTTCCGCGGTACTCTTTAAATGAGACGGTGCCAAAGCCCAGTCGCTTAATATTTGACAAAACCTCTTCAGTGTCTTCGGCGTAGCAGAGCAATATCAAATAATGCTGCTCATTGTCGGAGTTGATCCTCTCAAGCTTATAAGCCTCGGAAACGGAGGATGCGGCATTTTCCAATTCCTCGATCGTTACCGTGCTGGGGCAAACGCCAAACATAACACTGAGGTTTGGAGTTGATGCAAAATCTAAAGGCACATCCGCAGGTCGCCAAGGAGCGAGTGAAGCCTTGCGAGCGGCAAGACGACTAAGCTCGGCTTCATATGATGAGATATCTTGCACCAGAATGCCAATATTGCGAGCAACCTCCAATGCCTTATCGATGCGCTGTCGGTCGAAAAATTTCTCAATGGTTATTTCCCGCGGGGCAGAGAAAAGCCCCCTTGAAATCGGGCTATAGCTGTCAATTATCGACAGGGAGTTTTGAATTTCCTGGAGGTTTGAGCTCACTTGCTGGCTTTCGCTTACGTCGGTGACCAAAGGAAAGTTTGTAATTGAGTCAATTTGTGAAGTGTCAGGCTGAGATATCTCGACGCAGCCTAGTTTCATCAATCCCTTTAGAAGCTCGTCTCGGTCGGCAGACAGCGCAATGATGTTCAGTCGTTTCATCGTAAGAATAGACATCAGGCAATCACGATCCTTTCGACGATCCTTCGAGCGGCCAGTTCGATCCTTTTGCTCGAGGCTTCTTCCAGTTGTGCACATTGGTCCTGTGCCGTGGTCTTTGACTGCGCGGCCTGCTCTTGCGCGGCCTTCTTGGCGTTATCCATAAGGCGGCTTACCGTTTGCTCAGCTTCCGCACGAGATGTTTCGGCGTAGGCAATACCGTTTTTTTCAGCTTCCGCCAAGATACGTTTAGCTTCGGATTGTGCATTGGCCCGCATCTGAGTAGCCTTGCTTTCAGATTCCGCAACGGATCTTATATCTTCAAGCGCCAACTTTTCACCGCCCTTCTTGTTATATTATTAACATTTCTTACAAAGATTTAGCAACTATAGGTGATTATATCGTTGAAAACGAAAAAAGTCTACAGGAAACAGCAATTTCCTGTAGATTTCAAAAATTTATGCTACTCGAATGGTGATTAGTTGCATGAAATCATAATAAATAGAGACAACTCAAATATGTCTTATGTTTGCTGATGATGCTCGCGAAACTCTGTCAAATGCTTTCTATACTTCAAAGGTACAAAGTGTTGCTGCAATTTTAGATTCTTCCTGGACTCGTTTGCAATAGTTTTGAAATATACCCGCCAAAGGTTTTCATACTCGCCGTCTTTGGGTAGTGGGGGGTTATCTTCAGGCAATGTGGTAATGTGCCAACCCGACGGAGAAGCAACTATTGCCGTTAGGTGTCGCAAGTTTCTAATAATAAAGCGGGACTGGGGAAAACGATTATGAAAGTGATCGCCGACCAGCTCAAGTACATCGTACTCAGGCTCAATATCCGCGGCATATAGATTGTCGTCAAGCTTCTTAAAGCGTATAAATTGAAGCATCCGTTCAGCTTCGCGGCTAACCTTCGCACGGACGGAGTCAAGCTTGCATACCGCATCATGGGTGCGTTGCTGAAACGGGTTTTTGCCGGATGAAAATCCGATTCTGATAACGGAGAGCATGAGGTCTTCAATGCCCTCCTCTCGCGAAAGCCAGGCTTTGTAAAGATGTTCAAGAACTTCGCGTCCCAGACTGCGTAGCCCTTTTTGTACCCTGTTTGATTTTGCCTCGTCAGTTGTGACATTTCGTGTACTGAAAAGGGTTATAGACGTGCTGTCCGCTATAGGTTCTATCATCGCCTCATTATCCTTGGCAGCATATATTTCAAAGATTGTTGTCATCAAGCCATCAAATGTGTTGTCATAGTAGTAGATCATACAGTCCTCCTGGGGCTCGGGCTGAACTTTGCTCCTGCCGGTAGAGGAACGGTCTGCAGTGCGGCGAGAGTCGAGTCGGACAATGAGAGTCTGCCTGCGCTTTGAAGAAGCGGTGTAGAAGGTGTATCGAAAAGTGACAACTGTGGGTAAGGGGTGCGTTCTACGAGAATATCACGGAGTAATGGACTGTCCAGAGGTACCGGAGCGGTATATCGTCCTTTAGCAGTTACGAAATACTGCGCTCTCTTCATTACACAGCCCATTTTTCGCAAGTCCTCCGGCTCCAACTTTTTATGTCTTCTTGCCTCGATGATCCGCCTTGCCGATGTCACCCCTATTCCGGGAACTCGCAATAGCATCTCATAATCAGCAGTGTTTACTTCCACCGGGTAGAATTCAGGATGCCGAAGCGCCCAAGCGCATTTCGGATCTAGATCGGGATCCAAATTTGGATTCTCGCTGTCAACGATCTCATTTGCATCAAACTGATAAAACCGCATAAGCCAATCAGCCTGATAGAGCCTGTGCTCACGAAGAAGCGGTGCCGGCTTTTCAGGACCGGGAAGTACCGGATGGCGGCCGACAGGTATATATGCCGAAAAGTATACTCTTTTCATGTTATATCGCCTGTATAGGCTTTTTGACAGTTGGAGGATCGAGAAGTCTGTGTCGGGTGTGGCACCGATAATCATTTGGGTGGTCTGTCCTGCGGGAGCAAACATCGGTGATGATTTGAACAGCCTGCGTTCCTCAGTGTTTTGCAGCTTGTTTAGCTTTATTGACTCCATAGGCTTGATTATGGCATCCTTCTTTTTTTGAGGGGCTAAGAGCTTAAGAGATTTTTCGGAAGGCATCTCGATATTTACACTTAGCCTGTCCGCAAGCAGACCCGCCTCATATAGAAGCAACGGATCGCAGCCGGGTATGACTTTTAAGTGGATGTATCCGTAGAAACGGTATGATTTTCTAAGTATGCGAAGTACTTGCACCATACGTTCCATAGTATAATCAGGGTTGAAAACTACAGCAGAGCTGAGAAACAGTCCCTCAATATAGTTACGGCGGTAAAACTCGGATGTAAGTGCTGCGAGCTCTTCAGGTGTGAAGGTTGCACGCGGCACATCATTACTCCGTCGATTGACGCAGTATGAACAGTTATACATGCAATCATTTGACATCAGCACTTTCAAAAGCGATATGCAGCGGCCATCGGCTGCCCATGTGTGGCAGATGCCTGCCATGTGGGCGTTGCCAAAGCCATCCTTGCCGGCTCGACCGCTTCCGGAGGAGGAGCAAGACGCGTCATACTTTGCTGCGTCACCCAATATCTTTAGTTTTTCTTCCAACAAAAAATCACCAAACCTGTATGGGTAGGAACCCTTGAGTCCATTTAGTTTGCGCCGGTTTTAGGGTTGATATATTTGGAAATAGTATATCATATAACTTATACAAAATCAAACAAATGTTCGACTATTTTCAATATAATTGATTGAGGAAAATAGCATATGAACTATCTTGAATTATTTGATAATACAGCGAAAATCATTTCAAAACATCATTTATTGCCTATTAATTTGTATATTCTTGTTATTGTTAATATGGCTTGTTTTTGTTAGAATAGAGTAAAGTTGGCAAAGTCCGCTGTAGACGCTAGGGAAGCGGGCAGCGCGGCGAATGTGCGAAAGCGAGGCGATTTAGTTGATCAGAAAAATTACCATACTGCTGATTATCGTTTTGATTGCTATGTTGGGAGCTTGCAAATTCGACGTACCCGACTTATCGCCTACGCCATCGGTCACAGAGCCGCCTGTATCAGAAACGCCGATGGACGGTGACCCGACAGAGACTCCGACGTCTTCACCGGAGGAGACGCCGATATCTCCTGAACCGGATTATTTGTTTGCAGAGATCAAAGATACTGTGTTTGAGAAAGAGTACAATCTTGAGGGTACAAACGAGGAAATTGTGGGCGAGCTCTACATTGCAGTACCCGAAATTGCTCTCGATGAGTACCAGGAGAACGCAGAGCGGATAAATGAGTATTTTGAGATGCTGAAGGATAAGTACCGTGAAGATTTTGAGTATGATCTTACGATGCTTGCCGAGGAGGATCTCTATGGACATGGTGCACGCCGTTTGCTCGATTTAGCTTTTAGCACAGAATATAATAAAGACGGCATAGTAAGCTTTTTGTTTACAGTGGCATCCTATCAGGGTGGAGCTCATGGGAATGTAGCAATCATGAGTGAGACTTTTGACCTCAGAGATGGAACCCGTATCACTGCCGATACTTTATTTACAGCTGACGAGGAGGAGTATACTTCACGTATCAAGCAGTACATCCTCGCAGAAATGGATGATAATGCCAAAAATAATGATTCTCTTTATTTTGACAATTACGCTGAGCTTCTTGAGACTACTTACGACAAGGAGGCTTTTGTTCTCACAGAAGACAGTCTACACGTATACTTCCAGGTATACGACCTTGCACCATATGCCGGGGGATCGATCCAATTCGATATACCCTATGAGTATTTAAAGGATATACTAAACCCGAGATACGGGCTTGTACAATAAATAAAGGCCAAGTCTAATATATTCCAAAGGAAGGATCAACCAATGAACTCAATGGATTATAAGGCGCTGTCGGAACTTTTGTTTCCTAATGTCACAAAGACACCGGAGGACCTAGAAGCAGAGTATCCTCCCCGCAGACTGCCGGAAGGCGCTGCTGTGACCAGGTTTGCTCCCAGCCCTACCGGATTCATACATTTTGGAAACCTGTTTCCCGTAATCACATCAGAAAGGTTGGCCCATCAAAGCGGTGGTGTTTTCTACCTGCGTATAGAGGATACCGATGCCAAGCGCGAGGTTCCCGGTGCAGTGGAAATTATTATTGATTCCCTTGCTTATTTTGGCGTCAGATTTGATGAAGGCGCTGTAATAGATGGGGATAAGGGCGATTATGGTCCATACCGGCAACGACAGCGTAAGGATATATATCATGTCATAGCCAAGAAGCTCGTGGCTGAAGGCTTTGCATACCCCTGCTTTTGCACAGAAGAGGAACTGAGCGAAACTCGCGCAAAACAGGAGCAAGAAAAGGCAAACTTCGGTTACTTTGGGCAATGGGCTGTATGCCGCAATCTCAGTATTGACGAAATCAAGGAAAAGCTTGACGCGGATGTACCTTATGTACTTCGCTTTAGAAGCAATGGCAGCATCGAAAATAAGGTAAGACACATCGACTTGGTCAAGGGCGAGCTTATACTGACAGAAAACGACATCGATCATGTACTTCTGAAATCTGACGGGATCCCCACATATCACTTTGCCCATGTCGTTGATGATCATTTTATGCGCACTACCCATGTTGTACGCGGTGATGAGTGGCTAAGCACCCTTCCGTTCCACCTCCAACTGTTTGACACTCTAAAGTGGAAGCGCCCTAAATACCTCCATAATGCTCCATTGATGAAAATGGACGGTGAGTCGAAGCGGAAACTTTCAAAGCGAAAGGACCCTGAGAGTGCTCTTTCATATTACATGGAGACCGGATATCCTGTAGACGCAGTTTACGAGTACATTCTAAACACACTTAACTCCAACTTTGAGCAATGGAGAATGGCAAACCCTGACAGTCCGGCGACAGACTTTAAGTTCTCTGTCAAAAAGATGAGCCCTTCCGGTGCGCTTTTCGACATCGATAAGCTCAGGGATATATCTAAAAACGTTATTTCAAAAATGGATGCTGCAACTGTATACGATCTTCTCTCTGAGTGGGCAAAGGCAAATGATCCGGAGTTTTATGAGATCATCACAAAAGACCCGAAGTATACCACAGATATCCTAGGCATCGGAAGAGGCGGGAAAAAGCCCAGAAAGGATGCAGCGATCTGGAGTGATTTCATAGACCTGATAAGTTTCTTCTATGATCCGCTCTTCAAACCCGTGTATGAATATCCTGATAATTTGAGTGATGATGATATAGTAGCAATATTGTCAGAATATCAAGGTATTTACGACCCTGCAGACGGCAATCAAGTCTGGTTTGGGCGGGTCCGCGAATTGGCCGAAAAACACGGCTGCTGTCCTGATATGAAAAAATACAAACAGGACCCATCGGGATACAAGGGACACGTAGGGGATGTAAGTATGGTGCTCCGTGTCGCTGTTTGCGGTCGAACACAAACTCCTGACCTCTGCGAAATAATGCGAATAATGGGTGCAGAGATGGTCAATCAAAGACTTACGGCAGCAATCATGGATTTGAGAGGCACCAAATAGTCAGGAGAAGCACTAAAGCAACAAATAGACTATATACCATAAAGAAACCACCACATCCGGGAAAATGTGATGTGATGGTTTCATGTGCGTTAGTTTTTTTATAGAACAGTTACCGGGAGACATATTTGCCAAATAGACATAGTTGTATTTTATTTTATTGTATTATTTCACCGAATGATATATAATTTATCTTCAGAAGCAAATTATGTGAGGTGTAGATGGTGTTGAAGAAGAAAATTCTCATCATCGATGACAGCGAGTTTTTAACTGATTACATATCCATGGTTTTGTCACAGGCTGGATACCAAACCTTTGCTGCGGCCAACGGTGAAGAGGGTATCCGGAAAGTAAAGGAGTGTGACCCAGACCTGGTTTTGCTTGACGTGATCCTTCCCGACATGACAGGGTTTGATGTTTGCAGTATACTTAGAGCCGATCAGTCAAATAACCTCCGTCCAATCATAATGCTTACCTCGCAGCGGGATGAAAAGGACAAGATCAAAGGTCTTGAGCTTGGTGCCGACGACTATATTACAAAGCCCTTTAACGATCGAGAGCTTATTAGCCGTGTGAACAACACTCTAAGGCGTATTGATAGAAACCGAAATGTAAATCCCCTCACAGGTCTTGAAGGAAACCTCAGGATCGAAAGCGAGATCTGCAAGAGACTTTCCCTCGGAAAAAAGTTTTCGGTTTTGTATTTCGACCTGGACAATTTTAAAGCATATAATGACATCTACGGCTTTGCCAAGGGCGACACGGTCATAAAGCTCACCGCCGTGATCATTACCGATACATTTGCAAAGTACGGTTCTCCGAGCGATTTTGTGGGTCACATCGGCGGAGACGATTTCATTGCTATATCAAAGCCTGAACTGATAGATGATATCTGCAAAGGCATTATTAGTGAGTTCGATGATAAAATAAAGAGCCTGTATAGTGAAGAACATCTTAAATCAGGTTTTATCGAGGCTGTCGACAGAAACGGAAATAAGGCTCGTTATCCAATCATGTCAATATCTATTGCGGTCATCTCCAGCGAATATCGTGATTTCAAATCACATTTCGAGCTTGCAGAGATCGCGGCTGAAATCATGCAGAAGGTAAAATCCATGCCTTACAGCGCATATTTGAAGTCTGGCACTGAAACAAATTGATCTGAAAAGACGGGGGTTGTAGCAACACAGAAAATTGCTGCAACCCCCTTGATTTGTGCACCTAACAAGGGACGAACTTACCGCCCATTTCAGCCCATGTCAACTTTTGCTCATGTATCTATTCTTCCTGGCATCCATCCAAAACACAAACCATCCCTCCGAATATTCTTACTCTAAGTCCGCTAAAACACAAAAGAACCGTTCCTTTTATCGCAGATACTTCAAAATGACTCGGTACTCGTCAACGAGTTTTTCCAATGAAACTTTGCATTGGCCGGACTTGTTGAGGGCAACGGTTTTGCGGGGATGTTTGTCTTTTTCAGGCAGAGCCTGTTGTATAGCTGATATGCCTTGCTCCCGGTAGTAAAGACAGCCTTAATATCTGCCACAGAAAGGATCACAGACAAATCGTTTGGTTTGCAGTTACGTATACTTGCATCATCGGCATTTTGAATGCTGCATGAGGCGACAACATCCCAAAGCGCTATGTGCCTGTTGAGTAAAAACTTTTTCTTGTCTTCCACAGTTTCCGGAACATTGGTGTTGAATATCCTTGCTAATACAGGCCAAAAGCGATTGCGGGGATGCCCGTAAAAGAATGAGACCTCCCTCGATTTCGGCGACGGAAATGTTCCCAGAATAAGCACCTTTGACGAAGGACTGAATATTGGTGGAATAGTATGATAAAGGATTTTATCGTGATCCATATCGTGGTGGTTCATATCGTTGCTCATATTGCTGTTACCTCGTAGTCCGTGTTTCCGGAATCAACTTTTGAAATTTTAAGCACCCATATATATTCACATATTATATATTATCACAGGTTGAAAGGGATTTTACATTATGATAAAATAATAAGAGCGGAAAAATTACTTATCAACTTCGGAGGAAATGCGGTTGGATCGGGTAGATATTATTGGTGTCACATTTGACAATGTCACAATGGAGCAAGCAGTAAGCCGCGCAATGGAGCTTGTTGAGAGCGGTAAGACAGCATTTATTGTAACACCAAATGCCGAGATCGCTTACGACTGCATTAAAAACGAAACATTTTGCGAACTTATAAACAGAGCCGACTTGACGATTCCGGACGGTGCCGGCATAGTGTTGGCATCGAAGATCCTCAAAACGCCCCTTAAGCAAAAGGTGGCAGGCGTAGAGTTGGCGGAAGCATTACTTCCGGAGCTTGCGAAACGCGGAAAAAAACTCTTTTTGTTTGGGGCGAAACCGGGAGTCGCAGAGCGTGCTGCTGAAGCCATGAAAAAGATTGCACCGGAATTGAATATTTGCGGGTGTATGCACGGCTATTTTGAAAACGACAACGAGGTCGTTGAGAAGATAAATTCAAGCGAAGCGGATATAGTATTTGTGTGCCTGGGTTCTCCTAAGCAGGAGCAGTGGATGTATAGAAATTCGGACAAACTGATTCCATGTACTATGATGGGTCTCGGTGGCTCCCTCGATGTTTTTGCCGGTGAAGCAAGGCGTGCCCCTGATTTGATGATTCGCATGAACTTGGAGTGGTTGTACCGTTTATACAAGCAACCTTCCAGAGTTGGGCGCATGATGCGCTTGCCGAAGTATCTATTAGCAGCAGTTTGCAAATCACTGAAAAGAGCACATAAATAAACGGAAGGACATGATTATGCCAGGCAGACTTATTGTAATAGAAGGAATCGACGGCTCCGGAAAGTCGACACAAGTTCTTCACCTTAAGCAAAGGCTTGAAAAGGATGGAAGAAATTTTCGATATCAAAAGTTTCCCAGATATGACAACCCGTCATCCCAACTCCTCCGCATGTACCTGGGCGGCGAGTTCGGAAGTAGTCCCGACTCGGTTAACCCATACGCTTCTTCGGCCTTTTTTTCAGTAGACCGGGCTGCGGCGTTTTTGCAGGGGTTGGGAGATTTCTATAAGTCCGGAGGAATAATACTCTGTGACAGATTTACCACATCAAACGCTGTGCACCAGGCTGCAAAGCTATCTGAGCAAGAGCAGATCCCTTTTGCGGAATGGCTGTTCGACTTTGAGTATAACAAACTCGGGCTTCCATGGCCTGACTTGGTCTTTTTCCTGGATATCACACCTGAATTTAGCGCTTCGCTTATAAAAAAGCGCGGTGAGGATGAAGACATACACGAGACAGATCTTGATTATCTAAAGCGAGCATCAAAGGCGGCAAGAAAAATGGCTGCTCACTACAATTGGAGAAGGGTCAAATGCGACCGTGGCGGAGCTTTGCGCTCGCCGGAAGACATAGCTGATGAGATATATGCTGAGGTTTCTGATTTCCTGGACTAAGGGTACCGTCTAATGCCTAATTATTGCAAACTAGGTAAGTTAGCTTATTGGGCAAACTATATAACAATGCAAGTAGGATTGCTATGCACACGAGTAATTAGTACGTGCTATATATTAGAACTAGCAATTCAGGTAAAATGGCAAGCCTGGCAACGAAGTGTACAACGCGAAGTGCAACAATGTAAAGTGTAACAGTCCAAGGTGCATCAATGAAAGACTATAGATATTACAAGATATAATAAGAACTTTGAAATCAACCATCTGTATTTATTATTTAAGGAGTGTTATTTTGTTATCCTTTAGGCGAATAAAACGGGAGGACCGTAATGCGATGACCGCATGTCTTTCCAAAATAAAAACCCGTATGTGCGAGTCTGCCTACTCAACATATTTTCTGTGGGATGAGAAGTATCGGTTTGAAATCGATTTTAGTGACGGATTTCTGTTTGTAAGATATACTGAAGATGGAGAAAGAGGCTATCTGATACCAGCCGGTGAAGGTGACTTCGTTGCAGCATTGGACAAACTGATTGCATATTGCGAGGCAAACAGAGAGCCGCTGCGACTTGGATATGTGCCTGAGAGCTTTATGCAGATGATCCAGGACAACTATCCAAACGAGTTTGAGTTTACTGAAGACCGGGACTCCTCTGAATATCTGTATCTTTCTGAGAAGATGATCTCCCTGTCGGGAAAGAAGTTGCATGGGAAGAGAAACTTTGTAAACCGTTTTAAGAAATCATTTGATGGTCGTTGGAGCTTTGAGCATATTACCCCTGACAATATAAAAGAGGTAATGGCATACGACCGGCACTGGTACCGCGACAACCGCTCATCCGAGGGGGATCTTGAAGCAGAGCGGGTGGTGATCCATAAATTACTCGATAATATGGACTATTTAGGCTCGGTTGGAGGAGCTTTGCGTTTGGATGGTAAAATTATCGGATTCTCTCTCGGAACGGAGATTTGCGACGACACCTTTGATGTACAGATCGAGAAAGCCGAGTGGGAGATTCCGGGCGCTTATCAGATGCTTACAAACCAGTTTGCAAAAGAATTTTGTTCAAAATATACCTATATTAATCGCGAAGAGGATATGGGTCTTGAGGGTCTGCGGAAATCAAAACTCTCTTACTACCCTTATAAGATCCTTATGAAATACACAGGCGTACGTAAGGTTGTCTCATACCGTATGATGGATGTGGGGCACTCCTGTTTGTCTAATCGCGAATGATTGCAGGAGGAATTATGCATTTAAGATTTGCTGAAGAGCGCGACAGGGAAGGGATATCTAAACTGTGGATCACCTGTTTCCCGGGTGACGAAGCGTTCAGAGATTACTTTATGAAAGAGATATTCGTGCCTAACAACACATTTGTATATACGGACGGAGACAAAGTCGTATCAATGGCACATATTCTGCCGATGGAGATAGATTATCATGCGAATGTCGTATCGGCAGGATACATCTTTGCAGTGGGAACCGACCCTGAGTATAGGGGACGAGGGCTTGCGGCAGAAGTGTTGGAACAAATTTTCAAAGAACTCCGTCAAAGGAATATCACGATTGCCTTTTTGGTTCCCCAGAAGGATTCACTTTTTGATTACTATAAGCGCTTCGGATTTGCTGAGGTTTTCAGTCTAACTAAAAGCAAACTTCGCAGAGATAGCATACCAAATGATACGATCGTGGACAGGTTTTCACTTGTGCGAAGTTCTTTGACGGCTAAACGACCTGATGCTATACCGACGTCTGAAGATATATCGGATGTTAACAGCTTGTTTGAGAATGTTATGAGGCATCGCAATCACTTGATGCGCACAGATATCCACTGGAAGCGTGCTGTTAAAATCGCAGAGATCGCAGATGGAGGAATGTTTCTACTCAAAGACGACGATAAGCTTCTTGGGTATGCTGTGTGTGAGATCGTAGATGGTGAGTTCCTTATAAACGAGCTATTTGCAGAGGACGAGCAATCTTATAATACCCTATGTGCAAAAGTCCTTGATGAATTCAAGATGAGTGAGGCCGTGATGCTAACACCCGCCTGTCCCCATGATGCAGAGCGCTTTGGCATGGCACGTGTTATCGATGCAGAGAAGATGCTGGCTTATGCAGCAGCATATCGAAAAAACATGAGTTGTGAGTTTGTGGTTTCGGACAAGATGTGTCCATGGAATAACGGCAAATATCGTGTCGTGGACTCTCATGTCACGCATAAAGAAAATTCCGAGTCTAAGGCACATATAACACCCGGCCAGTTTACCGATATCCTTTTTGGTGCGGGCCCCATCCCATATATCAATTTACTTTTTAGCTGATATGAGTATAATTTATAAGTAAATAATTCAGACCAGTTCGATCAAATCTGCAAACACAACTTTGCTTGAATGAAGAAAGAGGTGCGCTTTGGTTTACGTGATCTTTGGAAACGGTTTTGAAGAGATGGAGGCATTGGCACCTGTTGATTTGCTACGCCGGGCAGGGGCTGATGTTGTGACGGTGGGCATAGGTTCACGTGAGATAACCGGCTCCAACGGAACTGTTGTCAAGACAGATATAACCGATGATAAGATGGTAAAGCAAGGCCTGGAGATGATAGTCCTTCCGGGCGGCCTTGGCGGAACTGCGGAGATCATGAAAAGTCAGCGCGTAAAAGATATGGTTCAGTATGCTCATGACAGCGGAGCATATATATGCGCTATATGTGCAGCGCCTACCGTCCTCGGTTCGATGGGTCTTCTGAAGGGAAGAAAGGCTACCTGTTATCCCGGAAACGAGGAAAAGCTTATAGGAGCAGAGGTCGTAGATGCAGATATAGTCAGAGACGGCAAAATCATTACAGCAAGAGCTGCAGCGCTTTCAATACCCTTTGGGTTGCGATTAGTTGAAGCCGTTAAGGGATCTGAAGCCGCGAGCATAGTTCGAAACAAGATTTGCTACACCGAAAATGTAATTGAAGTGTTATGAAAAAGCAGATTTTTGCGGATTTACCGCGAGATGAGCGGATCGAAGGGAAGACTGGTTTGCCGCGGAATGCGCGGCTTGAAGTTCAAGCAGGTTTGTTAGAGTATAAGGAACATGTTGAACAAGCCGGTTTTACAAAGAGTAAGGGCAATCCAGAGCAAACTGATTTGGCACAGAATATGCAACATGCAGAGCAAAATGTGCAGAGCAAAAAGAAACACATAAGGTCAGAGATAAAAAAGCGGATCCGGTCAATGGACGATAGGGACACTCGCATTGCGTCTGTTGTAATAGCCGGAAAGCTACTTACTTTACCTGAGGTGCAAAAGGTAGACACTGTTTTCTGCTATATCAGCATTCACGGAGAGGTGCAGACACGCTCGCTTATTGAAAGTCTTCTCAATGGCGGGAAAAAGGTCTGTGTTCCGAGATGTGAAAAGGACGGTGTCATGGATGCCTGCTATATAAGCAGCCTGGATGATCTGATACCTCAGCCTCCATTTGGGATACCGGAACCTGATATGAATGCGGAAGTAGTCGATCCTGCTAAAATAGATTTTGTGATCGTGCCCGGACTTGCTTTTGATCGAAGTGGAAACAGACTGGGCAAGGGTGCCGGTTATTATGATCGATACTTAAAAATGTGTCGGGGTGTCAAATGCGGTGTTTGCTTTGACGAAATGTTGATAGATAGCGTACCCACCGATATTTATGACATGCCGATGGATATAATCGTAACTGAAAAGTCAATTCTTCGAATTGAGAAAACGGAGGATTCCCATGCCTGAACAACGTAGAATACCGCAGCCGCGATCCGGCGAACCGGAGCGCAACAAAAAGCCGGTAAGAAGAGGTGGCTGCTTTAGCGCAATAATATACTTTCTGTTTGTTATCGGTGCATCAGCCCTCTTTGCCGGTTTGGGGTGGCTGTGTGCGGATGATGTCTTGGCGCTTACAAAGGAGGACATCACCGCATCCGTCGAGATCGATGAGGATGATAATATATCGGAGATCGCTGACAAACTCAACGAAGCAGGAATAGTTCGATATCCGTTTTTATTCCGGCTGTACGCTAAATTCTCCAATGCAGAGGAGAAGATACACCCCGGTAGTTACGAAGTGAAGGGAACCATGGACTATCGAGCTTTGGTATCTGCGATGAGATCTACATCCACTTACCGGTCGATAGTTAATGTGACGATTCCCGAAGGGTTTACAGTTGAGCAGATACTTCTGAGGCTTTCTGACTATGGTGTAAACACATATGAAAATCTGTTGGATGTCTGTGAAAACTACGACTTTGAGTACTCCTTCCTAGAAGGTCTACCTGAGGGCAAGTACAGACTTGAGGGCTTTTTGTTCCCCGACACATATTCTTTTTATGTGAATGAGAATCCTGTCAGCGCCATCAATAAGCTTCTTTCAAACTACAATCGCAAGATGACGCAGAGCCTGAGGGAAAAGATCGACCAATCAGGTTATACTATGAGGGAAATACTGACTATTGCCTCTCTGATAGAAAAGGAAGCGGCAAACAATGATGAGCGCGGAAAGATATCCTCTGTTATTTACAATCGCCTCAACAGCAAGAACTTAAGACTACTTCAGATTGACGCAACTATACAGTATGTGTTACCTGAGCGTAAAGGGTTGTTGTCTCGAGAGGACACTTTGATTGACAATCCATATAACACATACAAGTATGAAGGCCTGCCGCCCGGACCGATATGCAACCCGGGTATCGCGTCGATCAAGGCAGCGCTGAATCCTGAAAATACAAAGTATTACTTTTATGCTCTAACTAAAGAGGGCGTTCATGAGTTCTCCCGCACGAGTGAAGAGCATCAAAGAGTTATTGATGAAAATCCCGAAGTTTATGGACGTTAATGATCAAGAGAGCTCATTTTAATGGTGAGAATTGCGTCACTCCGGAACTGATGCAATTACGAGTCGGGAGCCAGTTAAGAGCCAATGGAGAAAGATAGATACTATGCAAATGAATAACAAGAGCCATTTGGAGCTGCTTGCACCGGCCGGCAACTTTGAAAAACTTACAATGGCAGTACTGTACGGCGCTGACGCTGTGTATATGGCCGGAAGTGAATTCGGCATGCGCGTTGCTGCCGGAAACTTTAAGCACGACGAGCTGAAAAAGGCAATCGACTTTTGTCATGACAATGGTGTAAAGGCCTATGTGACATTGAACACTGTTGCTCGTAATGATGAACTGAAACGGATCGCGCAGTTTGCGGAGCATATTGAGGAAGCCGGTGCGGATGCAGCGATAGTTACAGATGTAGGCGTAATGAGTATTGTTAAGCGCCATGCACCGTCGCTTGAAATTCACATAAGCACGCAGGCGGGAGTGGCAAACTATGAGGCTGCCCAATTGTGGTATGACCTTGGCGCAAAACGTGTGATTCTCGCACGGGAGTTAAGCCTTGATGATATAGCAGGAATTCGTGCAAAAACCTCTCCCGATCTCGATATTGAGTGCTTTGTGCACGGATCTATGTGTGTCTCGTTTTCCGGCCGTTGTTTGCTTTCGAACTACATGACGGGGCGTGACGCAAATCGTGGGGCATGTGCTCAACCGTGTCGGTGGAAGTACTACCTTCGAGAGGAAAAGCGAGAAGGGGAGTACTACGAAATCGAAGAGCACCCTGAAGGCACGTATATAATGAATTCGAAGGACCTTTGTGCTATACGGTTTCTCGATAAGGTTGCTGCAGCGGGTGTTACCAGCCTAAAAATCGAGGGCAGAGCGAAAAGTGAATATTACGCTGCTGTGACGACCAGAGCTTATCGCGGTGCCCTAGACGATCTGATCGATGGCAAGCCGTTTGACGAAAAGTGGTATGAAGAAGTATGCAAGGTAAGTCACAGGGAATATAGTGACGGCTTCTTTTTCGGAATGCCTGAAAAGCCAATGCAACACTATTCGGATTCGTCGTATATACGTGACTGGGAAGTGATTGGTATCGTCGAGCAGTGCGACGAAGAGGGCAACGCCGTAGTACGCCACAAGAATAGATTCTATACCGGTGACGATGTTGAACTGATTATTCCACGGGGTGAGACCATTGCGTTTACAATGGGTGACTTATTCGACACAGTCGATGAAACTATAACTGATGACGCAAAACACCCGCACAGGCTTTATAGGTTCAAACTTCCTGTCGCGGTTCCGGCGTACTCGATTTTACGTAAGATAAGACAAAAGTAAGACAAGGGACGGTTCTACTGTCTTGAAGTGAACTCGAAGACAACGGAACTGTTCCCACCTTAGTGTCAATGCCATGATAATAGAGCAGTTCCGCCTTTCTCAGTATCAACTTCAGAAATCGGAACCGTCACCGTCTGTTTTATCAAATATTTTTATCCAAGGTTTTTATATGAAGATCATTGTTTTTTCCGATTCTCATGGTGATATAAGCTTGATGAAGCGTGCGATCAAGGCGGTTGGCCCCGATCGCGTTATCCATCTCGGTGATTATACTAGGGATGCTCTGGAGATTGGAAAGTTGTTTCCGGAATTACACCTAGATGTTGTAAAGGGAAACAATGACTTTACAAGCTCATATCCTCAGGACAAGGTATTGGATGTGGCCAAGAAAACTCTGTTTTTGTCCCATGGTGACAGATATGGTGTCAAGTTAGGTCTTCATCGCATCGCATGGAAGGGTAGGGAACTCGGAGTTGATGCTGTTTTGTTTGGGCACACCCATATACCATATCTTGAGCGTGTCGGCGGAATGTGGGTAATGAATCCGGGATGCATTGGGCGCAGTACCTTTTTTTCTAGAAGTGCGACCTATGGATTGATTGAGGTTTCTGAAGATGAAATCACCTGTGAAATAAGGAATATAAAGTAGTAAGGGGCTTTTTGCATTCTATAACTGGTTTAAGTGTACCATTTTGTTGATTCAATGCAAATGAGGAAACGGCTACATAATAATGCTCGTTGTAAATGATAAGGGACGGTTTTTCTGTCTTAGAGATAACTCCAAGACAGTAGAACCGTCCTATTGTATCCAGTCTTGTTCATCTAAAAAGCTTTAAACACCTTAGCATAAATTTCCCGTTTTTTCAATATTTCACCTACATAGTTTTCCTCGGAAGTCCACTATCGCATACATTGCGGTCTTTTCTTTGTAATGCTTCGACTAAGTATTGAAAACACTGCAGATAAGCAGTGCTAGTTCAAAAAGTGCATTGAAAAAGCTCGTTATAAAAACAAGGGGATGATTCTGTGATCTTAGAGGTCAACTCCAAGACAGTAGAACCGTCCCCATCCTATATACGTTATATTCCTGCATACTTGAGGAGTCTTCTTGAATGAAGATTAGAAACTAAAAAACTTGAATGCTGTGACCGACTGGAAGGTTTCGCCCGCCCTATAGATTGGGGAAGGAAAGTGGGACATATTGATGGCATTCGGGAAGTGTTGCGTTTCAAGGCAAAGGGCACCGTGCTTTTGGTATATTGCCCCGCCCTTGCCTGTGTTGTTTTTCCAGGCAGCATTTGAGGTATAAAGCTGCATGCCGGGAAGATCGGTATATACCTCCATTCCACGTCCACTGCTGGGATCGCGAAGTTCGGCTACCTTGCGGTATTCTCTCCCGCGAAGGCAATAGTTATGGTCGTAACCACCGAACTGAACCAGCTGCTTTTCCGTACTTCTAAATCCATCACCAACTGGCCGAAGTGAGTTGAAATCCATGTCGGTCCCGGTGACACTTAATACTTCACCTGTGGGCAGTGCGGTAGGATCATTCGGGAGATAAAAGTCTGCGTTGATTTGCAAGAGGTGGTTTTCCACAGATCCAGACATGTGTCCTGAAAGATTGAAGTATGCATGATTGGTCAGGCTGATTATAGTGTCGGTGTCGGGCACAGCCTTATACTGTATTTCAAGAGTCCCTTCTAAATCAAGAGCATAGGTTACCCAGACATCCATTGTGCCGGGGAAGCCTCCCTCGCCATTATCCTTGTAGTATAGAGTAACGCCAACTTTATCATTTTCCTCGAACAGCTTTCCGGTAAAGAACCTTCTTGAATAGTTGCCCACACCGCTATGCAGAGTGTTGTTGCCATCGTTTTGATCGAGAAGATATTTTTGACCGTTTAGCGTAAAAGCAGCGCCGGAAATACGGTTTGCAAAGCGTCCTACGACTGCCGCCGAACAGGAAGGATTATTGATGTAGTTTTCCAGGGTTTCCTGTCCCATCACAACATCTGCACTGACACCGTTCCGATCCGGCACCACAAGGCGGTGAATAATTGCGCCTAATTCAATTATTTCGACCTCCATGCCCTTTCCGTTTTCAAGGTGAAACAGCCGGACCTCTTCACCAGTATCCTTTCTACCAAATGTCTTCTCATAGCACTTCATTATAGAAACCTCCACTTAGCTTTTATTTTCAAGTATTCTTTTATCATCTGCAATTCTTCTATACTAGTTGAACAAGCGCTGCAGAAGCTGCAGTATTTTCATTACCTTGCTATTTGAGGCCCTGTTTTAGGGTCTGGATCATCTTTTGTTATCGATAATTGTTTTATTAATTAAATCTCATAGATTATATTTTAGACAATCAAACTTCTTGATTAACACTTGACATACTACCGCCGTACTTTCTATTATTAGGATAGAACATATAAATAACTATAGATTATCTCATTTACACCGGATTATAGCGGAATTTGCAAATATTAGTTGGGGGTATTATAGTATGGAACGTTTTGCATTTCTTGTTAAGGTATTTCCAGGTAAGTTAGCGGAAGTAACTCAAACGATGGAAGCCCGTATGCCTGCGGTTGCAAAGGATGCAGTAGCTGCAGGCGCGTCGAATTTTTCTGTATGGCGTGCTGAAGATATCATATTTGGATACTATGAAGCTGATACCGAAAGCAATGTCGGTACTATTATTCGCAGTTTTATAGATAAAGAATTTCATGATTCTGCTATTTTAGTTGCATCACCGGGTAATATGCGTCTTATGTACAGCGCAATTGGGTCCCCCCGTGAAGATAAGAAGTCGTTGCGGCACCGAGTATTTGTCACAAGGCTGAAACCCGGGTGCGCCGAGGAATATAAATTGAGACACGACAATCTTGCTGCCAAACAAAGTGAAGAGCCTATCGAAGGACCTATCAACAATTTTACGATATGGAATGCAGGAGATTATATTTGCGGTTATAACGAGATAGATCCTGATTATATTGAAGACGCCGATCTGGAAAGTGAAAAATTGAATGTTGAGTGGGAGATTCGCATGCTTGAAATAATGGATTGGCTTACTGATGATGTTGACCATATTTCCGGTGAGAAGCATGAAAAAGTGGAGTGTCTATTTATATAATTGAAATATCGGTTGTGATAACTAATCTTGCTTCATCCATAATTATAAACCATGATGCTGGATAAGGAAAGTCTTAACAAAAATGTCGTCTCAATATGAGACGACAAACGTTTTATAGGCACTATAATCAATAACTATATATCGGCAATTGGCACAGGCCAGGCTTAAGAGTCTTTATCTATTAACTCGATAGTATACTTAACGACTTCGGCAGACTCAAAGAAACTAATATTGTACCGATCTTCATCTAACGTATCAGGAGTTTCTTCGGGTAACTTATCAGCTTTTCCAACCATACAGGCAGCTGCCATTATGCAAATGGGTAAGACTGATGAGACTACTAATTGTGTTGCCATTATTATCATGTCAGGTGAATATGTATTGCGCAGTAGTAGAACTACAGGGGTGTATATCATAACTATAAGGGTGCCGGACAATTCAATATATACAATTTGTAATAACTTAGACGAATTAAACTGATTATTATAGCGAATTAGAACTGAATATATAAGCGTTGAGAGGACTGGTATGCTGAACAAATAGGCCATATGACATTGTGCGAATGCAAATATGGTGTTTAGAAGGCAGTAAAGAAGCATTCCGCCGATTAAAACTGTTTGTTTGCTCTTGGCACGGATCGCTGCTGTGGGTACAATTAAAAAGGCGCTTAGAATTGAGACGATTGTGAGGATGAATAATTTGGTCGCTGCTTCGGCATGGATAAATCCAAGGGATTTCAGTAAAGCTATAAAGCCATATCCAAATACTCCGGCGATCAGAAATGTGATGATAAAAAATCCGATGGAAGTCAGTACATTCTTGGTTTGGGTTGTTTTTTTAATAAGTAGAGCTATGCACCAGATCAAGCAATAGAGACCTGCCAGAACCGACAGACCACGCAACGACTCATCAGAAAGGGATGTTTCTTGTGAAAATGTTTCAACGAACTCATAATATGTTTGAGCACTTGGCGATACTTCCACGACCTGGCTGGGAAAAGAGACGGGAAGAAAGATTGGCTCTGCGGTACGATATCCAAGAAAGGCTCCCACCGCGATGATTGCTAGCGAAAGTGCAAGAAAGCTGAGAAGACCGTTGGATCGAATGCGTTTCATGAAACCCCTCCTACAAAAACGCAAAACACTGATTTGAACCTGTCTAACTGCTTTTATTTTCTTTCTTGCTCACTATGCTATGTTGATTGGGGCATGATTTATTCTTACCACTCATATTATAACATACAATATGCACAAAAGCAGCAAATAATAACTCGGAAAATTGAGCAATATAGTAGTGAGTATAGGAAAAGCAATTATTAAGACTTGAGTGTTGAAGAATGCTATGAAAGTGCAATAACATACCAAGAAAATCATAACGCAAGAGGTAATTTTAATAGAAGTATAAAGATTGAACGGGTCTAGGTGAAATGGAAGTTTTAACTATAATTTTAACTAGCGTCTTTTCATATATATCGCTTTTTATATTGACCAGGCTGATGGGACACAAACAGGTTTCGCAGCTTGACTTTTTTGATTATGTTACCGGGATCACCATCGGATCAATAGCTGCAGAATTTGCCACAGAATTAGAGGCGCCATGGAAACCCTTTTTGTCCATGGTAATATATGCAATGGCAACGATTTTGCTTGGTTTTATTGAGAGAAAGGTCCCGAGATCGCGCAAGTATCTCAACGGAACATCCAGTATCATCATTGATAACGGAAAGTTGAATCGAGAGAATATGAAAAAAGCAAAATTAGATCTCGATGAATTTTTAATGATGTGTAGAGAAAAAGGGTATTTTGATCTGAGCAGTATCCACACCGCCCTGTTTGAATGTAATGGCAAGTTAAGTATTTTGCCAACTAGCACCCGTCGTCCAGCAACACCGGAGGACTTTCAACTCGATCCTGCGCAGGAATCGTTGTTTGCAGAGATCATTATGGACTGGCGAATAATAGAAAAAACTTGCAGCAGATGGGATTTGATCTCAATTGGCTTACAAAACAGCTGGAACTTCATAAGATAAAATCCCCTAAGGATGTATATTTGGCTGTGTGTGACAAAAATCAAAATATTTCGTTTTATAAAAAAGAAGATTGATTTATATTCTAAACGCAAGATATTAGCAACTGCACTATGTATGTGGCAGCATGCAATTTGCACGCAAGAAACACGTTAGGCGCGCTTAAGGTATACACGTATATTTAGAGTCCTGTTTATATGAAAGCAGGGCTTTTTGTGTTATATCGCTACCTCTACTACAATGTGGTATAATAATATGCAACAAATCACGTCTGGGACAAGTACATGTTTTGGGTTGATTTTGGTTTGGATAATTGAATAATAGGGTGTTGTTGATTGGTTTGTTAAAAATAATCGTGACACTGAATTGACTTGATTTTAGGAAGCAAATGGCTCAAGATTGAAGGATTTTAAGTTTGAGGGTTGTAACTATATGAAGAAGAATGATATATATCAAGTTGAAATCGAATCATGGAGTTCAGGGGGCGAAGGCATCTGTCATATAGATGGAATGGCCGTGTTCGTCCGCGGAGGAGTGCCGGGTGATAGGTGCAGCGTTCGCATCATCAAGGTTTTAAAGTCGCGGGCCATTGCAATAATCGAGGATATGATTTCACCTTCGGCAAATCGAATTGAAAATGACTGTCCGGTCTTCGGTAAGTGCGGGGGATGTGCACTAAGGCATGTCCGATATGAGGAAGAGCTTCAGATGAAGCACAGCCGGGTATCGGATACGCTAAGGCGCATAGGCAAAGTTGAAACGCTTGTGGAGGATGTTTTACCTTCACCATCGATTTATCGATATCGAAATAAGGTTATTTTCCAAACGAGTGAGGTAAACGGAGAGCCGGTTGTTGGATTTTATCGCCGCGGGACTCACGATGTGCTTGCCGTAGATGCTTGCCTGCTTCAGAGCAAGGGTGCAGATAAGGCTGCAGATGTTGTTCGCCGATTTGCTAAAGAACACAAAATTCGAATGTATGATGAAGCAAGTGGAGAAGGTAATATTCGATATATCTATTATCGGTCTTCATCACTTGGTACAGCGCAGATATGTATAGTGTCTGCTAAGGAGAGCTTCAAAAATATTGATTTATTAGTCGAGATATTGAGAGTAGAATGCCCTGAGCTGACAGGGATTCTTCTGTGTTGCAATCCCCACAAAGGCAATGTTGCCTTGACTGATGATATGCGGGTCTTGTGGGGTGATATGTACTTGACCGACAAGCTGTGCGACCTTACATTTAGAATATCTCCGCTCTCGTTTTATCAAATAAACCATGACCAGACAGAAAATTTATATAAATTGGCATTGGAATTTGCCGGTTTATCAAACACCGAGACGGTATTTGATTTATACTGCGGTATCGGCACAATTACACTTATGATGGCGCGTCATGCCGGCAAGGTGATTGGCGTTGAAATCGTTCCGCAAGCTGTTGAGGACGCAAAAGCGAACGCCAATCTAAACAGCATTACGAACGCCGAATTCATCTGTGCCGATGCAGCCGAGGCTGCAAACATGATAAACGCGCGCGGTGAACGTATCGATGTCGTCACTGTCGATCCGCCCCGCAAGGGGCTGAGCAGCGACGCTATCGACGCAATTCTGCGAATTGCACCAGCGCGCGTTGTCTACGTCTCGTGCGATCCAGCTACGCTTGCACGAGACCTGAAGGTTTTCGAAGAAAACGGCTACGCTGTTCAGCGTGTCAAGCCTGTGGACATGTTTCCAAGAACAACACACGTTGAGTGCGTTACATTGATGTCGAGGGTAAAAGATTGAGAGAGCTGAAAACCCTTATATATCAACGCTTTCAGCACACATGGGTATGAAACCCACCAGACGAAAAACATGAAAATATCGCTTCGCGGGAACAAGTCCATAAAGGCCGTATTTGATAGTTAAGTGGTCAGGTTAGATGTCAGTGCTCGGTGAGTGGTCGGGTTAGATGTCAGCCTTCGCGAGTGGTCAGGTTAGATGTTTTTTCGGAAGTTTTTGAGGTTGTGTGGTCAGGTTGGATGTGGCAGTAAAAAGGTTGTTGAATAGGCTAACCAACATAACTGAAATATGTTAATATGTTTATTAGTCAGGGTGTTGAATGGAAAGACTAATTCACTTTTATAGGGACATAAAGCAATTTGAAAATCTGATTTTGAATTTCAGATAATTTATTATTATGGAAGGTGAAATAATGTGACAAAGCTAATCGATTTTTTAAATCATTTAGAAGAAGCATCAATTTATTATAAACTTGATAAATGTAATGATGAATACATTATGGTTGAGGTTTCTGTGCCGGGAGAACGCTGGGAAATTGAGTTTGCTGATAATGATGTTAGAATTGAAAAATTCAGGAGTGATGGAAATATTTACAATAAAGATGAACTTGAAAATTTATTTCAACAATTTTCAGATTAGTCGTGTAGTCTAAATAATCGGTAAGCAAGCTTAAACGCATCTAATAAAGTAGACAAATTCCAATCTATTGATGGACTTAAAACCAAGGAGGTTTCATCGTGGCTGACAATAAAAGAATACACTATATTCCACCATTGCCTACGAAACGAGAAAAGCGCGTAGGAATTTACTGTCGTGTGAGTACAAACAGTGCTGACCAGTTGAAAATCTTACCGCCCAAGTTTCAGCGCTAACAAGAATGACAGCAGTTAATCCCAAATGGTTATTGGTAGATGTGTATATAGATATTGCTTCAAGCAAGACAGGTTCTTCTCGTAAAGAGTTTAATCGTATGCTAAATGATTGTAAGTCTAGTAATATTGAAATTATACTAAGCAAGAATATTAGCAGATTTGGCCGGGATACCGTGGAAGTTTTGGAGGCGTTGAACCAGCTAAAGGTTCTTGGCGTTCCAGTCATATTTGACCAGGAAGCGCTAAATACAGCCGATATAGATGACGAATTGATGATTTCAATTATCGAGTCAATTACTCAGGCAGAGAATAAATCACGTGGCGACAATATTAAGTGGGGTATCAAACAACGTGCTGCACAAGGGACCTCAAAGTTATATAATAGAAAATGTTATGGGTATTTTAATGATGTAGATGGTAATCTGGCAATTGATGAGAAAGAGGCGAAAAATGTCCGATTGATATTTAACCTCTATCTTCAAGGCAAGAGTGTTTTAGGAATTGTGAAAGAACTGGAACGACTAGGAATTAAATCGCCTACCGAAAGGCTGCATGGCCCAAGAGAACAATTGACGTAATGCTAAGTAATGAAAAGTATATGGGCAATGTGCGGTTGTTGGATAACGGAAAGCATGATGCATACTATCTGGCAGAGGGTAACAATCCGGCGATCATATCCAAGGAAACTTTCCAAGCGGTGCAGATTGAAAAACAGCAACGAAGTAATGTTATAAAAAGCGAAGATAGTAACCAGAAAAAAAGTAAAAAATACAGTTCAAAGAAGTAAATAATTAAGGAATTGAAATAGTTCGCAATTGTAGATTACTGCAAACAATCAGGATTTATTTGAAAGGAGACGTAGAATTGATTTCAAAAGAAAAACTAATAAAAATTCTTATAAAAGGTAGGTATGAATGTTATGTACTAAAAGATTCTTCATATAATCCATATACAAAATCTGTATTGTATGATTGGGATTTCAAACTTGAAATAGACGACATGATATTCACAGATTCTTATAGAGGGTTTAATCCTTATAGCGGAGTAGAATATGTGTATAATAAGGATAATAATATTCCTGTTTGGTCTTGTGATTATGTGGGATATGTGAATCAGGACGCCAATGTATCGTCTGAAGAAATCTACAAATTTCTAAAGGAAGCGAGAGGAAATCATCTGAAGAATTGTAAGGATAATCTATTCTCGAATTACACTTATGGGAATGATTTGTTTAACTATAAGACTTTATTTCAAGGTGATGTGAATTCATTATTACAAATAGAAAATTTCTATTATAAGAACCTTTTAGTTGCACAACAAATGACGGCGGGTAGATTAAAGCAATCTGCTGCAATATTTATAAAAGACGAATTATAGTAAGCTAAAGCGGTGAAAAAAGTAAATAGCCTAATCGAGATTTATTTCTTGAGAGGACAGTATAGATATCAAACTACCATAAACACAGCATTCTTACTACATTTTTGAAAAGTGTGAAATAGCCTAAAAACTTCACGTTGAGACGATAGTATTGATAACAAAGAAAAATGATTGAGTGCGCTGATAACCCTTATATACCAAGGGTTTCAGCACACATGGGCACAAAACCCATTGAGCGAAGAACATGAAAATATCGCTTCGCGGAAACAAGTCCATAAGGGCGGTATTTGATAGTCAAGTGGTCAGGTTAGATGTCATAGCCCCGCGAGTGGTCAGGTTGGATGTTGATGTTAAAGGGTTTCAGATAGACTAAATTGTTAACTTCAGGAGATGCCGATATGAGAGAAAACAGGTTTTTACATATATCAGACCTGCACTTTTTCAAATCTAATCATTTGAAAAGCAGTAAAGATGGCTTAAACCATTATCAAATAAAGTGCTGCATTTTAGATTGCATTAGTTCAATTATTACAAACCAACAAATCGGCGCAATTATCATTTCAGGTGATTTAGAGCTTGATTCAACTGAAAACTTGCTTCCGTACTTACATAAATGGGTCGAGCTTGGCAGTAAAGTTTTTATTACTTTCGGCGAACATGATACCAAGGTAAGTCGAGAGAAACTTATTGCAGGAACAAGAAATTTACCTGGCCTTTATATATTTGAAGAGCCAAAGATTATAGACGATGAATCTCTAAGCTTTTGTGTATATGGCATGAGTTGTGAATCAAAGCAAGAAGGATTTCTGCAGAACTTTTACAACTTATCTAATTACACTCAAAAAAAACCTGCAATCTTCTTAACACATCCTTGTGAATTGCCAAAGCATAAAGCTAGGCAATTAGGTTATAAATATTATGCTGTAGGTCATATTCACAAACCATTAATTATAAATATTGATGAAAATACTCATATTGGCAGACCGGGTCATTTATACTCGTTATGGGACGGTGATGGCAAAGCATGGCCAACAGGCTACATTATTGGTGAGTTTATTGGTAATAATCTTAATTTATCATGGATAGGATTCCCAATCGCACAGACCGTGAGACTGTTTATTGATCCTTTTAAGCAAAAAAATAGCAAAGCTTTAATGGTCATAGAAAATTGTCCCTTAGATCAAAGCGTGAAGATTTCTGAAATACTTGCAGGAGAATGGCAAGATCAGAAGTACCGAGGGGTCTTTAAGGGTTACGTTGATTTAGCTTCAGATGGCCTCGTTAAGTTAGTCAAAGATATATTAAATGTCTTTATTGACGATATCTTTGTGACACCAAGCGATTCATATGGTATGAAAAAGAAATATGGTTATAGCAGAGGTGTATTTTCAGCAAAAACCCTACTGAGTGATGAGGATATCTTTAAAGAATTCTTTGATAGAATAAAAAAAGCTTCGAATAAAACTCAATAACCGCGCTTACAACAAATAGCGACATCAATAGTATTGATGTAAAGCAAGACACCCTACGTTAACTTCGTAGAGTGCCTTGCTCGTTTTTACTCTATTCATTCACATCCACCGTTAAGCCGGACTTAAATTCCACGGTAAACTTATCCTCATAGATTGTCGCCTTCTCAATCAGCCGCCGGATAAGTTGCTCATCATATTCGGTGAGGGCGGTGGATTGCTTCTTTAGGAATGTGCTCATATCAGCAATCCGCTTTTTAAGTTCATCCCGGTTTGCGTTTTCTACCTGTAGCTTTTGCTTTCGGTCGCGCAGGTGCTGAATCTCATCGCCAACTTTCTCATAATCAGCATTAGAAGTGGCCAGTTTCAAAAGCTCCGTTTGCAGTTCCTCCAGCCGCTTATCGATATCCGCTAAGGCCTTGTCGCTTTCTCTATTTATGACAGTGGCGATGTTGTCCCGTAGCGTGGTGAGGAAAGAGTCCTTGTCACAGAGCGTCTGATTAATAGCGGTGACCAGTACTTGCTCAATGGCGCTTTCCAGCACCGTGCGGGCATCGCAGAACAAGCCTGTATTTTCTAATCGACTGACACAGCGCCAGACGATGGATTTCTTCCCGCGGTTATTCCAGTGCACCCTGCGGAAGACTTCACCACAGTTGCCGCAAATGACTATCTGAGCGAAGACGTGGTTGCTGCTGAAGGTTCTGGCCTTTCCGTTCGGACTTGTGTGTACAATTCGGCGGCGGATAAGCTCTTCCTGCACCTGCATGAAAATTTCACGCGGGATAATGGGCTCATGGTTATTTTCTACATAGTATTGAGGAACAATGCCGTTGTTCTTAACGCGTTTCTTTGTGAGAAAGTCAACGGTATAAGTTTTCTGCAAAAGGGCATCCCCAATATATTTTTCGTTTCGCAGGATGTGGTTTATATTGCTGGTATGCCATCTTTCATTGCCTGCTCCGTTTAAAATTCCATCATCTTCTAATCCACGGGCTATCTTTAGCATACTAGCGCCTTCAAGGTATTCTCGGTAGATGCGTTTTACAATTTCAGCTTCCTCGGGAACAATCACTAGGTGTTTGTTTTCATCCTTGGTATAACCGAGAAACCGGGCGCAGTTGATTTGGATTTCACCTTGCTGATATCGGTATTGCAAGCCTAGCTTAACATTCTGGCTTAAGGACTGACTTTCCTGCTGGGCGAGAGAGGCCATGATCGTAATCATTACCTCACCTTTGGAATCCATTGTGTTTATATTTTCCTTCTCGAAATAGACCGCGATGTTCTTATCCTTAAGTTGTCGGATATATTTCAAACAATCCAGTGTGTTTCGAGCAAAGCGGCTGATGGACTTTGTAATGATCATATCGATATTTCCGGCCATACACTCGTCAATCATGCGGTTAAATTCTTCGCGTTTCTTGGTGTTGGTGCCGGAAATACCGTCGTCCGCAAAAATCCCCGCCAGCACCCAGTCGGGGTGCCCTTGTATGTAGGCGGTGTAATGCTCAATCTGTGTGTCATAGCTGGTAGCCTGCTCCTCGCTGTCTGTGGAAACACGGCAGTAAGCAGCAACGCGTAGTTTCGGTTTTTCTTCATCCTTGCTCTTGCGAGCATGCTTCCTTGCCGGAATCACGGTGACATTTTTACTGACTGCCATTCTTTTTCACCTCCGTTTCAATTAAACTGTAGGCGTATTCCGCCTGTCCGAATGGGTCGTCGAATTCTTCTGTTCCCTCTTTCATGCGAAAGGTGGTAGGATAGACGACCTCTTTTCCTTGTTTAAACTTTTTGGTACGACCGAGTCTTTCCGCCCGTATAATTCGTTCCGCCTCGGCAGTGTTGAAAGTGTCCTGATCAATAATCGGCGGATAAAACTCATCACCGAGGTATCGGGGGTTTCGTAGCATTCTGCCGATACCGGAATGGTAAGTGTTTATGCCTGCTTTCTTTGCGGCCGTAGCCAAGGAATCGCCGGACAAATAGGAATGAAACAAGGCCTTAATCTGCTCGGCAGCTTCTATATCAATTACGGCTTTTCCGTTTTCAATACGGTAGCCAAATGGTGTATAGCTCATTTATCTCACCAGCCTTGTACAATTAATATTGTATTAAATCAGTGACCGAAGCCACTGTTCGACCCATTAAAATTCATTGTTAACATAACACTTCAAACTTCATTCTTTTCTAAACATCAAGCACATCATCCGGCTTCACATCTTAGCCATTTTGCCAGCAACTGTTGGCCTGAACCTTGACAATCATGTATAATATCTTCCGGACTTGGAAGGTGAGTGTTTCACCTCCTGGGACGGACCTTAGCGGGCCGATTACCCGTAAGAAAGAGTATTTATCCATTCCGGTAAGTCTACATGATTTGGCTGGTTGAGGCCAGCTCTTTGGCTGGTTCCTCGTGTCACATGCAAGGTTGTTTGCTTACATGGGAAGGAATGGAGGCTTTTAAGTCCATTAATCTTAAAAAGGAGGCATTTTAATGAATTTCAGACCCATTGCAGGAATTGATGTGGGTAAGTTCTTCAGTGAAATGGCGATTCTTTCTCCTACCAATGAAGTGGTTGCCCGCATGAAGATTCACCATGATTCCAATACCGACGTTGAAAGAGCCGTTGAATTGCTTAATAAAACGGAAAAAGATTTTGCTTCAAGGCCTTTCATAGTCATGGAATCCACCGGGCACTATCACAAAATCCTTTTCCATTCACTTTGTAAAGCTGGATTTGAGGTTTCGGTAACAAACCCCATCCAAACTGATTCTATCAAAAATATTGGAATCAGAAAAGTGAAAAATGATAAAGTGGATGCCCGGAAAATTGCCCTACTCTATAGATTTCAGGAACTTAAGTCAACCAACATCCCCAATGAGGATATTGAGTGCCTTAGGAGCCTATGTCGCCAGTACTACAAACTGAGTGATGAGCTTACCGCCTACAAAAACAGGCTTACCGGTATTGTTGACCAACTCATGCTTAACTTCAAGGATGTCTTCTCCAATATATTTTCAAAGGCTGCTATGGCTGTCCTGGAGGAGTATCCTACTCCTGCCCATATTCTTAAGGCTGACAGGAACAAGCTGATTTCACTGATTCAGAAGAAATCCCGCAAAAGCCTCAAATGGTCAACTGCCAAGTATGAGCTTCTGGTCTCCAAGGCCAGAGATTTTGCACCTCTGAGCATTCATAATGTCTCAAATGTTATTATGCTGGGCGTATATATCTCCATGATCAAAACCTTGGAAGAAAGCCTGGAGAAAGTCCTTAAGTCCATTCGTCTACTGATTGCTGAAGATATGGCGAAGGATATGCCCATGCTGGCATTGACGCTTGAACTTTTGCAGAGCCTGCCAGGTATAGGCCTTCTCTCTGCTGCTACTATTCTTGCGGAGATTGGAGACTTTTCAGCCTTTAAAAAGCCAGGCAAGCTGGTTGCTTATTTCGGCGTTGACCCCTCTGTCATGCAGTCCGGAGAGTTTACCGGCACACGGAACAAGATGTCTAAGAGAGGTTCAAGGCTGCTTCGCAGGGTGCTTTTCACAATTGCTCTTGCTAATATCCGTACCAAGCGGGATAAGACAGCTTGCAACCCTGTGCTGCTGGAGTTCTACCAACAAAAATGCCAGAGTAAGCCTAAGAAAGTAGCTTTGGGAGCTGTTATGCGCAAGCTTGTTTGTATCATCTTTGCTGTTCTAAGGGATAGGAAACCTTACCAGTTACGCAGCCCCCAGGAACACGCTCAAATGCTTGCAGCAAAGCATACAGCAGCTTGATAGTACTGTACTTGATGTTCAGTTTTCAAAGAGCAACTTGCTATTTTAGACCAGCTATTTTATGTCTACCTCACCTAGGTGGTCTTGTTGTCATGCGTTTCATTAACGTCAGGAGCCTAAAAAAATTTCTCAAAATTTTTATTATAAACTCTTGACTTTAATTAGCTGGTCTTTCTTTTAGCGTAATGCCGCATTTTAATTCAAATCCAATCTCCGACCTGGAATACACAACAACCCGCTCTACAAAGCGTTTGAAAATGTCCCCGTCAAAGCCCGTTAGTATTGATGCCTTGGTAGCATATTGCAGCAGAGCACTGACCTCACTTAGGTTTTGAAAGTCATTATTCAAAAATCGCGTTATGGATTCCTTTTGGCGGCGCAGGCGTTCTGCCTCCTGCAGCAGTTCATTATTGCTCTTATTGTAAACGGCAGGCTCAAGATAACCTTTGGTCATCAGCCCAACCAGTACATTTCGCTGTTCTGTGTTTTCTTCAAGCTTCTTGTCAAGCGCACGTATGTTTTCCAGCGTTTCATCGGAACTCATCCCACGCAAACTGACTAACAATGGTCTTAGGACAAATGCATGTCCGAATATGAGCTTGTTCATCATGGTGACAAATGCGTATTCGAAATCGGACTCCGGCACATATTTCATAGAGCATTTCTTGATGTCAGCAATATGAGTGGAGCAGCACCAAGCAATTCGATGTCTTCCGCTTGAGTGACTTCTGCGTTTAAATGTGCCACTGCAATTTTTATAACCAATCGTGAACTGTCGGCATGGATAGATGCAGCCGAAGACAAGCATCTTTGCCAGACTTTATTGGACAGAATGACGGTCAATTGTCAAATTGTTCGTTTGACTGACAAGTAAATAAAAACACTCACTTCTTTTTTAACAGGGGCAAATACCTCGTTTGAAAACAATGCCGAAAAACGGCTTAAAATAGATGCAAAAAATCTCACGAAATTTAAAGAACTGCTTAGCTTTTGAGATTTTCTGCAGTTTATAGGGTAGGGGGGTCTAAATCTCTACCGCTTTTCACCCCGGAAACGGGCGGGGGGTCACGCGCGAAAAATCGCAGTTTCAAACGGGGTATATCCCCTGTTTATTTTTACATGAATCGAGGTGATGTGTATGGCAAAGGACGGTACCAACCGCGGCGGGGCACGTATCGGTGCAGGACAGAAGAAAAAGCCTCTGGCGGATAAGATTTTGGAAGGAAACCCCGGCAGACGAAAGCTCATGGTAATGGAGTTTACGGATGCTGCGGAACTGGAAGGAGAGAGCATGCCGCCACCGAGGGATTATCTTGCTGCAAAGCAGAAGAACGGAAAAACAACACTGGCGGTGGAAATATACGAAAAAACATGGCAGTGGCTTAAGGAACGCAGGTGTGTTCACCTTATCCCTGCGCAGCTTATAGAGCAATATGCCCAGAGTGTGGCGCGGTGGATCCAGTGCGAGGAATGTATCACTGAATTTGGCTTTCTTGCTAAGCATCCGACAACTGGCAATGCCATCCCGTCACCTTATGTGGCTATGAGTCAAAGCTTTATGAAACAGGCCAATAACCTGTGGTATCAAATTTATCAAGTCGTGCGGGAAAACTGTGCTACCGAATACAAGGGGGCTACTCCTCACGATGATGTTATGGAAAAACTACTGACAGCCAGGAGGGGTGGCTGATGCATAAAACAAATTCAATCTTTCTTAGGGAACTAAGAAAATATAAAGACCATTTAACGAAGCAGCAGTTTAAGACTCTGCGGGGACAAGTAATAAACGGAGATTGTGAGGGCGCAAAAAAGGGTCTTAAGAAAATATTGAACAGGAGAATGCAGCATGAACATACAAAAAATATCTGTTGAAAAACTTAATCCAGCAGCATACAACCCGCGCAAGGATTTAAAACCTGGCGATAAGGAATATGAAAAGCTAAAACGGTCAATAGAGGAATTTGGCTATGTGGAGCCTGTTATCTGGAACCAAAAAACAGGTAATGTGGTAGGCGGGCATCAACGCTTAAAGGTTTTGCTGGACTTGGGACAGACAGAGATAGATTGCGTCGTTGTGGATCTTGACCTGCAGAGAGAAAAAGCGCTTAATCTTGCTCTTAATAAGATTCAGGGAGAGTGGGACGAGAATAAACTGGCTGAACTGATGGCTGAGTTGGACGCAGGTGCATTTGATGTTTCGCTTACAGGGTTTGACGCTTCTGAAATAGACGAACTGCTTAACCGATGGTACTCCAAAGAGGCGATACAAGACAGCTTTGACATAGATAAAGCGCATGAGGAAATTGTGCAGCGCGAGCCTGTAACGAAGCGGGGCGATATCTGGCTTCTCGGGAATCATCGCTTGATGTGCGGCGACTCTACTAAGGATGAGGATTTTGAGAAGTTGATGGAAGGGTGTCACGCACAGATGGCAGTGACTTCCCCTCCATATGGGGTAGGCAAAGAATATGAAAAAGCCGGGATTGAGCCATGGTTCGAGACAGTACGCCCAGTGATTAGAAACTTGTGCAGGTATGCAGATATTGTCTGCTGGAACTTAGGTGATCTCTATGCCACCGGCTCTCAGTTTATTGAACCCACCAGCGTTTACAGTGTGAATATGTTTTTGGACAATGGTTACCGCCCTATCTGGATCCGCATTTGGAAGAAACAAGGGCAAAATTTCGGCGTAGGACCCTATCATCTTGTTTCAAACAAGCCGGTTCAGCAGTATGAGTATATTTCAGCCTTCAGCAATAAAGGAGAAGTTGAGGAATATAACGATCAGGAATATGTATGGCTTTCAGCCTTTGCGGGACACAGTTATAAATTTGTGAAACGGCTTACAAAGGAAGAACGCAAGAAATGGGGTTATGCTGGGATATGGGAGATGACCACTGTACGGGCAAACAAGGAGCATCCTGCAATGTTCCCTGTGGAGCTTCCATGGCGGTGCATCAAAATGCACAGCGACAAAGGCGGTATTGTGCTTGAGCCGTTCTCTGGTAGCGGAACTACTATAATTGCGGCTGAACAGACCGAGCGTAAATGCTACGCAATGGAGTTATCCCCTGTTTACTGTGATTTAGCTGTTAAGCGCTGGGAGGAATTCACCGGTGAAAAAGCCATCAAACTGGAGGGTTAAGATTTATGGATATACTGAAAATACCAGCAGAAAAATTAAAACCTTCGAAATATAATCCGCGGAAAGATTTAAAGCCTGGTGACCCTGAATATGAAAAATTACGTCGGTCTATTGAAGAGTTTGGATATGTAGAGCCGGTCATATGGAATAAACGCACCGGGAATATTGTCGGCGGACATCAGCGTTATAAAGTACTTACAGCTTTGGGGTATAAGGAGATCGACTGTGTTGTAGTTGATTTGGATGAACAGCGGGAAAAGGCGCTCAATGTCGCGCTGAATAAAATCAGTGGTGAGTTTGATATTCCGCTTTTGACCGATCTGCTTATGGATTTAAATGAAGATGGTTTTGACGTTTCTCTTACCGGGTTTGATGCTGCGGAAATTGATGAGTTGTTCCGTGATAAAACAACCGCTAATGTCAAAGAGGATAATTTCGATACAGAAAAGGCAATTGCAGAGATTAAAACTCCGGTTACCAAAAAGGGCGACATATGGGTACTTGGCAGCCACCGTCTGATGTGCGGTGATAGCACCATGCTTTCAGATGTGCAAAAGCTGATGAACGGACAAAAGGCGAGATTTGTTTTCACCGACCCACCCTGGAATGTTGATTACGGTTCAGATACCAGGCATCCAAGCTGGAAGCCAAGACAAATTCTAAATGACAATATGAGCACCGAAGAATTCGGCGCTTTTTTATTGCGCGCTTTTAAATGCATGAAAGAGGTTTCTGAAGCCGGATGCATGACCTATGTGGTAATGAGTGCTCAGGAATGGGGCAGTTTGATGAACGTCATGCGGGAGGCAGGGTATCACTGGTCGAGCACAATTATATGGAAAAAAGACAGCTTGGTACTATCAAGAAAGGACTATCATACCCAGTACGAGCCGATCTGGTATGGTTGGCTTGAAGGAACACGCCTTTGCCCGCTTAAAGACCGTAAACAGTCAGATGTTTGGGAGATACCCCGTCCTAAAGTATCGGAGGAGCACCCTACCATGAAGCCGGTATCGCTTGTAGCAAAGGCAATGCTCAATAGTTCCCATATTGGAGATTTAACTCTTGACCTGTTCGGTGGTTCTGGTACGACAATGATTGCGGCACAGCAGACCGGGCGGGTTTGTTTTATGATGGAGCTTGACTCGAAATACTGCGATGTGATTGTAAAGCGCTATGTTTCACAATTTGGCGCAGATTCAGTATTCTTGGTAACAGGTAGTGAAAAAATACCTTACGCGGAAACACAGATTGATTAAAAATGTCCTTGCTTTCCCCTCAAAACAGAGCGTTAATGTACCCCACCAAAAAGGAAAGGTGGGATTTTTTATGGGAATCAAAAATGTTTTAGCTTATTTGAGGGGAGGTGTATGGCATGAGCAATAACAGCTTTCGCTTTTCACAGAAGATTGTCGGTCAGGAGAGAAAAGCCATTGCCTCGGTCATAGCTGAAGCCCTTGAAGGCCAGGTGCGCTATGCCGGAGCACCGGAGTTTTTGTATGAGATTAAAGACGAAAAATCTGCTGGCAGTTGGACGATTGACAGGGACAGTGTGGTTCACTCACCGAA
Source organism: Eubacteriales bacterium (assembly GCA_050950785.1). Classification (GTDB taxonomy): domain Bacteria; phylum Bacillota; class Clostridia; order Oscillospirales; family JAAYOS01; genus JAAYOS01. The sequence continues at coordinate 2,567 of JBMNIG010000013.1, read as the reverse complement.
AATCAGTCTCAATGAAATAAAAACCATCCGTTCAGTTATTGACACGTTGAATGTGGAGGGCTTTTCAGCAGAGGGGACCATGACAATTACTCTTTCGTTGGAGGGCTTTAGCGCGATTAGCCTTGAAAACCTAAATAATATGCTGGCCAGCAAAGAGACATTGATAAAGAAGGCGATGTTGATTGAGGGGGAACTTGTAGTCTTAGCTGAAAATGATGAGATTTCCTTCCCTTTCTGGAACGCGACTTTAAATGCTGATGAAGTGCAGACCTATATAACGCTGGCAAAGCAGATGGCAGAACAGGCAAAATTACAGAAGCGAGTACTACGAAAAGAAAAACCAACAGATAATGAAAAATATGCTTTTCGCTGTTTCCTGCTTAGGTTGGGGTTTATAGGTGATAACTTCAAAACTGAACGCAAGGTGTTACTTTCAAGGCTGTCCGGTAACGGGGCGTATCGGAAAGGCAGAGCAAAGGCGGTGGACGAAAATGAATGATTTTCATAGCACCGCCTTCTTTGTCAAGCATCCGTTTAGAATAGAGGATTTAAAAGTGCCGCATCGGTATGAGACGAGGAAACGATTTGTAGTTGTAAAAACTATCGAGCTATCAAAGATTGATTATGATAACTTCGTTGCCGACCTATGTGTTGATCGCATTTTCATTGAGGAAAATAAAGGGCTTTGTCACGTTAATGAGGATGGAGTGTGGCGTTGCCTGCTGGTTAAGCAGCGGGGACGGTCTGATGGAGTGTTGGTAATGCCGGATGGTAGAGATTACCCAAAGTATGCCGCATATTATCCTGGAGAGGAGGACGAACTATGAGTGCAAGAGGCTTCCCTTCAAAAGAAACAGTCCTTCGCATTAAAGAGCAGTATCCGCCGGGAACACGTGTTGAGCTTATCTGCATGGATGATCCGTATTCTAAGCTGAAACCGGGAGACCAAGGAACAGTATCTTTCGTGGATGATATCGGAACTGTTCATATCAACTGGGACTGCGGTTCTTCTTTGGGTGTAGCCTATGGTATAGATGTGATCAGAAAGCTGTAAATGTACACAATTCAAGATGTGTAAAATTGTTCAAAATCCAGTGGAAACTCACGCAGAATTGCCTTGCTATCCTGTGTTTTCAATGGCCTAATGTACACTGCCAAAGGGCAAAAAACACAGAGAAAGCGAGGAGAAAGCGCAATGCTTACAACGAGATTTGGAATCGAGGTAGAATTGACGGGGATTACAAGAAAACAAGCGGCAAAAACTGCAGCAGCTTTTCTTGGAGGGAGGGTTGAATCCAGCGGAGATTATTACGATACCCAAAAGGTTATTGCACCGGATGGACGGATATGGAAATTCATGAGCGACGGGAGCATCCGGACTCAGAAAAAGGAAAACGGCAGGATTGTGGCGGCTGGCCGGGAATATAGCGTCGAGTTGGTAAGCCCGATACTGACATACCGCGAAGACATTGAAACCCTGCAGGAATTGATAAGGAGGCTTCGCAAGGCTGGAGGTTTTGCAAACACAAGCTGTGGAATTCATATCCATATAGACGGTGCAGACCACACACCGCGAAGCATCCGTAATTTTATTAACATTATCGCCAGCAAGAATGACCTTTTCTATAAAGCATTGCAGATTGAGCCGGACAGGATGCGGTTTTGTAAAAAGATGGATGCGGCACTGGTTGAGAAGATGAATCGGCGTAAGCCCAAAACCATGGCGGCGATTGAGAGCATCTGGTACGAAGGTTACAGCGAAAGCCGAAGCACCCATTACCATAATAGCAGGTACCACTTTTTGAACCTGCACAGCTTTTTTAACGGCAATGGGACAATTGAGCTTCGAGGCTTTAACAGCGAACTTCATGCGGGAAAAATTAGAAGCTACATAGTGCTTGCCCTTGCGTTAAACCATCAGGCATTAACCCAAAAATGCGCTTCCAGCAAGAAACCACAGGTTGAAAATGAGAAGTTTGCCATGCGGACATATCTCAACCGCATAGGACTTATTGGTGATGAGTTCAAAAACTGCCGGGAGCATCTTTGCAAACACCTTGATGGTAACGCAGCATGGCGGTTTCGGGCAGCATAGATAGACAAGCGCAGGGGTGGATCTCCGCCTCTGCCTTGGTAAATACAAGGAGGATGATACGATGAGCAAAGAAAAAGGAACCATATATTTAGCATACGGAAGCAATCTGAACTTAAGGCAGATGGCATACCGCTGCCCAACGGCAAAAGTGCTGGGGAGTGCAAAACTCACAGGATACCGGCTGTTATTCAGAGGAGGGAATGGCGGCGCAGTAGCGACAATAGAAAAACAAAAAGGTGAAAGTGTACCGGTACTGCTCTGGAGAATCATGCCTAATGATGAGAAGGCGCTGGACAGATATGAAGGTTATCCGCATCTATACCGGAAAGAAACGGTTAAGGTACGTTTCAAAGGGCAGTGGGTACCCGCAATGGTGTATATCATGAATGAAGGTAGACCTTTGGGAGCACCGGGTCGTTACTATTACGAGGTGATCCGGCAGGGCTATATAGATGCGGGTTTTGATATTTCG
>JBMNIG010000012.1:0-64067 GCA_050950785.1 Eubacteriales bacterium | reverse complement strand
GAGCATAGTATTGTTTTCAAATATGGGGATGAGTCCAAAACTGATGGAGAAATGTGTTGAAGATAGTATTTCAGTGTGCTTCATGACGTCTCATGGGAGGTTTCGTGCACGTCTTGTCGGTCCATCTAGAGGGAATGTTTTATTGCGTAAGAAACAATATGCAGTATCTGAAGATAAGATTCTTTCGCTATCTATATCCAAAAATATGGTGTTAGGAAAGATATTCAATGAAAAGTGGCAAGTAGAGAGATATTTGCGTGACTATCCGCTACGTATAGATACTGCCGAGATGAGAAACAACTCCGACAAACTTAGTGATTATCTTAAGTTTGTAAGACAGGCGGATTCACTTGAATCGCTGAGAGGTTACGAGGGAACTGCGCAAGTTATTTATTTTAATTCTTTTGACCATATGATTTTAAATAACAAGGAAGATTTCTATTTTCGAGGAAGAAACAAAAGGCCACCGCTTGACAGAATCAATTGTCTGTTATCTTTTTTCTATACATTGCTTGCAAATGATACAGCAGCGGCTCTCGAAGCAGTTGGATTGGATGCGTATGTTGGTTTTATGCACACGGACCGCTCTGGGCGTGTTTCTTTGGCATTGGATATGATGGAGGAGTTCAGATGCACATGTGTTGATCGCTTCGTACTTTCTGTAGTAAATCGTAAGCAAGTAGCAGCTGACGACTTCGAAATCAATGAAAATGGATCGGTTATTATAAAAGATGAGCCTCGCAAGGTTCTTCTCAAAGAATGGCAAAAAAGAAAGCAAGAAATGCTAACACACCCATTCTTAAAAGAGAAAATATCATGGGGTCTTCTGCCACATGTTCAAGCAATGTTACTGGCTCGCTATTTGAGAGGCGATCTTGATGCATATCCCCCATTCATGTGGAAGTAGGTTATGGATTGAGAAAGGAATGTCATGTTTGTACTTATAACTTATGACATTAACACTCAAACTCGTGAGGGAAGAAGACGTTTGCGCAAGGTTGCAAAAGTATGCGTCAATTATGGACAAAGAGTGCAAAACTCGGTTTTTGAGTGTTTGGTTGATGAAGCACAGCTGCGTGAAATTGAGCACAGGCTTGATGGAATTATAAATAAAGAAACTGATAGTTTGCGCTATTATCGCCTTGGAGACAATTACAAACGTAGAGTTAAACATGTGGGGGCCAAAGAAACATTTAGGATGGATGAGCCGCTTGTGCTTTAGTGGTTTCTTAAAAGTGCAGACCCCAAGCAATCAAAAAAACCTGGTAGGTTCGCACCAATTCAAACGCTAATACTATTAAAAACCAAGCTAAAAGCAATATATGTTTTATCGTTTCAGTTTTTTTAGATGTTGGAAACGTTGTAACCCGCTTGTTTCTAGCTGTCGCGCCCCTCGCGGGCGCGTGGATTGAAGTTATTTCGGGCACTTGGAGCTCGTGCGATGTGGCAGCGCATGTCGCGCCCCTCGCGGGCGCGTGGATTGAAGTCCTCACCCCCTGGGCTCCCGTAGGATCTCGGCCCTGGCAGTCGCGCCCCTCGCGGGCGCGTGGATTGAAGTCTCGATAGCTGCTGCCGAAAGGAGCTGATCAGTGACTCGAAGTCGCGCCCCTCGCGGGCGCGTGGATTGAAGTGTCTGTGCCAGTATCAGCTCTGCGATATGTGCTCATTACGAGTCGCGCCCCTCGCGGGCGCGTGGATTGAAGTGGCTATCGTGTCGGCGTATGCTTTTAATAATAGTGTCGCGCCCCTCGCGGGCGCGTGGATTGAAGTCTCCAGAATGCTTTCGATTGTGTCCAGCTCGTCGGAGTCGCGCCCCTCGCGGGCGCGTGGATTGAAGTTCTGGATCAGTGGTGTCTCTCCTGTAATCTCTGCGTCGCGCCCCTCGCGGGCGCGTGGATTGAAGTATGATGGCCTCGAAGTCCTCATAACCTAGCCACTCGGGTCGCGCCCCTCGCGGGCGCGTGGATTGAAGTTTTGTACAAAACGTAGAATCTCAAAATAATTGCAAAAGTCGCGCCCCTCGCGGGCGCGTGGATTGAAGTTGTCCGCTCCATCACCACCGACTGCGCTATGACTGGTCGCGCCCCTCGCGGGCGCGTGGATTGAAGTCCAAACAACAAACCCTTTAAACTGTGGTAGTTGAGTCGCGCCCCTCGCGGGCGCGTGGATTGAAGTTCCCTCTCCGGCGCAGTTTGAGAATTTTTTATTGGTCGCGCCCCTCGCGGGCGCGTGGATTGAAGTAAGGTGCAGAGAACCACCGTCAAGATCGTTATGAGTCGCGCCCCTCGCGGGCGCGTGGATTGAAGTAATCGTTGGTAACAGAAGCTGTTTACATCATCTCCGTCGCGCCCCTCGCGGGCGCGTGGATTGAAGTTATACCTGTATATTCAGACGCTGAATGGACTGCAAGTCGCGCCCCTCGCGGGCGCGTGGATTGAAGTACCCCAAAACTGTAATAACGTAGACATTATACAACGTCGCGCCCCTCGCGGGCGCGTGGATTGAAGTTCTGCACCTTGAAGCATTGGCAGGTAATCCTGACGGTCGCGCCCCTCGCGGGCGCGTGGATTGAAGTACATACCAGGAACGATAGAACGCCGAATAAAAGAGGTCGCGCCCCTCGCGGGCGCGTGGATTGAAGTTGGATGGCCTTGTGGAGGATGAGGCATATTTTATCGTCGCGCCCCTCGCGGGCGCGTGGATTGAAGTAGGATTGCTCAAGTCGGACATGACCGTAAATTCTGCGTCGCGCCCCTCGCGGGCGCGTGGATTGAAGTAACAGATTCAAGAGAAATTAAACTCTCTGGATCTGGTCGCGCCCCTCGCGGGCGCGTGGATTGAAGTAACGAGCTTGATATGGCACTGAACCAGGTCGAGGGTCGCGCCCCTCGCGGGCGCGTGGATTGAAGTATCAATGCTAATATCAGGTGCTTCATCACCTGTGTGTCGCGCCCCTCGCGGGCGCGTGGATTGAAGTACTTTAGTCAGGCCATATGAATTTGCCGACAACTCAGTCGCGCCCCTCGCGGGCGCGTGGATTGAAGTCAAACTGCCATCTCGTGAAGACGTCATGACAATGCGTCGCGCCCCTCGCGGGCGCGTGGATTGAAGTGCCCGCTAATGTCCGTATATGTCCAATTGACAGCTGTCGCGCCCCTCGCGGGCGCGTGGATTGAAGTTTTTTATCAGCATCAATCAGTTTCACGGCTCATTGTCGCGCCCCTCGCGGGCGCGTGGATTGAAGTGTAATCGCGCCTCACAAAACCAAACGTCGGCAAAAGGTCGCGCCCCTCGCGGGCGCGTGGATTGAAGTGTATGAGCCTAATTGTATTTTGCCTTCAACTAAAGTCGCGCCCCTCGCGGGCGCGTGGATTGAAGTCATCTAACTTCACCGCCTTTTGGCCAGTAAACTGCTCGTCGCGCCCCTCGCGGGCGCGTGGATTGAAGTCAGATGATATTGTTACCGTACTTATTGCTGTGATGTCGCGCCCCTCGCGGGCGCGTGGATTGAAGTAACTTCAAGCGGATATCAGCGCACTTGGTAACCTTGTCGCGCCCCTCGCGGGCGCGTGGATTGAAGTTCGCATTTGCTATGTAGAGGTCTTGTTTAAGGTCGGTCGCGCCCCTCGCGGGCGCGTGGATTGAAGTATCCTTTGCAGCTCCGGAGCTGCCCACGAATCGAAGTCGCGCCCCTCGCGGGCGCGTGGATTGAAGTATACTTATCATTGTCCGGATCGTCAATTTTGTTTAGTCGCGCCCCTCGCGGGCGCGTGGATTGAAGTTTGATGCCTCTGCCAGCACTGTCGGCAAATGGGACGTCGCGCCCCTCGCGGGCGCGTGGATTGAAGTCGGAAGAACGAAGCTGATAACTGAGCGATTTATCGTCGCGCCCCTCGCGGGCGCGTGGATTGAAGTTCGGCAAATCCTCAGATTCTTGCGAAGTTCGAGGCCGTATTAAGTGCCTACAGGTAAAAAACACCATAAAGATTCAAGTATTCGAGGATGGTGGCGATTCGTAAATACTTATAGCAAAAGCCGTAGCAAAGTAAAATGCTACGACTTAAAAATACTATAAAGTTTTTGCATATGCTCCAATTTGCTTGTCCATCGTTGAGATATGTTGAGTTAACCAATTGAGGATCATTTGATTGGCGTTGATTATTACGGTGAGATTACCGCCTGAACGCTGATACTCCTGTTTAAGCTTTGCAAGTTCTTCGACAAAGATTTTGTGGGCAGCCCTTTGTTTTTCAATATCAGGATAACTTATCTTCTCCATATAAGCTTCTTCATCTTTGAAGTGTTGCTTAGTGTAATCATCTAGAAAATCAAGCATCTCCCCGATTACTTCTTTTGACTTTCTGTTTTTTCCTGCTTCAAAAAGGTCATTAGCCTTTTCAAACCATATCTTATGTTGAGAATCAATGTATTCAACTCCAACCGATAGGTTTGGGGTCCATTTGACAGCCATAATAGTTCATTCCTTTCATAAAAATATTTTTTGTATCAACTATATTGTATATCGCCAAAAAATGCAAGGATTTTACATGATTTTCTGTGAAGCGAAGCTTTTTTGCAATATATGCAATGCAAGAGAGCGCCAACTTCTTATTGAAAGGAGTTCACATAACAAAGCACAAAGCAACAAAGGCAGCCAACTATTGCATATGTTATCTTGTGGCAGTTTATATAGTGCTAACATAAAATGAACATGTAAGCTTTCTTTTATGTGGAGGGGATAACTATGCTATCAAGCATTGAATTTATTAAGCAGTCCCTGGGGTTACATTTGTTCTTTGCAAGAATTATGAAAGAACACTCATTTTTCCTTGAAGCGGGGTTTACTCCTAGAGATGCCAGGTACACCCAACGGACAGATGCTTTTCGCAGAGAATTTGACAGACTTTTAGGAGATGCTATTTCACTTTCTGACGGAGTTGTTGATACAGAAGTTCTGGAATCCGGAGAAGTAGTAACTCCATATACCTTGGATGCTGAAATGGCAACATCTAGATTGACAGGCGTACAGATACCAACTCAGCTGACGCAGGCAGAGTTGGAACTGACTGGTGACGGTAGGACGGCAGCCGACCCTTTGCTTGAAGAACGTGTATCTGCACTTAACAGAAGGGGAATAAATGCAACTGCTGCGCTAATAGAGTTTAAGAAAAGAATTCTAACCAATGTTTTAAGCTGCGATATGTTCACATTTAATTATCCTCTGCTGATCTTACACATATTACGGGAGGCAGAATTGTACCTCGAGCAGCTTCAAAAGCTTCAAAATAGGGAAGAGATAAACCTAAGACGAGATGCACTCGATCAGGAATTTTTCTGGAACAGACAAATGGCAGAGCATGCCAAGTTTATCAGGGGATTACTAGACCCAACAGAGAATAATTTGATCAGACAAGCAAATGATTTTGGAAATGAATTTGACCGGCTGACGGCGCAAGCAAGGGCGGCATTGGACGCTACCACTCCAAGAAATAGGGTTACTGACGAGAGCTTGAAGGCGACTGAAGATTTGCGAGACTTCAAGGAGCAGGGCACGCAAGGTTTACTTGATTGTAAGATAAGGTCGATAATAATTCCATTGCTGGGAGATCATGTTTTACGAGAAGCAAATCATTATCTACGGCTACTTAAAATGTTTGAAAGACGTTGATATTGCACATAGGTAATTGACCGGTAAGCTAATACCTCTGACTAATAGTCCGGGGTATTTTTATTTTTACAAAATTTTGATTTAAATCAAATTAATTTATTTGGACTACTGATATAATAAAGTCAACACAACTAAAAAGGAGGAATAAAATATGTCTAAATCATTTGATGAATTGAAAGTTAAAAATATCAAAACATTGCAACAATATGTACCGATAGTAGCCCGAGTTCATGGAGGACACCATCCGGAATTCCATGATGTCCGAAAGCTATTCGATGCTATCAGCAAGAAAACCAAAGAAGCAGGGGTAGAAAAACCGCAGTTGGACAATGAGTTCACACAGCTGCGTGCAATCACTGATAATTATACCGTGCCGGATGACGTATGCGAAAGCTACGAAGCGGTTTACAAAATGCTTGAAGAACTAGACAAAGCATATCAGGTTCAAACGTAATGCGAGGGAGTGGTGCCATGCAGAGGTATATTTTAAGAAATAAGAACAAAATTGCTTTTATTGCCGGCATATTGATCGGGATAGGCTTTCTAAGCAATTGGATCTTTGACAACATGTCCGTTTTCAAATGGTCATTGATCATTGCTTCCATCATGGGTGTAGCACCGATTACCATTCAAGCATACCAGGCATTACGTGTAAAAGTAGTGAGTATAGACGTTTTAGTTACAATCGCTGTTGTCGGAGCGTTTATAATTCGAAACTACGAAGAGGCCGCCATTGTTACATTTCTATTCTTATTAGGTGCTTATTTGGAGCAGCGCACATTGAACAAAACACGTTCTGCCATTAAAGAATTGACGGAGATGGCTCCTGAAAGTGCACTGAAACTGATGGAAAATGGTGAATTTGAAGAAGTTGATGTGGATGAAGTTGACGTAGGCGATGTCTTACTTGTCAAGACGGGTGCCAAAGTTCCTGTTGATGGTACAGTTTTATTGGGTGAAGGCAGTATAAATGAAGCAAGCATCACAGGAGAATCCCTCCCTGTTGCCAAGGAAAAAGGTTCAAATGTATTTGCCGGCACGATTTTGGATAATGGAACGATTCAAATAGTCGCTGACCGTGTGGGCGAAGACACGACATTTGGGAAAATCATTGAACTCGTTGAAGAAGCTCAAGACTCAAAATCAGAAGCAGAACGTTTCATAGACCGCTTCTCGAAATATTACACCCCCGGTGTTCTGATTTTGGCATTTATCGTTTGGCTGATCTCAAGAAACATCGAATTAGCCATTACTATACTGGTCCTTGGATGCCCGGGTGCTTTAGTTATCGGCGTTCCCGTGTCCAACGTTGCAGGGATAGGAAATGGAGCGCGAAATGGCATACTGCTCAAAGGCAGTGAAGTCATTAGTGACTTTAGCAGAGTGGATACAATGGTTTTTGATAAAACAGGCACACTAACTGTAGGGAATCCGTCGGTTGCTGAGAAGGTCTATTATGGAGACGATATCGAACAAACATTAAGTTATCTGGCAAGCGTTGAGCGTGAATCGGATCACCCATTGGCAAAGGCTGTGTTGGAGGAAATAGGGCAAACGACCTTTTTGCCTGTTGAAAATACTGAGGTTGTAAAAGGTGGCGGAATCGTGGCAAGTGTCAATGGGCACAGAATAGCTGTAGGTAACGTTGCCTTGATGGAAAGAGAAAATGTTGAGCTGAATGAAAATGCGAAAGCGGATATTGACCGGTTAGAGAAAAACGGGAACTCGCTGGTGCTCACATCAGTTGATGGGGAATTGAAGGCTCTGATGGGTGTTCGCGACCAAATTCGTCCGGGTGTTAAGGAAGATTTGCAGAAACTAAAGAAATTAAGAGTGAAAAATCTCGTTATGCTATCAGGCGACAACCAAGGAACTGTTGACGTGGTCAGCCGTGAGCTAGGCTTGACTGAAGCCCATGGAAATATGCTACCTGAGGAAAAATCAGCGCATATCAAGAAGTTGATGGAAGAAGGCCAAATAGTTGCCTTCGTTGGAGACGGTGTAAATGACAGTCCCTCACTGGCTCTGGCGAATATCGGTATAGCAATGGGAAGTGGTACAGACGTAGCGATTGAAACATCGGATGTGGTCCTTATGAATTCGGATATTGGTCGATTGCCACATGCCCTTGGATTGGCAAAGGCTACGGCGAGAAACATGAGGCAAAACATTTTTATTGCTGTTGGTGTTGTATTGATATTACTTGCAAGTGTACTATTCAGTGAGTGGATGAATATGTCGATCGGAATGTTGGTGCACGAAGGAAGCATCTTGATAGTAATATTAAACGGTATGAGACTTCTCAGGTACAAGTTGAGAAGATGAGGTTTCTCTGGTTTAAGTTGAGAAGATAAATCAAGTAACTATATCAGCAAAACAAGTAACGAAAGGTGAGTAACATGAAGAAAGCAACCATCCAACTAGAGGCATTAGCTTGTCCGTCATGCATGCAAAAGATAGAGAATGCAGTGAAATCATTGGAGGGCGTAAATAAGGATAGCGTAAAGGTGTTATTCAACTCAAGCAAAGTAAAATTGGACTTTGATGATGAAAAGTTGACAATAGCTCGGATCGAAAACGCCATCACTGCCCTTGGGTATGAAGTCATAAAGTCCCAAGTAAAACCTGCATGATCATATAAGTATAATGATACGATCGAATAACAGCAAAAAAGCCACCCGGGAGCTGCCTTAACGGCTCTCAGGTGGCTAAACTTTTCAAAACGATCTATTTATCTTCTTCATCCTCCAGGTCTATGCATCCGCTTGGAAATTCCGGAGCACAAACCGTTTGTTCACTACTCTTTGCCAATGAATCGGGGTTGATCCTAATGTTTTCGGCAGTATCCTTACCGTATACTTTCTTTTCAGACATCGGATTGCCTCCTTTTATTATTTTATACAACTCAAAACATGACTGTATAAAAGAGATACAATGAATATATGTAAAAAAAGCAACATTGTCAAGGGAAATCCGCAACAAATTCTAAGCTATGCTTGTAACTATTATCAATAAGCTACTCGGTAATGTAGGATTGGGTCCCGATGTTTCTGATAAGCATTTGATTATCAGCTAATATTAAACTGCTTCAGAAGCTAAAGAAAAGTTTCTCAAACGAATATCTGAAAGTGAATAACAATAAAAATAAAATCTTCAACTGTTCCAACTGTAAAATTTTGTTTTTTAAAAAACAAAAAATTTACTGGTAGAAACTTGATACTAACACAATAATTATGGTAAGATTGTAACTGAATGTAAAATATTGTGCTTGATAAAACTTTGTTTTGCAGCAATACGCAGAATTCAGGAGGATAATGTCTTGAGTGAGAAGCACAATAATGATAAACAACTCAAGAAAAACGAAACATTGCGAGCCTTAGCACAAATCTCTCATATTGGAATAACAATGGCGGCATCGGTATTGATTGGTGTCTTGTTGGGCAAATATTTGGACAGATTGCTGAACACCTCCCCTTGGCTGCTTTTGATTTTTTCATTTTTAGGTGCCGGGGCTGCGTTCAAAGAGCTAATCGACTTTTCTAAAGATAAGAAATGACGGTACCGGAGATAATAAGGAATGATTTGTATATGAAAATGTCTAATTTGGCAAAGAGAACGACTATAGCTATATTAGTAATTGTATCGATATGTGTTATTGTCTCAGTTATCTATTATCGTTCTTTGGGTTTTTTGCCGTTTCTGTTTGGAGCACTCTTAGGTTCAGCAGTGAGTATCGCCAAGATCTTTTTACTAGAACGTACAATAGATAAAGCACTCAAAATGGAAAAAAAGAGTGCCGGACAGTATGTCAGCATTCAATATATTTTGAGACTTCTTCTTACAGGTGTTGTATTGGTTTTAGGTGCAGTTGTTCCGCAAATCAATCTATGGGGAGTTGTATCAGGGATATTTGCTTTCCATATAGCCCTATATTTCATTAAGTTTACAACGAAGAGCTAGGTTTTTTGCCGACATGGGTGGTGATATGTAGTGGGTTTGAACATAGAAAATTTATGGGTAATAGACATAGCGGGTGTTGAAGTTTGGATAACTGAAACCATTTTCAACACATGGATTATAATGCTGCTTCTTATAGTGCTTGCAGTTATCGCACGCATTAAACTTCGCAAGTTTAAACTAGTTCCAACCGGGGTTCAGAATCTCATAGAGGCGGCTGTCGAAATGTTTGACAATTTTGCCACAAATGCTCTGGGGGACAAGCTTTCATATATATCACCATGGTTTTTCATGGTCTTTGCATATATATTAACTTCAAGTTTGCTTAGCGTTTTCGGACTTAGGGCGCCGACGGCTGACTTTGCAACTACCTTTGCATTATCCCTTGCTTCATTTTTACTTATGATCGGCATGGGCTTGAGACACCGCAAAGGCGGCTATCTAAAGAGTTTCTTTGAACCTCATCCCTTGTTTTTTCCTTTGACATTGATCAGTGAACTTTCCAAACCGGTTTCGCTAAGTTTCCGACTCTTTGGTAATATGCTTTCAGGTACGATTCTTTTGACACTCTATTATGCGCTAACACCAATTTTTGTTCAGATCGGGATCCCGACACTGTTGCATGCATTTTTTGACGTGATTTTTGGCGCTTTGCAAACCTATATATTTGTTATTTTAAGCCTTATGTATGTTAGAGATGCGGCAAGTTGACGTACCGATAAAAAATACCAAATTATAGCAGAATACAAAATTCGATATAAAGATCGGAGGATATATTATGAATGATCCATTGGCATTTGTAATAGGCATGGCGCAAATCGCTGCCGCTATTGCGCTATTGAACGGATTATTTACCACATTCGGACAGGCAAGAGTCGCCGCACAGGCAATGGAATCCATGGCCAGACAGCCGGAATCCGCAGATTTTATCCGGACTTCCATGTTCATCGGTTTGGCCCTAGGTGAGACATCCGGCATTTACGGACTCCTGATTGCCATCATTTTGCTTTTTGCCAATCCGCTGGTAGACATTATGATCAATTACTTGGGCTAGGCCTGAGTGTAGATCCTATGTGTCTTATTTTGGACAGAGGGGAGGAGGCCATTTGAAATGTATAAAGTAATAATATTTATGGCTCAAGCTGTCCCAGAAGGGCGTCTCTTCGCCCTCGATTCTCAAATGCTTATCAGCATAGGGATCCAATTGATCAACGCGATTATTTTAGCCGTTGCATTGAGTTTGATCCTTTATAAACCCGTTAAGGAGTTTATGCTAAAGCGCACCGAAGCCATCAAGGCCAAGATCGATAATGCAGATAAGGCTATGGCTAAAGCCAATGAGCTTGTTGCAGAATACAATAAAAAATTAGAGCAAATCGATAAGGAGCGAATGGAGATCCTCGAAGACGCTCGCCTTAAGGCTACCGAAGAAAGCAAAGAAATTCTGGAACAAGCCAAGCGAGAGGCGGAGGAAATCAGAAAACGCTCACTGGATAGTATTGAAAAAGACAAGATTCGTCTGCAGGAAGAAACTCGTCTCTATGTTATTGAACTTGCTTCTATCATGGCAGAGAAATATATCGCCAAGAGTATAGACGATGAGACTCAGGATAAGCTTTTCGAAGAGGCTGTGGCTAAGCTGGAGGAGGCACAATGGCTACATTAAAGGACCATTATGCTGATGAGTTATTTGAAATTTCAAAAGAAAACTGTACTTTGGAAAGGGATTTGGAGCAGGCAATCCTGGTCAGGGATATGCTTAGCAGCAACGAAGTGCAATCATTCTTGATGCGACAGCATGTTCCTGATTCATCGAAACGCCAACTTTTCCATAAGGCTTTTTCCGATAAGATTTCTTGGCACTTGATGGGATTTTTGTACCGTATGGTAAGGGATAAGCGAGAATCGCTGATCGTGCCTGTATTGACGCGGTACATTGGGCGTATCAACAGGCAGTTTGGCAAAATGGAAGCAGAAGTTGTCTCGGCCAAAGAACTCAGTCGGCAGCAAATCGAAGCCATTCGCAAAGCGTTGGAGAAGAAAACTGATTTTCATGTGGAGTTAAAAGCCAAGATCGACCCCGATGTCATAGGTGGGTTTTACGTGATTTTGGATGGACGGATTTTTGACGGTACTGTAAGGGATGAATTGAAGAATATGAAAGCTAGCTTGAAGAGAGGCGCTTTTTAATGATAGTCAATACTGCTGAAATATATAATGAGATAAAAACACATATTGCTTCTTACTCATCTGACATGGATTTTTCGGAAGTCGGTACTGTCATACAGGTTGGAGACGGGATAGCACGAGTTCATGGTTTATATAGTGCTATGAGCGGCGAACTTCTTGAGTTCCCCAATGGTACTTATGGTTTGGCGTTAAATCTTGATGAAGACAGTATTGGTGTTGTTATAATGGGCTCCGACGCGGGCATCAAAGAAGGAGATCCTGTTAAGTTGACCGGCAGAATGGCTGAAGTCCCGGTGGGCGACGGCCTGCTTGGCCGTGTTGTCAACGCGTTGGGCGAACCCATCGACGATAAGGGAACTATCGCAGCCGAAAGTTACAGAAAGATCGAAAGCCCTGCACCAAGTGTGATCATGCGTCGTGAAGTCAATCAACCGCTCCAAACCGGTATAAAGGCAATCGACGCTATGGTGCCCATTGGAAAAGGTCAGCGAGAATTGATCATAGGCGACCGCGAAACCGGTAAGACCGCAATTGCGATTGACACGATCATCAATCAAAAGGACAAAGATGTCTATTGTGTCTATGTTGCCATAGGACAAAAGGCATCGACAATAGCCCGTATAGTCAAGGTCCTCAATGAAACCGGGGCTATCAAATACACCACTGTGGTTGTGGCCACTGCCAGCGACTCTGCGCCGCTTCAGTATATGGCTCCATATGCAGGCTGTGCAATTGCGGAAGAGTGGATGTATAGGGGCAAGGATGTACTTGTGGTCTATGACGATTTGTCCAAACATGCCGTGGCTTATCGAGCCATTAGTTTGCTTCTACGCCGACCGCCCGGACGTGAGGCCTATCCGGGGGATGTCTTTTACCTGCACTCGAGGCTACTTGAACGTGCGGCGTGCTTGAGTGAAGACTATGGTGGAGGCACCATGACTGCCTTGCCCATTGTCGAAACTCAACAAGGCGATATATCGGCCTATATCCCGACAAACATTATTTCCATTACCGACGGACAGATTTATTTGGAAGCAGATCTCTTCAACCATGGTATCCGCCCTGCGATAAATCCCGGTTTTTCTGTTTCGCGTGTTGGTGGAGCCGCACAAATCCCGGCTATGAAGGAACTTGCCGGACCTCTTAGAATCGAGTTTGCACAGTATAAGGAACTTGCCGCCTTCTCGCAGTTTGGTACCGATCTAAGCCATGACACTTTGGAGCGCCTCAATCACGGCGAACGGATCATGGAAGTGCTTAAGCAGCCACAGTATCGACCAATGCCTGTTGAAGATCAAGTGTTGATCCTCTATGCTTTAAGTAACAAATACCTTGAAGATATAGACATAAACCGCATTTTAAGGTTCCAAAGAGACCTTATCAAGTATGTGAATGCAAATGCAGTACACATAAAAGAAGAAATCAGAGAAAGTGGCAATATCTCGTCAAATCTCGCCGAAGAAATCAACTCAATAATTACTGAGGTAAAAAGACAGCACAACTATGGCTAAGGAGGTACCAATGTGTCCTCGATGAAAGATATCAAACAAAGAATTGCCAATATCCGCTCTACCGGACAGATCATCAAAGCTATGGACATGATCGCCTCCACGAAGCTGCACAAGGCGAGAGCACAGTTGGAGGGTGTGCGTCCTATCTATAATGAACTAAAGCGACGTGTCGAAGAGGTAGGTGCTCACGAAGAAGCCGATAACCATGCTTTTTATCAAGAGCGAGTAGTCAAAAGTTCTTTGTATGTTGTGCTGACCAGTGACCGCGGCTTTGCAGGTGGATTTAACGCAAATATTACGTTAACGGCGTTGGAACACATGGAGCAAGGGAAAAATGAAAAATTGATCGTCGTGGGCTCCAAAGGTGATAGATTTTTCAGGAAGAGAAACAAAAACATCATAAAAAAAATCACTGATGTATCCGACGCGCATATGTATTACGGAACAGAAAGCATTGCAAAAATGTTGGAAGATCTTTATCTTACCGGCGAAGTGGATGAAGTCTTTGTAGCCTATACGCAATTTGAAAATATCCTAAGCTATGTTCCTTATGTAGAGAGAGTGTTGCCGGTTGTAACGACCGCACCTGATATAAAACATAGCAGTTTTAAAATATACGAGCCGGATATACACACATATATTGACCACATAATGCCTCTATATTTACACATGTGTCTATTCAGAGCATTTTCGGAGTCTCACACAAGCGAACAAGCAGCACGCATGGTAAGTATGGATGTAGCCGGAAAGAACGCAAATGAAATGATAGAAAAATTATCTCTGATGTTTAACCGCAGACGTCAGGCCGCCATAACACAAGAATTAAGCGAGATCGTAGGCAGTGCAAGCATTTTAAATAAAAATAAAGG
Source organism: Eubacteriales bacterium (assembly GCA_050950785.1). GTDB lineage: Bacteria > Bacillota > Clostridia > Oscillospirales > JAAYOS01 > JAAYOS01. The sequence continues at coordinate 49,872 of JBMNIG010000012.1, read as the reverse complement.
TGGAATACATGACGGTTAAAAATAAAGGTAGGATAACGCAAATAATAGGTGCAGTCATAGATGTACGTTTTGAGGACGAGTTGCCCTCTTTGTATAATGCCATTGAAGTACAGCTTGAAGGCGAAACAATAGTGCTTGAGGTGATGCAGCACCTTGGAGACCATACGGTGCGTTGCATTTCAATGCACCCCACAGACGGTTTGAGGCGGGGTATGGAAGCAGTCGATGCCGGGGCTCCCATCTCGGTGCCCGTTGGCAAGGAAGTTTTAGGACGCATGGTCAATGTTTTAGGGAAGCCCATCGACAACAGACCCGCGATAGTAACCGAAGACCGATGGGTCATTCATAGAGATCCGCCAAGCTTTAAGGACCAAATTGCACAGCCTGAGATGCTGGAAACTGGAATCAAGGCCATTGACTTACTTTGTCCATTCTCAAAAGGCGGAAAGATAGGCCTGTTTGGCGGTGCGGGAGTAGGAAAGACCGTCCTCATTATGGAGCTTATCAACAGCATCGCAAAGGAGCACGGGGGCTATTCCGTCTTCGTTGGTGTAGGCGAGCGTACCCGCGAGGGTAATGATTTGTATTACGATATGCTCAACTCCGGTGTAATCGAGAATACTGCACTGGTATTTGGACAAATGAACGAGCCTCCGGGAGTCAGAATGAGGGTTGGCCTCACGGGACTTACCATGGCTGAATATTTTCGAGACAAAATGCAGCAAGACGTCTTGTTGTTCATTGACAATATATTCCGATTTGTACAGGCTGGTTCGGAAGTATCTGCTTTGTTGGGACGCACGCCGAGCGCGGTAGGATATCAGCCCACTTTGGCCACCGAAATTGGTGCGTTACAGGAGCGCATTACATCAACCAAGGCAGGCTCCATTACTTCTGTACAAGCCATCTATGTGCCTGCAGATGACTTTACGGATCCATCCACCGCGACAACTTTTGCCCATTTGGATGCGGTTACTGTTTTGTCAAGGTCCATCGTAGAACAGGGGATCTATCCCGCTGTCGATCCACTCAGTTCATCATCACGCATCCTGGAATCAAGCATTGTAGGGTCTGAGCATTACCGTGTGGCGCAAGCCGTTCGGGGCATACTGCAGAGGTACAAAGACCTTCAGGACATTGTTGCGATTTTAGGCATGGACGAGTTGTCCGAAGAAGACAAAATGATCGTTAACAGAGCCAGAAGGGTTCAGCGCTTTTTGTCGCAGCCTTTCTTTGTGGGTGAGAAATTTACGTCGATCCCCGGCCGCTATGTACCCGTCGAGGATACGGTACGAGGCTTCAAAGAGATCATTGACGGCATTCATGATGATATACCTGAAGGATATTTCCTCAATGCAGGGACAATTGATGATGTAGTTGAAAAGTACAAAAACGCGCAGGGAAGTTGATATGGACAAACAACAGACCAATACGGCAAACGGCAAAAAAATAGATCTTACAATAATCACGCCCCGCGGGATCAAATTCGTCGAAAAGGCCGACATGGTAATTATGCGCTGTATTGACGGTGACCTTGGAGTGCTTCCTGGTCATGCGCCGATTTCCACGGCTCTGGGTGATGGGATCTTGCGCATCATTAATGATGGTTACGAGAAGAAACTTGCCGTGTTCGGTGGTGTGGCTGAGATAGACAATACAAAAGTAAATATATTGAGTACTATAGCTCAGCGTCCCGAAGAAATAGATTTAGAGCGCGCGGAAAGAGATCGACAAGAAGCTGAAGCCGCAATGCTTGAAGAGTCTGAAGAACATCAAATCAGAAGATTGCAAGTATTGTTGCAGCGCTCTTTGGTTCGTATCGAAGTAAGTACGCATCTTGAAGAGACTCAATATCAAGAAGATGAGGATCTGTCAAGTGAAGAATAATGAAAAATTTTATGTTTGACAGTAGTTGTGTACTATGTTATACTTAGCAAGTATCAAGAAAATGCTTTATCCTCACATGTTGCGGATCATTGTTTTTTGATGATTTGAACGTGTGAGTTTTGTTTTATTCTGGGTACAATATAATTTTTAGGAGGTACCCAATGAATAGTGGTACAGTAAAATGGTTCAATTCGGAAAAGGGCTATGGCTTTATTTCCAACGACAACGGCGGAGAAGATGTATTTGTACACTTTTCAGCGATTCAAACTGATGGATTCAAGTCACTAAACGAGGGTCAGAAAGTCACATATGACACTGAGACTGATCCCAAGAACAGCAGCAAGCTTAGAGCAGTCAACGTTTGTATTGTTGACTAAAGGCTGACCAAACGAATAAAAGCTTACAAAAAAGCCGACGTACTGTGGAAAACACAGCTCGTCGGCTTTTTTTCAGTTTGTGCGTCCGGCAAAGGCGCAGACTAACGGGTGAGATCTCCAAGTCCCAAGTACCTTAAAATTCTTCTTCAAGTGGTGGACTGTCAATCGTTTTTGGATTGAGCCACGTGTCTTCCGGCTTACATATGACACGTGCATTGTTATACGCCCAAGGAAGCTCCAATATCGTTTCAGGGGTATAAAATTTACTCCCATCAGGCATTATTTCACTATTTAGGACTAATGCAAAGTCGGGACGTTCCCCATATTGCCTGTCCAAGTATATTGGCATCAAAAACTGGATTTTTCCCGGCTCGTTCCTATTCGCGCTTCTGTATTGGGGAACGACATATTTATAATTACGCTTTGCGATTTTTTTGGAATTTTCAATTGCCGCGATCAGTGTACTTGTAATGGAGGGCAAGTCACCCTTTTCGTATAAGATGTTATATTTTTCCGAAAAGCGATTTCTTCTTGCACCATCTTCGATAATATGGCTTAAATTATCATAATTAAGATCTATTTCTACATCTGCGTTATAAATAATATCATCCAGCTTATCAAAAAACTCTACAACACCGGGATATGGCGACAGGTCTTTCGCTGCAAAACCATACTTGCGCATCAACTCAACTTTACCGGGAGCAATTTTGACATTGGAGAAAGTAAAGCTTCCACCGACTTTTCCAAAGACCTCTCCCACTAAATATATATCTTGAGCAAATTTATCAAGTAAACCGCTGTTGAACAGCGCGAATCTTTGGTCTATAGAAAAAACTATTTTCTTGTAATTTTTTGATTTAACATCATTATAGTCTGCGAGTAGTTTGTCAAAGACATGCTGTAGATAGCTTTGAAGGATATCATACTCGGTTTTAGGTCTATAGTCAGATTGACCAGATGACTTAAATTTCCACGTCTCTCCGGGTAGGAGGTTTGCCTCTAGTTCTTTGATAAATGTATTTGCTTCTTCATAATCTTTAAAACTTATATTGCCTAATCTATAAGCATTATAATATTTTTCCAATCTGAATTTGGTAAAGAATTTCACCCCTACCCAATTTCCGTATTGATCTTTCGCAAATACCGCGTAAATTGATTCGCTGGGGTAAGAGGGATTTGGGTTTGTAGCTTTATACCCGGTGTATATAGCATACCTGCATGTTCGGTTTTCATCATATTCACCGCACTGCAAATTACCGTTAACATCATAGTGGTAATTTAGTTCCCATTGATTTTCGTAGGATTCATTGATGTTTTCGTCCAGTTCAAGCATCGTTACTTCTTCGTTTGCAATTCTTGATATTTCGGCCAAATAGCTGGATTCATTTTGTATGTATCCAAGAGCAAATAGGCCGGATTTGCCTTTAGCAAATTCTTTTCTCACATTTTACACCTGCCTTTGTTAATTATTAGTATACAACTGTTGGACATGAAAGGCAATTGAATAATCAGAACCATATATAACCATCGATTGTAAAGGCTTGAGTCGAATAGGTCCTTGCTGGTGAGAACGATTACCGGCATCTTATAGTTGTACGAAAACACGAAGGTGTCATGAAAAAAATGGCCATACATAGAAATATATTCATTTTACATATTGACAACAAAAAGCCAATATGCTATGAATATATATAGAAGTTAGAAGCTTCTAACTTTCAGTTTCTTTATATAAGAACCGACAAAGGAGTGGGGCAAATTGAAAAAAGGCAAACATACGGGATCAGCACAGAGCATTTACAGTGCACCTGATAATCTTCAATATATTGTCACAAATGCACCCGAGCTTGGCATTTTGAGAAGCTTAGGGATCGTAAAAAACGCTTGCATCCATAAGATGATGACGCATCGGCTGGGAGGACCTGTACTGATCAAGGTAGATTCCAGTGAGATCGCTATTGGAAAAGATATAGCTGAAAAGATTATGGTTAGGGGTTGAAGGGTTTGGCAGGATGCCATGAATTGAACGAAGATAAAAAGGTCTTTGAGAAGGCCGATAAAATACTATTGATGGGCAATCCCAATGTTGGGAAAAGCGTGTTCTTTTCCAGCTTGACAGGTATAAATGTGATCAGTTCCAACTATGCCGGGACAACAGTAAGTTATACAGAGGGCACGATCAAGTTGGATGATAAAACCTACACTTTAATAGACGTTCCCGGTACATATTCTTTGGAGGCGACATCAGAAGCTGAGGCGGTTGCTGTAAGATTTATGGACAGTAACCCGCTTGCAGTCATATGTGTACTGGATGCCACTAACTTGGAAAGAAATATCAAACTGGGCTTGGAACTTCAGAAATATAATGTGCCTATTGTTTATGCATTGAATTTGGTCGATGTTGCCAAGCGCCATGGCAATGAAATCAATGTTAGCTTGCTGTCTAAAGAGTTGGGAGCACCCGTAATTCCTACTATAGCTGTAAAAGGTGAGGGCCTTAAAGAGCTAAAAGGTGAGCTGCAAAAGATTTTATCCAGCTCCAATCAAGGTTGCAGCAACTGCTCTTCTTGCCCGGGATGTGATGGCAATCAACAAAACCCGTGGGACAGGGCAAAAGAGATTGCAGCTAAAGTTAGAATAAATGCAGATGGCAAGTTAAGCTTTTTAGATAGATTGGGAAATAGTATGCTAAAACCGTGGCCTGGTATCCCAATAGCAATATTGATCATCGTTCTATCGTTAGGTGCTATTGTAGGCGGCGGTAAGGCTTTACGTGCAGTTTTGCTATTGCCTTTGGTAAATAAACTGCTGGTTCCCGTTTTTAAGACACTGTTTGCTTCTATATTGCCGGAGGGGATCCTTCTTAACGTTCTTATCGGGGAGTACGGAATATTTGTAATCGGCTTTGAATGGATCATTGCATTGATTTTTCCCTATGTAATGTTGTTTTATGTCGTATTTTCATTCCTGGAGGATTCCGGAGTCCTACCCCGGCTAAGTGTGCTCTTTGACAATATCATGCGAAAGATGGGGATCCAGGGCGGCAGCATGATCACCATTTTGATGGGTTATGGCTGTGCAGTACCGGCAATTATCGGTTCAAGAACAGCCACCACCAAGAAGGAACGTTTGATTATTTCTACTGTAGTGTGTTTTGCCGTACCCTGTATTTCTCAAACAGGGGCATTGATCAGCTTGTTTGCAGGTTTTTCACCGATCCTTTTATTATTGATGCTGCTATTGTCCCTTGCCGTCATGATGATCGTATCTTCGATTTTAAGCCGTACATTAAAAGGGACGGTGGATCCAATGGTCATCGAGATCCCTAATTTGTTGATGCCCAATGGCAAAGCATTCTTGGGAAAACTCGCGATTCGAATGAAGCATTTTTTGGTGGAAGCAGAACTTCCAATGTTTATATCCGTTGTAATTGCAGCTGTGCTAAAAGAAACCGGCATTTTATCATACATTGCGGTATATCTTGAGCCAATCGTCAGTGGATGGCTTGGATTGCCAAAGGACGCTGTGATTGCATTGATTTTGGGAATTGTTCGCCGTGAGATGGCAGTTGCTCCGCTGTTGGCAATCGAAGGATTGACAGCATTGCAGGCTTTTGTAGGTGGTACAGTAGCAATGCTATATCTACCTTGCCTGTCCGTATTTGGGATCCTAACGAAGGAATTCAACACTAAAGTAGCTGTGACTATTGGTGTATCTACAGCGGTAAGTGCCTTCGTTGTTGCGGGACTGATAAATCAAATTGCACATTTGTTCATTTAATTTATATCTAACTATTGTAAGAAGAGGGTAGCTTTTGTTATGGCTAAATTCATACCGAAAACAACCAAGGTTTTGGAACGCGTAGCAGCGAAAAATGGTTCGATTTATAGAGCCATATCACTCTACTATAAAAGGCTTGTCAAAGCAGAGGTTGCTTTAGCAGATATAAGGCCTACAGATAGAGTTTTATGTATAGGGGGAGGACCCTGTCCCTTTAGTGGAATATTGTTGCATGAGTGCACTGGTGCTCATGTGACAATTATCGACAACGATGACCACTGCGTTCGCGTTGCCAGGAACCTGATACGAAAGTTGGATTATGAAGATTCAATAGATATTTTACATACTGATGGAAATGAGATTTCACCCGAAAACTATAATGTGATCCATATGGCTGTACAAGTGAGCCCCATAGAAAAAGTTTTTTCTCATATTAAACAAGGGTGCAGGCAGGGTGCAAAAATCCTAGTTCGCTTACCCAAAAAAGGTTTATCAAAACTCTATTCCATCGGTGATCGTTCTACGTTTCATGCTTGCAGTCGCAAAGTGTTTCATAACTGGAGAAATGTCGAAAGTACTGCACTGTTCATTAAGTCTTAAGGGAGAGTATTTAGTATGAAGAGGCTGGGGTTAGTTTTACTCTCCATTCTTTTGCTTGTGATGTTTTGGCACTTTGATTATTCAAGCTTTTTCATGAGTGTAAGTCATGTGCCGCTTTTCGCTTTTATAGGATTATTACTATTACAGGTTATCAGCCAGCTGCTTGTGAACGCTCAGTGGTGTAGGATCGGAAAGATCATGGGCGGGGAACATAGTTTCGCGAAAATGCTGTATGTCAACGCAAGGGGCATGATCGTTGAATGTGTTACACCCGGAGTAAAGGTTGGGGGAGAAGTAACCCGGGCTGTACTCTTGAAAAGTGAGTTGAACTACTCAGCGCATCAGGCGGCTACTCTGGTCACGATTCAAAAGATGGTCAGTTTCTTTAGCTTTTTCATTATAAATTTGTTTGCATTTGCACATGTCTCAAGTAGAATCGAGTTTTTCCAGGATATTATAGTTAAAGTTATAGTCTATTTCTTTCTTATTGCTTTGACCGTTGTATTGGTTGCTATTTTCGCATTCACCTCATTTTTAGAGAATAAACTCAGGATTATAACACCTAGACATAAGTTCACAGGCATTTTGCATCGATTTTTTATTACATTACTAAGCAATATCAAAGTCTTGAAAAGCATTAAAGGGGAGATGCATAAGCAGTTTCTACTATCCTTTGCTATTTGGGCATTGTTCCCGCTGAAAATGATTTTACTGGTTAGTTTGTTTACAACGAGCTATGATTGGGTTTTGCTTACTGGAGTTACGTTTATTTCATATATGGTAGGGATGATACCACTGCTCCCCGGTGGAGTTGGAAGCTTTGAAGCTACGATGACAAGCCTGTTGATCGCGATGCATATAACCCACGGTCAGGCTTTAGCAATTACTTTACTTTTTCGATTCATTACCTTTTGGTTTGTTATTCTTATCAGTCTTTTGTACGCCGGTGTTTGGAAAGTGAGATTGAGAAAAGATGAAATCATCTAAATTAAGATATTTACCTAATGCACTTACATTTGCTAACATGGCAATTGGCGTTTTTATAGTATGTTTTTTAATGATAAGTCAAAACTCGATATACGATGTCAAGTTAGTATGTTATATGATCTATATAGCGGCCATTTTCGATATGTTGGACGGTCATCTGGCAAGATACCTCAACGCCTCTTCCGAAATGGGCAAGCAACTTGATTCATTTGCAGATTTCATCACGTTTGGGGTAGCACCCGTTGCGATATTTATTTCCAACACCAAAACCGCTCCTTGGTATATTTTACTGATCCTACTATGTTATCCGCTTGCTGGTGGATTTCGTCTGGCACGCTATAACTTACAGAAGAACTGCGAATGTTTTGCCGGCCTTCCGATTACTGCCGCGGGTTTTATCATGAATACAACACTGCTTATCAACAGATACTTACATAGTGAAATTACTGCGGAATTTACTGTATTGTTTTTGGTTCTGTCCCTTGTGTTATCTGTTTTGATGATAAGTAAGATAAGAGTTAATCGAATAATAAAAGTAAAACGAGACAGGGAGACGGTTCTTCTGTCTGATTCTTGAGTTTCTTAGTGGAGTATGAAATGTTTTATTGTGAGTCCATTATTGTGAACAGTTTTGTGATTTCAATTTATTAAGGCCAAAATGAGAAGTAGACCACTAAAAAGAATTATTGATTGTATATGTGTCGATAATGCAATAGAATAATGGTATGTACTTGAATACGCGTTTCAATTTTGAATCCACTAGAATTTCATAAAAAAATAGAGGGGTGACACTGTTGGAAAAAGTAAAAATATTGGCTATAGTAGGATCGCTGCGTAAAGATTCTCTGAACCGCAAATTGGCCGAAGCGACTAAAGAACTGGTAAATGATCGAGCAGATTTTGAATTTCTTGATTATCAAGATGTACCCCTGTTCAATGAAGACATTGAATTTCCGGCACCGGACCCTGTGAAACGCGTACGTGAAGCAGTGAAGTCTGCAGACGGGATATGGTTTTTTACACCGGAGTACAACCATTATTTCCCTGGTGTGCTGAAAAACCTGATAGATTGGTTGTCCCGCCCGATCAGTGATGATGAGCCACAAGTCCTGTCCGGCAAGCCTGCTGTTATCAGCGGTATTTCTCCCAGCTTTGCCGGAACAGTAGTAGCTCAAGACCATCTGATAACCCTAATCAACTTTTTGAATATGGAAGTTATGAACGTGCCCAGAGTTACTATTCCCAACGCATTTCAACTGCTTGATCAGGGCAAATTGAACTTGGCAAGCAGTATGCAGTTTCTAGAAGAACAAGCAAATAACTTTATAAAGTTTGTCCAAAAGCGCAGCAAGCAATTAGCTAAAACATAACAAGCAAGAAACCTGTACAATTGACACTCCCCATGACTAAAGCCAGGGGATTCTTAGGTGGTGATCGGAAATCCGTTTCCGGTATCCTTAGTCCCCCAAAGTTAAGGGTGTGCCATCACCCATACAGAAATGCAGCAGCTTTATTATCTAAAACAGAGATAGATAATAGAGCTGCTTTCCTTTATTTATTGAGCAGTACGTGAATTCAGGCGTCAACAATCGAAAATTGGTGTTTGCCCTGTGATGCAATATAGATGTGACGAAATACATATGCCCAAAATCAAACCACGACAGTTGTCTAAGAAATGACACTAAAACTATTAGAAAAATATCTAAGGGAATACTTGACAACCAATGAAATGTTAGATATTATTCTAACATAGAAAGATGTATTTGTTATATAGCGATATAACTATCCAATGCTCTAGATGCATAATCACTATTTTAGGGAGGCGTTTTCATATGAAAAACATTGTAAGAACTCAGCCAAACTGGCTTTTTGAGACAATTACGCTTCTTTCACAGGGATTTTTGGATAGAGAAGGCTACCCAATGGACTTTATAACCGACCCTGCTTCCTACAATATGACAAGGGAGGAGATAGGTGAAAGACTTGGTGCAACAGTCTCGTTTTTGAAAACCATTTACAAGGAAACACGCAAGATTCTGCGTGAGTACACAGATTTGGAACCCTACTTTCATAAACGAAATTTCGGCAGCGTTGCACTAGTGTCACTTGGAATCGATAGTGCCAAAAAGCTAAAAGTCGAGGATTACAAAAAGGCTTTGTACTATCATGCACTTCTTGAAATGATAGAGGTCGATGAGGATGAAGAAAAAATTGATTTCAACTCTGAGGCAAACATTGCAAACATGTTTGAAGCTCTATCCAAAACGAGTTGGAACGATTCTGATAAAATGCAGTTGATGACGCTGTTTCAGGTGGCTGACCAATCCTTTGAACGAATAAGCGAGATGTTTTGTAGAGTTGAGGATGTCCTTCGACGAAACTACGGATTAATTAAGGATAAATATGAAAGTGTCGTATCCAAGTATAGCGCTGACAATGGCCAGGAAAGCCAGGCAGCACTAAGGAGACATATCAATCAGATTGAATCTATTGGAGCTACCGAAGTTATTTTCCAAGTCAGCGTAGTTAGTCTAAATGCACTGCACTTAATTAGCCCATTTTATGACAGAGAAATCGTTCACGCTATTATGGGTATTGATTTTGAGTTGCTAACCGACCTCAAACAAGAGGCAGATAAAATTGAGGAGCAGCCACTTATCTGGATGAAAGCCCTTGCCGACGGCAACAAACTGAAAATCATTCGACTTCTCACTCAGAGACCGATGTTTCTGCGAGAGATTTCAGATGAATTAGGTGTTTCCGGAGCAACAACATCCCATCACATAAAGCAAATGATCGAGGCGAAGCTCCTAAAATTTCAAATCTCGGGAAGGAAAGTCTTCTATAAAATCAACGCTGAAGAATTCGAAAGCATGGCGTCGCTGCTGTTGAAGATAGCTGAGATGAGCAAGGAACAGGAGAAATGTGAAACCAGGAAAGACAGCGAAAACGGCGAAATGCCTAGCGAAAGGCAAGCGTCCGGTAACGGTGATCAAATAGGGAAGAGGATTTTATTATGAGTGCAAATACACTTGATGCTATGAAAACATCCCAAAAGAAATCGAAACGGAAATATAAAAGTATCAGAAGAATGATTTCAGATGTGCGGACAAACGACCCTGCCATTTTTGCATATGCGGCAGTCAATGCTTTGACAACAGGCTTTGAACCTGTGTTGTCGGTGTTTGCACTTCAAATCATCATTGGAAGGATGACCGATGCTCAAGCTGCAACGGGAAGCGTATTGGTTGCAATTGCTGTATACATAGGTCTGTCCACAATGCTGAAAATTATCTCTGTAATGTCGGAAAGTCGTAGCTGGGGTCGGTTTGCGTACTTGCGAATGGAGATCGTTCGTGAAATGTTCAATAAGTTACTCACAATGGACTACGCCAACTATGAGAATGCAAGCTTCTTTGATGAAAGGCAATCGGCTTTTGACGCCGTATCAAACAATGTCTCAGGCATTGAGGGAATCTATCATAAGCTGTTCGAATTATGTGGGAAAGTAATTTCAATACTGTTTCTTGCTGTAGTCATATCACTTTTTAATCCGTTGATAGTATTGGTATTAGTGCTTTCAGTGATTGTGAGCGTATTTGTACTTAAAAGGGTTTCTTTGTTCAGACACATCATGAAACCGGAATTAAACAAAGCTCAAAGGCGTGTATCGCGGCTATCTGAAACCAGTTCAAACTTCGCATACGGTAAGGATATTCGTTTGTTTGACCTACGTGGTCGCGTTTCAGCTGTATTCCGCAGAGAAATCGCATTCTATAAGGGTGTATTTAACAGAATAGCCAACCGGGAGTTTTCACTTAGCCTATTTACTGCTTTAGCTTCAGTGATAGCTGAACTGATAATGTATGCACTTTTAGTTTCCGGCGTAATATCAGGCAGTCTTTCAGTTGCCAAGTTTTCAATGTACCTGGTTGCAGTATCGCTGTTGAATGTAAAACTACGTGAAGCAGCTACAGACATTGGATTTATCAGAGATCAACTTCTTTATGTTGATGACATGTACAAATTTTTGGACACAAGTCTCATCACAGAGAATTCGGATAAATCCTTTAGCGCAGACGAACCTATTCGCATAGAGTTCGAAAATGTGTCCTTCAAGTATCCTGGCACCGAACGCTATGTGCTGCGCAACCTGAATCTGACCATCGAGCCTTCAGAAAAGCTTGCACTTGTTGGAATCAACGGGAGCGGTAAAACAACGCTGGTAAAGCTCCTATGCGGACTCTATCGTCCAACCGAAGGACGGATCCTAATAAACGGAACAGACTATATGGATATGAAGTTGAGTGACCTTCAAAAACTCATTACCATGGTATCCCAAGATGTGCAGCCCCTGGCATTTAGCGTTGTTGAAAATATCGCAGCATCTGAAACTGTAGACAGGGATCGGACAGAGCAGTGCCTGAGACAAGTTGGACTTTGGGATAAAGTTAAAGACTTACCGAAGGGCATGGATACAACTGTCCTGAAAGTTCTCGATGAGGACGGAGTCGTGTTTTCAGGCGGGGAGAATCAGAAGCTGATGATCGCCAGGGCACTATATAAATCGGGTACACAGTTGATGATCATGGATGAACCGACAGCTTCTCTTGATGCCCTTGCAGAAGAGAAGATATACAAGGAAATGAACGAAATCATGCAGGGTAAGACATCGATCTTTATTTCCCACAGAATTGCAAGTACAAGGTTCTGTGACAGGATAGTGCTACTGGACGGAGGAAGCATACGTCAGTCGGGGACTCACGAGGAACTGATGGCTGAAGGCGGTCTTTATAGAGAGATGTTTGAGACACAGGCTAAGTATTACAGAGATGGAAACGGGGTGGCAGTATGAAAAAAAGCGTAGTATTAAAGCACTTCATGAGGCTGATTCTACGACTGCGCCCAAGCTATATGATCCTTGTGCTGCTAAATTCACTTGTCGCAACGGGAATGGCGGTTATTGGTATCTATATACCCAAGTTACTTATCGACAGGCTAACACAAAGTAAAGGAATAGAGTGGTTTTTATCTGTTATTTGTGTCATTGTAGCGGCCAAATTGATACTGCAGATCCTAAGCAACTACCTAAAGAAAAAACAGGACACATCAAGGGAAGTACTGAGACATAATGTGGAGCATGCATTTTCTGAAAAGGTAATGTCCGTCGACTACAAATACCTTGAAGACCCAAAATATCTTGATATAAAGGAAAGAGCAACCTTTGCAGTCAATAACTTTGGCGCACTTGATGTGCTGCTCAATAGCGCTGTGAGTTTCACATCGGCTATCCTGACTTTGGGCACTGTTGTGGGAATTATGTTTAGTTTCAGTCCTGTGTATATGTTGATCTCTTTAGGAATTGCTTTTTTGACTGTACTTGTACAGAAGAAATATCTTTCCGAAGAGCAGAAAGTGCTTGCAGAACTGATTCCAATAAACAGGCAGTACAGCTATTATTCATCAAATGCATTTAGTCTCGCCCCACAAAAAGATATACGGATGTACAGACTTGATAAGATCCTCATTGAAAAGCTTGCTGAGAAAAATCTTGAGGTATCAAAGTGGCTAAGCGAGCTGCGAAGAAAAAGTGGCAATGCTTCGGCGCAACAGACGGCTATAATTAGTGCGATAAATCTGATCGCTTACGTGTATGCTGCTTTGCGCGTATTGACAGATAAATTAGGTGCAAGAATCGGAATTGGTGACTTTACTGTATATATCAATGCAAGCGAGGAGCTGATACGCTCTTTTCGAATGGCCTTTACATCGGTTCTTGATGCTATGCAGCAACTTGGCCACCTAACAGCGTTTGCTGAGTTTATAGAAATACCGGACAGCGATAAGATTTCTGCTGACGGTGAAACGCTGGATGAAATTGAGACGATAGAGTTTCGAAATGTAAGTTTTAAATACCCGTCTTCTGAGCCTATGATCCTAAAGGATGTCTCCTTCAAGATAAACAAAGGTGAGAGAATATCCATTGTAGGTCTAAACAACGCAGGCAAGTCCACCATTGTCAAGCTCATTTGCCGTCTGTTTGAACCTACAGAGGGTGAAATTCTGGTAAATGGTATCGATATCAGAAGGTATAAACTCAGTGACTATTTAGGTCAGATATCAAGTGTGTTTCAGGATTACCAGCTGTTTCCCTTCACTATTGAAGAAAATATAAATACATGTGATGTGGTAGCGGATACGGAAAAAATCAAACAGATCCTGGACGACATTGAAATGACGGAGCGCATAGCAAAGCTGCCAAACGGAGTACACTCGCTTTTGGATAAAAGCATTTACGATGACGCTGTAGATATGTCTGGTGGAGAGAAACAGAAGATAGCTATCGCAAGGGCGTTGTATAAGGGATCATCATTGATTATACTGGATGAGCCGACCGCTGCCCTTGACCCTCTGGCTGAGGCGGAAATATATGAAGATTTTAACTCCCTTATCAGTGGCCAAACAGCAATCTTTATTTCTCACAGGATGAGTTCGTCAGTGTTTTGCGATAGGATATTGCTGCTGCAAAATGGCGAAGTCGCAGCCTTTGATGCCCATGAGAACTTGATGAATTCGGAAAACCTCTACAGGGAGCTTTTCCTCACGCAGGCGGCGCATTATCAGCAATAAAGCAAAGAGACTGCTTAGTAGGCACTCTCTTTCATATTTGTAATTTTGCCAGTCTGCTAGAAAAACGCCATTAGTCTGAGTTATTTCTGATCTCGTATAAACGTCTTTGTGCTTCTTGGCTTAAAGAATAACAACTATCAAATGCGTCATGCGCAACAACAGTTACACTGTCAGGTATATTTATTGTTGTTAAGTTGAAGCAGTATTCGAAGGCCGATTGACCAATCTCTGTTACACCGTCAGGGATATACACACTAGATAAGTTGAAACATTCATAAAAAGTTCTAGATTCTATAATTGTTATTTTATTGGGTAAAACAATATCTTTAAGCGATTCACATTTACCAAAAGCACCGTTTTCTATGCTTTCTATACTTTCAGGAAGATCAATATGTTCAAGGGATGAACAACCCCCAAAAGCATTCTGCCTTATATATTTCAAGCCGTCATGGAAAGTCACTTCCTCAAGAGATGTGCAACCATAAAAGGTGTAACCGGCTATTTCATCTATACCCTCAGGGATTTTTATACTTTTGAGTGACGTGCAATCACTGAAAACGTGTCCATAATAATCTCCTTCTCCTAATGTAGTCAATCCTTCTGGAAGAACTATATCCTCAAGGGAGGTACAGCCCTGAAAAGCGCCTTGGCGTATTACCTTGAGACTCTCTGGTAAGCTTACGCTTTTTAGGTTCTTCATATACGAAAATGCGCCAGCATAAATGATTTCCAGGCCTTCGGGGATTATAACAGTAGTTACATTGTCCCTTGTTGGATTATCATCGTATGTGTCATAGAAAGCAGATCTTCCAATACTCTTGATACCTTCGGCTTGAGTTCTTTGAAAGAAAATTATGATTGAAGCAACTTTAGTATTAAAATTACTTTATAAGTGATGTATAATATTGGCAGGTCATCTAAATCATACGTTATATTTTGAATGATTCTAATATAAAACCATACTTATTTTGCATTAATGTTCTGATATCAATAGTATGTACAACTCAATAAACGTAAAGGAGAAAGCGTATGAAACGTTCTGAAATCAACAAGATCATTAGAGACGCTATTAAGTTCATAGACGAGCATAAGTTTGCGCTGCCACCGTTTGCGCATTGGTCCCCGGAGGAATGGAAAGAGAAGGGGCCTGAGTGTGATGAAATTCGCGACAATATGCTGGGATGGGACATCACGGATTATGGCCTGGGAAAGTTCGACGAAGTAGGACTTGTGCTTGTCACTATACGAAACGGCAACCAAAACGATCCTAAATACAAAAAGTCGTATGCCGAAAAGCTATTGATAAGTCAGGAAAATCAAGTATGTCCAATGCATTTTCATTGGAACAAGATGGAGGATATCATCAATAGAGGTGGCGGCATCCTGGTTATGAAGCTTTATAATGCAGATGAAAATGACCAACTGGCCGACACGGACGTAACAGTGGTATGTGATGGCGTTGTTAGTACCGTTCCGGCAGGAACCGAGTTGGAATTGAAACCGGGAGAGAGCGTAACTC
This sequence comes from Eubacteriales bacterium, assembly GCA_050950785.1. Classification (GTDB taxonomy): domain Bacteria; phylum Bacillota; class Clostridia; order Oscillospirales; family JAAYOS01; genus JAAYOS01. The sequence goes on along the minus strand of JBMNIG010000012.1, from coordinate 34,095 downwards.
TCGACCCCCGTATGTACCATGCGTTCTGGGCTAAAGAGGGCCATGGCCCCGTACTTATCGGAGAAGTCAGCCAGTGTAACGACGACAATACCGACAACAGATTCTATGAAACCATGGGTCGTTTCCCAACTATAGAGGAGGACGAAGAGCCTTTCCGTTTGTTGTGCAACGAATATCCAAAGTCCCGATAACTGAGGCATCTGCACGATATGAAACACAAGAGAAGAAAAGGAAAATGTGGACTTGTGTTCGCTGCTGTTTTTGTTGTGATAATAACAGCGGGGTTGTATGTAGCGGATTATTATAACCTTATTCCCAAGCCTACATATACTGCCGAAGATTTTGATATAAAGACAATTTACAGCGACATTGATTATAACAACAACGGTATCGACGATTACACCGACATTCTCCTTGGTGCCAGAAAGGATGCCGAAAACCATCCTGTCTACAATGGTGCATATTATGCCGGTGGTTATCCACCGGACAATATCGGTGTGTGTACCGACGTTATATGGAGGGCCTTCAAAAACGCGGGATACAGCTTACGAGACATGATCCACAACGACATTGCAGCAAGACCGGAAGCCTACCCTAACATCAAACAAAGAGACAAAAACATTGATTTTCGACGTGTCGGCAATCTGCATTTGTTCTTTGCCGAGTATGCAATACCTTTAACTCTTGATATTGATGCGATCGAGCAATGGCAACCGGGTGATATCGTTATTTTTGATAATGATAAACATATTGGTATTGTGTCGGACAAAAGAAACAAACAAGGCCAGCCATATATCATCCACAATGGGGGGCAACCGAATCGGGAGGAAGATTGTCTCAAGAGAAGTAATGTCACAGGTCATTATAGGTTTGACGCTAGTAGAATACCAGAGGATGTTCTTGTAAAGTGGTCTGACAACGTTTCTTGAGAAGCCTACGGCTTTAATTATGATAATGCACTTTGAGCAGTTTCTTGTGTCGGATTATTCACATATCGGAATATAAGAGGAGGGGAAAGTAAATGATGCGTGATCTTGCGAAGTACCGCGCGGCATACCACTCTAGTGCAGCAAATTTCGATAATACAGCCCACCTTACAACTTCCGGCTCGGATTTGCCTTGGATCAGCGGCGGCAACAAAAGGGAATGGGTTTATGTCGATCTAGGGGTAATATCCGAGATTTACAGTGTGGTGATCCATTGGGGCAAAGATTTTGCTATATCCTATGATTTGGAGATTTCGGATGACGGAAATACATGGACACGCACTTCAACGGTTCAAGGAGAATCGGAGGGTGCAGTAGAAACGACAATAAACAAAAAAGCTCGATACCTGCGGGTCCTATGCAATGATTGCTCAGGGGAGCACTATGTAATACGTAAGATAGAAGTATTTGGGGTCAACTCCCTAAACTGGGAGATTCCTCCTATGACTGAACCTTGTCCGGACGGAATGCAAAGGTTGACAGGAGGGAACTGGAAAGTATGCCGCGCATCTGAAGTCCAAGTAGACGGAAAAATCTTAGCAAGCGGCGGATACGATGATTTCGATTGGCTTGCGGCCACTGTTCCGGGCACGGTTCTTGTATCTTATCTAAATGCGGGGGCGATTCCAAATCCGGACTATGACGGCTATCAGTTCCAAATTTCTGATGCATATTTTACAGCAGATTTCTGGTACCGCAACCGCTTCCATATACCTGAAGACAAGCGTGGTCGAAGGGTCTTTTTGAATTTTGACTCAATCAATTGGAAAGCGGATGTATATTTTAACGGCACTTACCTTGAAAATGCATTGATCCACCGGAAGCGTTCCATTGAGGGGGCGTTCATACGTGCAAAGTTCGATGTTACTGATATTGTCCGGTTTGGAGAAGAAAATTATCTGACGGTTTACATATACAAAAACGATACCCCCGGGGAAGTTACCACACAGGCTTTGGCATTCGGACCGGGAGCAAACGGTGGGCTTCTTGGTGCGGACAATCCGACAATCCATGCTGCTGTCGGTTGGGATTGGCTGCCCACGATACGCGGACGTAATATTGGAATCTATGGTGATGTGACTATTACATATGGCGGTGACGCCGAGCTCATTGATCCTTGGGTTGAAACACATATTCCTCTTGTATGGGAGAAGACGTCAGTCGCCACCGAAAACCTAATGGAGCGAAGTGGCGTACGCATAGACTGCAGAACTGACACACTTAGGGATTGGTGTGGTTCAGAGGGCGACAGCTTTGTTGTCGACTTTGGTGAGGCTTTGCCACTCGGAACAGTTACACTTTTGTGGGGTTCGCAGGCAGGTGGAGCTGCAGCGGATATGGAATCCCGCCACCCAGACCTGTTCAAGTTGGAAACCTCAACTGACGGTTCTAAATGGTTAAACTTCGATGCATATCAGGGTGGTGAGATCAACACACAGTGGTTTGGTACAATAAAGGTCGAACCGCACGAAGGCACAGATGTGCATGAGGGCCATTCCGTATCGGACAGTGTTCAAGGCTCAACTGCGGTTGTGCCCATAGACTTATCTAGATTTGGACAAGGCAAAATCGATTTGCAGCTATTCTCGCCACAGATGACCAGATATTTGCGATTCACGGTTGTAAAAAGACGCGAGTTAAATGGAAAGCCTGTTGATACTCGAGTAAATGAGCTACGTGTATATGCTGAAAGTCCCCAACAGGTGGAACAGAGCATGTCACGTGAATTTGAGCTTGATACTTCGCATGCTGACCTGACGCTACATACCGAAATCAGGAATAGGGCAAGTAAACCAATGATAGTTGAGCTTTGCGGGAAGATCATGCCTGGTGATATTGCTTTTTCAAGAGAAGTAAGCATAGGGCCTGGTAAAACCGAGTCTGTTGATATTCCGATCGTGCTGGAAAATCCCCGGTTGTGGTGGCCGAACACTTATGGCGAACAATTTTTATACACGGCTGAAACAGAGTTGCGTATAAATGGCGTTGTCAGTGACGCAAAGTCATTTAGTTTTGGTGTTCGACGTTTTGACTACCCCATAGATGGCGGCATTTTGACTCTGTACTGTAATGGTGTCCGAATCGTCGCAAAGGGCGGAAACTGGGGCATGGACGACGGTTTAAAACGAGACACGGCACGGGTCCTTGACGATAAGGTCAGGCTCCATGCCGAGGCCAATATGACCATGATACGTAATTGGGTAGGTATGACAAACCATCCGGGCTTTTATGAGGCCTGTGATAAGTATGGGATTCTTATTTGGGATGATTTTTGGTTGGCAAATCCCGTGGATGGCCCGGAACCAAATGATGTAGCTATGTTCCTTGAAAATGCAGCCGATAAGATACGCCGCGTCAGGAAACACGCTGCGTTGGTACTATACTGCGGTCGAAATGAAGGCTATCCTAGCGAAGAAATCAACGCCGGCCTTGCTGAGCTTACCAAAACACTTGATGGTACACGTCTGTATATCCCCAACTCAGCTATGACGCCTGTAGGGAGCGGCGGGGGGTACGCGCTAGCCATGCCTGGCGGGAATAGAGGTATAAAGCAATATTTTGACGATGTTTCTTCACCGGTGTTGCGTAGCGAGCGTGGAATACCGAATGTTCCTAGTCTGGAAAGCCTTCGCAAGTTCCTAAAGCCGGAGCATCTTTGGCCAATAAACGAAATATGGGCCCTGCATGATTGGACATATCATATGAACGGTCCTGCAAACACATATATGCACGCACTCCAAAGCTACCTTGGAGGCGATTTTGAAATCCCTATCGATCGTATACAGGAGGCGGAGCCCAAGGAAAGCGACCCGGTATATCAGGAATACAAAATAGCCATAGAAAAAATGTGCCAAGAGGCTGGAAAGGTGTGGACTATAGAGGACTTTTCCCGGGCGGCACAGCTGATCAACTACGACAATCACCGTGGCATGTTTGATGCCCTTGCGGCACGCCGTACAAGCGGATTGCTGATGTGGATGAGCCAGTCGTCGTGGCCCTCATTCATGTGGCAGACATACGATTTTTATCTGGATACCAACGGCGGCTATTTTGGCACAAAGGCCGGAAATCAACCCACGCGTGCCGTATTCGACCCACGAAACAACGGTATTATTCTAGCCAACGCCACACCAAACAGGTATGAAGATGTTGTGGTGACGATCGAAATATTTGATATCAAAGGAAATCCAGTCTCAACAAAAAAATTTAAAATACCAGCACTTGAACCTGACACTTACGGACAACAGGTGGATACGGTAGACTTTTCTGTGTCCAGAACTGACATAGTATTCTTAAGACTAATAGTCTACAACAAGGCAGGTGAAGTTCTAGGCCGCAATGTATACTGGCACAATCGTAAGAATTATCAAGACTACCGTGAGCTTAGTCTCATGCCAAAAGCTGTGGTTGATATTGAGGCCTCTGCTCCGGAGATTCTTGATAACGGGAATATACAATATGTTCTTACGGTTAAAAACGGCTACATACCGGCACTCGGCGTACGAATCCGTCTTACATGTGAGGAGGACAGCTCGGAAGTATTGCCCGTGTTTTACAGCGAAAACTACATGACCATGATGCCGGGTGAAATGCGTACGGTAACTGCTGAATTTGATCCAGCGCGGTTGCATGGCACGCCTAAATGGAGTCTGAGTGGTTGGAATATTTGATATGTCATTTTGGTTTGGCTAGTATCGATCAGTAGTGCAGGTCTGGTTAATATTATTAGTGAGCTTAATTGATTAACTTAATCTGCTATAATAACTGTTCCACTTTTATGATCAAGGGCCTCATTTGCTTTGCTTAGAGAAGTGATAATAGCCTTTTTCCCGGGGCCTGATTCTACGAAATCTATGGCAGCCTGAACCTTGGGCAGCATGCTACCGGGGGCAAAGTGGCCTTCGGCTGCATAAGCTTTAGCTTGCTTAACGGTCATGCTGTCCAGATACTTCTGTTCAGGGCGTCCCCAGTTTATTGCCACCCTGTCCACGGCTGTCAGAATAACCAGCGTGTCGGCTCCGACTAGGTCGGCAAGTTTTGCCGAGGCAAAGTCCTTGTCGATAACCGCAGGGATACCGATAAGCCTGCCATCCCGATATATAACAGGGATCCCGCCACCGCCTACGGTTATAATGACACTCCCGCTGTTAAAGAGGATAGCAATGGCTTCCTTTTCTATTACATCAACGGGCTTTGGTGACGGGACGACTCGGCGCCAGCCGCGGCCTGCGTCCTCCACCATTGTATAGCCCCTTTCCTTCATAATGGTTTCAGCTTCAGACTCCGAATAGAAAGTGCCAATGGGCTTTGTGGGGTTGGAAAACGCTTTGTCATTTTCCGAAACAAGCACTTGGGTCACAATAGTTGCTACAGGCCTATCAATGCCCCTTTGGCGCAGCTCGTTTAATATGGCGTTTTGCAAATGGTACCCAATATAACCCTGGCTCATAGCTCCACTTTCCGGAAAAGGCATATCGGATCTTACTACACCAGACTCCGCCGATGCGGCAAACGCCATATTTATCATGCCCACTTGCGGGCCGTTTCCGTGGGAGACAATGACATCATGGCCTTCCTGAATGATGTCAACGATAGAGATAGCTGCATCAGCTACCAGTTTGAGCTGCTCGGCTGGTGTATCCCCCAATGCGTTCCCACCTAGAGCAATAACGATTTTTGCCATGTAAACCTCCCAAAAAGGGGACGCATGTGCGCCCCCCTATACTCATTTTTTGTGTGCCTATTATAATATCCTTGCCATAAACTTGTCAAGCTCGGATTTGACAGCCTCCTTCATACTAAATTTCGTGCATATAGATCCAAGTGAGACCCAGACTTGAGTGGCATCGCCAACGAAAACTACCTTACAATCCTCAAGCCTTTTGCCCTCAGGCAAATGCCCAAATAATGTAACATTTGTTGCTGCTGCTTGGTTGGGGTGGAACCAAACTATTGACCAAATATGGGAAAAATAGCAAGCGTGTGTTAAAATAACTTTTGAGTAAGCGTTTATACTCGCATAAAAACTGTAATATAGTCCTGCACACATGTTACGAGAATTCCTTAATGACTTATTGCAGCAGGAGGATTAATCATGAAGAAATTATTCGTGCTAATATGCATAGCTTTTTTACTATTGCAGTTTGGTTGTTCAAATGGGCAAAATGAAATGCCGCGGGATGATCACCAAGGGGAAGGATTTGCGGAAGGATCAATACAGGATCAAGGCTCTGTCTACCTTCATGATGCCAAGGAACTGATATCTGTTGTTGAAGCAACACATCCGGCCTTTGTACTTGATGATATAAGCGACAATTATGAGCAAGTAAAACAAGAATTATTAGGGTCTGCTTCAAAGGTGGCCAACAAAGACGAATTTTCTTATCTTGTTCAAAAGTATCTGACCACGTTGCAGGATGCCCATACAAAAGTGCAGAAAAATCAAAATGCAATGTTTTTGGATATAGATTGTCGTGCAGTTGGCGATGAACTGTACATTATAAACGAGAACGGAAGAATATCCGATAAACGAATAACCCATATAGGCGGAGTATCGATAGATGGGATTTTTGCAACTGTAGGGGAATATTATGTCGCAGAAAATGAGGCTGCTAATGACAATAATAATAGCATATGGTCTTTGAATTATGAGGTACTGAAGTTAGCCGGATGCGATATTGATGACAACTGCACGAAAATAGATATCGAACAAAATGATAAAACATATGTTAAGGAAATTAAGTTCAAAAGCAGAAATTTGTATGGGAACTATAACTTTTCAACCGAGATAAAGTCGAAAATGATAGAAGATATTTTATATATCGATATGAATATTTGTAATGACAATAAAACACTTGAAAAACAAGCGAAAAAAGTAAAAGATTCTATAAAGAACGGAACAACAAAGATAATCATCGATGTAAGGGACAATCCCGGGGGCAACTCAAATGCGTGTGAAAAGCTGCTGAAGGCGATGGGAATGAAAGTACCTAGCTTTGGTGTTTATATAAGGTATTCAGAGCTGGCTCACAGTACATATAAAAATATGCCGGCGAAAGGTTATAAGCAGTTAGACCCGGATAAGACTACCGCGAAAAGGAACGATGATATTGAGCTTGTAGTTCTCACAAATGCAGGAACATTTAGCTCTGCTACCATGTTGGCTTCGTATGTGAAGGACGGCGGCCTTGGAACAGTGATTGGAACGCCTAGCTCCAACGCACCAAGTAGTTACGGAGATATTCTATATTACAAGCTGCCAAATAGCGGTGTTGAAGTGACGATTTCCTTTAAGAGATTCTTAAGACCTGACACAGAAGCCGACCCAAGAATCCTAATGCCCGATATTGTCACTGATCATAATACCGATGCGCTCGAAGCTGCAATTGAGTATCTTAGTTCCAAATAATCATTATCATTGATCTATCTTAGCAAACAGTGTTTCTATGATGTTTCAACTCATATTGCGGTTGTCGGGTGAAATCGGATTTGATCGAATAATTTTATGAACCTGTAGATTTATAGTGCCGAAGTCCGAACCGCCAGAAGCAGTAGCATGGGATGAGAAATAGGAGGCCTGCAAGCGGAAGGAACATATATAACAAATTGTCGCTTCGGCCGATCAAGTATAGGAAAGGGTAGTATTGAAAAAGAGCGGTCGGAATTACATAGGTGAAAAATTTCAGTACGCCCTCGCCATAGATTGATAATGGGTACCTGCCAAATTCGCGGCCTCCGTCGGTAAAAATATTCATGAACTCAAGCCCCTCGATCGTGAAAAAGCAAAATGAGGCGTAGATTATGAACAATCGGAAAACATTGCAAAACCGGAAATCAACATAAAAAGCAGGGTAATTACCTTGTCCAGGGTCCAGCTAATGCCGCTTGCTGGAATTGCGTATGCAAATACTATTAAGGCTTGCACAAGTCTTCCGATTCGTGAAAACTCGATCCTGGTAGCAAGCACTTGAAAGATAAGATTTCTAGGGCGTACCATCATTCTGTCAAACTCGCCGTTACTTATTATTGAAGAAAAGGTGTCAAACCCGCGTACAAAGCACTCAGACAGAGAAAAGGCCATCAGTACTATGGCAAAGCAGAGGAGCACCTCGGTATATGTAAATCCATCAACCTGATTGAAACGCTGAAACATAAAGTAGATGCTTAGAAATACCGAGAACGAGGTCAGAAACTGCCCGATAACGGTTAGAAAAAACGAAGTTTTATACTGCATCTGACTTTTGAGGAGGATGGAGAAATATTTGCCGTATAGCATGATTTCCGTCCTTTCTTAGCTGTACCTTTTTATCTGTATCCTGCGTAACCTTTTACCATGTCCTTACTTAACATTCATTTACCTCGCTGATTTCCTAGCCGCCTTGGATCACAACCCTTTTCAGAGCCCTGTTCATCCATAGCTTACCGATCAGAACCAGAGCAACAAGCCAGAATATTTGCAGCACTACCCCTTTTATCATCTCAGTTCCGGCTATGTTGCCACTATAAATACGAAATGGAAGGTTTTGCATCGATGCAAAGGGAGTAAGGCCAATTACCCGCTGAATACTACCAGGTAAAAAGGGGAGAGGGATGATACCACCTGCTAAAAATTCAGTAAGTGACGCTGCCACTATTCTTACACCGAGTGAGGATAGAGTGTAGAATGTTGAAATATACACCAGCATACAGAATGCTACGACAGTGAAAAATGCAAGTACCGCAGTGACAACAAACATCATGAAGCTTACAATGTCATAAGGTAACGATATCCCATATGGCTTTGGAAGTAATGCTGCCACAAGCAGTATAGGGATACAGCGTAAAACCGCACGGGACAATCTGGTGGCAATGTTTTTGGTAAACCACATTGAATATAAGTCCATCGCCTTGCCAGTTCATATGCAACATTTCCGCTGGTGATGGACTGAAAAATCTCGGAGTCATAAAACCACAACATAAACAGTGCGAGAAATGACTGCTGAAGCCATATGTAAGATGCCAGCTGAGAAAACTCCATCGGGAAGTCGGAGCTGCCCGAACGGTAGAAAGCTCGAAACAGTAGCAGCTCCATAAAGCCCCAAAAGAACTGTGTAGCAACACCTGCATAAGCCGCCGCTCGATATTGAAGGCTGTAAGTGAACCGTATTCTGAACAGAGATAAATACTGCTTCATATTTTGAATTCCTCATACAAAGATACAACCATTTCTTCTGCAGACGCTCCGACCAGGGAAATATCGGTTATGTCGGCATTTTTCGATAATTGGGCGATGGCATCCGACACTGTAATAATATTCGTGTCAACGCAAAAAAACGGCATGTCCGTTAATTTGGGACTGCTTAGTTATACCCGGTATTTCTTCAAAAACCCCGGAACTATATTCCAGAGTAATCGTCCTGTATTCGGAGTTTCGATTCTTGAGCTCGGACAAACTTCCGTCAAGCAATATTCTGCCCTTGCCGATCAGTAGTATCCTTTCGGTGAGGGCTTCAATGTCCTGCATATCATGCGTAGTAAGGATAACGGTGGTTTTTCTCTCTTTGTTTATCCGCCTGATAAAATTCCTGACGGCGATCTTTGATACTGCATCTAGTCCAATCGTAGGTTCATCTAGAAAAAGGATCTTAGGATCGTGCAATAGGGAAGCGGCTATTTCGCAGCGCATTCTCTGTCCGAGACTTAATTGCCTTGCAGGTGTTCTGACGATTTCGGCAAGGTCAAGCATCTCGATAAGCTCGTCCAAATTCCTTTTGTAACTATCTCCATCAACTCTATAAATATCTCGGATGAGCTCAAATGAATCGATTACTGGCACGTCCCACCAAAGCTGTGAACGCTGGCCGAAAACAACCCCGATATGGCGAACATGCTCTTTCCGGTTTTTCCAAGGTGTCAACCCGTTTATCACGCATTCGCCACTGTCGGGATTTAATATACCGCTCATTATCTTTATCGTACTGCTTTTTCCAGCGCCATTTGGACCGATGTATCCGACCATCTCCCCATCGCTTATTGAAAAAGTGACATCTTTCAGTGCCTGTATATATGTATATTCTTTTCTAACCAACGCCCTCAGCGCTTCGCCAAATCCCGCGTTCCGCTTTGCCACCTTGAACGTCTTGTTTATGTTCCGCAATTGAATCATTTTTCCACCCAAAACCTCAAGAATTTTCTCACATTATACCACATTGGGGTTCGTTTCACTATATTTGTAAGCAGATTTGCAGAGTATTGTTAGCTCTTTCCTATCCTTATCAAAGCCGAAAAGCTATTCAAGTTTCGTTTCTAATACCATATTGACTCAGTTAATATGCGTGTAAGCTCTAATTGGGGATCATTTGTTTAGTGCATAAACCGCTATGTATTGCTCCTATGTCGACGTGTTTCGGCTTCTTTAGCGGTCTTGCGCAGCTTTTGAAACTGAAGCTCCTTATGAACACGCCAAAAGCCGATAGCCAATCCGTAAATTAGCCCTGCTAACGTGATAAATAATACTTTAGAGTCTAAGCTGTTTCCAACTGCAGTCTGATTAAGGTAGTAAACCACGAATGCGCTTCCGCCAAAAATCGCGGCCAAAAAGGGAGATGCAAGTTTAACGATTTTCCATTTACCTATCAATATCATGAAAGTGAAAATAAACTGAAGTGCTACAAGAATAGTGCCAAGCAGTTCATAAGGTCCTGCAACGTTTGCCGGGTCTCCCATCAAAGCTTCTATATGGCGCAAGAAAACCAATTGCATGGTTTTACCTCCTCCGACGTTTGGACAAGGAATCTGTCCTTGTGCTCATCCCCGTGTCCAGGGTTCTTCGATTCTATTATATTATATATGGCATTATACTTGTAGATAAAGTATAATTATTTTATGATAAAAACAATTATACGGGAGGTATATCATGAAAGTTATTGCATTCAATGGAAGTCCGAGAAAGAACTGGAACACGGCAACTTTGTTGAACAATGCTCTTGAAGGAGCAGCCTCGCGAGGCGCGGGAACGGAGCTTATCCACCTCTATGACTTAAACTTTAAGGGATGTATAAGCTGTTTTTCCTGTAAGCTGAAGGGTGGCAAAAGCTACGGTAGGTGTGCTGTGAATGATGATTTGAAGCCCGTTTTCAATAGGATCGAGCAGGCGGATGCGCTCATTTTCGGCTCGCCCATCTACTTTGGGCAAGTGACGGGGGAGATGAGGTCTTTTCTGGAGAGGTTGCTGTTCCAATACCTTGTGTATGACGGGAAAGGGACTTCTCTGTTTGATAGGAAAATAAAGACCGGGTTTATTTATACGATGAACGTAAGGGAAGAATATTTGGAGCGCATCGGGTATGCCCAGAATTTCAATGGCATGAAGAAGTTGCTTGAAAGATTTTTCGGAGCATCCGAAACTTTACTCGCAACAGATACATATCAGTTTGATGATTACTCTAAATACGTTACGACGGGAATCGATGCCGAAGCCAAGGCCAAAAGGCGGCAGGAAGTATTTCCTGAAGACTGCAAGAAGGCCTTTGATTTAGGAATCAGACTTTGTACAGCAGGCGAATAGAGTGCTTACATGATTGTGTTTTATATCGGTGGTTTTGTGAAAGAACCTTAGGGGATTTGTTTTATGAGCTGCTGAATGACGGATGGATCGCAGATGTTTTCTGCCCGACAAATGAAGGTGTAAAATTCCAAGTCAATAAAGCTCTGGGCTTAATTCAGGTATTTGCTTAGCCAAATTATTTTGTGTGTGATTTGCGACACGCTAAACAGGTTGCAAAAGTCATAGAACAAAACAGAAGAGAGTGTGGGTAACTTGCTGTTGGCAATGCATTCACACTCTCGCGCTATAAAGTAAAAAACAATATATGGTATTATTGATTAACCGGACATGTAGCGAGAACAAAACAGGGAAAAAAATATATGAGTAATGATATACCTGATAAAAATCTGTTTATGATGTGTAGAGAGTTGAACAGAAGCGCTCTTTCCTCATTATCAGAGGAGTATCGTGTCAGAAATTGCAGACGAGACGAACTGGACATTTGGAAAGCGTTCCCGTTTGACGATGAAGCAACTGCCCAGGAAAATAAGGGCTATATGACAGAGTTTTTTGAAAACGTCTATAAAAATAACGAAAACCTGTTTTATCAGAGGTGCTTATTTGTCTGTGACAAAAATGATACCCCGATCGGAACCTGCTTTGCTTGGCCGGCGTATGGGGAAATTACAACAATACATTGGTACAAGGTAAAGAAGTGTTATGAAGGTTTAGGAATTGGCAGAGCATTGCTGTCCAATGTAATGAGCAACATTGAAGATAAGGACTATCCTGTTTTTCTGCATACTCAACCGGAAAGCTATCGAGCAATAAAGCTGTACTCCGATTTTGGCTTTGCCTTATTAACCGATCCGATAATCGGACATAGGCGAAATGATTTAGAGGAATGCCTGCCAATTCTACAAAAGGTTATGCCAAAGGGAGATTTTGAAAAGCTGCAGTTTGCAAAAGCCCCTGATTATTTTCTGGATGCAGTTAAATCTTCAAAGATAAGCGAGTTTTAACCTTGCTCTTATGTACAATTATATGGCAACACCCAACATCTCTAAAAGGCCCCCTCAGTTCGTACAGATTCTTAATTACGGCCTACAACTTGAAATGACCTATCCGTATATTGCATAAACTCGATCTTGTTGCCATCAGGGTCGTGTGTCCACATCTGCCAGGTGTGCTCGACTCCCATTTTTGGTTCAATATCTATGGGAACGCCTTTGCTTTTGAGTTCATCACAAGTTGCAAATATATCTTCCACAACAAAAGACATATGCTGGTAATTGAAGTGTTCGTTGCCCGGAATATTCAACTTTGTGGCGGCCTCGGCATCAAACAACTCTATAAAAGTTCCGCACGGCATCTTAAAATATGTAATCCACACTTTATCATGCATTTTTCCCAAACGCTCAAGAAATGCTTCATCGATATCACGTGATTTTCTCATACTTTCTAAGAGATCACCGTAGTAAAGTTCGAATGTTTTCTCAAAGCCTAAAACATCCTGATAGAACTCAATGGATTTGTTCAAGTCTTGGCATCTAAAAGCGATATGCCCCAATTCCTTAATTGTCACGTTTTCCAACTCCTTACAAAATAATTTTCAAGCTGTGGTTCAATATGCTATAATCATTATACAGTTTTGCTTATCACTTTACAATAATATGGAACAACATTATACAAGATGCACATACATCCGGGTAGCACGGTGGTGGTCATTGTTGCCGGTCCCACAGAGGTGTTTACAAATAACGAGTATAGGAAGCATGGAAAGATACTGATTTTAGCGAAGTGATGTTAATGTACGAATGAACCAATGCATATATGAATAATATTGAATGGATCAATATTTAACATGAAAATAGAGACCAGTGATTTTATGATTGTAAGAAATCACTGGCCTCTTACTTATGCCTTTACATGCGTGTACCTACTAATATGATTCATCTTTGGAAAACTATAATTCCTGCAATCATCAGCACCACACCTATCAGTTTGCTCCATTCTAAGCATACCTTCTCTGTGCCGAACAATCCAATCGCTTCAATTAGGCAGGATACAACAAGTTGTGCCAATAAAATCAACATTGTCGCGTAAGCGGGACCTAAGCCCGATATACTTTTAATAACGGTGTACGTTATGAATGCGCCGATGACACCGCCAAACAGATATAGTTTATTGCTGACATTAAAAACAGACAGCAAGTCCTCTCGGCCCGTAAAGAACCACATACCAATACTTACAACAAAAGCTGTTAGTTGTACCCAGCTATTTGTAGCCCACATATTTGATGAGTCCATTACACGTGTGTTAAAAACACCTTGAACGCTCATTAGCAATCCAGCTAGCAACGCAAATAAAATACCGACCAACCGTGATCCTCCAATATCATCCTAATACTTTCTGACTGAATATTATTCTTTGCTGCGTGTTAGCTTTTATGCCAATAGAATTATTTATGAATGACTGGATGTTCAAAATTTCATATAAGTGATGAGGAATTATATAGAAAGGTAAACCACTGATTAAGTCTATATAATGGTGTAAAAAGGAGTTGAGCCAAAGCTCATACCTCGGTAAAATATAGTTGCTAAACAAATACCAAACCGAGGAGGATGAACCATGGCTCAGTTTAATATTACTATAACCGAAGAACTTTTGCACGGATTATTTTTATCAAATGGTAGGGATGAAGCATTCTCCAAATTGTTGGAGGAAATCTTCAACCAGATACTTTTAGCTCAATCTACAGAGCAAATAGGTGCTGAACCCTATGAGCGCACTGAAGAAAGAGCCGCATACCGCAATGGGTTTCGAGATAGACAAATGACTACGCGAGTTGGCACACTCACATTACGGGTTCCCAGGCATCGCAATGGACAGTTCTCTACAGAGCTTTTTGCCCGATACCAGCGCAGTGAACAAGCGTTGGTGCTGGCTATGATGGAGATGGTCATCAATGGTGTTTCCACTCGAAAGGTTGAGCTAATTACTGAAGAGCTATGTGGAAAAAAGTTTTCAAAATCGACCATCTCAGAACTTTGTAAGAACTTAGATCCAATAGTAGAAGCATTCCGTACAAGGCCTCTGCAAAGCCATTATCCCTTTCTCATGGTGGATGCCATCTATGTAAAGGTGCGGGAAAATGGACGTGTACAGTCAAGAGGTATGCTGATCGCCATTGCCGTTAACGAAGATGGCTATCGTGAAATCATCGGGTTTCAATTAGCCAACAGCGAATCAGAAAGCAGTTGGGGTGAGTTCTTTTCTTCACTCAAGGATCGTGGGCTAAAGGATGTTCGCCTGGTTACCTCTGATGACCATAAAGGGCTGGTTAATGCTGTTAGAAAGCATTTTCAAGGTGCTAGCTGGCAGCGTTGTCAAACCCATTTTTCCAGGAACATACTGGATCATACGCCTAAAGCATTACAGACGGAAATTAAGGAAGAGCTGCGCCAGCTTTATGAGGCTGTTGACCTTGAGAGTGCTCGTAAAATCAGAGACCACATTATCCAAACATATGAAGTCAAAGCACCAAAAGCCACAGCTCTCCTGGATGAAGCATTTGATGATATTACTGCTGTTCTTGCGTTGCCCCTGAAGTATCGGAAACGGCTTCGTACTACAAACGGTGTGGAAAGGTTGAATGAGGAAATTCGTCGTCGAGAGCGAGTCATTAGAATCTTTCCCAATGCTGCATCCGTCATCCGGCTCATGGGGGCTCTATTAATAGAGCAGCATGAGAAATGGCAGACCGGTCGTAAATACCTTGATATGCAGCTGTACTATCAAGTGCAGGATAAGGAATCAAAGTCTAGCACTGCTGCATAGAAGACGCATTTATTCCACGGTCTGTTGACAATGAGCCTCCCATGGCATGTTTTCAGGCATCAGGGCCATCCCCCTTATCTTTGAGGAGAAGTCTTGCGCTAGTATGGTGATGCCCGGCCAACAGCCTAACATGCCATGTACTCATCGTCAACAGCTTTCGCGGCATAAACGCTTAGGCTATTGTCTCATTAGCTACCGTTTGATGACCGAGGTAATTTACACACTAATTTGGACTTGACTTAAACCACTCGAACCTAATATTGATAATTATTATTGATCATAATATAATATACTGTGGCCACAAAATACTAATAACGACACAATATAGTAAAACATTCTCAAAAGTGATATAAATGTGCACAATGATTCATAAAAGGGATGTTGTTGGCCTGCGCTAATCATGCTGATACATAAGATGTTGTTTTCAAAAG
This sequence comes from Eubacteriales bacterium, assembly GCA_050950785.1. Lineage (GTDB taxonomy): Bacteria > Bacillota > Clostridia > Oscillospirales > JAAYOS01 > JAAYOS01. The sequence continues at coordinate 18,313 of JBMNIG010000012.1, read as the reverse complement.
GACCGACTCGGCATTATATCAGGAAAAAATAACGGCGATGCTTAGTTTGCACAAGCTATTTAAGGAAGGGTAAGTTTTCACACATGGAAAAATTTCAGATCAATATACACGATTTATTGGAGAGCATATCAAAAGCTCAAGACCTTGTATCTCCCAGGCTCTCAAATCACCACCAACAGGTTGCATACCTTTCATATCGTTTGGCGGAGCAGATCGACCTTCCGATTGAGCAGCAGAGGGATGTCTATCTTGCGGGACTACTTCATGATATAGGTGCGCTTTCAACAGCGGAAAAGCTCGAGCTTATCGAGGCAGAGCCTGTAAATGTAAACAATCATGGATTTAGGGGAGCAAAACTGATACAAGACTTTAAGCCGCTGCAGGGACCGGCAAATATTATCAAGTATCATCATCTTCCGTGGAACTATGGAGAAGGGCGAACCTTTAATGGTGAAGATGTATATCTTGCGAGTCATTTAATCCACTTGGTTGATTGCACATGTGCATTGATCCGACCTGATCAAAATATAATCATGCAACTACCTAAGTTGCTGTCAGTAATCAGAAAACAGGTTGGCCTAAAGTTTGAGCCAAACTTGGTTGATGCGCTGTGTGAGCTTGGCTCAAAAGAGTACATATGGTTGGACCTGGTTTCAAGCGAGCCGATAAAAATGATTTCGAATCCCGGACTTTTTGATATTCATACTTCCGAAATCGACGATATCGTTGATCTTGCGTATATATTCTCACACATAATTGACTTCAGAAGCAGATCCACTGCCCTTCATTCAGCCGGAGTAGCCAAAACGGCAGAGAGACTCGCCCGCATAATGGGGTTTTCACCATACGAATGTAAAATGATGCTCATTGCGGGCTATTTACATGATTTAGGAAAGATAGCAATCAACAGCGATATATTAGAGAAGTCAGACAAACTGACCGAAGATGAATACAACACAATTCGTTCCCACACTTATTACACTTATCACATGCTTGAGCCTGTAAAACAACTCCAAACAATAACGACATGGGCCTCTTACCATCACGAAAAAATAGACGGAACAGGCTACCCCTTTCACATTGCAGGTGATAGCCTGTCATTGGGATCACGTATAATGGCAGTTGCTGATATTTTTACTGCCATAACGGAGGATCGACCCTATAGAAAGGGCATGGAATTCGCCGAGGTAAAGCAAGTGCTAACGGATATGGTTTCAAACAACGCCATCGACGGAAAAGTAGTAGATGTTTTGCTTGGCAATTTCAAGGAAATAGATACTGTACGTGAGAAAGCTCAAGCCGAAGCGCTTGAACTGTATGAGAACTTTCTGAATTGATATTAATAGGCCGGTGAGATGCAATATACGGTGAGTAATATTGCCGACAATTTATAGCATCAGTATAGTTTTGATGAAAGCAAATCCCGTTGTCCTCAATCAGCAGAACGATTTCATTCCGCGGATATGATTCTTCATGGGGAGGAATTAAGTCAGCCAGCAACAATATTCGCGCGCAGCTTCGAGGAGCTGGATGAAACAGATCAGACAGAGATTTTGAATTTGATTCGATTTAAACAGCAGATGAAGGAGCAGATAATGAGTTTTGCAGCAGTGGCATCAAAATACAAAGATCCTGAAAAGATGGCTGCAGATTATTTGGCAGAGCACTTCAGAAATAAGAAAATAGAATATCCCATAGATCCTTTTATTTTTTACAGGATGAAGGGATATTATTTAGGTTGTCTAACTTTCGTAAACTTGAGGGCGTGTATGTTCCTGCATCTTCTGAAGATGATATTCCTGTTATCGGTATAAATGCAAACAGGCCCATTACCAGACAGAGATTTAAGCATATAATCCGTACCCATCATAAGTTGACTTTAATACATGCTTTTTCTGATGGCAATGGTAGGACAGCCAGGGCATTTATGAACGTTCAGCTTGTAAGGGCTGGACTACCTCCGATTTATATCAAAGTTGAAGATAGGTCAGAATACGGTGTTTGTCAAGGAAGATGTCAGTAAATTCTCAAAATAATTTATGCCTTGCACTTGGTATAAATTCACGCTGAACACTGTGTGTTTTCCACCAAACTCTTGTCAAGCTTATCCTTTTCAGGATTTAACCACACCTTCGCTGGAAGTGTCCAGTCACGAGTGTCTCGTCCATTCCAACGCTCTGGGTGACGTTTCTTTGCCTCTTCATATACTTTCTTGCGATTGGCTAGATGCTCTCTCCAGAACGGACTCCTGCGTTGTGCAGGTGTTAAGAACTTCAATCCGCTGTGGTGATGCTCATTGTTATACCACTTTACAAAACGGCTACACCAATCACGCGCATCTCCGATTGACTTGAAGCCACTTGTCGGATATGAGCAGGCGCTAATCATTCGACCTCTTGGTCCCCCCAAATCGCTTCTGCTTTTTTTCTTAGCACAAGAATTGCTGCTGTCTCTGCTAGTGCTTTTTCCTTGCGAACCAGCTCTTTTTCCAATTCCTTTATTCGCTTTTGCTGACTCTTAAGCTCACTACTAAGTTCCTTTGTTTCACGGGTGTTGAAGCTGTTTGCCTGTTGACAAACTTCTCTCCACAACTCTACCTGTTCAACATACAATCCTTTTTCGCGGCAATACGCAGCTCGCTCAACCTCATTCATTCCAGCTGTTTCTAATACAACTTGGAACTTATCTGAAGAACTCCATTTCTCAGGATTACTTCCTGGAACTCTAGGGCTATTTGACTCTGCAAGTGCTTGATCACGCCACCTTCTCAATGTCAACTCTGTGATGCCGACACTTTTTGATACGCTCCTGACGGATTCATTATTGGGAGGTAAAATCCTTTTTAATACCTCGGCCTTTACTTCTGCGCTGTACCTCATTGTGAGTTGCCTCCTGCTCTCTTTTGTACTTACTATATTACATTGAGAGCCTACTGACAACTATCCTAACACAGGGGGGTATATCAGATGATAATGCGAGAACAAGACTTAGTAGAGCTAGAGAAGCTCTAAGAGCTGAGCTGAAGAGAGGGTTGGTATTATGACTAATAGAGATAGAAATGAAGCTATTTTTGATGCCTTGCTTCTAGTTGCAGCACAAGAAGCCTTTCAAAGAGAGATGGATGCACTACCATCTGTTGAGGAACTTAACTCAATGTACCATCCCTCTGATATCATTGATAGGAAAATACGGACCATCATAAAGAATGGTTACAGGAAGAACAAAATAAAGAAGGCGGTAAAAAAGTGTGGCAAGGTTGCTGCTAGTATAGCGGTGGTTTTTACACTTTTTTTAGCTGTATTGCTGAGTGTTGAGGCAACACGAATTGCTATTTTTAATGCTATCATAGAGTGGCACGAGGAATATACAGAAATCCGATTCGAGGATTCAGAAAAATCAAGTGAGACACCATATGCTCCTTCCTACTTGCCAGAAGGGTATATAGAACAATCTACAAATAGATTTGGGAACACATTCATGATCATATATTCAGATAAAGACGGTACTCGAATTATATTTGATCAAAAGCCCTCTGGTGCTGGTACTATTTTTGTTGACAGCGAAAACGCTAAATACAAGGAACTTGACCTCAGCGGGATAAAAGCATTTTTGTTTGAACCAACAGATGAAAATGAAAGGAATATACTTATTTGGCAATATGACGGGTATACTTTCCAAATATCATCGTCAGTTGAGTCTGAAGAACTCATTAAAATCGGAGAAAGTGTAAAAAAATAAAAATTCATTTAAAAACACCTGTCACAAAAGCACCTCTTGATTTGTTATATATAGTAGAGACGCAAATATGTCTCGAAATATTGAAGGAGGTAGAAATGTATATGATTTCAGGAATGAAGAAAGGGATTTCCTTGATTCTAGCCATTGTGCTTTGTTTTTCCATGGGCGGAGTAGCATATGCTGGAGAGGGGATTAACCAAGAACTAGATACCTCGATCGGAATACTTTGGACAAATACTGATTTGGTATCAGTTGATCTTTCGTTCGATGGAGGAAGAGGAGTCTGCGGCGCATATGTCCTTGGTAAATCAGAAACCTCGCAAATAACTGCTACAGTTGTTCTAGCGCGAAAGAACGCAAACGGTAGCCTTACACCTGTGAAGACATGGAGTGGTCTCTCGACAACTGGAGATTTGCTACTCTTTGATGGCACCTATTATGTAACTACTGGATATACATATAGGCTGACCATCACAGCAACAGTGTACCGATACGGAGTTGGTGAGACTGTAACTGGTTATTACGAAGTATACGCAGGATAACGAAGAAAGGGTGAAAGCTAAATGAAGAAAACCATAGCTATTATGCTAGTGACTTTGCTAATCGGCACTTTAATTATTCCTATTTCAACATATGGACACGAAATGGCTTGGTGGGTGAGCGGATCACCAGGAAATTATTCATTGAGCGATATTGAACTGAAATGGAATAACTTTTATAGTGGGAAAGCTAATTTGCAGATACATTATGACACTTATATCCCCATAGCAACACATCCTGGCCTTAGAGGAGCAATTGCTAATGCCTACGACAGGTGGATGCTCGCTGTCCCTTCGAAAGTATATGCCATTCCATCTCCTGTTAGTTCAGCAAATGTTTTTTTCCAAGTTCCATCAACTGGTGTTTGGAATGGATTGCTTGGTGCATACGCATCAGATACAATAGCAACAACCCTCCTATGGGATACGGCGGATAATAGGATCTTTGATGTTGGAGAACCTCATTACACAGCATTTTCATCGACGAAATTAATAAGTTGGGCGCAAATATTATTTAGCCCACTTCAAACTTTTAGTAACAACTCACAGACGCAAAAGCATGTTATCCATGAGTTAGGGCATGCTTTAACATTGGGACATCCCTATGACAAGCAATTAATACAATATTCTGGGTTTGTTAACGTTACTATAGCAAATGTCTCAAGTATCATGCACCAGGGTCTAATTGGAGGTAATGTGGCATCGTTACCGACAAGCCATGACATTAACGACATCACTTCAAAATACTAAAGAAAGGGATGTGGAAACAATGAATAGAAAGGCATTATTGTTATCGCTAGTCGTCACGTTAGTAACAGTAACTGTGTTAACTTTTGGCTTGCGTCAACACAAAAATGAAGATACGAATAGCCCAGCGGATAGACTAGAGATCTATGAAAAATACAAGGATTTGTATGAAACCTATCAGTTCAACCCTGCTTCATTTGATTGGGGTTACCCTGCGTTGGATGATCGTATAAGGAATATGGATTTCTGTGCAGTCGTCGAAGTAGCAGTAGGTATGGAGGAGGGAAAATCTTTTGAGGTCTCATGGGAAGAGTTGTGGGGCGATGAAAACTTAGATGAGATGGAACAGTGGCGAAAGGATGGATTATCGATTGAAAACATTGCCTATAAACCATATACTGTGAAGGTAATCGACTATGTATATAATAAAACAATGATAGATGCATCTGAGTTAACCGTCATTTATGGTGCGTTAACACAAGCGTGGGAACTTAAAGCAGTAACAGGCATGAAACTGCTAATGTTCTTTTTAGACTCCCAGTATCCTGATAAAGTGTATGGAGGTACACTTTGGACTTACTATATTACTGAAGATGGGTATATCATTCCTGCTTCTATTGGTGGTGATGAGGAGAATTATGCTGGAATGAAGTTAGATGAGTTTGTTGAAATTGTCAGAGAAAAATGTCATAGCTCTATAGAATAAAATGTGGTTGTTGTATGTATAGGTTGTGGTCTTGCATAACAGGAATGGCTTCGGATGTACCCGAAGCCATTCCGATTATAGTCCATCCTACAAACCAGAAGGTGATATAGAATAATCGTAAAGCAAAAATTAATAGCCAATTGATTTGATTGTTATAGCCTAATAGACTATACTGAAAATAAGTAAATAAAAAATAGATAGAGGGGTTGCGGTGTTTGTCAAGGAAGATGTCAGTAAATTCTCAAAATAATTTATGCCTTGCACTTGGTATAAATTCACGCTGAACACTGTGTGTTTTCCACCAAACTCTTGTCAAGCTTATCCTTTTCAGGATTTAACCACACCTTCGCTGGAAGTGTCCAGTCACGAGTGTCTCGTCCATTCCAACGCTCTGGGTGACGTTTCTTTGCCTCTTCATATACTTTCTTGCGATTGGCTAGATGCTCTCTCCAGAACGGACTCCTGCGTTGTGCAGGTGTTAAGAACTTCAATCCGCTGTGGTGATGCTCATTGTTATACCACTTTACAAAACGGCTACACCAATCACGCGCATCTCCGATTGACTTGAAGCCACTTGTCGGATATGAGCAGGCGCTAATCATTCGACCTCTTGGTCCCCCCAAATCGCTTCTGCTTTTTTTCTTAGCACAAGAATTGCTGCTGTCTCTGCTAGTGCTTTTTCCTTGCGAACCAGCTCTTTTTCCAATTCCTTTATTCGCTTTTGCTGACTCTTAAGCTCACTACTAAGTTCCTTTGTTTCACGGGTGTTGAAGCTGTTTGCCTGTTGACAAACTTCTCTCCACAACTCTACCTGTTCAACATACAATCCTTTTTCGCGGCAATACGCAGCTCGCTCAACCTCATTCATTCCAGCTGTTTCTAATACAACTTGGAACTTATCTGAAGAACTCCATTTCTCAGGATTACTTCCTGGAACTCTAGGGCTATTTGACTCTGCAAGTGCTTGATCACGCCACCTTCTCAATGTCAACTCTGTGATGCCGACACTTTTTGATACGCTCCTGACGGATTCATTATTGGGAGGTAAAATCCTTTTTAATACCTCGGCCTTTACTTCTGCGCTGTACCTCATTGTGAGTTGCCTCCTGCTCTCTTTTGTACTTACTATATTACATTGAGAGCCTACTGACAACTATCCTAACACAGGGGGGTTCCCCCATTATTTAACGAGGGATTTATCTCATAATTCTTACGTTCATATCGTGCGCCCTGTTTTTGAGTGCTTGCTTTTATCCGCACCCACGCACACCACGGATTCTTCACATAATGATTCAAAGGTTATTGGGCGAAACAAGATCCGATAAGCAAGCAATGTTACCTACCGGATACTGCTCCCCCTCATCGATTGACATAGATCCTTACTTTTGCTATCCATCAAAAGCGAATATAGTTGACAGTAATTGTGTAAAAATACATTTTTGTTAAAAAGTCGATATAACTACAATAAAAAGCCTGCCTTTGTCACCTCTTAGTGATCTCTTTGACGTAAAATGCTTATTGTCTTATATGCGTTATAATCAATAATAAACTGTATCATTTTGATACACGTAGAGTGGCCAGCGACTCTTAATCTCTGGAAGTGATGTACATCTAATACCAACCATTCCATTTCCCACTTGTATTCCCGCAAGTTTAAATGACGTTGATGAGGTTTTCGTATAGACTGGAGCCCCACTATCACCTTCGATGCTTGAAATTCCAGACACGGTCATGTAATACCTACTTCCATCGTAGAAGTAGCCAAGTGTACCCGAAGAACTTTCACCTGTTGATTGTCCACGGAAGTAAAATCCCGAGTTGTTGGCTACACTTAACAACGAAGCGTGGGTACTAAAGTTAGATCTTATATAGTTTGTTGTCGAATAGAGTCTATTCGATATTCCTACGCCTTCATTGAGTTCAATAATAGATAGATCACATGGATCGGAAGTCCAAATCACATTTATCTTTCCTACATAACTACTTCCGTAATAGTAATTGGTATTATTAACTAGATTATGTCCATGTGTTATTAGCAGCTTAGCTCCAGTGTTTGCGTCGAGTGCGCAAAACCCAATTGTACCATAAGTTGATCCACCATCATTCCCGGGGCCAGCAGGAAGTATGACAGTTGGTGACGCCGTATATGTGTCGCCTAATTCAGTAGAATTTAATAACTTTTGTGGAGTTTTATATACATCATCTACATCATCATTCGGATAATTTGATGTAGCTAGCACATTCTCAACATTGATAAACGGCAATACCTTGACCACTCCAGATAGGTGTTCGTTTACCAATATAGAATTAGTACAAGTTAATTCACTACTGAATTCATCGATATACATATTTATTGAATTTGCCGACAAGTCAAAGGATATGAACTTGTAATTAAAGTCAACATACCGTTGTTTCAGCACTTTAAATGTGTCAAACAAAAAGCGGAATGAATAGTTTACCTTTTCAAACGAAATATCCTTAGATGCACATATCTTATACACTTCATTCTTAACTTCATCAGAATCGTCAGAAATGTACATTAATATTTTACCATCCTTCAAGAATTGAAATCCTCCAAAATAATCAGGGTAATAGCATATATTGACCTCAGGGTATTCGCCTTCATAATACTTCTGGAATCTGTCGATAATAGCCTGAGAACTCATAACATTGTTTTCGTACTGATAGTAGTTTGTTGTGTTACTGTCAAGAGCATAAGCAGTGGTCTGAAAAACAATAATAAAAGGTTCATTGTAAAATGAAATGCAACAAGCAAGCATAAAGAAAAGCCACGGTAATCCCGATGTAAGGATTAGGTCTACCAAACCAATCCAACAGGAGGGATACCAATGGCTCACCCCCATCATAACACAGAGAAACGATCCTTTACACACCTAACTGAATTTGACCGAGGACAAATTCAAGCGCTACGTAAGCAAGGAAAGACGCTCCAAGCAATTGCAGACGAGGTTGGATGTCACAAATCAACCATATCGCGGGAGCTTAAACGTGGAAGCGTCGTACAAAGACGTTCCGATCTAATCGAACATCAGGTTTACTTCGCCGATGTAGGGCAACGTGTTTACGAGTCTAATCGTTCTCGTTGTGGTGCTAAGTACAAGCTACTTCAAGTTTCTGAATTCATCCAGTTCGCAGTTGCGAAAATGAAGGAGAATCATTGGTCTCCAGACGCCATATGCGGCTACGTGAAGGCGAAGAAGCTCTTTGGGAATGCAATGGTCTGTACGAAAACACTGTATCACTATATCGATCTCGGGTTGCTAGCCGTTAAGAATATCGATCTTCCTTTGAAGGTAACACGAAATACAAAGAAGAAACGGACACGGCAGCGTAAAAAGGTTCTTGGAATGAGTATTGATCAGCGCCCAGCACATATTGATGATCGTGAGGAGTTCGGCCACTGGGAAATAGACACGGTTTTAGGTTCTCGCTCGAAGGGATCTGTCCTTCTCACGCTAACCGAACGGAAAACACGTCACGAACATATTTTAAAGATCCATCAAAAGACAGCAGATTGTGTGAACCAAGCGATTCTGACGCTCAAGCAAACGTATGGCGCTATGTTCTCTGAGGTCTTTAAGACCATCACATCTGACAATGGTGGTGAATTTAGTGAGTTGAGTCTTGCGCTCAATTCTGATCAAGCGGTGTACTACACGCATCCTTACACGTCCAGTGAAAGGGGAACGAATGAGCGTCACAACGGTCTCATTCGAAGGTTCATCCCTAAGGGCAGATGTATAGATGATATCGACGAGACACTTATTGCCCAAGTGGAAGCATGGTGTAATACGCTTCCCAGAAAAATATTAGGCTATCGCTCGCCGAGTGAGGTGTTCCAGGACGAACTAAAAATGGTCGCTTAATCTTACACATGTTGGATAATCGTATTTGTTGCATTTAATCTTGCAATTTAGAAACAATAATAAAAGCAAACAAGACGCAAATAATTCTTTTCATATAAAATTTTCCTTTCTTTTTTACAATGGGTTAGCTTATTTGAGCAAAAAATAACCGAGCTTTTCACCTCCTTTATTATCATACTTATACAACAAATAGGCCATGGTTTCATTGGCATCCAAAAATTGTGGATATTGAATTACATAGTAATCACCCTCTCCATATACACTAACATAATCCTCTGATGATATGTTGTTTAGATCAAGTATTTGATAGATCTTACCTTCACGATATATTGAAAGGATCCTATCTTCATCAACAAAAAACAATCCCCCATCTATAGCGCAAAGGATTTCACTTAAGTTTTGGTCCTTTTGCGCATTGCAAAGAATGACTTTGATAAAATCATTTACTCTAAAGAACGAGAATTGGTAAAGGACCACTTTGCCTTTATCGTCGATACATGTATAGTAAAAGGTATCCCCGTCAGGTGTCACACGAACTGACCTGTGATTCTCCGAATAGAAGGGCAACTCTGGTAAAAGTATCTTATCAATTTGTAAAGTCTTTAAATTCATTGCGTATAAGGTCGGGGTTTTCATACTGTCTATATATGATGTAAAAATATAGCCATTCTTAATTGATATCCTCGGATCACCTGGAAAAGGAACAGCACCAATCTCTAGTTTCTCTATCTCTCCTCCTTCAATTGACATTCTACACACATAGAATTCTTTACCCTCTAAGAAGTACAAGTATTTGTTATCAGCATAAAGGTAACCAATATATGCATTATGTTCATTCGATTGTTCTCTAAGGATTACTTGTTGTTCCTTGCTCTTTTTATTAACTCGTGTGAAAACCGTATTTATTTGATTGCCTGCATCTATTAAATCAGTTGTGTTGTTTTTTTCTTCATATCTCAAGGTATAAACCTGGGCTCCGTATTGCGCACAACTAATAAATGATCCAGATTGGAGCAGTTCCACCTTCAATATTCGCTTCCCTTTTACTTCGACACTATAAATTCCTGGGTGTTGTGGGTCTCTTGCTGAAAAAATGAGTGATTGAGCTCCGTTACCATCCAATACCAACGTGCCAATAATAGCCAGGATGAAAATCACGATTATGATCCCATATACGATGATACTTCGAAGTTGACGTTTCATATCATTAACCTCTTATTGTATAACTCCACTAATGCGGTTGCTGGTTTCCAAGTAATACTTGCAACATTTTAAATCAATCTTTGACAAACACCGAATATCTAGGTAATGCAAAAATCAATTGGTTTTTGCATTACCCTTTTGTTGTTTCTGTCTATAATCTATCATATATTCTGGATATTTCAAGCGTTGTGGGATAAACAACATGTAACATTCCCTAAACAACATACAACCTTCCACGAACGACATACAACCTTCCACGAACGACATATTGGAGGTGATAAAATGCGAATCGCAGTATGTGATGCAGATAACCGAACATATGATTTAATATGCTCTTACATTTCCCTTCATCCCAACTGTAAAGAGAATTTTCTTTTTGAGCGGTTTCATATGCAAAGGAGCTCCAGAACCTCCTAGGAAAGTATAAGTACAGAAGTTTTGACGCTGTCTTTATATTTTTTCCTAAAATTACTAGATAGAGCCTTTATCTGGCTGATTTAACCAACACAAACAATGATAAAAGCCAGTGCAAGCAGCCAAAGCAAAGAGTTCCGCAACACTTCGTACGCTTCGTATCTCAGGTGCTTAATAATTCCCACCTCACTTTAACTCTGCCCTTTTAAGCAGGATAACAGAGCCCAACCACGAAACAACGACTATTGTCATAGTCATTAAAAACATAGATAAAAGCGCTTCCACAGACAAGACTTTTGACCAAAGAGCGCTACTAAGGTAAGGTTCCATGATGTTTATACCTACAATCCTCTTGTTGCTCAAAAAGAGAACATTAAATAAAAAGTATATGCTCATGGATTTGGCAATATCACGGAACATAAACACAAAAATGAGAGGCATAAAACATAGGCCAATATGAATAAAAGAACAGGTCGCCATACATCGCACCATATATCCAAAACCAAGGACATTTTGACGTATCCCATGTCTACGTTCTATAGAGTCCTTCTTGAATACAGAGCACGCTTCAAAGAGAACTATGCGTACACTTTCAACCCTTTCAAATCTTAATCTTAAATAATATCTTTTGTGCTGACGTATGCCTTTAGTCGATCAAGATCTTGAAAATGTAAATACCTCAGATGTATCACTCTTGGACCATTAATAATAAGTTTGCAACCACTTACATTGACACTAAGACTCCACTCAACCCTTTCTATGTCATTCTGGGTAAAGAAATAAGCCTTGATTCCCTGTAAAACGAGGTAGTGCCCATCAAATATTTGAATTTCAAAGTGTTTTCCATAAAACAGTAGAAAGATACTAAGTGCGATCATATGTATAGCTAGAGCAAAAGACGTAATCGGATAAAAGAGTGCTGATTTTTCATCAAATGCAAAGCAGCAAGTGATAAGCCCAAGTGCCAGTACATAACAGAGGATTGCAAGCCATTTAAACTTGGCCTTACTGGCCTTATGCCCTGATATTTTCACTAGTGGCTTACCTGAAAAAAAGCTCTTTAACCGTTTATGCTCTTTACTATGACGGGCTACGATACCAAGAATTATTGCTGCCGCTATAACAAGTAGTAACGGGATTAAATATAAGAAAAAAGATACCTTGCTCCTTATATGAGGTGAGGCACTTCGAAAATTCTCAATGATTTTTGCTTGTGCACTGTAGGAAATTTCAGTTGAATCAAAATTGTATTTATCCATGATTCCAGTAAGTGCGTACCTGATTATGTATGAGGCTTCCTGCATATAGGTGTATATAGTGTTTGACTGCAAATAGCCGCCACCAGAAGGACTGATATATGATGGTGAGCTACAATTCTCACTTAGTTCAAACAGATCAACATTCCCCACCTGGATACTTTCTATCCGTTCCCTCGCTGCCTCACGAAGAATAGGACAACTATCAAGCAGCTGGCTCTGTACATCGTAAGATAAAATGTACTTTATGAACTCCCATGCCGCTTTCTCGTTTCCGTTCTTAACAATTGAAAGCCCCTTTACCGAGTGATATGTACCTCTCAGCTCCGCATCAGAATAAGGAAATTCGTATAGTCTATAGCCGTCTTTAAGCCTTGGATTAAAGACCTCATCAAATTCAACAGGGCAAAACAATAGCTTGCCGCTCGTAAGCAAATCTAAAGGTTTTATGAGGTTTTGCATGTTTTGTGCTTGCGCAGATTTAAAACTATAAGTGTAATAGTCGAAATAATCCAAAAATAGAGACTTCCACCGGTCTTTATCTTCAAATCGTGGAGATTCGTCAACAGTGATAAGAGAGAGAGCCTCCATCATAAAGTCGGTTGCCACCCAACCTGTTTTGGATACTCCACCTGATTTATCATCTGGCGACAAATCTGCATCGCTCAAAATATATACCTCATCAGATATTTCCATTTCTTCGCATAGTACGGTGAAAGCCTGTCTCGACGGTATACTATCTGGAAGTGTGTACCCGAGAGTTTCCGCCGCTGTTTCGCTTGCAACAAGTAAACTGAAATTGAATGAAATTGGTATAGTGTAGATGGAGTCACCATCAATTGCGCTATAGCTATCCAGCACATTGGTAAAATAGGCATCAATATCAAAACTCGGGTCATTCTCTATGACCTCACGCAAATTGACGAGATTTTTATGATTGTAGTTTGTCTCAATAGGTTGCACCATACTCAACAGTAAATCATAACCGGAATTTCGCATCAACTTAGGAAGTGCTGCACTATAATCTTCATAGCGCATATTGGCTGTCTCAATAATAACGCGAATCCCAGTATTATGTGAAAACGCTTCAACAGTTTCTGTTAACCACTTTGATGAGTTAGGAACAAAAATAGTGATGCTATCAGATGTAGCTGAAGCGGAAGCACACATCGTACAGAGCACGAAAACAAAAATGGCTATTAATAGTGTGATTACAACTAGCTTTTGTACCCTTGAAATCATGGTTATGTTCCTTCCTCAAATTTCCAGATGAAGCCTTTAGCTATCCTGTTTTCTGCGCTTGATAACCTTAAAAACAGCAAACCCAACCGCAACAGCGCTACTACGCCCACCACAATATGAATTACAGTGTATCCCAAGTTAATATTCCCGCCCACTTCTTAAAGATAAGCACCAACAAGTATAAACGGGATGAACATTTTTTGATTTTAGAGCAATATCAAGGGTTGAAAATAATATCCAAACATACGCCTAATGCATCTTGATTTGGCTCAATTTCAATATCTGGAGTGGTCCCAACTATTGCGTTGCAACTACCATCGTCATTATACCCAGATGAACATTCATATCTAATAAGTAAGCCACTATTGGGCAATGGAGCTACAAGAGGGATTGTTCCCAATCCATTTCCGCCTGTTTGTGTCCCTACTAGGGTTGCAAATCCTGTTTTTTTACAAAATGCCGCAAATGAATCAGATGAAGAATAAACGTGTTTATCAACAATCACCCATACTTTCCCCGTATAATTAACTATATTCTCTGATGGCATGAATTCTTTTAAATAGATATAAAACTGATCCAAGGAAGTAAAATCGTACGCATCAACATTGGGGATTTTCTTCTTAAGCGCATCTAAGGTTGTTTGATTACTTGAAAAATAAGGTGTTTCTTTATCATCCCATATAAATTTATTGTAATCTCCAGCTTTTACTCTGACGGCATATTCAACCGATACCTCTTCATTTAACAATGGATTCAAAATGCCTTCGATCCAAATATGATCACTACCTCCTCCATTTCCTCGAATGTCAATAATAATGTTTGCTGCATCTTTGTTTTCTTCAAAGAAATTCTGCAAAATATTGATAATCATATTATCACCTTCAAATGATGACGCATGAAATGTCTTTATCTGAACGTAAGGAACTTCTTCAATTGTTTTAGTAGCTATATAATTGATAACATCTTCGCGCTGGGCTTCTTCAGCAGGCATTGACTGACTTGCACTGACCAATTCAAAAGACTCAGAACGTTTGTAAAAGTCTTCAACACTTGGATGGTGAAGAATGGAGTCAATCCTCTTCTGCTGACTGTATACATTCTCACTATATAGTCCTTTTTTATAATCCTCATATATAACCTCACTTGTAATTGTATATAATCTGTACAAATTGGGTGTTACAACACTTATGTGACCAGCGCCTTGTAATTTACCCAGACAATCTCTTACTACACTATAAAAGGCAGACTGAACAATCGTACCGTCTTCTCTATAGCTATGTATCTTATCTCTATACTTCTCCTTTATCTCATCTATATCTACAAAATCCATTTTTCTTAACTCCGATAATACAGGGCAATTTTCTTCTAAAATAGTCCACATTGCATCATAGTCTTCCAGTGCTTGCTCTTTTGGAAGCAGGATCATTCCATCCCCATGCAAATATTTATGCTCAGTATCTTTTGGATAGGGGAAACCATCCCAATAAGTCGCTCCCTTATCAAGATTAAGATCAACACCAGTTTGATCTGCTTCGCAATTGCTATCTAAAGACGGCTGCGGTGAGGTAATTGCTCTAGTAATATCTTCATTGCTTGATTGTGACGGATTCGGTAATTGAGCATTAGAATTGCAGCATCCACATAACTTAAATAGCAACAAAATAGATATGGGGATAATGAAATATTTTTTAAATTGCATAGCTATCTCCTACTAAAATCTAAGCCTAGAAAATGATCTTTTGAAATCCCTCATTTCCCTTATGAGGGATTTCAACTCCCGTGCACTAACTGTGCTCTATTCCGGTGTTTGTCAAGGAAGATGTCAGTAAATTCTCAAAATAATTTATGCCTTGCACTTGGTATAAATTCACGCTGAACACTGTGTGTTTTCCACCAAACTCTTGTCAAGCTTATCCTTTTCAGGATTTAACCACACCTTCGCTGGAAGTGTCCAGTCACGAGTGTCTCGTCCATTCCAACGCTCTGGGTGACGTTTCTTTGCCTCTTCATATACTTTCTTGCGATTGGCTAGATGCTCTCTCCAGAACGGACTCCTGCGTTGTGCAGGTGTTAAGAACTTCAATCCGCTGTGGTGATGCTCATTGTTATACCACTTTACAAAACGGCTACACCAATCACGCGCATCCCCGATTGACTTGAAGCCACTTGCCGGATATGAGCAGTGATATTTAATTGTCTTAAAAAGGCTCTCGACATATGGATTGTCGTTGCTGACTCTTGGCCTACTGTTCGAAGGTGTTAGGCCTAGTTTATATAAGGTTTCAAGCATGGTTGCACCCTTCATTGGACTTCCGTTGTCTGAGTGAAGTACTAGCGGTGCTTTCAGTGGTGGCTTGATTCCTTGTGCAATTATTGTTCTTTTTATTAGGTCACTAGAGTTCTTAGCTGACTGTTCTGGCCATACTTCCCATCCAACAATACTGCGGTCAAATAGATCAGAAATCATGTACAAGTAGAAATATGTTCCCTTGATTGGACCTGATAAGTACGTAATATCCCAAGTCCAAACTTGATTTGGCGCTGTGGCGCAATGGGTTGAGAGTGGTCGTGGATTCCTATCTGAAGCATGTCCCCGATGATGTTGCATGTTGTGCTCACGAAGGACTCTATAGAACGTAGACTCAGATGCAAGGTATACGCCCTTGTCAGCTAGAGATGGAACTATTTGACTCGGTGGCATACTAGCATACTCAGGTTTGTTCACAGTTTGAATGATTTTTGTGCGCTCTTCATCAGATAATTTATTTGCGGGTTCTGGGCGTTTAGCAGTGGGCCGAAGATCCCCAACATTACCATTATCTCGAGCTAACTTAACCCAACGATAATATGTGCGCACATTGAGACTCAGTTCCTCGCAAGCTATGTGTAGTCTTGCTCCACTATTGACCGCTTCATCAATTAGCTCGATGGCATATGCGCGATCTGGGGCGCTAATCATTCGACCTCTTGGTCCCCCCAAATCGCTTCTGCTTTTTTTCTTAGCACAAGAATTGCTGCTGTCTCTGCTAGTGCTTTTTCCTTGCGAACCAGCTCTTTTTCCAATTCCTTTATTCGCTTATAAATGCTAATCTAAAACTGAGCCACTTAGGATGAAAACGCTCATCCGAAAGTGAGCCACTTGAAATAAACTTTGTCGCAGTTTAATCTGAGACAGAGGTGAATGGAGTGGTTATAACAGTGAAGGATTACAAACAGATCCGCCAAATGTTTCTATCCGGAATCAGTCAACGTGAAATAGCCAGACAGCTACATATCTCCCGAAATACTGTAGCAAAATACTGCGAAGGTTGTTCTGTGCCGTGGGAACGCAAAGTCCCTGAACGTGAAACATCCGTATTGACAACTGAGGTAGTAGAGTTTATTCAGTCCTGTCTTGACGAGGATGAACATGAAAACATCAAGAAACAGAGCCATACTGCTAAACGGATATTTGACCGCTTAGTTACCGAGATGAAATTTACCGGTGGGGAATCGACTGTAAGACGCAAAGTTAGAGAGATGAAAGCTTACCAACCGAAGGTATTTGTTCCTCTGGAGTTCTCTCCCGGAGAAGCATTACAAGTCGATTGGGGTGAAGCAACTGTATACTTGCGTGGTAAAAAAGTAACCGTAAATCTATTCTGTGCCAGACTCTGCTCCAGTTGTGCTCCAATAGTATTTGCGTATCGCCGTCAGAATCAGGAGAGCTTTCTAGAGGCTTTCGTAAGGACATTTCGGTTCTTTGGCGGTGTTCCGGAGAAGGTTATCTTTGATAATGCTAAAGTTGCTGTTAAGGATGGATTTGGGGCACATGCTAAAAAGCAGGCTGGATATACAGCATTATCTGCCCATTATGGTTTCGACGCTTTGTTCTGCAATCCGGCAGAAGGCCATGAAAAGGGTTTAGTCGAGGGTCTCGTAGGCTGGTCACGCCGAAACATACTAGTGCCTGTGCCTAGAATCAACAGCCTTGAAGAGCTAAATCTACTGCTTATACAGCGTTGTAAGGAATATCTCCGTCATCATATTACAGGAAAGCCTGCCTCTGCAGGAGAGATGTTAGAGAAAGAACGAGAGTGTCTAAGGGTCCTGCCTGGATATGAGTTTGAAACAGCCAAATGTTCCAGTGTAAGAGTTAGTACATTCGCTACAGCGAGATTTGACACAAATGATTACTCAGTACCTGTCCAGTATTGTGGTTGTAATGTCAGCGTAAAGGGATATGCAGAAAAAGTTGAAATCTACTACAAGGGGCAGATTATTGCTAGCCATGAACGATGCTTCAAGCGCCATACTCCGACATACAAACTGGAACACTATCTTCCCATTCTCGAGTATCGCGGACGGGCAATATTCAACGCAGCCCCGGTCCGTCAGAACCTACCACCCGATTTCCTCAAATGGCTCAAAAGTCAATCTACTGACCACAAAGGGCTTATGCAGCTCCTATGGGATTGTGTAGAGCATGGCTGGGAAAATGTCTGGAAGAACAAAGTGGTTGGGATCAAAACACCGGTCATAACTGATGTCGTTGCTGTTTCGCCTGTCAACTTGAGTAAGTACGATTTGCTTGCTGGTAGA
>JBMNIG010000011.1:10000-93351 GCA_050950785.1 Eubacteriales bacterium | reverse complement strand
ATAAATTTCATGGGAATCGGCGATTATCATGCCGTCCTTTTTGAGAAATGGAAGCATCCGTAGTGCCTCTAACTTTTCAAAAGCTACGATATAATCCGCCTCTCCATGTCCAATATTAGGAGCATAAACCTTTTCTCCAAAACGCACCTGCGTAGTAACACTTCCACCGCGTTGACTCATTCCGTGGATCTCGCTCATTTTTACGTCATATCCCAACTGTATCAGACCATCCGAAAGTATTTTGGACATAAGGATGGTTCCCTGGCCGCCAACTCCGGCTAAAAGGATACTCGTTGTCATGCCCGCACCTCCACTCTGCTTACTGCACCGATTGGGCATATCTGCATACACAATCCACAGCCGTTACATCCGGCACTTACTCTTATTTTTGCCTTCTTGTTTTCAAAGGCGATTGCTGGACATGATATCTTCATGCACTGCCTGCAACCCCTACATTTGTCTTCATCCACGACACAATGACGACCTGCATTCCTGCGAACGACTTCTCGCAATAAAGCACATGGGCTCTTTGTAATAATGACAAAGGGTCCTTTTGTGTTTATGCCACTTTCCAGAGCATCCATAACTGCGTCCCTGTCAAGGGGATCGATAACACGTATACGGTCATCGCCTAATCCAAGTGAGCGCACTACGGTCTCTATGTCGATAACAGGTGTGACGTCTCCCATAACGCTTCTACCTGTACCCGGGTTGTCTTGATGACCTGTCATTGCTGTGATCGAGTTGTCAAGTATGCATGCAATTACATTTGCGTTGGTCACAACAATGTCAATAAGAGAGGTTATGCCCGAGTGGTAAAACGTAGAGTCCCCCAGCATACCCAAAACCTTTCGCGTATCACCCTGGAGTTCAAGGGCTTTAGAAAGACCAATAGTTGAAGACAGGCCGGCACCCATACAGATCAAATAGTCAAGCCCATCAAGAGGAGAACTTACTCCAAGGGAGTAACAACCAATATCCCCAACCGGAACGATCCTTTTTAAGTTTCTGTTGACTCCATGGAAAAAATCCACGATGTGGACAGCCGGCGCATAATACCGGTGGCCTGGTAGGAATCTCTACATCTGTGCTATATGTGTCTGTCTCAGTAACTCCGATCAGTCTGCTACGAAATTATCTGTGCGTTAAGCTCACCACATATGGGAAGCCTGTCCTTCCCTATACAGTCTATACCAAGGGATTTAACAACATTCTCTAAGTACGGTTCGTTTTCCTCAATAACATAGATCGTCTCAAAACTGTTCGGCAAATTCCTGGATCAGCTTTCGCGGATACGGGAATGTAAGCCCGAGCTTTAGATAGCTTGCACTGTCGCCAAATGCCTCTCTGGCATACTGATAGGAAATACCGGAGGTGATTATGCCGATTTTTGTGGTTGGTTCCCATTTCAACCCGGTTGAAGGGACAGTCGTTTGCATAATCCTCCATCTCTGAAATAAACTTTTCACGAACTATGTGACGCCCTCTTGCATTGGCGGGCACCATGGCGTATTTGGCAGGATCCCGCACATATTTCTTTACGGGAGTGTCCGACCTGTCCTCAATAGTAACAAGACTTTGAGAGTGGCAGGTTCGTGTTGTCCACCCGAATGAGCATGGGTACATCAAATCTTTCTGACAGCTCAAAGGCTGCTGCTGTGAAAACCCGACATTCTTCCGAGTCGGATGGTTCCATCATGCCAATCTTCATATGTGGCGCATACAGTCTGTTATCCTGCTCGTTTTGCGAGCTGTGACAACCCGGATCATCCGCAGTTACAACGACCAAACCGCCGTTTACTCCGGCATACCCCATCGTAAACAATGGGTCTGCGGCTACATTGACACCAACATGCTTCATGGCACAGAGAGCCCGAGCACCACCAATAGATGCACCCAAGGCTATCTCTGTGGCCACTTTCTCGTTGCACGCCCAATGACAAAAGACGTCCTCTTTATAGCCGGACATCGATTCGAGGATTTCTGTGCTTGGAGTTCCCGGATATGCTGCGGCCACAGCGCACCCGGCCTCATATGCTCCCCGCGCTATCGCCTCGTTTCCACTCATAATAACTTTTTTCATTAAGCTCGCTTACTTCCTTTCGGATACTATATCATTGCATATTGCAGCAGCCAGCTACTCGCAGATAATACTGCCAAGCAGCTCGGTTAACCACAGCAGCTGTTGCATAACTATATTTACATAATATGATGTTTACGTTGCGACCTGGCGCAATAAAATATAATTTTAACTCTTTTTATGTATTACGATAACTTTTTCTGCTCAAAGAGACGCCCCTCATAGTGGGACGTCTTCGTCCATATACTTGATAATTTCTAATATCCAATCATGGACATACTCTTATAAACCGGTAAGACTATAAACGACGAAAACTATACCGCAGTGTTGTGCGCTCGTTTGAACCCTGAATATTAGTGATAGTTCAAACAAAAAACAGGATCTAAAACCAAAAAACGGGTCCGCCTTTTCACAAAATAATAACATAAATAGGCGGACCCGTCAAAGTTTTTTTTGATGGATCAGACAAGACGCAAATTGCAAGTTAAAGTGAAACACTTTTTCTCTGTCAAATGTTATCTAGATATCTTGTAGTTTTCACTTGTTTCTGGCGGTTTGGGTCTGGGCGGAACGGGAAATGCCTTCGCTATGAACACTTTCTTAGTTCTTCTTTAACTACCTCGTTTGCGCATTTACCTTCTAAAACCTTACGTGGGTAATCATTAAGCCATTCTTGGATCTTTAATATTGCTTTTTGTACTGTATTTCGCTATCGAACATCCCTTGGGGATAAATCGTCGTATGTGTCCATTTATCTGTTCATTGGTACCTCTTTCCCATGAATGATATGGGTGACAGTAGTAAATTCGGGTGGCGTGCTTTACTGCTTATGCAGGACCGTTCTAGCTTGCGCCAATCTAAAAACTCACTTCCATTATCAACTGTTATTGTTTTAAACATCTTTCGAAATCGCTTTGCACCTATCTTTTTCTCTAGTTGGTCAAGTCGTTTTAGCACTTCTTTTTGTGTTTGGCTACGCAACTTAAATATCAGTGTCTTTCTAGATAGCCTCTCTACCAGTACAAGCAAGCATGCCCTGCCTTTTCCTCGACCTGGTTCAACGCAATCCATTTCCCAGTGACCGAGCTCACTGCGGTCATTCGCCTCTTGTGGGCGCTCATCTATGCGCTTGGCGTCTACATCCCGTATTCTGCGGGTTACTCGGGTATACTTGCGTTTTGAACTCTTGCCTTTTCGAGGTAAGTCCTTTTTTGTTACATTGAGTAATAACTCACGGTCTATATAATTATAGAGCGTTCGCTTAGATATGGGCGTTCTTTGATAGTCAGGGTCATCCTTAAGTTTCTCTATGGTCGCATAAGGAGAGAACTTGCCATTTATAATACAGTTCTCAATTTTTTTCTGCTAACTCATAGTTCTTACCAATTTTTAGATGAGCCCCTTTTGCACTTGCCTTCTCATCATAGTCCTCTTGGGCTTTTAAGGCTGAATAGCTAACCACTTCACGCCATTGGCAATCCCTTAAGATTACCTTCCCACGCCTCAGCTCCCTGCTTATTGTGGCTGGGCTTACTCCCATTCGTTCTGCTATTTCCCGATGGCTAAGCCTTGATTTCTTAGGCAAGTAATTGTTCTTAGTTACTATCGCTTCTAGCTCTTCACGCTCTTCGAACCTTAGGTGTTTACCTTTTATGCGAGTTCTGATACAATAGACTTGGCTCATGAAGCTTCTCCGTTTCTGTTTGTTGTAGGAACTAACATTATAACAGAGAAGCTCTCGTGGGCCTATTTATTTTCTTTATTTGTGTTTCATTTAATTTTACAACTCGCCATGGATCAGACAAGACCAGCGGCAATTTTTATCTGATTTTGATGTGCATTATTTACAGTTCCATCGATGTGACGAGTACTATTTCTGAAGTGGAGATCAAAATGTCCGTTGAAGTTGTTATTTTTGACATAATCCACGTCATGAGGCATTGAAGCCATTGAGGCCGCAATTTTTCTCCCATCAACATTCACAATCACTGCTCTTTCTGACCAGGAGTACGCTCCGCCCCAAATTTCCTTTATTATAGCCGCATCACTTGCGGTCAGGGGCTCGCAATCAGCGTGATTTGCTCCAATCGTACGCTTTATCTTAAAAGATCGGCCGGTCTTAAAATCGGTTACGGTTGCTATCTTATTTATTGGAAAAACGTACTGGGCTTCACTCCACCAGTCTAAATACTCTCCATGATTTGCACTCACAGTAGGTTTTACCGCGATGTGGTGGACAGGAATGGTCAGCTTTTGGCCTACCGACAGGCGACTACTCATTGTAAGATTGTTTGCCTTTAGTAGCTCCTGCTGTGGAATACCGAACTTTATGCTGAGATCCCATATGGTATCACCTGACTGAACAGTATAGGATTTATACGTAACAGTATTGACTGACGGTGTCGGATCGACTGTTCCTGTCCCGGGTTTGACAACCAACTGTTGACCGGGATATATAGTGGTTCCGCTTAAGCTGTTGATTGCTTGCAGACTGCTAACAGACAGTCCATGGGCATTAGCGATTTTCCAGAGTGTGTCACCGGGTTTTGACAGTATAAGTGTCGGAGCCTCCGGTTCCCACAGATACTGAGCCTCCAGCTCCGACATTTACCGTGTTCGTGGCATCATTCCAACTTATTTTGCTGCCCCAAAGACTCTGCCACGAAGCGGATCGGAGCCATTGTTACACCATTTACTATATAAGAAGAAGGCATTGAAACTGATTTTCCGTTTACCCTTGCTGTATTCGCCCCAATAACAAAAGCGATCTTGGTGCTGCCTTTGTTTATACCTACGGTCTTTTGATCCTGCGTTCCACCATACCGATGCTCCAAGGGCATTTGCCAAATCCCGTACAGGAACATATACTGTTCCATTTCTGTTTACAGCGGGACTTGAAAGTGGTATATACTTCCCGTTGACTGTTAAATTCACGCTCTGCTTCTGAACTGATTGCACTGCTGTGTTGCCGACAGCTTTTGCGCTTTCAGCCAGTGGCCCTGCAAAAGCAAGTGTTGAAATGAGCGCTGCACCCAGCATTATCTTAACACTCTTTATTTTCAGATTTGGAAGCTTTTCACGAATATATTCAGCCGCATTTTCCCGTAGCGTCTTTTCCCGCTTTTTTCTTCCTTTTCTGCCCAATTCATCCGAAAATTCTGTCAGCATGGGATCAAGATATAAAAATTAGATCGTATCCGTCATCATTTTCTACAAGCTTGTGTTGTATAAACATATTGATAAACACCCCCGTACATTATTGTGCTAAAACGGGAGTGGTTTTATTTACAACTTTCATCTAAATAAATCATTCGTCAAAAATCCATCATTAGAGTCTATTAGGTAAAGGTTATTAGGAAACACTTACAATTTCATTGTCTCATTGAGCTGTTAACATTAAATGCTTTTCAGAAATACTTAAATTTTCGCTGTCCCATCAACCTGTTAACATGGTCTTTGGCTGTTTCATAGGATGGTTTGAGGTGATTGAGTTGTATTCTTACCGCGAATTTCTTGAACTGCAGAGAAGAAGTAACGAACATTTAGACGAAAAAAATGAGAAAAAATGTATGCAAAAGGCGAAGCAAAATGAGAAAAAAGGTTGAGGAAGATAAAGAACCACCAGAAGAAGAAGCTCCCTATGGCATTAGTTTCAAAAAGCCTTGATCCAGCCTTTTCTTGAGTACCCGGGACTGTTAAAAGAGCTGCATGGCATTTAGCCGGCAGCTCTTTTCTACTATTTAGGTATATAAATGATTTATAGATTATGTGCAATATTGTATAAATAAATAATGATAATCATTAATACTGTGATAAACCAAACGATAAGAGTCGTTAGTAGATTCTTATTCTTGTCCAAATCTATCAATTTATATGAAGTGAGTATCCCAACAGCAGCCAGACACCAACTAAAAAATGTAACGTCCCCCTTTTAGGTAAAGTACAACTGTGATCCATAAAAGTGGTAAGAACAGTATTAATAATCGAAATACCTCTCTAGTTCTTGGGAATCGACCACGCATCACACCGGCTAGCAAATCAGCAGGTTTGTGCTTGAATTCAAAAACTCTTGTTTTTAATGATCTTAGTGTAATGAGATGAAAAAACCAAGGTTGGGTAAAGTGAATCGTTTCTGTTGAAAACCTTCTTGAACTTCCATCCATGACTTTTGATCGTTTTCTTTATCATAACCGGGAATTTCCGCCAGATGAAAGATGTCAGTAGTCTGAATTCCTTCTACAACTTTCTCATTTTTTACACAGCAGTACTTATATGGTCTGCGTGATTGAGAATGTGGAAATTTCCCACTTTCTGATTTCAAGACGCAGTCCCAAAAAAATACAATATTGCTTTGATCATCAAGGTACACCGAGGCTTCATAATGAATCCTCAAGTCATCACTTTCCACAATAGAAAAATCGCACATCATATATATATCTGTTTCGCGATCAGTCAGTGGAGTAATGCCTTTGTTTTGCAGCAACTCCTTAAGTTGAACAATAAGACAATGCTTTTCCACCACATACCTCATGCAGAAATAAGTAATGTTAATATTATAACAACATATTTAATAAAAGAAAAGCTCTTTTTAACTGATTTGATTATTTTGTGTAACTTTTCACAATATTATGTTACCTAGTATGCAGTTATTTGAAAAGGCATAAGTCATTTTGCATGCAATATCACGTAAAAAGGTTTCAAAAAGAGCCCCCGTTCCATGTTGGAACAGGGGCCGTTTATCAAATCGATTTTGATCATCTTCTGCCCTTACCGATAAAAAAAGATAGCTATGGTATCCGGGCCTGAATGGCTTCCTATAACAGGGCCTATATGGTTTATCAAAACATCTTTGATTTTGTACTTTTCTTTGACTTTGTTGAGCACTGTCATAGCGTCCTGTTCGCAGTCACCGTGACTGATGGCGAAACACTTCCATCTCATCGGACTCGGTAAACTCATCGACCCATTTGGCAAGCCCCTCAAGTGCACCGCGGCGACCGCGCATTTTTTTTGCACGCACGAAGCTTACCGTTACTGTCAACGTCTAGCATAGGCTTGACTCCCATAAGTGACCCCAACACAGCGGCTGATGAGCTGATCCTTCCGCTGCGTTTTAGAAACATGAGATCATCGACAGTGTACAGGTGTATGACGTTCATTTTGTTTTCCTCGACCCAATCGCGAACTTCGTCGATACTTTTGCCGGCAGCACGCAATTTTTGAGCAAGGTGTACCAGCACCGCGCCTCCCATAGATGCACAAAAGTCCATCGCAAATATACAGCTTGCGGTGGGGATACTTTTCAGAGAGCTCTTCCGCAGCTCCTACTGCCGATTGGTAAGAGCCACTGATACCGGAAGAGATGGAGATGTAAAGAACATCCTTCCCCTCCGACAGGAATCGCTCAAAGGCTTGAGTATATTCATCCCGGTTGATAAGGGAAGTTGTAGACATAGAACCCGCCCGCATCCTGGCATAGAATTCCTTGTAATCCATGCTCACGCCGGCATCGTCTTTGTACTCGACACCGTCCAGCACATAGCGAATCGGGATGAGCTCCACGTCATTAGTTTCATAATAGGTCTTTGGAAGATCTGTTGATGAATCTGTCATCAGTATAAAATTACTCATGTGAAACTCCATTCCCCGGCAATTGCCGTTTTTTTCAAATTTCAGCACGCCATGGTATTACTATACCATCAGGCCTGATTGCAGTCAACAATTATAGATTAGCATAGAGTTTGTTAAAACAATCGCGAAATCACGATTTTTTTGTTACAATTATTTTATCTCAGCTTCTCCATCAAAATCATGGGATCCAAAAATTTCTTTACCCATCGTAGCGCCATATGTGATAGCATTCTTACCAAATTTATTCCTGATTTGATCCATTGTCGTTTCTATTTTATGCACCCGTTCCCTGCGTTCATGTATGTCTGTCTCAAACAGATTTAGTTGCTCGGCAGCCTGATCTTTCCGGAATCAAATTGGTGCCGGTTATAGTGATCTGGCGAATAGGTGCCCCGGGACGCCACAAGTCATAGATCAACTCCAAAGCAGTCCGAACGATTTCCCGTGTATACTGTGAGGGATTGCGAAGTGCCTGCTGACGAGATATGGTCTTTAGTGCGGGATCCTTGATCTGTACCTGAATCGTCGTACACATCAAGCCGTACTCTCGAAGCCTTGCCGCTACCGAATCCGCTAAAGCAGTAACACCTGCGACGACATCCCCCCGGTCTTTTAGATTTCGACTAAATGTCATTCCGTTTCCAACTGATTTCAAATCGGGACTGGTCGTCGTATAGGCGAACCGGTGAATCGTCTTCCCCCCTTGCGTATGTGTGTATCACTTCCCCAAGCTTGCCCAGTGCCCCCGGTTATAAGGTTGCGGTCAGCCGCAGCAAGATCTCCTATTTTTATTATTCCCAACCTTGCAAGTGTCTGAGATGCCACCTTGCCCACATATAACAGCGAACCTACAGGGAGTGGCCACACTTTTTTTGCGAAAGTTGTCGCGAGATATGATGGTAGTGGCATCGGGTTTCTTCATGTCGCTTCCAAGTTTAGCGAAGGCTTTATTAAAAGAGACTCCGACAGAAATAGTAAGTCCCAGTTCACGTTTTACAGTATCCCTCAATGTGTCGGCAATATCTTTCCCGTTGCCGAAAAGAGACGTCGATCCTGTCACATCAAGCCAGCTTTCATCAATTCCAAAGGGCTCAACCATGTCCGTATAACGAAGGTATATTTTATTTACTAATTTGGAATACATACTGTATTCATCATGATTTGGAGGCACAAGCACAAGATCCGGACATTTCTTACGTGCTTTGCCAGACAGTCTCGGCAGTGATAACTCCAAACTTTTTTGCCAGCTCATTTTTTGGCAAGGATTATGCCGTGCCGGTTTTTTTGGGTTTCCGCAGACTGCCATTGGCACACTTTTCAATTCCGGTCTTTTTATGCATTCCACCGATGCAAAAAAATCCGTTTAGGTCACAATGCAATATCGTCCTATCCAACACGGTCACCTCCCTGTCAGACAGTTATAGTTATTGGATAGCCAAAGCTAATGGTGGATATTACGTGCCAGCTGGTATATGTCCTTATAGCTGAATCGCCAACACCTACAGGTGCACATTTGATTATCATTATTATAGCATTTTTATACTCAATCGTATATACTCGTCACAAAATTTGAAATACCGGAATATTGAGTAGACATGTTTTGTGCAATTTTCCTCAACGGCCCCCTGCTTTTTCTTCAAATTTAGTATTGTATAAATTGCCAACAAAATAAAAAACGTGGTATACTATCCCTGTACGGTCATTTTTAAACTGTGAATTTTAGTGGGCTGTACACAGAGATGTTGGATTCCATCCCAACTCACTAAAAAAATTCATAAATATACAAAACTCTTTGGAGGTTAAAAAAAATGAGCGAACTCAGAGGAGCATGCATCATAGGCCAGTCTGGCGGACCTACTACCGTCATCAATGCCAGTGCTTACGGAGCGATCCGCACAGCTTTGGATTCCGGAGTTATAACCCGTGTATTGGGCGCCGCACACGGCATCAAGGGTGTACTCGACGATGTACTTTATGATATGTCAAAAGAGGATCCCGTTGAGCTGGAGCGGATGAAATACACCCCCTCCTCAGCATTGGGCTCATGCCGTTATAAACTGGCCGATCCCGACGAGGACGACACCGACTATAAGCGCATTCTTGAGATCTTCAAAAAGTACGATGTACGCTACTTTTTCTACAACGGCGGAAACGACTCAATGGACACCTGCAACAAGATCTCCAAATATATGATGAAGGTTGGTTATGAGTGCCGCATCATGGGTATTCCCAAGACCATCGACAACGATCTCTTCGGCACCGACCACTGCCCCGGATACGGAAGCGCTGCAAAGTATATTGCCACATCTTGCATGGAAGTCTTCCACGACGCCCCGCGTATACGATACCGGACAAATCACCATCCTTGAGATAATGGGCCGTCACGCAGGTTGGCTCTGTGCCGCATCTGCCCTCGCCACACACATGGGTGCTGGTCCCGACCTCATCTATCTGCCAGAGCTTCCGTTCGATATGGATAAATTCCTCAAAGATGTGACCGATGTCTACAACAAGAACGGAAAAATGCATTGTGGCTGTCTCCGAAGGAATTCAGGATAAAGACGGTAAATTTATATCGGAATACGGTTCCAACATAGCCCAGTCAAAAGACTCATTCGGACATGCCCAATTGGGCGGCCTTGCAGCGGACACTGGCAGCTTTCGTAAAAGAAAAGACCGGAGCCAAAGTCCGCGGAATCGAGTTCTCATTGCTGCAGCGTTGTGCAGCTCACGCAGCTTCCGAAACAGATATCGAAGAATCCTTTATGGCAGGCAAAGTTGCCGTTGAACAGGCCATAGCAGGCGTCACCGATAAGATGGTAGCATTTGAGCGTGTATCCCAGGATCCCTACAAGTGTGAGCCCAAGCTTATCGGTCTGACCGAGGTGGCAAACGTTGAGAAGAAGGTGCCACGCGAGTGGATCAACGAAGAAGGAAACGGCATACTCCTTCCCTTCATTGAATATGCACTTCCCCTCATTCAAGGTGAAACCAAGCTTGAAAAGGAACAGGGTCTGCCACGCTTTGCAAAACTAAAGAAGGTACGCGCTACAGTTTAATAAAATAGCATTTATCAAGCCTGTACGATCAATAGTTTTACCCGTCCGATCGCTCTTCGGACGGGTTTGCTTATCCTCTAATTCGCATTTATACATTTTCCTGTTTACCCGACTTGTTGCGAAACACTATCCACTGTGAAAACACGAAGTTCAAAATAAGGACTACGACATTGACCGCGCCCTTTGAATAAAAACTGTACTTCTCGTCCAAATGCAATACTGTGTGTATAAGAAAGATCGCTCCGATCTCGATCAGCATGGTCACGCCCCGCGCTGAAAAGAAGGATATCATTTCTTTAACAAGGGCGCCGAAATTTTCAGTCTTGCTTCTAAATACGAATATTTTATTCGTTACGTATGCAAACAGTATAGACGTTGCAACAGCAATTGCGTTTGAAACATTGAGTTCGATGTGCAAGCCATCCTTTAGAAGCGCAAACATCAAGAAATTAACTAAGGTCGTACACACACCGAAAAAGACATACCGAGCAATCTTTCGGACTCGCTCATCGCAAATCAATTTTCTAAACATTTTACCTTCCACATTCTTTATTTCATACATGTATCGTGCATGATTCGTTAGGGGTATCCCAAGAAGCGGATGTCCCTACGTCCATAGGCAAAAATCCTGACAAAACAACTATATTCTATAGTAACATTTTTCTTATGGTAAAACAATCCTACTTTATCTTACCCACAATATCATCATTTCTATAAAACGATACCGAACAGGACAAAAGAACTGTCACCTGTCTTGTCATTTTGTCAGAATATGTTATAATATATCTATCTGTTTACTTATAACGGAGGGGCAATTTGTCATTATACAGAGGATACCGCGGAAAGCATATTCTTCCTTATAATGTTTATTTGCTGACAGCAGGCACAGTTTTGTTCGCTTTGGCAGCAATCATATTCTTGTGTGTGCCGTATGCGCGATTTCTCGCGCAGTTTTTCTGTGGCCTTGGTTTTGTACTTATGATTTGCTTCTTGCTTGGGCGCATTCCCCCGTTTGCTCCCTACGGTGATGTGACTCTCTACATACAAAGGATCCTACTTGTTTTGTTGGCTACTTGGTTTCTTTCCTTTGCCACTGTGGAGGGCTTGATCATTTCTAAAGCAAGGACATCTAAAAACTCTGACGGTGCAGACTATTTGATCGTGTTGGGCGCAGGCTTGTATGGAAGTGTGCCCTCCCCTTCGCTTCGGTCGAGACTGGATGAAACTATTGATTATGCTAAAAATAATCCAAATACTATAATAATTGTATCGGGTGGACAAGGTAAGGGCGAAAATATAACAGAGGCAAAGGCAATGCACACCTATCTTGTAGCCCGCGGCATCGATGGGGATAGGATAATCGAAGAGGATAAGGCCACATCCACTGTAGAAAATATTCGCTTTTCCTTTGATATCATCGACAGTCATTGGGAAGGAGCGGGCGTCCCAAAGATCGCCATCCTTTCAAATGAGTACCATTTATATCGCGCAAGTATGATTGCCAAACATGAAGATCGGTTGATTGCCCTCGTTGCCGCCGAGACACCGATGTTTTCCTTGAAAATAACTTATTATGTGCGCGAGTACTTTGCGCTATTAAAGTTTGCACTTTTCTCCTAATAAACCTATAATATATTGAGTCTTGAACCAAAACAATCTTAAACTAAAAAGGATACGATCAATTTATGTTTGATAAATTAGCTGCAATCGAAAAACGATATATTGAGCTTGAAGGGTTACTCAATAACCCTGATATTTATAGTGATCCAAAAAATGCTGCAAAGCTTTCTAAAGAGCAAAAAGAACTTACTCCACTTATTGAAGCATGGAGAAAGTACAAAAAGGCTATGGAAACACATCAGGAAGCTCTCTCAATGCTGGAGGGAAACCTTGACCCCGACTTTCGCGAGCTTGTTACGGAAGAGCTAAACTCATCAAAGGATGAGATGGAAGCTCTTAAGGAGGAGATAAAGATACTCCTTCTTCCCACCGATAAAGACGATGATAAAAACGTCATTGTGGAAATCAGAGCAGGAGCCGGTGGCGAAGAAGCGGCTCTGTTTGCCGCATCGCTGTATCGAATGTATACGATGTATGGCGATATTCATCGCTGGAAGACGGAAGTGCTCAATATCAATGAGACCGAGCTTGGCGGGATCAAAGAAATAAGTTTTATAATTGAAGGCACAGGTGCCTACTCAAGGCTAAAATTCGAAAGCGGAGTACACCGCGTACAGCGTGTACCTGACACTGAAGCGTCAGGACGGATCCACACATCCACAGTCACTGTGGCCGTTCTTCCCGAAGTTGAGGAAGTTGAGGTAGATATAAATCCCGCCGATTTACAGATCGATACATTCAGGTCGGGTGGCGCCGGTGGACAACACGTCAATAAAACCGAGTCCGCCATCAGGATCACGCATCTCCCAACCGGAATAGTAGTTGAGTGTCAAGACGAACGCAGTCAGCATAAAAACAAGGACAGAGCGTTGAAAATACTTCGTTCCAAGCTTTACGAAAAGCAGTTGGAGGAACAAAACGCCAAAATTGCCGCAGAACG
Organism: Eubacteriales bacterium; assembly: GCA_050950785.1. Classification (GTDB taxonomy): domain Bacteria; phylum Bacillota; class Clostridia; order Oscillospirales; family JAAYOS01; genus JAAYOS01. The sequence continues at coordinate 80,021 of JBMNIG010000011.1, read as the reverse complement.
CAAAAATCAGGTTGGAACCGGTGACCGTTCAGAACGTATACGAACCTATAATTTCCCACAGGGTCGCGTTACCGACCACCGCATAAACCTTTCCCTATATAAAATCGAGGCTATAATGAACGGTGATATCGATGAACTCATTGATGCACTGATAACTGCTGATCGTGCCGAGAAGTTAAAAGCCTCTTCAGATGAGTAAACAAGAATCCGGATCGTTATATTGAATCAGGTGTTGTATTCATACCAGGAAAAAACATAAAAGGAAGCGCATTTAATAGTGGAAATCTGGGATGTAACCGACTTTAATAAAGTGTCTGCGGATATCGAACCTATCCGCAAAGCTGCTGATATATTGCTCTCGGGAGGACTTGTCGCCTTCCCTACGGAAACGGTATACGGCCTTGGCGCAAATGCCCTTGACGGAAGCGCCGTTCAGCGCATCTTCAAAGCCAAGGGACGACCTCAGGACAATCCTCTTATTGCACATGTTACTGACATGTCTTGGCTTGAACAGCTATGTTGTGATATACCACCGGCAGCTTATGAGCTGTGTAAATTATATTGGCCCGGGCCACTTACTCTGGTACTGCGTAGCTCAGGTAAGGTTGCAAAGGAAGTCTCAGCAGGTCTTGATACTGTTGCGGTCCGCTCGCCTAATCATCCGGTTGCACTCGCTCTTCTAACTGCAAGCGGTGTCCCGGTGGCAGCCCCGTCTGCTAACCTTTCGGGTGGACCAAGCCCAACAGAAGCAAAGCACGTATACAGTGATCTGAACGGAAAAATCGATGCAATACTTGACGGCGGCCGCTGTAAGGTCGGATTGGAATCCACTGTGCTCGACCTTGCCTCCGACGTCCCGCGAATACTTCGTCCCGGCGGTATAACCCTTGAACAGATCCAAAAAGTCTGCACAGACGCGATATATGATAAAGCGATCTTTAGCGAAGTGCCCCCCGATATGGAGGTGCGTTCACCGGGAATGAAATACAGACACTATGCACCCCGGGCAAAAGTAATCATTCTTCGCGGAGACAGCACAGATGTCGCTTACTATATCCACAAGCAAGCCGAGAGCAATCCGGATATTGCTGTCCTCTGTTATGACGAGGAGCTACCACTCTATAGTCGATTGAATGCAGTTTCTTACGGTCCCCAATCAAGACACGATATCCTTTCATATAATTTGTACTCGGCCCTCAGAGCTCTTGATAACACCAACGCAAAGACAATATTTGCTCGCTGTCCGGAGGGCAGCGACACCGCTGCCGCAGTTGAAAACCGCTTAAAGCGTGCCTCTGCATACCATATCATAGATTTAACTTAAAAAAGAAGGTGACGCATTGAAAGTTATTGGCATCACCGGGGGTACCGGATCGGGTAAGACCTCTGTTCTCCGCATGATGGAAAGGCTTGGGTGTTTTGCCATAGACGCCGACGAGGTCTATCACCGTCTTCTCCGCGAAAGCGAGGAGATGCTTGCCGAGCTTAAAACACACTTCCCTGAAGCGTTCAAGGGGGATAAAATCGACAGAAGTATTCTGGGCAGTCTTGTCTATAATGATCCTGTAAAGATGGAGACATTGACTTCTATCACCCACCCTTATGTCGTCAATGAAATAAATCGCATCCTAAAAATTGGACAAGTACACAACGCACCGATGGCTGTCATTGACGCCATATTTTTGATCGAGAGCGGGCTGGATAAGATATGTGACCTTGTGATAGGCGTAGTAGCTCCACGCAAGGTGCGAATGGAGCGCATAATGAAACGGGATAACATAACCGAAGAACAGGCACTCAAACGTATCGATGCCCAACCAGACGAGCAATTTTACTTCGATCATTGCGACTACATCATCAAAAACTCGGTAAATGACGGTTCGATCCATAACAAGACTGTATCCTTCTATGACAAGCTTACAAGTGGACTGATACCCAAGAAAAGGAAATGAGGTAAAGTATGGCAAACAATGAAAAGAAAGCATCAACTAAAAGAGACCTGTTGTTTGAAAGACTAAAAAACGGTTATGACCGCATAAATTCTCAGGAACTGCAGATTTGCGATGAGTTCAATAGCAAATATAAAAACTTTATTGATGCTGCCAAAACCGAGCGTCAGGCAACGGAATATGCCGTAGCTGCAGCCGAAAAGGCCGGTTTTCGCGAATACACACGCGGAGAACCGCTAAAGCCGGGGGACAAAATATATCGGATCAACCGTGGCAAAGCTATATTCCTAGCGGTTATAGGGAGCGAAAGCCCAGCCAAAGGAATGAATATTGCTGCAGCCCACCTTGACGCACCTCGTATCGATATCAAGACAACCCCGCTATATGAGGACTTCGAGCTTGCGTATTTCAAAACCCATTATTACGGCGGAATAAAAAAATACCAGTGGCTTGCGATCCCTCTAGAACTTCATGGTGTTATTGCCCTTAAGTCAGGGGATATCGTCAATGTCAGTATTGGCAAGGATCCGGACGATCCGGTGTTGATAATAAGTGATCTGCTTCCCCATCTGGCTTCTGAGCAAATGAAAAAAACGATGTCTGACGCAGTTACCGGCGAAAGCCTCAACGCGCTGTTGGGCAGCATTCCGGAGCCGGATGACGACGGGTCTGACAGGGTCAAGCTCCATATCCTTGGCATATTGAATGAGAAATACGGCATCACCGAAGCTGATCTGCATTCAGCCGAACTGTCACTGGTCCCTGCGTTCAACGCACGGGATGTAGGTCTTGATCGCAGTATGATAGGCGCCTATGGCCATGATGACAGAGTATGCTGTTTTGATTGTCTGCAAGCCATTCTGGATATTGATAGTCCCAAAAAGACAGTAGTTTGCGCATTGGTTGACAAAGAGGAAATAGGTTCGGAAGGCGTAACCGGTATGCAAAGCAGCTTTTTCGATACCTTCATCGATGACATATGCCAGGCCTTCGATGTCCCACTGAAAGTCTGCTTTGAAAACTCATTCTGCCTTTCAAATGACGTTGCGGCAGCATATGATCCGAATTTCCCCGAGCCCTTTGACAAGCGCAATTCTGCCCGTCTCAACTATGGACTGGGTATTTGTAAATATACAGGCAGTCGCGGCAAATCAGGCGCTTCGGATGCGTCGGCTGAGATCGTTGCCAAATTGCGCAGGATCCTCGACGATGCAGGGGTAATTTGGCAAATGGCTCCACTGGGCAAAGTTGATGCCGGAGGCGGCGGCACAGTTGCAAAGTACATGGCAAAACGCAATATAGACACAATTGATGCCGGTGTACCCGTGCTCTCAATGCACTCACCCTATGAGGTAATATCCAAGCTTGACAACTACATGAGTTATAAGGGAATGAAAGCATTCTACATGTCGATATAAAAAATCAATAGAGTGAAACCACAACCTCAATAATTATTATAAGACCACAATTTAAGCAGTCACTATCTCACTGAGCGATAGTGGCTGCTTTTTTATTTGAACTCATTATTACTGTATATTGTGCTATAATACTATAAAATGCTAAAAGGTGGTATCAAACATGATCAAACGTCTTCAAACAATCGTAGAAGGCAGCAAGAACATTGTGTTCTTTGGCGGCGCAGGCGTTTCCACCGAAAGCGGTATACCCGATTTTCGCTCCTCCGACGGGCTGTTCAATCAAGACTTCAACGTACCTCCTGAAGTGATGTTGAGCCACAGCTACTTTGTCAAACACCCAGAGGATTTTTTCCGCTTTTATCGTTCAAAGATGATATGCCTGACCGCAAAGCCAAACGACGCGCATTACAAGTTGGCAGAAATGGAATCCAAAGGGATACTTACGGCAATCATAACACAAAACATTGATGGTCTCCACCAAATGGCAGGAAGCAAAAATGTGTTGGAGTTGCATGGCTCAATACATCGTAACTACTGCCTAAAATGTGGAAAGGAATACAGTGTAAAGTTCATTCTTGAGAGCACACCAATCCCGCAGTGCAGCTGCGGCAGTATGGTAAAGCCCGATGTTGTGCTTTACGAAGAACCTCTTAACAATGAAGTCATAGAAGGTGCTATAGACCACATCTCTAAAGCTGATACGCTTATAATTGCCGGGACCTCTCTTACTGTGTATCCTGCCGCGGGAATGGTCCATTACTTCAACGGCAACGATTTAGTTCTAATAAACCGCAGCGCCACTCCCATGGATTCGCTAGCAAATCTTGTAATACATGACAGTGTTGGCAAAGTATTAAAAGAGATAAAAGTATAATCAAACAAACAGTATTTGTACTGACAAATTTCTAGTAATAAAAATTTATCATTATAATTATTGAAAAAGAAGTATGAACAGTATAAAATAATCAATATAGAGCAACTCGACACTGTTCTAATGAGGAGGAACTGCTTTGGGTCTTAAAAAACCGAAATACCGTCAGCTCGCTGATGCTTTGCGTGAAACTATCAGGCATAACTTAAACAGCGGGGAAAAACTTGAGACTGAAAACGAGATGGTTGCACGCTACGGCGTTAGTCGCCAGACTGTCAGACAAGCTCTCAGTATTTTGGAAAATGAGGGACTTATCATTCGGCGCCAGGGTAGTGGAATTTACGTCTCGGAACCCGATGCCCGACGTCCGATGCAACAGGGGCGCGAAAAGGCAATCACATTTGTCTCCACTTATATTTCTGAATACGTCTTTCCAAGTATAATACGTGGCGCAGAGGAGGTTTTAAGGGACGCAGGCTATTCGCTCAATCTCTGCCAGACGGAAAACCGCATTGAGTGGGAAAGGAAAATCATTTCCTCATGCATCGATGATCCGCCTGCCGGAATGATAGTTGAGGGGACAAAAACCGCACTTCCCAATCCAAATGTTCCCCTTTATCAGAGGCTGCTACAAGCCGGTGTCCCAATAGTGTTTATCAATGGTTATTACCCAAATCTTGACAACACGATATATGTTGTTACAGACGACCGACAGGGTGGCAGAGACGCGGTGACATATTTGCTGAAAAAAGGGCATAAGCATATCGGAGGAATATTCAAGGCCGACGATCTTCAAGGCCACGAGCGCTATGCCGGATTTGCGGAGAACCTCATTGAAAACGACGCAGATCTGCTTGATGAACGGGTTCTTTGGTTCACGACCGAAAATCGTGATCAAGTACTGTTTGGTGACAATGGGAGACTACTTATAAATAAGTTTGCCGATTGCTCCGCTGTTGTATGTTACAATGACCAGATAGCAGTTCGAATCATAGACGTTTTTGTCAGAGGGGGATTAGACGTGCCCCGCGAAAAGGCGGTCATCAGCTTTGACAACAGTCACTACGCTGATCTCTCAGCCATCAAGATCACTTCTCTTGACCATCCAAAGGAAAATCTGGGCAGAGCCGCGGCCGAGAAGTTGCTTATGATGATCGAGGGCAAGAAGGAAAATTCCCTGGTAATGGCTTGGGGGTTTAGCGAAAAGGAAAGCACATAGTGACGAAATTTTTGAGCTGTATCAAAATGGGAAAGGCAGGTATTTAATCTATGAGGCAATTAGATTCTTATTATTTCAGCTTTATTGTTGGGAGCCAAGACCTTTATGGCCCCGAGACCCTGCGCTTAGTTGAAAAGAATTCAAGGGAAATAGTCGATTCTATGAACAGTTCAGGATCACTTCCCTGGGAAATCCGCTTTTCATCCGTCGTAATCGATTCAAACGCAATTCTTGACGCTATGGAAAAAGCAAACTCCGACAAAAATTGTGCAGGTGTAATAGTCTGGATGCACACATTCTCACCCGCCAAAATGTGGATTGCCGGGTTGAAGGCTCTCCGGCTCCCGCTGTTGCATTTACACACACAGTATAATAAAGAGATCCCAGTCAATGAAATAGACATGGACTACATGAACCTCCATCAGTCTGCGCATGGGGACAGAGAGTTTGGATACATCTGTGCTCGCCTTCGCCTAGCCAGAAAGGTCGTTACAGGTCACTATACCAATAGTGCCGTACTTAATGAAGTAGATCTATGGATGCGTGCTGCAATAGGCTTTGCAGTCTCAAGAGAGTTGAAGTGCGAACGGTTCGGCGACAACATGCGCCAAGTTGCTGTCACTGAGGGCGACAAGGTGGAAGCACAAATCAAGCTTGGTTGGGAAGTCAACTACCTGCCTGTAGGTGAGCTTGTTGCTGAAATCGATAAAGTAACCGATGAAGAAGTCACTGAGATATTCAATGAATTCAATAGTAAGTACACCATTGACACTGACGACTTAGACGCTGTGCATTATCAAGCCAGAATTGAGATCGCTATGAAAAAGCTATTCGAAAAAAGAGACTCGATTGCTTTTTCAACAAACTTTGAAGATTTATATGGACTAAAGCAGCTACCTGGACTGGCGGTCCAACGCTTAATGGGTGACGGATTTGGTTTTGCCGGTGAGGGCGATTGGAAAACAGCTTGCCTCCAGGCAGTCATGAAGAGGATGGAAGCCGGACTGCAAGGCGGTAGCGCATTCATGGAGGATTATACATATCACCTGTCTGATGACAGCCTTGTTCTCGGCGCGCACATGCTTGAGGTGGATCCTTCCATTGCTACGGGTGAGATAAAGATATCTGTTGAACCTTTGGGCATAGGCAATCGTATGCCGCCTGCAAGAATGAAGTTTGTATCACGCACCGGAAATGCAATCTGCGTGTCACTTGTTGATATGGGGGATCGTTTGAGAATGATCTGTGCCGACGTAGAAGTGGTAGATCCTGTGGCCGAAATGCCAAACCTTCCTGTTGCCCAGGTCATGTGGCGTCCCCTGCCGGATCTCAAAACATCATCCGAGGCTTGGATCTACGCCGGTGGAGCACACCACACCGTATTAAGCCTATCCCTCACCGCCGAGCACATGCGCCAGTTTGCAGAAATGGTCGGAATAGAATTTGTGCATATAGGTGCGGATACTGATATCAATACATTCCGTGAAAATCTGTTGGCTGCTGACGTAGTTTGGAGGAATAAGTAATGCTACTCCCTACTCTGAGAGAACAGGTATACCGCGCAAACATGCTGCTATCCGAATATAAGCTGATCACTTTCACATGGGGCAATGTCTCCGGGATCGATCGGGACAAAGGGATAGTGATCATTAAGCCCAGCGGTATTCCCTATGATGAGCTTAGCCCTGAGAATATGGTGGCACTCGATCTGGAAGGTAACGTTCTTGAAGGGGATTTGAAACCATCGTCGGATACACCGACCCACTTGGTGCTATACCGCCATTTCCAAACAATAGGTGGTGTTGCTCATACCCACAGTCGTGCCGCGACAGCCTGGTCTCAAGCCGGCCTCGGTATACCTCCACTAGGCACTACTCATGCCGATTCATTTGCAGGAGAGATCCCCTGCACTCGAAAGATGACGCGGCCGGAGATCGAAGGTGAATATGAGAAAGAAACGGGAAACGTAATCGTTGAACGCTTCAAAAATATTGACCCCTCCAATATTCCGGCTGTCCTTGTACGCAACCACGGTCCGTTTACATGGGGTGACAGCGCGATGAAAGCTGCGGAAAACGCAGTTATCCTTGAAGAAGTAGCAAAGATGGCATATATGACCGCTCGACTCAAAGACGGTGTTCTCACCAGAATGCCAAATGCTCTCCTAAACAAACACTTTTACCGCAAGCACGGTGAAGGTGCGTATTACGGTCAGTGATGGAGTACATAATAAAAGATTTTTGAGCCTTCGCCCATTGACAATAAGTTTCCTTGAATGACCACAAACATGTTTAATTGAGTTCACTTTCACTAAGGAGGAAAACCATGTACCGAAAGAATATCGATCGCGGCTGGACTTTTCATCGTGGCACTGTAAACCCTATGAGACCGACAAATGATTCCAAAATCGTAGACTTACCACACGATTTTACCATCGAAACCGATCCGTATCCGGACGCACCGGGTGGCCCGGCAACCGGTTATTACGGCGGGGGAATTGGCACATACACAAAAATACTGGAAATTCCCGAAAATCTTGGCGATAAAAGGATTTTAGTTGAGTTTGACGGGGTATATATGAATGCTGTTGTTGATCTCAATGGACACATAGTTTCAAATCACCATTATGGATACACTCCGTTCCATGTAGATCTGACCCCATACATTTACACGGGCAAGCCCAACCGCCTTACTGTAATCGCTAATAACTCAGCTCAGCCAAACTCGCGTTGGTACACCGGTTCCGGCATTTACCGCCATGTGGATCTGCTCTTTGCACCATTGGTCCATATCGCTCCGTGGGGCATCTTCACCCGAACATCACATATAGTAAATGGTCGCGATGCATATATAATTGTGGAAACAACCGTTGAAAACCACAGTTCAAAGACAGCGGACAGATGGATCGATGTGACCGTTCAGAAAGAGTCCTGCGGAACTGAAGTAGGAAAATCAAGAACTAAAGTAGTTGTTCCTGCCGGTGAGAAGTCGATAGGTCGCGTTATGATAAAGGTTGAAAACGCAGACATTTGGGATATCGACTCCCCCTCACTCTACACCATTACATCCAAATTGACTGACGGTCAAAACATTCTGGATGAAGAATCAACCACATTTGGCATCCGGACGATCTCAGTAGATCCCGACAACGGATTTATGCTAAACGGAAAAACCTTAAAGCTCAAAGGGGGCTGTGTCCACCACGACAACGGCATTCTCGGTGCCGCCTCCTTTTACGACAGTGAGTTTCGTAAAATGAAGCTTCACAAAGACAACGGGTATAACGCCATCCGTTGCGCCCATAATCCTCCATCCCGGGATATGCTGGACGCATGCGACAGGCTTGGCTTGCTTGTTATGAACGAAGCCTTTGACACATGGACAATCAGCAAAAATGTAAATGACTATAGCCTCTACTTCAAAGAAAACTGGAAAGCCGATATGGAGGCGTTCATCCTGCGCGACCGCAACCATCCCAGCATCGTTTTCTGGTCCACAGGCAATGAAATTGTAGAACGGGCAGGTCTTTCAGATGGGTACAGACTTGCTTTTGAGCTTGCGGAGTTTGTCCGGCAGTTGGATCCCACAAGAGCTGTTACCAACGGCGTCTGCTCACTCTGGAGCGGTCTTGATGACGAAAAGAACAAAGAGATGCAGGAAGAAATGCGTAAGATTCGCGAGAAGGGCGGCAGTGGGCTTCAAAATTTCGATAGTTCCTACACCGAAAAGATATGGGGAGAATTGACAGAAGCCTTTATCTCACCCCTTGACGTCACCGGATATAACTACCTTGATAAAAGATATGAGGCAGATGGAAAACAGTATCCCGGAAGGATAATTTGCGGAACAGAAAGCTTTCCAAAAGAAATCGACCGTGTGTGGAACGAGGTGGAACGTCTTTCCCATGTGATTGGTGATTTTACATGGACAAGTCACGACTACATTGGAGAAGCGGGCATCGGCAAGGTAGCATATGTAGAACAAGACTCGGATATCACACCCATTCAATTGATGTCCCATGGTTCCCCCTTCCCGTGGCGTTTGGCTAATGATGCCGACCTCGACATCTGCGGGTTCGAACGTCCACAACTCGCATACCGCCGCATAGTATGGGGGTCTGACGAAACTTATATTGCCATTCGGCATCCGGCCACCCATGGCAAAAAAGAAGTGGTGAGTATGTGGGGCTGGCCGGAGCGTGAAAAGTCCTGGAACTGGCAGGGCTTTGAAGGCAGACCCATTGAGGTCGATGTCTATTCCGCTGCTGACGAAGTTGAGCTTGTTCTCAACGGCAGAAGCCTCGGTAAAAAGCCCGCCGGAAAAGCAAACCGCTATACGGCGACATTTGAACTCACATATGAGTCGGGTACATTGGAAGCCTTTAGCTATTCTGCCGGCAAAAAGGTATCTGCATCACGGATTTCAACTTCAGGAAAACCTGAAGGATTGAGAATCAAAGTAGAGACAGTCGATCGTCATGAAAATACTTTGAAACTGCATAAAGAAGGCACCATTCATTTGCCATCAAACGGGCAGTCACTTGCTTTTGCGACTGTTGAAATCGTTGATGCCGACGGCAATCTTGTGCCAAACGCTGAAATCAATGTAACGGCAAAGGTTGAAGGTGCTGCAACCCTTGCGGCTCTTGGTTCATCAAATCCCCAGACCATCGAAAACTATACAACAGGATCATTTACCTCTTATCAGGGGCGCTTACTCGCAATAATTCGTACAGGCTTTGAGCCTGGTCCGGCAACTCTCACCGTCGATGCCGAGGGATTAAAACAGGCAATCGCAAAGTTTGAAATAGAGTGACTTAAAATCACTCGTTCTTGGTGTTCACACACGTAATAAACATCTCGGCATTCTCACATATAATAAACATCTCGGCAAGCAGCTTTCGCCACTTGCCGAGATGTTTTATTATGTACCATAGTCTGCCAGCCTAATAGTCTATATGCACTGACTTAGGAGAGGTAATGGCATACACTTAACTTTGGGTAACTATGGATACCGGAAAGGCCTTCTGACTACCACCAAGGAATCCCCTGGCTTTTGTCATGGGGAGTAAAAAGAGCAAATAGATCAGTCTTCGAGGGTTTATACATTGAACCTTTGTGGCAGTCATCCTGATGGTTAAAATCAACCTAAATAACTAATATTATTCCATTGTGCTATTTCAAAAAGACATTGACATTTTCTCTGTTGACCTCGTAGCCTCCGGTGTCGTCAAATTCAGGGATCTTCTTTCCGTCTATGGCTTCAAGAAGTCGCCGCACCAGCAACTCGCCCCACAGTTTATTGCGCATACATAACTGAGATGACACTATCCCCTGTTTGACATACTGCATAACTTCCGAGCTATTTGCAATGCATACAAGCTTTATGTTTCGCTCCATCTGCTTTAACAGCTTAGCTGCGACAATAGAGCTCTCATCAGTTACTACATATAGAAGGTCCACAGAACTGTTTCTGTCAAGCAGATCACGAAGCTGCTTTTCCGTTTCTTGCATGTCTGTTCCGGACATTTCTACCTTTTCCGAAATGATAATGTCGTCCCTCTTTGATATTGCCTGCCGGAAACCGTCAAAGCGCTTTTTAACAGTTGCCAACCCCGCAGCGCATAGCAGTACAGCAACATTACCACCATCAGGCAAATGCTTTATAACCGATTCACCTGCCATAACGCCCATTTTAAAAGGATCTGTACCAATATTGGAAAGACGCTTGCTATCCGGAACATCGCCGTCAATAGTAATAATGCTGACCCCTCTGTCAACAGCACTGTTTATAACAGGTGCTAAACGCGCAGCATCGGATGGAAATAGTGCTATAGCGGTGATGCCTTCCTCAACCATTGATTCTATTGCTTGGATTTGTTCATCTACATTGAGTACAGTAGGGGTTCTGACCGTCAAGTCAACTCCCATTTTTTCAGCCTCCTGCACTGCGGAGGACTCAATGACATTCATAAATTCGCTTTTTTCAAGAAGCGATAACCCTATTCTGTAAGTTTCATCGTTTACAACACCTATGCTAAAATCCTCAAGTACACGCTCTAAGGAACCGCTGATTCCTTTTATCTGATCTACAGATGAAATAGCGACTTCCTGCAGATTACTTTGTGACATTAGCTGTGATGTCATTTCTTGAGTTACCGCTGCCGACTGTTGAGTTACTGTTGCGATACTGCTTATCTTTTCAACGATTCTGTCCTTAAAGATATTGAGTTCATTTATTTTTGCGTTTGTTTCCTTTTCACCCTCAATTAGTTCAGTCAAATTCGATAGCATTTCATTGAACGTGGCAGAGACTTCACGCATTATCCCGTCGCGCTGATGCATATCTCTGATAACCATATCTGCAGCTGATCTGACCTCTAACAGTTTCCCGGTAATTTCAGCCACAATAGCGCCTATCTCCTCACTTGATTGGCGACTCTCGTTGGCAAGCTGGCGGATTTCACCGGCAACGACTGCAAAACCGCGGCCGACCTCTCCCGCCCTTGCAGCTTCAATTGCAGCGTTAAGGGATAGCAAATTAGTTTGCATGGTGATCTGATTTATAGCCGACAGTATAGTGTCTATTTTAGAGACCATATCGTCAAGCTCAAGAACCTTTTCGCTAAAACCGTTAACGATCTCCATCGCTGTCTGTTCACTTTTTTGCAGAACTTCAACGTTGTTCCTACCGGACTCGGTCGACTGGCGGGCAAGGTCTGCTTTTTCAGACAGTTCAAGACTTAAGTCGTAAAGGTCTGCAATCTGTACCTGCAGATCGCGAATCAGGTCAAGCGCTATGCCGGTGTCGGCGGCTTGGTTGTTTGCCCCCTCGGCAATCGACTCCGAGGCCAGGGAAATTTCCTTGATTCCCCGATCAGCCTCAGAAATATTTGCATCAACGATCCTAACTGATCTTTTTAGTTGGAGAACTTGTACTTTGATCTGCGAGAGCATTTCCTCTATTTCCCGCCTATCGAACTTTGAGTGTTTTACCTCTCCGTCCTTTTTTCTCAGCTTCTTAAATAATCCCTTCATATTACCCCCCGTGCAGTCCATAAGTATCACAAACAAAGAAAAAGAAATTAAATACCAAAAAATCCAACAAGTTCTTCAACTTTATTCTATTCAATTTTACAAGATTTGTCAATAAAATCTCAAATAAAACAATAGTTTTGCATTGTTTTATTTCTTATTATCAAAAAACAAGCTCTGCCGAGGTTTTTCCTAGACAGAGCTATTAGGCAGAGCATCTAAACAAAGCTACTGACAGAGCCTTTAGTAGTGATTCTAAGTTTCTGACAGAGCATCTTTTTGACTTACTTGAACCTTGATCAATCTTGATCTATTTGAATCTTTTACGTGTGAAACAGTCCAATCATTGATGATCCAGATCGATCAGCACAGCACGTACAGGCGAAGCTTCTGCTCCGACAAATTTAAGGGGTAGTGCACTTAAAAAGTAGCTTCCCTGTGGTACATCCCTAAAGTACAAGCTTTCTATCAGGCAAATACCCGCTCCAAGCAAAATATTGTGATTGTCAAAATTCTTTTTGTTGTCCACCGAGAGGTAATCCACTCCCACCGTCTTTACTCCGCACTTGACCAAATACTGTGCTGCATCTCTGTCAAATGTCACATATTCGGCCGTGAAAGGAGCATCCTCCGGCATGGAGCTATTCGCAGTTTTGAACAAGAGGATTTCATCCTGTTGCGGGTTGTGGGGCTCAATGTCCTCAATCGATATTACATCTTTTTTATTATCCACCTCTATAAGGCGACACGGCCCAATAAACCGGTCAAGGGATACCTTGTCAAGAGTTTTCCCTCCGGGTATGAAATGAAGCGGCGCATCAACATGTGTACCGTTATGCATGCCCATTTCAACTTCCGTTTGACTTACAGACATTTTTTCGTTTGGCAGTCTGATCCAATCAAGCTTTGCGGGCTTGTCTCCCGGATAGACCGTCATTCCTTCTTTGATTGAACGGCTGCAATCATAAATTTTCATGGTTATTTCCCCTTCCCTTCTGCAAGTCAAATTATAAATGTCATATTACTCACTCGAAACAGTTATTAATAAAAAATCGAGTGCCTTGCAGAATCAAGATATTTTGCAAGAAAAGTTTCTTTTATAACACCCTCGGATAAAATGGCGCCGGTTTCTGTGGCAGGCTTTATAAATGTCACAGCAACCCACATAAAAAGTGTAACCAAAAGTATGCCTGAAATCAAACCCAAGGCTCCCCCCGCCAGTCTATTAAGCGCATTCAAAACAGGGGCTTTACCAATAAAGGATAACAATCGAAACAGGATGCGGACCACAAGCTGAATAACTATAAAAGCAACTAAAAAAAGTAGTATGTACGCTATTCGTTCTGATATCACATTTGCCGCCGCTTCCAAGATCTCATTTCCCGTCTCACTTATATGTTTACCGATAGTATCGATCGTTCCCTCAAAGGAAAACCTCGGCAATTTAGAGGACTCCATAATACCGGCCAAAGAACCTGAAGCGGTATCAGTAAGTGTCCCCTCTCCTGTCAACACTGCACCTTGAGGGATCTGCTCACCCTGGGCAGCCAGATTCAAGGATTTCTTGACCCATGGACTGATCCAGGCTTCTCCTAATGACCTGCTGAACTTTTCAGCAATGTATGTACCTCCGAAGATTCCCGCAATTAGCGCAGCCAGACCAGAAAGTGACATTATAAGACCTTTTGACAGTCCACGTATAACAAAAATAACTATTATGCCGAGAATGATCAGGTCAAGTATTATTCCGAGCGTCATGCTTTCACCTACCACTCATTTCGTATTTGAAACGATTATGCCTAAACTCTTTTGTTCCTAAACTCGTCCGCTTGGCTTTCCAATTATATCATAACAACCGGTGCATTCCAAGTTGGTTCTATTGAACAACAAGGCTTAGTTTAGTATAATGGGATGGTATTATGTAGTAACATAAAATAATCAAATGTGGAGTAGAATCCTATGAAAGATAAAAAATATATTATTTTTGACTTTGATGGCACCATTTATGACAGTGGGCAGGGAGTAATGAAGGGGGCGCGATATGCCCTTGAGTCATTTGGTATAAAAGTTGAAGATCTCAATGAACTCCGTGGCTTCAACGGCCCTCCTCTGTGGGACTCTTTTATGGAGTTCTACGGTTTCACATGGGAGCAAGCCGATATGGCGGTGAAAAAGTACCGTGAATACTACGAGGTTAAAGGTATTGACGACGGTGAAATCTATCGCGGTATTCCGGGGCTCCTCCGGGAATTAAAGCGCCATAACAAAACCTTGATCCTTGCCACTTCAAAAGCCCAGCACTACTTTCCCCGCATCCTTGAAAATCTCAACATACAGGATTGCTTTGATATTGTTGTCGGAAGTTCCAGCGACGGATCGCGGTCCTCAAAAGAGGATGTACTAGCTTATGCTCTCAAGCAGGCGGATATAACCAACAAGCATGAGGCAGTGATGATCGGGGATCGTAAATTCGATGTGATCGGTGCCAAAACCTTTGGCATAGACTCCATTGGTGTATTGTACGGTTACGGTAGCCGCGAGGAATTCGAAGCAGCCGGTGCCGACTATATAGTGGATGATGTAGGATCGCTGTGTAAACTTCTGATAGGTTGATCACTGTTTGATCAACATGAAACTTTTCTTTCTAATTCAGGAACATTATGGAACTGAACCCGTCATAATATATAGCTGGCTTATGTAGAAATATTTCGAAAGGGGAGCAAGAAGATGTTCAACCTCAAGAGTCAAAATCAATTAGGCCGTTCAAAAAGGGCACAAAAACGAGCTCTTTTATCCATTGTCTCCATTACACTTTCGCTGCTGCTCATATCTTCAATAAGTGCAATCGCATTAGAAGCTGAAGTCACTCCAATCAGTGCTCCGATCAGTGCTCCAATCAACACAGCAGCTGTTGATGGTAAAATCAATGAGCGGCTAGCGGAAGTAACGCTCATCGTCAAGAATAAGCTTGATATTGATGACCACTACACAAATTTCTATGGTTCCCTGCTTGATAAGAGCATCCGGGAAATGTGGACACTAAATTGGTCCGCGGAGGGTGAGTCGCTGAACGTGAGTGCTGACGGCTCAGGCAAGATCTATTACTACTCCAGGTACATAGATAACGCTGATTACCGCTACTCAAACGATTTCGCCCCTAAGTTCCCGTCTGTTACAAGGGAACAGGCAAGAACCGTGGCGGAAGCCTTTCTTGACAAGGTTCTGGACAACAACGAGAGCTGCGATCTGAGTCAAACAAACCCATATGATATTGCATTCGATGTCGAGTCCTACTATTTCAACAGTGTTCTAAAAATAAATGATCTTGACACTCCAATTGACATAAGCATTAGAGTGTCATCCTCTGATTTGAGTGTCAGTTACTTTAGGCGCGGCGACCAGTACACGGTTTATATGGATGACATACCGTCCAATGTCCCTGTCACATCTAAAGAAGAAGCCTTTGATCTGCTTGTAGGCACCGTGCAAATGAAGCTTGAATATGTGCCCGTTCATGGTGGCAAGGACGAACCAGTAAAAGCCGTTTTAAGGTATCTACCCATTTCAACCGGCAACTATGTTGTAAATGCCAAAACCGGAGAACTGATAAATATTACGGAATTACTTGAAGATATTACAAGGGACGGAGGTCTTGCCGGTGCAGGTGCCGACATGGCCGTCGCCGAGAACGACGCAACTGCCCAGAAATCATTGACCGAAACTGAGCTTATGGGAATTTCCAAACTCGAAGGAGTTCTCAACCGCGAAGAACTCGACTCAAAAGCAAAGCAAATTACTGAATTCGGGATTGATTCAGACTATGTCCTCAACGAAGTCAACTACTACCTTAACACAGATACGGATGAAGTCTTCGCATACCTCACATACTACAAAAGAGTTGTTCCCTCCGAAGACTCCGATGATAGAAATGTCTCTTATTCTTACAAAAGGCTTACCTTGGATGCCAAATCAGGTGATATAGTAAGCCTTAGCACCTCCTACGGTGGCGGGGACTATTCCAAAATCGAACGCGACAGAGATGCTTTACAGAAAAAGGCGGAAGCCTTCCTTCAAAAGTATTTCAATCAGCACTTTGTGAAGACAGATCTATATGAAGATACCGGATATGCAATCCCCTACCCGGAACTCTATTACAGATACTATCCATCCGAATCTTATGTCTTCTCACAAAAGGAAAACGGCTACTTCTTCCCCACAAACTCCCTACACATATCAGTTAACGCAGAAACAGGAACAATCGACAGCTTTTATAAAAACTGGAACGAAAACGTGGTTTTTGATTTAGCCGACGGAATAATAAGCAACGACACTGCCTGTGCTGCATATGCCAAGGCTCATGAAACAAAGCTTTCATATGTAGCACTACCGGTTCAGGTCGATCCCTCACATCCGGACTTGATTCGTTACGCTGAACTTGGATACTCCTACATATACGAGCTGATCCTTGGCTATACGAACGTAACAGATAAATATATCATTGGTGTGGACGCCAAAACCGGCGAAGTAATTTCGATGGATTACAGACAAACCACAAAGTCCTTCGAATATGATGATATCGCCGGCCACTACGCCGAAAAGCAAATCCTCAAACTTGCTGAGCATGGCGTTGGATATCCGGGCAAAAGCTTCAAACCATCGGAAAAGCTCACACAACTAGATATGGTTCTACTGTTCCTGAGTGCCGACGGATATCGCATCGACACCGATGGTTTGACGGATGAACAGATCAACGAAGTCTATAATGCGGCATACTCTCGCAATATCATCAGAAAAGATGAGAAAGATTCAAAGAAACTTATGACTCGCGCCGAGGTCCTACGGGCAATACTTCGAATGTCCGGCTATGACAAAACAGCCGATCTCAAAGGCATTTACAAATGCAATTTCAGCGATGCATCCTCAATCAAGGAAGCTGACTTTGGGTATTTTGCAATAGCTCAAGGCCTTGGAGTGATCCGTGGAGACAGTAAGGGCAACGCAAACCCCTATTCAACCATAACACGTGTTGAAGCAGCTCTGATGCTCTACAACTTTATGTCGAGGTAACTTGTTGAAATGGATAATACCGGGTGCTTAAAACCAAAGATTAAAAGCTAGAGATAAGACCGACTAAAGATCAAAACTGAAAACCGGAGACCGAAGATGCACAAGCTAACTTCGGTCTCTTTTCTTATTCAGATTGTGTTACTTAGTTTTCTTTATCGTATTGTACAAGTAGTGAATACTATGTTGAAAAGATAAGCTCCGGTAAGGTATTACTACTCATTTAGATCGATACCGAATTTGGTGTCACAAATCTTTTGCTTCATATCATGTTGATGTTAGTCTTTCTTTTTCCGTGACAACATCAAAATACCTAAGCCGTAAAATACGATTGCGCTCACAATCAACACAATTATACTGAATGAAAAATCCGTTGTATACGATCCAATTTTGTAATGCAGGCCCATCTCCGTCTTAAACCCATCCATATATTCTGCAGGTGCTCCAGCGAACATGGTCTGCATAGGCACTTCCATCATGAGATTTCTGAACAGTGCCACAGAGTGGGCCGGTGGGAAGAATTTGATTACCCACTGAACTCCATCGGGAAGTGCTCCAATGGGTATGTATATACCGCATAGGAAGCCAATGATCGTTCCGATAATAGTGCTTGCCACACCAAAAGCACTTGACGTTTTAATAAAGGATACGATAAACAAGATAAGTGCGCTGCTTGATAACACCGAAATGAGGGTACATCCTAAAAGCTTGATTATAGTTGTAACAGGAAGCAGCTCTCCTCCACCAAGGACGATATAGATTTCAGCGCAGACAAATGCCAACACTGTCATTATTAGACCAATAACAAAACTGCTTAGTATATATCCTCCGGCAATCGTTCTCCGCTTCAATGGTGCAGAGTAAAAGTCCTTAGTTATTGAACGTGCTTCATCAACAACCATATTTCCATAAGCTCCAAGGGTCGTAGTAATGGAAGTCACCCCAAGGATCCCTGCCATTATCCAGCTGTCCATCAAAAAGCGAGTGTGTTCCGACGCTGAGATATTCGAGGCATACATATCCCCAAGAAAAAATATGTACATCCCAAAGGTGATAATGACTGAGAGCATTGAGAAAAAGACTGTGCTTCTATCCCGGAAATAGATAAGTAAATTGCGTTTAAGAAGATTTATCATTCCCTTATCTCCTTTCCGGTGACATTGATAAAAACATCATCCATCGTTCCCGCCACTACCTCAAAGCTCTTCATCATATCCCGGAATTTATCTATGATGGGGATCGCATCAAGGGAGCGGTCAACTTCAATTGATATGATTCCCCCGTTCGTCTCAAATGTGATGGAATCCTCTTTCAACTGGGATTCCATAAGTTGAAGGTCAACAGGTTCTATTCGGATCCTGTCCTTTGTATACGTTTCCTTAAGCTCAAAGGGCGTTCCTTTTGCGGCAATATTGCCTTCGTCGATTATCACTACGTAGTCGGCACCTGCAGCCTCTTCCATATAGTGTGTGGTCAAAAAGACCGTAACACCACGCTCCTTTTGAAGGTTCTGCACTGTCTCCCATACACTTTTTCTTGTCTGTGGATCTAAGCCCGTTGTGGGCTCATCTAGAAACAAAATATCGGGAGTGTGTATCAATGCCCGTGCAATGTCGGCGCGACGGCGCTGCCCACCTGAGAGTTTGTCATATCGCCTGTCTATAAAGCTCGTCACACCAGCAGCTTCCGCTGCTGTTTCAACTGATTTTTTCAGATCCTGCTTTGACAAATCATAAAATCTCCCACGTATGTAGAGGTTTTCAAGTACTGTCAACTCACCATCCAGAACCGATCGCTGGAAAACTGCCCCGATAGAAGACCTTATCTTGTCATCATCCCTACCCAGTATATGACCGGCTATTCTAACCTCACCCGCATCCTGTTTTAGTAAAGTGCATAGAATATCGATGGTTGTAGACTTGCCGGCTCCATTGGGCCCTAGAAATGCAAATAAATTGCCCTGTTCAACATAAAAATCTATTCCTTTGACCGCCTCTACGTTACCATAAGACTTTTTCAGTCCCTGAACTTCAATCACTTTTGTCAAATACACCACACCTCTTTGTGATATATACCACCCTAGTTCAAATTCCCCCACTTATTACCTAATTGTGTTACGAGATTTATTATAACATATTGCCATTAGATGTAAATAAATATTTCTGATCAAATAATCGTCTGATACTTTTGTCATTAGAGGAAATGATTATTCTACTTTTGAAGTCTTTTTTACCCTCAAATAAACTTGATCCAAAGACACTAAGGTTCGTTATTCTTAATTATTTGATGACCTACCATTTGTAGATGATATTTGACACATATTGTCTGAATAATATTCCGAAATATGGATAGAATTATTGTGTCAAAGAAGGGAGTGAATTTTATGGACAGGAACAATCAAAACCGCAATGACCAAAACCGTAACGAACAGAATCGTAGAGATAATAACCGCAACGAGCAAAATAGGAACGATCAAAACCGTAATGATCAAAATCGCAACCAGAATCAGAACAACCGCAACCGCAACCGCAATAACTAATAACTAGTCAAAGAATCAGATGATCTCCTTAAGTTCATACTGTTACCCAGAACCGTTGCTTCAAACGCTGACCATAACCAAATAAACGCGCTCTAAAAGCGTCGCCCTATGGCGGCGCTTTCAGTATACAGCGGTTTTACTAATATAACTTGGCATGAGAAAGCGCCGCAAAAGCGGCGCTATAAATACAAAACTATTCGGTTACGTATGGAAGAAGAGCGATATGACGCGCACGCTTGATGGCTATGGTCAACTGCCTTTGATGAGCAGCGCATACACCGGTCATGCGACGCGGCAGGATCTTGGAGCGTTCAGAAAGAAATCTGCGCAGTCTCGCAATATCCTTGTAGTCGATATGCTGTATCTTATCAACACAGAATGCACAGACTTTTCTGCGCTTACGACCACGATACGGTCTATCTGTTGCCATTATATTCGACTCCTGTTCATTAAATTTTAACTAAATATTCGCAGTGTCCAACAACGAAAAACGAATATTCAGCTTTGCATTAACTGCATATTGGTGGACGAACAAATCAGAACGGAAGTTCATCATCGTCGTCGGTTATGTCTTCGAAATCGGATGCGGGCAGGCCACCACTGTAAGGCCTGTCACCAAAAGAGTCAAAAGACCTCTCATCCCTTGGCACTTCATAAATCGGATTGTGCGGCTGGCGGCTGTCATCGTCACCCGAGCGCTTTGGTTCACCAAAATAAACCTCGTCAGCAACTACTTCAGTGCTCTTGCGGTTGTTTCCGTCTTTGTCCTGCCAGTTCCTGGTTTGAATGGAACCGACAACAACGATCATACGACCTTTAGTAAACCATTTTGTAACAAACTCGGCAGTTCCGCGCCATGCAACAACATCGATAAAGTCGGTATTTGCTTGCTGATCAGTCTTACTCTTATAGTTTCTATCAACTGCTACGGTAAAGCTTGTAACTGCGATATTGTTCTGGGTGAAACGCAGTTCAGGGTCGCGTGTCAGTCTTCCCATCAAAACTACTTTGTTAAGCATTTCCGACCCCTCATTCTTTCACAATAATGATGGAACGCATAATACCTTCGGTAATCTTGTAGACGCGGTCCAACTCGGACGGAAAACTAGTAGGAGCTGTGAAGTTCATAAGAACATAGTAGCCCTCGCGCTGGTCGTTGATCTCGTAGGCGAGTCTACGTTTGCCCCACTCATCCACGCTGTCCAAGGTTCCGTTTGCTTCTATCAGTTCCTTGAACTTGTTGATGATTTCCCTTGTGGACTCCTCATCAAAATTTGGGTCTACAATAAAAATTGTTTCATACTTAGAAACGGTATTCGGCATCTTTTGCACCTCCTTCTGGACTTCGGCCCCCTTTTACAGGAGCAAGGATTCAAGCTCAGTTATACTAAAATCAAGAGCTTTAACGAAAGCTATTATACCCGTTTCCACAATAAAAGTCAAACTTTTTATAGCTTAGTGGCTTTATTCTTGATAAACTCCCTCATCCATCCGCTAACCTCGTCATGTTGGAGAGCCAAGTCCACTACAACCTCCAAATATCCCTTGAGATTACCCGTGTCATACCGTTTTCCGATAAAATCACAAGCCAGAACACGCTCTATTTCACAGAGAATATTTAGTCCGTCTGTAAGCTGTATCTCCCCTCCATATCCGGCAGGTAGGTTTTCAAGCACATCAAAGATGCCGGGAGTGAGAACATAACGTCCCAAAATCGCAAAATCCGAAATGACCTGATCAGGGCGCGGTTTTTCGATCAGCTTTGTCACATCGTAGCAGCGCTCCTTGACCGGTGTCACTCCGAGGGTGCAATACTTTCCGATCGCCTCACGGGAAACTCTTTGCGCACCAACAACCGAGCAGTCATATTCTTCTGCAAGTTCAATAAGTTGTTTTGTTACAGGCTTTTCAGCCACCATGATGTCATCGCCCAGTAAAACCGCAAAGGGTTCATCACCTACAAAGTGCTTTGCTCTCCAAATGGCGTGTCCAAGCCCCTTTGTTTCCTTTTGACGTACATAAAATATATTTGCCATATCAGCCGTACGCCTTACAATATCAACCTCAGCATGCTTGCCGGAGCGTGAAAGTCTTTGCTCTAGCTCGGGATGGTAGTCGAAGTAATCATCCATGGCTGATTTTGCCCTGTTTGTAACGATCAATATATCTTCAATACCTGAGGCCACAGCTTCCTCAATTATGTATTGAATTGAGGGCTTGTCCACTATTGGAAGCATTTCCTTTGGGATAGTCTTGGTGGCGGGCAGCATCCTGGTTCCAAGACCTGCCGCCGGAATTACAGCCTTTCTTATTTTCAACTTTTTGCCTCCTGATCTCAATTATCTATGAATTCAATCCTGCCAAATCCTCTTTAACTTCGACAAAGCAAACAAGAGTGGCAACCCCAAGGCATAGCAAACTACAAACTGCCCGACTCCAACTGATAGAGCAATTGCAGGAAATGCGGCCATTACAGCACCGGGTGCAGTAGTGTATGAAAGGACTGCTCCGATAACTATTGCATTGATCACAACAGGTGGAAGCGGCGCTAGCAACTTGCTTTTTAGCTTAGATGTAATATATCCTGCGAGAAGAGTAGCAAGGGATCCGAAAACAATGTCCAATATGGAAGCCGTCGGACTGAAGATGTTGGATATGAGGCATCCAACGAAAAGTCCCCATGCTGTTGAAGGAATATAATATGGGAGCACCGTCAATGCTTCACTTACCCTGAACTGAACTGCTCCATATGAAATCGGAGCAAGCAGTAATGTCAGTGCAATGTATACCGCGCCTACTAAAGCAGAAATAACGAGTCTTCTTGTTGCTATCAATATGATCCTCTCAAATCTAAGTCAATTCAAATCTACAGAATCCAAGCTGATTGTCACACTACAAATGCTTGATGCAGTTTCTATTATTATACATCTACTGGCAAAATAATCAAGCAACTGAGAAAGAAGGGAGGATAAATGGTGAAGTATTCCATTAATTGCTGGCAGTTTTTATAGTTTAATGTATAACAAGATCACATTTATAGAGATCATCGATTTTGAAAAAGAATTAACTATAAACAAAATTATCTATACGGTATAAGCGACATTGATGATAAAGCGATTTTTGAGTAGTGACCAGTTTTTCAGCAAGTCGATTTTTCTCGGCATATAACAAAGGCAGGTTTGAGCACAATTGAAAACATACTCACTGACCCTTTCGGTTGTGTATACCACCTTGTCGGCCTCGTTTGATATCTTACTAATCAGTTGCCTTCCGGGAGCTGATGATGAGCGGAGAAAATCAACACAGGGCCTAATCATTATCAATCTGATTGGGGCTCCCGATTCCCTCTTAACAAGTACAAGAGTTGCAGCCAGTATGTCAAAACCTTTTTTACCAAAGGAAATGAAATCAGTGACTCCGTTTGCTGCGAGGATATCTATTGCCCTGCTCAACCTTTGAACTACTACTCCGATGCGCTTTGAGCTTATCCAACGCCTACCGGCAAAAAAACATGCATTATTGCTCATAACCTTTCTCCTAATCAGCGTAATATGGTATATGTTACCATAAATGTTAAATATACGCAATAACGTATACGCTAAAAAGAAGATTGTGATACTTTCATAAAGGGGTGAATAAATTGGGAATCAAGAATAACGTTGCCAGACGCATAAAAGAGCTGTGCAGGTTGAGGAATATAACGATCAATGCACTCGCAAACCTTTGCGGACTTACACCTTCGACTATTTATAGTCTGCTCGATCCTCAGCGAAAGGATATCGGTATTGTTACAATAAAGAAGATCTGTGATGGTCTGGATATAAGCCTGGTCGAGTTTTTTGACACTGAAGAATTTTCTAATTGTGATCAGGAGATACAATAGATCTGTACTATAAGATACATGCTATAGATTTGTACTACTAAACATTCATTATAAGATGTATGTACCCTACAAGTAATTATGAAAAGCACCGCAAGATTACCAAATCAATGGTCTTGCGGTGCTTTTCGTCAGCAAAGGTTTGCTGTTTAAGGGTTTTTCAGATAAGATCACTTTTTGCGCTTGCTATATGTAGCAATGACTCCCTTCAATAGACGGACAGTCTCCTGCGCTTCTTCGACTTCCCTGCGAAGTTTATTGTTCTCCGATTCAAGTGCCAGCAGGCGGGCAGGGTCAACTGTCGGCTCCTTCTTAGCTGTTTCGGTAACCTCTCTTCGCGTAATTTGTACAGCCAAAGGCGAAACAGGTACATGCGTCTTTCTCGAAGGCTTCTTGGGCTCTATTATAAATGATTCATCCGTAAGTTCGTTAAAGATGCCTCTCCGTGTATAGCTCGTATGGAGCAATTGATGCGACTTCTCTGAGTTTGGTGTTCCCAAAAACTCTCTATAAATAGCTTGTATCGCAGGGTTTTCATGGGACTTTCTGATAACCTTGGATTCATCCTCGTCATAAAGAGCCTTGAGACGTTTCTCCCGAACATCGGGATCGCTACTCCGGGGCTGGCCTCCTCCGTTGATACATCCGCCCGGGCAACCCATTATTTCAATAAAGTGGTAGGGTGACGTATCTTGGGCTATCTGATCCACAAGTGCCCGCGCGTTCTTCAATCCGTTGGAGACAGCGATCCTAAGTTCAACCCCTTCGAAATCACTGTACTCGGGTAGCGTACTTTCGATCTTGATCGTTGCCTCCTTGATGCCCTGCAGACCCACGATCGGCTCGACATGGAGCTTTTCGAAAGGCATCTCCTGGCCGGTCACGATTTCGTACACTGTGCGAAGAGCGGCTTCCATTACCCCGCCCGTCACCCCGAAAATGTCGGCTGCTCCCGACGACATTCCCAGTGGTGTGTCAAAATCCCTGTCGGGCAGGTTTACAAAGTCGATTCCCGCTTCCCTTATCATCTCTCCAAGCTCTCTGGTGGTCAGCACCGCGTCTACATTTGGAAGTCCTCCGTTTTGCATCTCTTTACGCACGATTTCCGTTTTCTTGGCAGTACAAGGCATAATGGATACTACATAGATATTTTTCGGATCGACCCCGATTTTGTCAGCGTAATAGGATTTTATCACGGCACCCATCATCGTGTGCGGAGACTTGCATGTAGAAAGGTGATCCAACTCATCGGGAAATGTGTTTTCCACAAATTTGATCCATCCCGGGCTGCAGCTTGTAATCATCGGCAAGACCGCATCTTCACCGGCAAGCTTTTTCTTGAGGCGCCCCAAAAGCTCGGTGCCCTCTTCCATGATGGTCAAATCAGCCGCCCAATTAGTATCGAAAATATCGTCAAACCCAAGGACTTCAAGTGCGGATGCAAGCTTTCCCGTACAACGGGTTCCTGGCTTCAGGCCAAACTCCTCGCCAATTGCTACACGTATCGCAGGCGCAACCTGAACTACAACGCGCTTTCCGGGGTCGTGCAATGCATCCCACACCTGCTGTATTGAATCTGTTTCCTTCAATGCACCGACTGGACATACAACAGTGCACTGTCCACAGAAGGCACAGGATGTTGAGCCCAAAGGCAGGTCCATGGCAGGTCCTATAATTGTGTCAAAGCCCCTGTTCTGTGGGAATATCACCCCTGCACTTTGTACCTCATTGCAAACAGTAACGCATCGGCGGCACAGAATACACTTGGAGTTGTCCCTGGTGATCGAAAACGAAATATCCGTGTCACTTCGGGCTTTGGCTCCTGTAAAGCGAATTTGTTCGACTCCAAGTGTCCGACCAAGCTCCTGCAGCTCACAGGATTGATTTCGATTACAGCTTAGGCAGTCCTGGCTGTGGTCTGAGAGAATAAGCTCATATAGTACCCTTCTTGCGTCCCGGACTGTCTTTGAGTTTGTCGATATGACCATTCCTTCACGCGCCTTAGTTATACAGGATGCTTGAAGTGTTTTAGCACCCTCCACTTCTACGACACATATACGGCAGGATCCTATAGAGTGGACACCTTCCAGGTGACAAAGGCTGGGGATCTTTATTCCGTTGACTTTAGCAGCTTCCATTATGGTACATCCGTCAGGTGCTTGAACCTTTTTCCCGTTGATAGTTAAGTTGATCAATCCATTCACCTCCTGTCACAGTGCAGACAGCGCATCGATTCGGCAATGGCATTTAGCTTGTGGTAACCCCGGACTACCTCCTCAAAAGAATTCTTTCGTCTTTCTACCGGAAGCATATCCTGTGGGAAGCGGTCGTGATTGATGATCTCATCATCGTCGATGACCTGGGGAATATCAATTTGTCTTCCCTTGTTGAGCCTGCCTGAACCTCCCAGGAACTTATCGATGTTTACCGCCGCATGCTTTCCATCAGCAATTGCCCTGATGACTTCGTCAGGACCGCGCACCACATCTCCCCCTGCAAAGACACCGGGCATAGTTGTCATCTGAGTCTCGTCATCAATGACAAAGGTTCCCCAGCGGGTCATACCGATCTCATCGCTTTTTACAAAGGGTAGATCCGCGTACTGACTTACTGCCGTTATCACCGTATCGACATCTATCATAAAGTTTGATCCCTCGATACGCTCCGTGTTGCGGCGACCATTATTGTCGAAGTCTTTCATACGTCTGCGGACGCATTCGATCTTCTCTACCCTTCCCCGCCTGTTTCCTACAAAACGAACAGGTGAAACAAGCTCATGCAATTCAATACCCTCGTGTAGCGCTTCCTCTACTTCAACTTCGTATGCCGGCATCGAGTCACGCAATCTGCGATAGAGGATCATGACTTTCTTTGCTCCAAGGCGCAACGCTGTGCGTGCAGAGTCGATTGCTGTATTACCTCCACCAATGACCGCCACAACATGACCGGTAAGATCCACAGCCCTGTTCAGTTTTACATCCTTTAAGAATGTGATCCCTGGCAAAACTCCCTTCAAATCTTCGCCGGGCACACCCACTTTTTGCGGCACCTGGGTTCCTGTAGCAACATACAAAGCGTGGTATTTGTTGCGCAACTGTTCAAACTCCACATGTTTTCCCACTTCTGTATTGAGCAGGATGTTGACACCTGTTTTCTTGATCTCTTCAATTTCACGCTGTATCACTTCACTTGGCAATCGATACTCAGGAATTCCGTATGCAAGAACTCCACCGGCAACTGCTTCAGCTTCAAATATATCCACCTCATATCCCAGCCGTGCAAGATAGTAGCCGCACGTTAACCCAGACGCGCCAGCGCCGATTATAGCAACTTTTTTCCCGTTCCTGGGCAGTGTTATATCCTGCCGGATGTAGTTGGATGAGTTGTTCATGGCGTAGTCGGCCACAAATCGCTTCAAATCGCATATGGCTACAGCTTCATCAACAGTGCTGCGTCGGCATTTGTCTTCACATGGATGGGTGCAGATCCTTCCACAAATGGATGGCAACGGGTTTTCCTGCCTGATCAAGTCATAGGCGTCTATAAATCGACCGGAGGCAATAAGTGCTAAATAACCCGGAATATTGACATTTGCAGGACATGCATTTTCACAAGGTGAGATAAACAGATCGGCACAGACACCTGCGCGGCAGTACTTGTATCTAATGTGCTCCTCATATTCCTCTCTGAAGTACTTGATCGTGCTTAGCACGGGATTTGGAGCAGTTTGACCTAGTCCGCACATTGCTGTCTGCTGTATGGTCTTTCCAAGCTCCTCCAATCTCTCAATATCACCGTCAACACCTTCACCACGGGTTATCCTTTCCAAAATTTCTAGCATACGCCTGGTTCCAAGCCGACACGCTACACACTTTCCACAGGACTCATCCTGTATAAACTCCATAAAGTATCTTGCTGTGTCCACCATGCAAGTATCTTCATTCATTGTGATAAGGCCGCCGGATCCCATGATTGCTCCAAGCATGGTCAGGGATTCGTAGTCGGTGGGGACGTTGAGGTTTTCCTGTGTTACACAGCCGCCGGAAGGTCCTCCGATTTGCGCCGCTTTGAACTTCTTCTTGTCGAGCATGCCCCCGCCGATACGAAAGATTATTTCTCCCAGGGAAATACCGATGGGAACTTCAACGATTCCGGTATTGATAATATCACCGGCAAGGGCAAAAACCTTTGTCCCCGGCGCTTCATCGGTTCCGATCTCCCTAAACCATTTGCTTCCTTTGAGAATGATGACGGGTATAGTTGCCAGTGTTTCGACATTGTTTATGATCGTAGGCTTGTTGAAAAGACCCTCTTCGAACGGAAACGGAGGCTTCTGCCTGGGTTCTCCCCTGTTGCCCTCTATTGAGGCCATCAAAGCGGTCTCCTCACCGCATACAAACGCTCCCGCACCGATCCTTATCTCCAATTCAAAATCGAATCCGGAGCCAAACAGGTCTTTGCCCAACAGTCCATATTCCCGCGCTTGACTGATGGCGACTTCAAGACGCTCGATCGCAAGAGGATATTCTGCCCTTATGTACACATATCCTTTGCTGGCGCCCATGGCATATCCTCCGATGATCATGCCCTCGATCAGAGTGTGGGGATCCCCCTCGATGATGCTGCGATCCATAAATGCACCCGGGTCTCCTTCGTCAGCGTTACAGACTATGTACTTTGTCTCCGACTCAGCCCGAAGTCCGGCCTCCCATTTGATACCGGTAGGGAATCCAGCCCCTCCTCTTCCACGCAGTCCGGAGGCCTTTATCCTGTCCACCACCTGTCGGGGAGTCATACCTGTCAATACTTGTGCAGCTGCAACATAACCTTCCCTCTCTATATAGGAGGCGATGTCCGCATGCTCTATTTCACCGCAATTGCGTAGAGCTATCCGCACCTGATGCTTGAAAAATTCAATGTCGTCGATCATAGGTACATGTTTACGGAGTGCGTGGTCGTAAAAGGTATACTTCTCAAGTATTCTTTTTTCAATCAGATGTGCCCGGACGATTTCCCTTGCACTTTCAGGCGACAGACCTGTGTAAAATACCCGCTCGGGGAGGATCAGCATAACCGGGCCCACAGCACAGGTCCCCATACATCCGGTTTCATAAACAAGGACATTATCAGAGAGTGAGAGTCTGTTCAGTTCATCTACAATGGCATCCCTAACCTCATAGCAGTTCGAAGAAACACAACCGGCACCCGCACATACGAGGATCCTATTGCTGTACTTCTCCAGTTTTGCCCTGTAGTTTGACCTTATCTTTTCGAGGTCGGATGGAGCTTTGACTTTTATCTGCAAATCCTTCACCTCCCAAATCAGTACTTGGCAAGAATCGCATCTATTTTGGCGGGGGTAATTTGCTTATAAACGATATCGTCGATCATAACAGCGGGTGCAAGTCCACAAGCACCAATACAGCGTGCTATTTCAAATGTGAATTTACCATCCTCTGTTGTGTCTCCAACACCGATGTTTAACGACTCACATAGATGATCGACTATCTTTTTGCCGCCTCGTACATAGCATGCAGTTCCAAGACATACGCGAATGGTGTGTTCGCCCCTGGGTTTTACCGAAAAAAACGAGTAAAAGGACAATACGCCTGCCACTTCGGAAAGCGGCATATTGAGCGATTTAGCAATGAACTTTTGAACTTCCATAGGAAGACTCCCGTAAATTGCTTGGGCTTCATGTAGAATCTGTATCAGGCAGCCTTCCTGGTCTCTGTACTTCTCGATAACTTTTTCGATTTCCGGGAATTTGTCTGCCGGCCGTGCCGCGACTTGTGTCTGATTCATTGTGCCTGCCTCCTTTTCTGTGGTTTGCGTTTTGCTTGTGAAGGGTGCGTTGCTAGACTATTAAAAATAAAGATGGATTATGCCCTTTCCCCCCTTCCGAAAATATCCGAATAAAGCTGATAATTCATAATATCCTTCCCCTCTTGTCGTATTCTGTCGTTTTTTCTGCATATAGCAACAGAAGAGTTTCACCTGCTCTCAGGCAAAACTCTTCTGATAATATTACTCGGCTACTGCTACGCCGGGATATTTAGTTCTTTCTTGGTATTTGGTGTGTAGGATCTTGTGTGCTTTGTGGCTGCCGGGTTTTTCGAGGTATGTCTCATAAATCTCCTTGATCACCGGGCTTTCGTGGCTTTTCCGCAACTTCATGCCCTTATCGGTGTCGTAGATGGCTGCGGCTCTCTTTGCTCTCAGATCCACAAAGTTCCGTACACTCTGAGGCTGTATGGGCTGTCCGCCGCCATTGACACATCCTCCGGGGCAGGCCATGATCTCTATCATGTCGTAGCTTGCCTCCCCGCTCTTAACCCGCTCAAGAAGGGCGCGGGCGTTAGCCAGACCGGACGCAACGGCTACCCTAACCTGTCTGCCACCCATATCGTACTGAGCCTCTTTGATTCCCTCAGTTCCGCGAACCTCAGTAAAATCAAGCTTCTCTAGCTCTTCGCCTGTGACGATCTCTGCTACAGTACGGAGTGCTGCTTCCATAACTCCACCGGTAGCCCCGAAAATCAAACCGGCTCCGCTCGATATTCCGAAGGAAGGATCGAACTCTTCGTCGGGCAGATCCTTAAAGGAAATGCCGGCGGTGGCAATCATTCTTGACAGCTCCCGGGTTGTGATAGCGGCGTCTACATCGGGAAGGCCGGGAACAGCTTCCTGATAATCACGGTAGCGTTCAAACTTCTTCGCAGTACATGGCATGATGGATACTACAAAGATATCCTTGGGATCGATGCCCATCTTTTCTGCGTAGTATGTCTTCATCATTGCTCCAAACATCTGCTGAGGGGACTTACAGCTGGAAAGGTTGGGAAGGAACTCCGGATAGTAGTGCTCACAGAACTTGACCCAACCCGGGCTGCAGGAGGTGATAAGCGGCAGGTTTTCTCCGCTGTTGAGGCGGTCAAGAAACTCTGTTCCCTCTTCCATGATCGTCAGATCAGCTGTGACGTCTACATCAAATACTCTGTCAAATCCCAATCTACGCAATGCTGCAACCATTTTGCCCTGTACATTGGAACCAATGGGCATGTCGAAACACTCACCAAGAGTTACGCGAACCGAAGGCGCAGTTCCGACAACGACGAATTTCGATTCATCGGTAAGTGCGTTCCATACTTTCATTGTGCAATCGCGCTCTGTAAGTGCTCCAGTTGGGCACACTGTGATGCACTGTCCACAGGAAACGCAGGCTGTTTCATCAAGGTTGCGGTCAAAGGCACAAGAAATATGAGTGTCATAGCCTCTGTCATTGGGGCCTATGACTCCAATGCTTTGCATATCCTTACAGACTGCTACACAACGACGGCAGAGAATGCACTTGGAGTTGTCCCTGATAAGATGGATCATTGAGTCCTCTATCTGGGGCTTCATATCCTCGGGATGACCGAAGCGAACATCTTTGATGTTATAATCCTTTGCAAGCTTTTGAAGCTCACAGTTCTGGTTGCGGTCGCATGTCAGGCAGTCACGACGGTGATTTGATAGAATAAGCTCAAGTGTCATCCTTCTGGCATTATATGCTTTCTGGGAATTGGTATTGATCTCCATTCCCTCTTCTACAGGATAAACACATGCTGCAACAAGACCTCTGGCGCCCTTTACTTCGGTTACGCAGATTCGGCATGCGCCGATGGCACTGATGTCTTTCATATAGCAGAGAGTAGGTATTTCAAATCCGGCAAGGCGTGCCGCCTCAAGCACGGTAGCGTTTGCAGGGCACTCAACCTCTACGCCGTTTACTTTCACTTTTACAGTGCTCATTGTCTGATCTCCTTTTCCGCTAATTCTTTACAATCGCGCCGAATTTGCATTTTTCCATGCATGCGCCGCACTTTATGCACTTGTCGGCATCAATGGTATGGGGTTTCTTAACTTCACCGGATATAGCATTTACCGGACAAACGCGTGCGCAAGCAGTACAGCCTATGCACTTGTCGGCTATGATCTGATAACGTAGGAGGTTCTTGCAGACTCCTGCCGGACATCTTTTATCAACAACGTGTGCAATATACTCGTCGCGGAAATGCTGCAGTGTGGACAGAACAGGGTTCGGTGCTGTCTGACCAAGACCACAAAGTGAGTTTCCACATATATGATGGCAAAGCTCTTCGATAAGCTCAATGTCTTCCATGGTGCCGTTGCCACTAGTGATCTTTTCAACCAGTTCTAGTAGACGTCTCATTCCGACACGGCAAGGTGTGCACTTTCCGCAGGACTCGTCAACAGTGAACTGAAGGAAAAACTTCGCAATGTCGACCATGCAGTTGTCCTCGTCCATGACTATGAGTCCACCTGAACCCATAATGGATCCAACTTCAGCAAGGCTTTCAAAGTCCATTGGAGTGTCTATAAGAGACTCAGGAATACATCCGCCGGATGGTCCGCCTGTTTGCGCTGCCTTAAACTTTTTGCCGTTTGGAACTCCTCCACCAATTTCCTCAATAACCTCTCTAAGGGTGGTGCCCATCGGTATTTCAACAAGACCGGTGTTGGTAATCTTACCGCCAAGTGCAAATACCTTGGTTCCCTTCGACTTTTCTGTTCCAACAGCGGCAAATGCCTCAGGTCCATGGTTGATGATCCAGGGAACATTCGCGTAGGTTTCAACATTATTCAGAATCGTCGGCTTACCATAGAGTCCTTTTACAGCCGGGAACGGTGGACGCGGACGGGGCTCTCCACGATGTCCTTCGATGGATGTCATCAGTGCGGTTTCCTCTCCGCAAACAAACGCACCGGCACCAAGCCGAACATCGAGATCAAAACTAAATCCGCTTCCGAATATATCTTCGCCCAGGAATCCGTATTCCTTTGCCTGCTTGATTGCAATTTTCAAACGGTTAACAGCTATCGGGTACTCTGCACGGACATATACGAAACCCTGATGCGCTCCAATCGCATATCCTGCAATCGTCATGGCTTCAATAATGCTGTGTGGATCTCCCTCAAGAAGAGAACGGTCCATAAATGCACCCGGGTCGCCCTCGTCGGCGTTACAGCAGACGTACTTGATCGGGCCCTCTTCACGCGCAGCAAATGCCCACTTCCTGCCTGTGGGGAATCCGGCACCGCCGCGGCCACGGAGTCCTGATGCTAAAATAGTGTCAATGACATCTGCAGGTGTCATTTCAGTGAGCACCTTTGCCAGCGCTTGATACCCGTCATTGGCAATGTATTCATCTATCTGTTCAGGATCGATAACACCACAGTTACGCAGTGCTATTCTCACTTGTTTTTTGTAGAAGTCGGTCTCATTAAGTGATGTTACTGCCTCGGTCTCCTGCCCACTTCCTTCGTAAAGGAGGCGTTTGACGATGCGACCCTTTAGGATGTGCTCTTCCACGATTTCAGCTACATCCTCTTTCTTGACCATCGAATAGAACGACCCTTCAGGATATACTATCACGATCGGGCCAAGTGCGCACAGGCCGAAGCAACCTGTCTGTATTACCTTTACCTCATCGGAAAGGTTTTGCTTTTCGAGCTCCTTATGAAACTCATTTATGATTTCCGGGCTGTTTGAGGAGGTACATCCGGTGCCTCCGCATACCAGCACATGGGTTCTTACTAAATTCATCGTTCCTACTCCCCCGTCCCTTATTTAACAGCTCCAATAGTGTATTCGTCAACAACTCTTTTATTGACAAGATGCTCTGCAACAACCTGTCTTGCCTTGTTTTCGTCCATCTTCACATAGGTCACCTTTTCCTTGCCAGGCTCATATATCTCAACGATGGGCTCCAAACGGCAGACTCCTATGCATCCGGTCTGAGTCACGGTTACGTTCTTTAGCTGCCGGCGGTTGACCTCGTCGACAAAAGCGGCGAGAACGGGACGGGCACCGGCTGCAATTCCACAGGTTGCCATACCGACCACGACACGAACTTTGTCCTCATTGTCCGACCGCATTTGCATGGTTTGCTGCATTCTTTCGCGAA
Source organism: Eubacteriales bacterium (assembly GCA_050950785.1). Lineage (GTDB taxonomy): Bacteria > Bacillota > Clostridia > Oscillospirales > JAAYOS01 > JAAYOS01. The sequence goes on along the minus strand of JBMNIG010000011.1, from coordinate 46,076 downwards.
TCGCATTCAGCTCTTCAATAGTTTTTTTCATAAAAATGTCTCCTTACGGTCCTTGTTTGTATAGAGTTCTATTCAATGTAAGAACTATCACACATATGGTCATTTACTTAAGAGCTCTTGCTCGCTTTGATCAATATGGTTTTTTATCCACTGTAGCACCTCATGCTCATTTAGAGGTACTCCATCAAGGATTTGCGTGATCTCCATCGTGTCAAGTACAAACGAGGCATGCTCTGTGACCCTCTCATAACGAATTCTTACATCCGGATTTCCTTGTATCAGCGTTACTACAGTCTCGGACATACTTCCTATAGGAGGTCTGTCGATATGTAAGTAACTGAAGGAAGCTGTCACTTTCGTCCCTTTGCCGGGCTGGCTATCGATGTGAAAACTTCCACCGGTCATCTCGGCTGCCATCTTAAACAGAGGAAGTCCAAGTCCGATACCCCTGGTCTTTCTCGTGGTGATGAAAGGATCAGTCACTTTACGAAGAAATTCCTCATCCATACCGCAACCATCGTCCTCGACCGTTATCTCAAGCAAATCCTTTTCAGGGTGATCCCGTATCTCGATCAAAAGGTTTTTCGCGCCCGCACGCAGAGAATTCTGCGCAATATCCAAAACATGAAGGGACAAGTCTTCCATCAGTTTTCTTTGGCTTTTGCAAGATACTTTTTGATTACCTGCTCAGTTTGAGCAACGTCAAGTCTTCCGTATACATTTTCATTGATCGTTAGCACCGGTGCCAGTCCACAGGCTCCTATGCACCTGGTAGCATCGATGGAAAACAGTCCGTCATCTGTTATAGAACCGGCTTCACAACCGACCATTTCGCAAATCTTGTCGAGGATATCCCCTGCACCCTTAACATAACAAGCTGTACCAAGACATACTGCAATCTGATACTTGCCCTTTGGATTAAGGGTAAACTGGGCGTAAAACGAAGCGATACCGTAAATTTCACTTAGCGGCACGCCCGTCATTTCTGCAATAATGATTTGTACTTCCTCCGGAAGGTATCCGTATATTTCCTGTGCCTTCTGGAGAATCGGCATCATGGCTCCCTTGTCATCGCCCTGAGCATGAATGAAGTCAACAAGCTCCTTTTCCTGCTGCTTAGTGCCCTGAAAGGATACCTTCGTTTTAATGTTGGGCATTTTAGTAAACCTCCTAATGGCGAAATAGATGTCATTGTTAAAAATCAAACAGACTTTATAAAAAGTATAGCATAAATGTCGGTTTTTTCAAAGTTAAAACTTTAACAATTATCTATAGAGATATTGCAAAAATCCTGTATTACTCGACAAATTATTGGCAACGATGGGTAAGCATATAAAACAGCTCCCCTTTTCGAAAAACATCGATTACTTCCTTTGCAGAAGTCTCCTCAAGATCCAAGCAGAATTCAGCGTTTTGGATCGAATACAGATCGTGCGCGTCAGAGTTTATATAATACGGCATTCCCGCCAATTCGGCATGTTTGCTCACTAGATTTGGAATGTTGCAATCCCTGGTGATCTCAACAGCCGGAAAACCTAGCGTCGGATCGAGAAAACCCAGGTTTGACAGAACGGAAAATGAGTTTCTGTCTATATGTGCAGGTATTGCAATACCTCCAAATCCGTTTATGATTTCAGGAACATCTGTTATGCTTATATCAGTAGCGTTATGAAGAAGTCGCTGCTCATACCCGATTATCGTATCATCATGATCCATCAGTATCTGCTCACCAAAAATCTCGGGACGATTGCTTATTTCCGGCAATCTGTCAAACACATAACGGCCAAACTCGTCGGCAGCGTCAGGATCGGGCAGCAAACACAAAACATGTACTTCTTCCGATGTAGTAAGTTCCATGGCCGGCACAGCCACGATACCGGCTTCTTGAGCCGCCCTTATAAGCGACCTGCAATTGCCGGTCGTGTTGTGGTCTGAAACAGATATTATACTATAGCCCGCCAATGCTGCCATCCTTGCTATGTTTGAAGGTGTCATGTCGGCATCTCCACATGGCGAAAGACATGAGTGGATATGAAAATCACAGTAGCACAGCATGAGTTCCCTTCCTTAAAAAAATCGGCTAAAAGCCGATCAGTTCATATATTTTACAAGCTGTCTGATAACTACTCATGGGAGTAGTGTACAGCGCAGCATCTAACTTATCTAACTTATCTAACTTATCCATCAGTTCACTGTCAGGCTTTGCCCCTTCGGTGAGAATGACACATGCCACATCCGTCATAGATGCGACTGCCGCAACATTTACATTTGTCATAATAGTGATCCAAACATTGCCCGGCTGTGCTTTTCCCATCACGCGACTTAGTAAATCACCAACGTAGCAGCCCGTTATCTCCCAATCTGCGTTGCCCTCGTATACGCATTCGAGATCTAGCTTTTCAGCCAGTTGTTTCACATTCATTATGTTTCACATCCTGATATCTTATATATTTTAGGGAGCTGAGCCTTTCACAGCCTGTCAGTTCCATTCCCGTTATCAGTAGAGTCCTCTTTAGTAGCTGTTCGACGGAACGGAGGAGGCAAGTATTCATCGGCGTCCCCGCCCTCGGCCATATACTGCATACGCTCACGCATACGGAAAATGCAGTCTTCTTCCGACGCAAATCCAATGGCCACATCCTCGGCAAGGGATCGACAGGAAGGTGCTCCGCATGATCCGCAGTCGAGTCCGGGAAGTCTTTGCTGAAGCTCAACTATATTTGCATATATTCTCATTGCCTGCTCACGGTCCTCTGAAAGTTGCCATACCGGTACATACTCAGGCATTTTATCGGCATGTGTTAGGATCCTACTTTCACAACTATCGTCAACTTTATTCCTGCTGACGGGCAAATACTTCATAAGCCTTCGTATTCTACTCTTTGCGGCATAGGGGTTTTCAACAGTCAGGCATCCGCCAACACAGCCTTGGGTGCAAGCATTCAACTCTAAAAATTCAACCTCAGGCAACAAGCCATTCTCCACGCTCTCAAGAATATCAATAATATTATTGATGCCGTCCACTGCCAGATGATGGTCGTTGAGAAGTGCGGAGGACTCTCCTCCCGCCCTTGCCCATCCAATTCCGATGATCCCCGACTGGCTAAGAGCCTGGGGTTCAGTCACTTTTTTCATTGGTCCAAGAATGCGCTTGTAAATATCGGACATTGAAAGTGAACCGTCTATTACCCTTTGATCCAATAGCAGTGGATAACGCCCGGCAGTAACCTTTGCAGGGCATGGAGATATAAAAAATACCCCAATGCGATCGGGTTTTATGCCCGTCTTCTTAACAGCCTCTTCCCGTGCAAGTATTGCAGCAAGTTCTACAGGTGCAATCATATTAAGAAGATTTGGGATAAGTTTTGGAAAGCGCATACAAATCAGCCTGACAGCTGCAGGGCATGCGGAGGAGATAATCGGTCCGGTGCGAGATCCCTTTAGATCATTGTACATTTTGCGGGTCAAATCAGAAATCATCTCTGCAGCGCGCGACACTTCATAGACCGCATCAAATCCGATGTCAATGAGTGCCTGCAATACGATATTGACATCGTCTAAATTCCGAAATTGTCCATATAATGATGGAGCAGGTAATGCCACCGTATAGTCATATTCCGCAACCCTGTCGAAGGGATCGCATATTGCTTTTTTTGCATGATGCGGGCAGACACGGATGCACTGCCCACAGTCGATGCACCGCTCCTTGATAATACGAGCTCTGCCGCGACGGACGCGGATAGCTTCGGTCGGGCAATGCTTCATACAAGTGGTACAGCCTTTACACTTTTCTTTTTCTAAAGTAACTGAATGCTTCATAATCATACCTCTTATGATACCCTTGTGGATCCGGAACGGAAAATCCACTGCTTTTGACCGGCACTACTCTATCCGAATGCTCATAAAAATAGCCGTGCCGGAACCGACCACCGAATCCACGATCATTTCATCTGAATATCGCCTCATGTTTGGCAGACCCATACCCGCTCCGAATCCCAGTTCACGTACCTCATTTGAGGCCGTCGAAAATCCTTCCTGCATGGCAAGGTTTATGTCGGAAATACCCGGGCCGCTGTCAATCAGCTCAAGGATGATTTCCGAAGGCTCTATGTATACATCTGCCGACCCACCTGAGGAGTGTATGAAAATATTCATCTCACCCTCATACATGCAGATGGCGCATCTGCGTATAACTTCGCTGTCAAACCCTAACTGCCGCAATACGCGTTTGACCTCGCTTGATGCCTCACCCGCTGCGGTAAAGTCACTTCCGTCTATATCAAAATGCAAATGCAGTGAATCCAAATTTATTCGCACTCCAATCCGACAAGACCTGCCTTATAAAGTTTGCCGCAGGCAGTATACATCCGATGATTCGTAGTCATCATTATTATGTCCTTACCTTTGGCCATCTCGATTATCTTCTCATCCGGAACCTTTCCGCGCACAAAAACGATACAGAGCATATCCATCATTTCAGCCGTTCGTACAACCTGGGGATTTAGTAGTCCCGTCAGAAGGACCGACTGATCTTTAACAAAAGCCAAGACATCGCTCATAAGGTCGGCACCGCAGGCTGAGTATACCTCCCGATTGAGCAAATGTTCTCCGCACAATACTTTCGCATTAAGAATATCTCGTACTTCTTTGATCTGCATGGTAAACTCCGTTTCTTCCTTTATATATATTTTCAATAAAATTTACACACAAAAAAATAAAGCTTTCGGATATAGTTAGATTATACATGCAAAAATATCCTGTTTCAAGCCCGAATAATTGTATTGTTAACAAATTGACATTTCAATTGAGCGCGTGTATAATGCCTTTAATACTTTGGTATCGATTTAAAGCGATAGAAGATTTTTGATTTTATATGCGGAAATTCGATACTACAATTTCAAAATGCAATATGAAAAGAGGTCATCGACGATGGGACACGACAGAATTTATAATTTTTCGGCAGGGCCCTCAATGCTTCCTGAAAAGGTCCTGCAAAAAGCTGCATCAGAGCTACTTAACTATGGTGGCACCGGATGCTCGGTTATGGAAATGAGTCATCGATCTCGAGAATACGATGCTATCATTGTCTCCGTCGAAGAAAAGCTCCGCAAGGTAATGGATATCCCGGACAACTATAGCGTTCTATTCCTTCAAGGCGGTGCTACATTGCAGTTTTCCATGACTGCCATGAATCTAATGGGAAACACCGGTCGCGCAGACTATGCAATTACAGGGAACTTCTCGAAGAAAGCTTCAGAGGAAGCTGTAAAGTATGGTAAGGTCAACATTGCCGCAAGCTCCAAAGATCGTAATTTCTCATACATCCCAAGGCAGTCGGAGCTAAAGCTTGATCCGAACGCTTCATACTTTCACTACTGTATGAACAACACCGTCTACGGCTCTAAATGGGACTATATCCCTCAGACTGATGCACCACTGATCTGTGATATGTCCTCCTGCATATTGTCCGAGCCTGTGGACGTCTCGAAATTCGGAATAATATACGCGGGAGCTCAGAAAAACATGGGTCCGGCCGGTCTGACAGTTGTCATTGTCCGAAACGACCTCCCCTTCTGTCCACCCGAAGATACACCGGTCCTTCTAAGTTACCCGGTAATGATAAAAAACAAATCCATGTACAACACACCGCCTACATACGGAATTTATATGCTCGGACTTGTCCTTGATTGGATCGAAGAGCTCGGCGGTCTGGCTGAGATGGCAAAAATAAATCGTGCTAAGGCCGATCTCCTGTACGACAGGCTTGACCGCAGCAAACTCTTCAAAATGGGCATTGAAAAGCCATACCGCTCAATGATGAATGTCACCTTTACCACCGGCGATGAGGAGCTCGACAAGCAGTTTATAGAGGGCGCGAAAAGTGAAGGCCTGATAACTCTTAAAGGCCACCGCGCCGTTGGAGGTATGAGAGCTTCTATCTACAACGCAATGCCCATTGAGGGCGTTGAAAAGTTGGTGGCCTATATTGATAAATTCGAAGCTGAAAGGCAGTGAATAAATTGTATCGCATACAGACACTAAATAAGATTTCCCCAGCGGCTCTTGCTATTCTTCGCAAAAGCGGACACTACGAAATTTCGGACGACACTGCTTCCCCGGACGCGATCCTTGTAAGATCAGCCGATCTGCACTCTCGAGAGTTTGACGACAATCTCTGTTGCATCGTCCGCGCAGGTGCCGGCACAAACAATATACCCATCAAAGCGTGCTCCGAAAAGGGTATCGTCGTATTTAATACACCCGGTGCCAATGCAAATGCCGTCAAGGAATTGGTCATATGCGCGATGTTGCTCAGCTCAAGGGATATCATCGGCGGAATCGAGTGGGCAAAGACGCTGAAAGACAAGGGCGATGAAGTAGGCAAGCTAGTGGAAAAAGGAAAAAGTGCATTTGCAGGTCCCGAGCTCTTAGGCAAAACATTAGGAATCATCGGTTTGGGCGCAATTGGCGGACTGGTAGCGAATGCCGCCATCTCTCTGGGAATGAACGCACTAGGTTGCGACCCCTACCTCTCGGTCAAAAGCGCATGGGGACTTTCGCGGGCAGTAACATATGCACCGGACTACAGAACAGTTTATGAACAATCAGATTACATCACCCTTCACGCCCCGGCAACCTCAGAAACCAAAGGCATGATCGACAAAGAAGCATTCGCTTCTATGAAGCGGGGTGTGCGTCTTATAAACCTTGCGCGAGGGGAGCTTGTAAATACTGATGATCTTTTGCAGGCCTTAGACAGTGGCATTGTAGCTAAATATGTTACTGATTTTCCAAACGAAAAAATTATCGGCCACAAAAACGTCATAGCTATACCCCATCTTGGAGCATCTACACCGGAAAGCGAAGAAAACTGTGCGGAAATGGCTGTTAAACAGCTAGTAGACTTTATTGAGGATGGCAACATAACAAACTCTGTAAACTTCCCCAATGTAGAGGCACCCCGTTCCTGCAAAACCAGGATCTGCGTCACACATAGTAATATACCCAATGTGTTGAGTCCTGTATCGGGGGCACTTTCATCCATCGGACATAATATATGCAACCTCGTCAACAAGTCCAAAGGAGAATATGCATATACCATTATCGATGTCGATGATGATGTCGCTGATGACACACTTGACCATATCCGAACATTGAACGGAGTTTTGCGTTTACGCGCTATTCGATAATGTAATTTTACATATACTACCCCCATAACAGGTGAAGGGATGGTTTTACTAACCATCACTTCACCTGTTGCAATACATGGGGAGGGCTCCCCCTGTCTTGTTTGAGATCAAGCTTAAACAAGACAGGAGAACCGTCCCCTCGTCTTATATGTAGTTGTATCTTCAGAAAATACCCCACTCGGGAAATGCTTCGTATTTTTTACCGTCCTCCACAAAATCAAAAATTTCAAAATAATTTTTACCCTTTGCCTTTGCGTTACTTAATGCCTTATCCGCCCTGTCATAGAGTTGACTAAAATCTGTGTCGCTGTCGCAAGTCAATGCGGCTCCAACACTTATCGATAGGATTCGGCTACTTACACTGTTTGAATATGTTCTCCGGAGACTGCTGCGTATGTAATCACCTATCATTTTTGCATTTTCGACACTTCCACACTCCGGTAGAAAGATGGCAAATTCGTCTCCTCCCATTCTGCAAATAACGGAGTTGCATGTACATGCTATCCGAAGTGACTGCGCAATGTCCACAAGCACTTTATCACCCATAGTATGCCCGAGAACGTCATTTATTTCTTTGAAGTTGTCCACATCTAAATAGAAAAGAGTACCTGCCTCGTTTTCGCCTCTGAAAGCGATAAAGTCATTTACCTTCTGACGGATCACATCTCTGGTATAAAGCCCCGTGAGGGAATCGGTGTTTGCTTTCTCTATAAGTCGTTGCCTTTCTTCTTTCATCTCATGAATGTTGTTTATCGCCCCGACGATCTTTGAGTCTTTCTGCAAATAAACCTTTATTGCCCGGACTAAGTGCCACCGGTACTCACCTTCGTTTATCGCCAGACGAATCTCGATGGTCTGGACACCACTTTCATAGTCCGATGAACTTGCATACTCGCGAAGTCTGTAAACATCGGATGGATGTATTTCAGTAATGCTTTCAAGTGAGGATAAAAAATTCTCAAAGATCGAAGGAGCATCGATCTGAGCCCTAAGGCTTTTAGATAATTTGAGGACGTCTGTTTTGCAGTCATACTCAAAGCCTATATAGTCAAATGCATCAAAAATTTCAGGCAGATATTTATACATCGTTTTGTCAGCGACTGTATCTTCGACCTTTTCGTCTTGGCTGCCTACGAGTTTATCGGTTATGACGATTACCGCATATGTTGTGAGAATAAGTGCAAATAATATGGCCGCAGCTACAGGAAACAAGTCTTCGGCTGCAACTTTATCTCTAAAAACAAGAGTGTACAGATGGAATATCGTGAATACTGCTGAAGCAAGCAGTAACACTATTTCCGTTGCAATCAAGGTTCTTTTGCGCCTCAAATCCAGTCCTCCTTTTTAGTGTCAGCCATCTATCGTCCGCGAAATTCGAAACATGTACCCTTCGCGAGTTTTTCATTCCTATAACAATAAGGTTACAGCTTATATGCATGCTTGAAGTGACATACATTACGCGTATCGAATATCACTTTGTCCGCAATCATATCCATGTTCTCTATTAAATGGGCATGTCCAACCATGATGACAACCATGTCAACCATGCCAAGAAACTCTTCAAAGTCAAAAACCTGTCCGTCTACCATATGCTCTTTGACATAGGGGTCATATATTTTTACACCCGAAGCCAAGTGGCGTTTCATACAGTCCAGCATCTGGAGAGTTGGGCTTTCACGAGTGTCATCAACATTTTCTTTATAGGTCAGACCGTAAAGACCAATGCGGCCAACATCGGTAATGCCGTGCTCTTTCATGATTTCGTGTATCCTCTCAAGAACAAACTCCGGCATTGAGTCATTGATTTTCCTTGCCGCAAGGATTATGTTGGCAAGACCGGGGTAATCCCCAACAAGGAACCAGGAGTCGACCGAAATGCAGTGGCCTCCTACTCCGGGACCGGGGGTGTGAATATTGACTCGTGGATGCTTATTGGCGATCCTAATGATTTCATAGACATCCATTCCGTCCGAACTGCAGATTTTTGCAAGCTCGTTTGCATATGCAATGTTGATATCACGGAATGTGTTCTCCACTACTTTAGTCATTTCTGCAGTACGTATATCTGTAAGCTCTATGTCGCCTTTGCAGAAGCTACTGTAGATCTCTTTGACTTTCTCAGCAATCTCTTTGCTATCCGCACCTATCGTTCTGGAGTTGTTCTCCAGCTCATATAGCATATTGCCGGGAATGATCCGTTCTGGTGCATGGGCAATATGGATATCCTTGCCGAGCTCTACCCCCAACCTTGTAAAAACGGGTCTTATGCAGCGATCAACTGTACCCGGGGATATAGTGGACTCTATAACGATTATGCTTCCCTTTGGTGCAACCTCGATAATCGATTCAACTGCTTTTATCACATAGGAAGGGTCGACCTTCTTTGAAGCCTTGTCGTAAGGGGTCGGAACTGCACAAATGTACATGTCCACAGCGGGGTACTCGGTTTCAAAGCAAATACCGTTTTCCACCGCTTTGTGAAAAAGCTCAACAAGTCCCTTCTCCTCAAATGTCACCTTTCCGGAGCGTAACGTCTCAACAACCTCATGATTTATATCAACACCAATTGTGGTGATACCGTTGGCAGCTAGGGACAGGGCTGTGGGAAGCCCAATATATCCCAGACCTATGACCGCTATTTTATACATAAGTTCCTCCAATTTTTCTAATTCCGCTTTTTACATCCATGCTTGCAAACAAAGACTGATGCCAAATAGTTTTATAAATCCACCAGTTTCAGCATTATCTGTGCTTATGTAGATTATAAGACTGTGTTAAAAATACGTCAATATCTTTTATTTGCTAAAGCTCAGAATCGCTAAAGCATGGATCGGCAAAGGACATCACTCGTCATATATGATATCACAAAGCCATCGCATATTTTGAATATCGAGCAATGTGGGTATATCGTTTTTCGCTATTCTAACGATCCCCTGATTATCTTTGACCGGTCCACTAAATGGATGTATATGAGACTGTTCCAACAGCTCTCTGAAGATTTTTCCAAGTCTCACTGTGTGCGGCCCCAGCACGATATCTGCCATATAGACATCAGTGGCACCTGTGGACAAGCCAAGCCAAAAATTCAGAGTGCTCTCAGGTGTCTTGAGAAGAAAATCGTAGTTTCCGTCCAAATAGTCACCCAGGATCTTTGTGTATACTACGTCCCAGTTCCACGCCGAGGTTGCTAGATAATCAGCGACGCTGCCGTTTGGTGTGACGGCGCAAAGCATCCCGTAGAGGTTATCAAATCTGTTCAACCAGGCGGGATCTTCATTGGGGTACTGACTGTAAACAACGTCAACGCCCTTCGAGGCCAACTCTGCCCGCAGCATCCTGTCCTCCTGAGCTGAATATTCACTGCGCATTGAAGCCCGTAAAACGCGAACATTGTGATTTACGAGTCTGGCTCCAAGTGCGAAGGCATTGATGCCGTATGTGGAACGAACGATACTTGGCGGCTGCATAATAAAACCGATAATATTGGATTTTGTGTATGAGCCTGCTAAAATGCCAAGCATGAATGTAAGCTCATACAGTTTGCAGTAGTAAGTATTTAGGCGTTTTCCAGGCTGTGTGTGATTGCAGTTGAAAACTATCACACCGGAGGATTCAAGGGATGTCTGCAGTGAAGCATGTCCATACCTCGAGTTGACAGTAAAAATTATATCCGGTTTCGTCTTTGCAATTTCAACTAAACAGTTGTGAGCATCTTTTTCACCTATCCCGTACACAGCCTCAGTCACAAAACGGCCCTCTAAGCGTTTCTCCGCTTGCAGTCGGCCGTATTCGTGGGCGCGTGTTCGAGGTGACTTGTCATACGGTGAACGGTAAACAAAGACCGCCCTCGCCCTGCGCTGTGATATTTTCGGAATCAGCTTCAGCCCTCCGGTCCTGCGTACATCGCCTAAATCGATTACTTTCTGTCCACCCTTTCCTGCAACAAGTCTAAACTGTGCCTCGCAATTGCGGACTCTGTGTCCGAGCAGTTCGTATGGCTCCCCGTATGGAAAGCCGTAAATTTTAACATACTCAACAAAAGCATCTCCGGTGGTTATATCTAACGAACCAAAGCCTGCAGCTTTATACTGGCGTGAGAAGTCCCTGAATACTTGAGGTAGCCACTCGTGGGGCTTTTTGCCTTTTAGCTGAGGTACTTTCTCCGAGAAGCTCCTTGCCTCGGACATAAGTTTAGTAAAGGAGCCACGTTTACTAAACCACATCCCCACAAACGCAAGTATCTGTGAGTTGTAGTCTAAAAACTCATAATATATGGAAATTTCACGGTCCTTAGGATCCCTTTTGGGCACTATACGGATAACATCTGCCCTGACAGAATAAGCTCCTACATAATTAAGAACCGACACACGCTTATTGCCTTCCAGCACATAGAACTTGTTCAAAAACTCATAGACTTTTATGGGGTCACTTATTCCTACCTTGATATGATGCGAGTAAAGAGACTGCCACTTGGAGGCAAATTCAGTTCCCTCACCTAATAGCGGCATAAAGTTTCCTGCAAAGGCAGTGCTGCGTGCTGCCGTATAGGTACCTACAATGTTTTCAAGCGGGATCTCGTAGGTTCCAAGTCTGATTTCTCCGACAGTTTCAATTTCCCGTAATTTGTCTTCTAAGACGTCAAGGTATCCTGTTCCGCCTCTCTTTCCGTCGTGCTCGGCAAAATATCTCTTACCGGCTCTCCTTGCAGCCAGGTATTCCAATAACGAGTTCTGATCCGCCATGCAATACACCTCTCCCCCTGCTATACACTTGTGACTATCTCCAAAATCAGCTTGCTTTGGAGCGTTTTGAGTTGATCAATCTTGATATTCTATTATCTTATATCCACAGGCGTTAATTAGTGTAGTCCTTCCGTATTGGATGATCTCCTCTTTTTTACTGCAGTATCGCTTATGAACATGCCCGAAAAAATGATATCGGGGCTGATAGTTATCAAGCAGATTTCGAAAAACTTGAAACCCTTCATGAAAGGTGCCCGGCATATCACCTAGGCCATGGGCAGGAGAATGGGTCACAAGAACGTCAAAACCCTTGTGTTTCATGAGATCCCATTTCCTCTTCCGGATCCTGCTTCTCATTTGACGCTCTGTATATTGAAACTCACCTTCTCTGATATGCAGGCTTCTGCTCCCGCCAAGACCGAAAAAACGTATACCTTTATATACAAAAATCTTGTCGTCAATGCTCGTGCACCCTTCCGGGGGCTTCTTAAGATACTTTTTGTCGTGGTTCCCATGTACATATAGTACTTCGGCCGGGATCATAGTCGCAAGAAAAGAAAGGTACGTTGCATCAAGGTCTCCGCAAGAGATGATAAGCTCAACACCCTTGAATCGTTCCGGGTCAAAATAATCCCAGATGTATGAACTTTCCTCGTCGGAGACAAGCAAAATCTTCATTGCCCTACCTCAATTCATCAGGTGCCGGGTATTGCCCGCAAAACCGCGGCAATCCCCGGCACTTCATTAATCTTGATTCTCAGAGCTGCGCATTTTTGGCTCTATTGGAACTATACCATCCCAATAGTCGAAAGCAATAGTATCTGTACTGTGTAGCATATAGCGGCGACAGTTATTATTTGAAATCAATTGCCTCATCGTATTCTCCCGTCTCGCAGCTCATGATTGGTTGATCTATTAAGGACTTATCGAATAATTCGGAGATTCTTTTGTTATATAGATATCATGGGGATGGCTCTCTTTCAGACCGGCACCGGTAATGCGAATAAACTTAGAGTTTTGCTGAAGATCGTTTATAGTTGCTGCTCCGCAATAGCCCATTCCGGCACGCAGACCGCCGATAAGCTGGAACATAGATTCGCTAACAGGTCCCTTATATGGAACACGCCCTTCTACGCCTTCGGGTACCAGTTTCCCGTTGCTGTCCTGGAAGTAACGGTCACGGCTTCCCTTGGTCATAGAGGCTATGGATCCCATCCCACGATACACCTTGAATTTACGTCCCTGGAAAATCTCGTCTTCTCCCGGGCTTTCGTCACACCCGGCAAGAAGGGATCCCAGCATTACTACATCGGCCCCTGCTGCTATAGCTTTGACGATGTCTCCTGAATATTTTATTCCCCCGTCGCTTATCACGGGAATTCCAAGGCTATGAGCTACACAGGCAGCGTCATATACCGCGGTGATTTGCGGGACTCCTATACCTGCCACTACGCGAGTGGTGCAAATCGATCCGGGTCCAATTCCGACCTTGATGCAATCCGCACCAGCATCGATCAGCGCGCGGGCTCCTTCGGCGGTGGCAACATTTCCGGCAACCAACTGAGCGCCCGGCAACTTCGACTTCACTTTACTGACAGCTTCAAGGATATTCCTTGAATGTCCATGTGCCGAATCCAGCACCAGGAGATCGCACCCAGCGTTGATCAACTCCTGAGCTCTCTCAAGAACATCACCAGTGGCTCCGATAGCCGCAGCAACAAGGAGCCTACCGTTTTCGTCACGGGATGTGTTGGGATAAGTCTGCGCCTTTTCAATATCCTTGATCGTTATTAGACCTTTCAGCGAAAAGTTCTCGTCAACCAAGGGAAGCTTCTCGATCTTATGTTTGCGCAGTATCTCCTTAGCTTGCTGCAAAGTGGTTCCTACAGGTGCGGTGATGAGGTTTTTGGTAGTCATCACGTCGCGGATGGGCTGAGTCATATCCTCTTCGAATTTTAAGTCCCTGTTGGTTATTATCCCCACAAGCTTATTATCTGTGCAGATGGGCACCCCCGAAATACGGTATTTTGCCATCAGGTCGTCAGCGTCCCGCAAAGTGTGATCGGGTGAAAGGAAAAAGGGATTTGTTATTACTCCGTTTTCGGAACGCTTGACCATGTCGACATGGTCAGCCTGCTCCTCAATGGACATGTTCTTATGAATAACTCCGATTCCACCTTCACGTGACATGGCAATAGCCATACGGCTTTCTGTTACGGTGTCCATTGCTGCACTCATTATAGGTATGTTCAGCTTTATCTTCTTTGTTACATGTGTGGAAACATTTACGTTCTTTGGAAGGACCTCACTTGCAGCAGGGATCAGCAGTACGTCATCAAATGTAAGGCCTTCTTTAATAAATTTCTCAGAATAATCCGGATTGACCACGTTGTTCTCCTTTCATACTTCTGTGTCTTTTTCAAATAGTCCTGTGCAGTAACAACAATTTTCGTACATCAATATGGCGCAAATACACGGTAATGTTTATACGGTTGCACCACATATCATTCGCCTGAATTTGATTGGGTATTATAATATATAATCCAAAGGCTGTCAACCGATTTAGAAACCGATACGACAGCCAAGTAACAGCCGGCTTCATACACCTGGTGTGTAAAAAGCTTCAGGTTCATTGCGTAATTTTGAAGCAATTAGCTGATATATTTTTACTGAATATTGAAGTGCATCCCTTAGTTTGTCTTCATCCAACACAAAAGGTATATCTGTCGGATATCTCGTTTCGATATAATAGCGGTTTAGTGGTGGACTGTCTTCAAGAAACGGGACAAAGTCAGGATCCAACTGAATGGCTCTGCGAACCAAAAAAGTTATATTATGTCCGTCATAGTGGCGTCTTGTGCGAAACAACAAATAACCCTTAAGTGCCTTTTCCGCTACTTGGTGGCAGTGAAAAACTACAGTGTTAAAATCCCCTCCGCCAGCCATCAACAGGCGTGCCGACTGCAAGTCAGCCTGGGCTCTGTCCAACCATTCGTAGTATCTTCTACTATCGGTATTGTTGGAGCTACGTCTGGCGCTCATAGACTACAGTCCCTTTCTCAAGGATCCTATGGGCAAAGCTCTGCTGATCTGCTGTCAGGGTTTCCCATTCAACCGGTCTATATATTATTATGTCGAATGAGATATCGGAATCGATCGAGAGATAGAGCTCGCGTTCCAATGCACTCTTGTCTGCTGTTTCCGCCACTAGGCATACGTCAATATCTTTTACCACGCCCGTAGCAACATCGCGCTTTGTACCGTATAGTATCAGCTTATCAGGTTTCGCAATACCGATCAGTTGTTCAAGTATTTTTTCATATTCCTGCACAGACATACACCTCCATCAGCATTCACATTCTGAAGGCAGGGCGTTGCAAGCAAATTGCAGAACCGTTGTTGAAGGATACATCCGATCAATAGTTTTTCAGTGCAACACGCTCTAGTGAGTTTGCTGCGTGCTCACATGAGTCGCATGTGCTCTCAAACAGGTCGAAAATTTTGACCCATGAGAAAAGTTGAACAGTATCTCCGGTGAGGTGTGTATAAAGTTTGCGGATAACTTCTGTATAAAGTCGGTCACCTTCATCTTCAAGCCTGTTACATTCAATAATATAGCTTTTGAGTGTCTTGGACTTTTTGAAATTGCTAAACTCCTCGACCGCCTTTTTAAGTGTATTACATGATTCAACTATCAGACCTGAAAAAGCTATCGCTTCCTCACGAATACTCTTGAGATTGTACATGTAAACACACTGAAGGATTTCCTCGATCTTGTCGATGATGTCATCTATTTCCTGAGAGATTTGAATGATGTCCTCCCGATCTATCGGAGTGATGAACTCATTAATAAGTTTTGACATCATCTCATGTTTGTCGATGTCGGCAGTATGTTCTATTACATGCATCTCCTTGATTTTTCCTTCGAGGGTGTCAACCGAAAAATTGCTAAGGACATTGCTTAACATTTCCGCAGCCTCGCAGGCAAATCCCACAGCTTTGTTAAGTTTGTTGAAGTAATAATCATTTGTCTTTTTAGCCATGTCAAACCTCATTTCTGTGCTTCATTTTGCTGTGAAAGTATCTTACATCGTACGCAGGAATATGATCGCCATAAAATATCCTATTAGTCCGCAACCCGGAAATGTAAGCACCCAGGCAAGAACCATTTCCTTAACAACGCCCCAATTGACAGATCTGATCCTTTTTGAGGCGCCAACTCCCATAATTGCTGTGGTTTTGGTATGGGTCGTGCTTACAGGAAGACTCGCTAATGATGCTATAAGCAGGCATCCGGAAGCTGCAATGTCTGCTGCAAATCCCTGGTGCTTCTCAAGTTTCACCATATCCATGCCTACAGCTTTTATTATACGGTACCCTCCAATAGATGTGCCAAGTGCCATTACCGCTGAACATAAAATCATCAACCACACGGGTATGTCAAAAACCGTTACCTGCCCTTGCCCTTTCGCAAGAAATACTCCCAGCAGGAAAACACCCATGAACTTCTGGCCATCCTGTGCTCCATGCATGAATGCCATTGCTGAAGCTCCGGCTATCTGCCCGTACTTAAAAAATTGATTTGCCTTTCGACGGTTGACTCTCCTAAAAATCGACTCAATGAGCTTCGTCAAAATCCAACCGCTGCCAAAACCAAGAAATGTTGACAAGCCAAGTCCATAAACGACCTTGATCCACTCGCTGCCATTGATGCCGCTAAGGCCGCCCTGCAGAGCAATAGCCGCACCGCTGATACCTGCAATCAGCGCATGGCTTTCGCTTGTGGGAATACCAAATCGCCATGCGGCAGTGGCCCAAACAACAATAGCGAAGAGTGCCGCGCATAGTGCCGTTAAGGCAACGCGGGAATCTCCGCCAAAATCTACCATCTTGTATACAGTTTGTGCGACAGTGGAGTTGATCAATGTCATTACAAAGACACCAAGGAAGTTGAAAACTGCGGCTAATACTATTGAGCCCTTAGGAGACATTGCCCTGGTGGACACGCATGTTGCGATAGCATTGGGAGCGTCTGTCCAACCGTTGACCAAAATCACACCCAGCATCAGAGCTGTGGTAACCATCAAAACCGGATTATGGATTAGGTCTTCAAGAAACTGAGCAAATGTAACTGACATATAAGCACCGACTTTCATTCTACGTTTCGACCGTTATAATTTTATCACAATGGACAACCTTACACAACCCAAAAAAATAACGGGTGGATGTTCAATATTTCGTGGTAAATGCCCATATAATTCTTAAAAAGGAATCGAAAAAGATCGGATAAAGCTATCGATATCCTCCACTTCACATTTAACAGCACCTTGTGTAAGCTGCGGTGACCCGCCACCTTTTCCGTTCAACTCGCTGTTGATCCTTTTCGAAATCGTCCGGCAGTCCTGTTTGGTTGAAGCGACTGCATATCGATATCCTTCACCCTTCCGACCGGAGAACAGAAGGCAGGTCCCTACTTTTTGGACGAGTATCAGTGCATACTGTCTAAGCTCATCGGCTGATAAATCCTTGAGAACTTCTGAATAAAATTCATCGTCCGGGTCGTGATTTACTTGCTCTGCCATAAGATGGAACAGATTTTCCCGCAGGACAGATGCGTGGGACTTCAGGTCATCGATTTCCTCTAAAAGCTGTGCTGTAGCTTCGGATACGGCTTCAGGCTTTGCTGAAAGAAGCGTCGAAATCTCGTCCACACTCTGAAGCGTACTATGAAAATGACTTAATGCTCTGGCACCGCAAAGGATAAATACCCGAGTTCCACCTTTATAATTTTGTGCTTTTATTATCTTGATTGATCCAACCTCACCTGTTCTTTTGACATGGGTCCCGCAACAGGCGCAGCAATCACATCCGGGAATTTCCACAATACGGACCGGACCCTTTAGCTCCTTTTTGCTGCGGTATTTGAAATTCTTCAACTCTTCATTAGTATAGTATTCCGCATTCACAGGGAGGTTCTTGTATATGGCGTCGTTGGCACGTGCCTCAGCCTCATGCAGCTGTTCAGTCGTCAGAGGACCGCTGAAATCAAGGGTAACAAACTCGCTGCCAATATGAAATCCCACATTATCATAGCCGCTGATTTGGGCAATAAGACCGGAGAGAATATGTTCCCCGCTGTGCTGCTGCATATTCGAAAATCGCCTGTTCCAATCGATCGAACCACGTACCGTACTACCCGGTTCAAGCGGCTTGTCCGTAAAATGGATTACAACGCCGTCTCTCTCCTGCACATCGAAAACAAGCGTATTGTCTATATAACCTCTATCCGATGGCTGTCCTCCGCCCTCCGGATAGAAACATGTCCTGTCAAGGGATACCAAATAACGGTCATTTTCTTTCTCACATGACAAAACGACCGCTTCAAACTCCTTAATATAGGCGTCCTCTTCATAAAGCTTTATTGTAGCCGTTTCACTTCTTTGCATTCCACGCCCTCCGCCTTGCCCATTTATTTCATGTATATTATAGTCGAACAATGTTAGAAAGTAAACATTTTGAACAGGTGATAGGTTTCCTATCAAGTTAACGGTATGTAGTAGATACGGAGATGATGGACACTGGGACAGGTCTTTCAATCAGTTGGTGGGACAAATTTGGACAAAGGTGTGCATAGAACACAGGGACATGGGACAGGTTCCTTGTTCAAGAACACGGGGATTTGTTTGGACAAGGAACCCACCGTCTCCTAGTCCGCCTCCCCGTGTCCGAAACCTATCAAGTTCGCATATGTATTGATCTAGATCAGGAAAATAGCAACTATTGTTGTAACAAGCAAGCCGGCAACCACCGGTATTAGGTTTCTGCGTGATAACTCGAAGGGATCTACATTACAGATAGCAGCCGCAGGAATCAGCGCCCAGGGGATCAGTGTGCCGCCACCTACCCATATCGCCGCGATCTGACCGAGTGCGGTCAGTGTTTCAACACCGTATCCAATTGCTTTGGAGAAAATCGCTGCAACAGAACCAACAAGCGATATTCCCGAAAAACCGGATCCGTCCAAACCGGTTATCGCCCCGACTCCGGTCAATGTGAACGCTCCCACACCTTTATTGAGACGTACGACCGATGCCAAGGCGGCACCAAGATCGTTTACGATTCCGCTTGATGATGCGGGCAAATAGTCTCCGACAATAGTCTTGAATCCTGAGTCTCCCAAGTAAAAGAATGCTGCTATCGGAATAACAGGACCAAATACTCGAAATCCGAAAGTAAAGCCCTCTATGAGATAGTTTGTCGTCTTCTCCAGGCCTTTTACCCTGTAGGCCACCATTGTGACTACAAGCATAATAAGCAGCGTTGTGCCGCCAATAAGAGCAGTTGCTTCACCACCGGTCAAGTCCAATATAGACATGATGACCACATCGGCCAGATATAGAAGCGGGATAAGTACTGCAAAAATCCTACGCGGTGTTTTTGATAGCGGTAAGTCGGATTTAGGATCGTCAGTATTATGTACAGAATTAGAAGTATCCGCTGCAACGTCGAGTTCACCTGATTTTTTGAAGACTCCCCTCTTCATGTCCCGACGCAGCAGTACAAACGCCACAACTGTTGTAACAATGCCCATAACGATTACAAGCGGAATGCTTGCACTAACCACATCTCCAACCGGAACTCCTGCAGCGTCCGCAGTTAGTTTCGGCGCTCCTTGTATGACAAAGTCGCCTGAGAGCGCGATTCCGTGTCCGAAGAGATTCATTGCCGCTGCTACTCCAATAGCAGGCAAGCCTGCTTTAATCGCAACAGGCAGCATAACTGCCCCCACAAGTGCAACTCCCGGTGATGGCCAGAACACCAGTGAAATAGCAAGCATTACAAGACCAATGACCCAATACGCAAGCGTCGGAGTCCGGATAAGCTTTGCAAACGGTGATATCATCATGTCACTTATTCCGGTCTCGGTCAATGTTTTGCTTAGCGATACTATTATTGAGATGATCAATATCGTGGGAAGCAATTCAACTATCGCATAGATGAAGCTGTTGAACGCAGCACTGAGAGAAGAGCTAACCGAGCCACACGCTACTACTGCAAGTGTTAAAATTCCAGCAATGCATATGAGCGTTGTGTCCTTTTTCATTACCATGAATCCTATTATCAGCACGACATACAGGACATATATCCAGTGCAGTGCTGACAGCTCAATACCCATTTGTATCCTCCTCAATATGTAATTGCACTCGGGTGAACCGAATGCTATTACAGGATATGAGGGGAAAAAGAAGCTTGCTACCGTCGATAAAACATGCCAATCATTTAGCTAAAAACTCTATTGACTTTGATTTGCCTATAAATCAATGAGGAAGTCGTTATATCGGACTAAAAAATTCTATATTTTTGCGATACACCAATGTGATAAATCTGATTTATTATTTACCAAACTGAATTGATTTGCAAAATCACAAGAAACCCTCAAAGCGTCATGCTTTGAGGGTTTCTTGCTTTTGGTGACCCATCCGCGATTCGAACGCGGGACACCCTGCTTAAAAGGCAGGTGCTCTGCCGACTGAGCTAATGGGTCTTGTGGCTGGGATGGCAGGATTTGAACCTACGAATGCCAGAGTCAAAGTCTGGTGCCTTACCCCTTGGCTACATCCCAAAATAAATTACATACTGAGGCAATGTAGGCCTGCCAGAGGGAAAAATGGGGTGGATAATCGGACTTGAACCGACGACCCCCAGGGCCACAACCTGGTGCTCTAACCACCTGAGCTATACCCACCATACATCAAAAAAATGGCGCGCCTGAAGAGACTCGAACTCCTGGCCCACTGCTTAGAAGGCAGTTGCTCTATCCACCTGAGCTACAGGCGCGTATGGAGCGGGTGATGGGAATCGAACCCACACGACCAGCTTGGAAGGCTGGGATTCTACCATTGAACTACACCCGCAAGTATTTAATTAATGCTGCAGGCCGTTATTGTCCCCTGTCGATGTCAGCTTTTCGATTTTAGCATATAGGCTTGTATATTGTCAAGTATCATTTTTTACATAGTGCGCTTAGTAGTACGAGAAATTTTGTTATATTTGAAATAATTTTTTTGATTATTGTCAATTGCTTACTTTCTGATATAACTTTCTCGCAAAACTGTTAATAATTGGGCTCTCAGCAAGCTGATTTTAAGTGTTTATTAAGTTGAGACTTGACTGATATACTAAATTTTTCTGCTTCAATTTCTTTAACGGAGAGCCACAATATAAGAGCAAAGCTGATAGTAAATGTATATAGTACAAATAACACAAAATCAGAGCAATACAAATGTTACCCCGTTATTATGGCGCTCCAAGTCCCTATCTTTTCGAAGGGAGGGACAAGAATTGAGGATCGTTCTAGTCCTTTCGCTGAAAATTGAAAACTCTTCGCCAGTTTCGTACAACTTGATCTTCTTTTGCTTCATTAGCTGATCAAGGTAGCGTCTGACGCTGATCCTGATTTTTCCTCCCGTGCCGGAAGAACCGTATCCGTGAATTATCTTTATCACGGTATATCCCATTGTTTTGCTGTTGTTGATCTCATAGGTAAGTCTCCGTATGGCTTGGTCTACATAGGGCCTTCCTGCCTCTAGATTGACCTCACGGAATCCGCCTCTTGCCCTACTCAAAGTTGAAAAGTCCCGTCACGTCGAGGCAGGCAAAATAATCTGCCGGTGTCTCTGCTCTTCTCAGAAGCTTCCAAGAGCCGTCCTCGCGAAGTAAGATTTCAGCTGAACGAAGTTTTCCGTTGTAGTTATAACCCATACTGAACCCATGGGCTCCGGTGTCGTGGATGACGACAATGTCCCCAATCTCAATTTTAGGCAATGGGCGGTCTATAGCAAACTTGTCGTTATTTTCGCAAAGGGATCCTGTCACATCATATATATGATCACAGGGTGCGTTCTCCTTGCCAAGAACTGTTATATGGTGATAGGCGCCATACATAGCTGGCCTCATAAGATTGGCAGCGCATGCATCCAATCCTATGTACTCCTTGTAAATGTGCTTTTTGTGTATGGCTGTAGATACCAGACATCCGTAAGGACCTAGCATATAGCGCCCAAGTTCAGTATAAATGGCCACGTCACCAAGACCTGCCGGAACCATCACCTCCTCAAAGGCCTTCCTGACTCCTTCTCCAATTGCATAAATGTCGTTTGGCTCCTGATCAGGATGATAGGGTATACCTATACCACCGGAAAGATTGATAAATGTGATGTTCTTACCGGTTTTTTCTTTCAATGAAACTGCTGTTTCGAACATCAGCCTTGCTAGGGCCGGATAGTACTCGTTTGTAAGTGTATTTGAAGCAAGGAAAGCATGTAGTCCAAAGTTCTTTGCTCCCATTGCACTTAGTTTAAGGATGCCTTCTTCCAACTGCTTGTATGTCATTCCGTATTTGGCTTCACGGGGAGTGTCCATGATATCGTTTGTAACCATGAAGTCACCACCCGGATTATAACGCAGACAAATTGTCTCCGGAATGTGGCCTGTGACCTTTTCTAAAAAATCGATGTGAGTAAAATCATCAAGATTTATTATTGCTCCGAGCTTATCTGCATATTCATATTCGTCTGCAGGGGTCGCATTAGATGAAAACATTATCTCGCTCCCCGAAAAGCCACAGGCTTCAGCGAGCATTAGTTCGGTATAGGAAGAGCAGTCAACTCCGCAACCTTCCTCCTTGAGTATCTGAAGAATGCCTGGGGTCGGAGTAGCTTTGACCGCAAAATATTCTTTGAATCCTTTGTTCCACGAAAACGCATCTAAAAGAGCACGGGCGTTTTTTCTAATACCAGCTTCGTCGTATATATGAAAAGGAGTTGGATACTCTTTGATGATTTCTTTTATTTGTTCAAGTGTAACGAATGGTCTCTTCATAGTTCAAACCTTCCCAAAGATAAGAGTGTCTTATTATTGCATTAATATATAAATTGTACCGTATTTTCGACATCATATCAATAGAAAATGATAGTAATCAGCCCATTTGACAGCAGATTTGTAGATTGATACATTATTCTGCTAATTAGGTAGACAGATGTTGGCTAATCTCATCAGATTGATATATCCTAAGAACTAATCAGAGGTCAAACACACTCGAATCTTGTCATATATTGTTCGATATGCTAATATTTATATAGTTATAAAGAAAGCTAAAGCGGAACGATTGAGTGTTCACGCTTTTGCATGTTTCAGGGGAGAAACCGTATAATGAAAAGTGTTTTGAAAATAACTCTGATTTTTGCAATCCTTTCCGGAATCTGTATAGGTGTTTACTGGTCGGTACAGCCACAGCAACGCTCAACTGTGTGCCTTTGGCTGGCTCAAACAGCTACCGACAGCGGCAATGACTCATTTGCTTCAAAAATGTATGAAACTGCGCTAAAGGTTCATCCAGAAAACAAACTTGCACGCTATAGCGCAATCGACTATTATAGAGCTTCCGGTAATATAACAAAACTTGAATATCATCTTCTCTGCGGTATAGAGACAGAGCCGGGAAACTCTTTTTACTATGAGGAGCTTTGCCGTACATATGTGGAACAAGGTAAATTTTATGATGCTGTGCAGCTCCTTGACAACATTGAAGACGCTGTGGTATACCGAAAGATTTCATCTTCTAGGCCGAAGACACCGGTCATTTCACCTGAGTCCGGCACCTACCGCGGCACTTTCAGTATCACAATCGATTCGCCGGATAACGCAAGGATTTACTGCTCAACAAACGGCGATTTCCCAACGGAATACGACATATCGAATGGCGACATCTCTCCAACACCGGGTGAAATGAAGCTTATGGCTGTATGTATCGACAACAACGGACTGATAAGCCCGGTTGCAACTTCAAATTTTATGTATCTGCCTGAAGTGGCCTCGGTAACTTTTGAAGATGAGGGTGTAGAACGTATCGTTCGATCGATTCTGCTGCGTCCGGAGGGCGACATATCCTCAGGTGACCTCAGATCGATCGTCAGCTTTTCCAATGCTCTTGAAAACGAGATCGTTCCAATAGATACAGTAAACGATCTTAAATGGTGTACGGGGCTGGAAGTGCTCGAACTGACCGGCGTAGAAAATGCACTCGATTGCATCGAATCATTGACACAACTGCAAACTCTTTCACTTATCGGGTGCTCAATAAGTGATCCGTCCCCAATTTCAGGACTGCAAAACCTTGTTACTCTTGATTTATCAAACAATATCATCACATCCGTCGCATCTCTGAAGGATTTGCCAATGTTGGAGAGACTCCACATTCGCAGCAATGCATTAGTTGATATTTCATCAATCGGTGAATTTTCTAC
Organism: Eubacteriales bacterium; assembly: GCA_050950785.1. Lineage (GTDB taxonomy): Bacteria > Bacillota > Clostridia > Oscillospirales > JAAYOS01 > JAAYOS01. The sequence goes on along the minus strand of JBMNIG010000011.1, from coordinate 21,839 downwards.
ACTTCGCTATCTTGATGCATCAGATAACGCCATTTCCGACATTTCTCCCCTCCGGAATTGTAAAAGTCTTGAGATGCTGGCACTTGATAGCAATAAAATTGAAGACATAAGCGATTTTGGCTCGCTGACAGATCTGAAAACACTCTATCTATCAAACAATTTGGTTTTCGACATAGATCCTCTCAAAAACTGTGTTTCTCTGACGACCCTCAGTCTATCCAACAACAAAATTGAAATACTTGATCCCCTTTCAAAATGCACAAACCTCATATCACTTTCTGCGGCAAAAAATAATATTACAATTATAGAGCCACTTGGAAACTTGCATGACCTCAGTATTATTGATCTGTCCGAAAACACAATCATTAACGCCGATTCATTGGCAACATGCACTTCCCTTGTTCAAGTAAACTTATCTAAGAATTTTCTGACAGATATCTCACTACTGTCCGCACTTCCAAATCTGCAAGAGCTCAACATCGAAAACAACAACATAAAAAATCTTTCCGAGTTTGCATCTGCTCCTTCATTGACAACTATCTATGCCTTCGGAAATCCGGTAAAAGATACTTCAGCTCTTGAGGATGCCGCAATTACAGTATATAAGTAGCATATTTACAAGGTTCATATTTAACAAAATATCAATGCGCTTCTATCCTGCCAACTTGGTGATGTATATTTGTCTTTATTGTGCTAACACTAATTCTGGTGCATAAACCAGATCACCGGAGGTACAAAAATGGACAAAGACAAAAACAGAAAGTCCCCTAATCTTCGCGTGGTAAAAAATAATGACAACTGCAACGATTGCGATGACAAGAAAGCCAACAAGCGGGATAAAAGGGATAGAAAAAGTTCAACGACCCATGACGGCGAAGGCTCAGAGATGTTTTAGAAAATCCGTACACCCTATTATAAAGCCGTACAGGAATGCATTCTCCTGTACGGCTTTTATATTCGGCATATCTCTACAAGATTTAAATATAGATGATCTAAGCTATAAATAATTCTTTACAGCGTCGGAAACAAACCCTTTCATGTAGCCGAGAACACTCTTCACTTGCTCTTCATCATTCCCATGCGCTAGCAAATAAAATTTGATTTTCGGCTCTGTTCCTGAAGGCCGCACCATCAGCTTAGATCCGCCCTCAAAGTGAAATCCAAGCACATCGGAACCTGAGAGTTCGGCTTGTTGTACTGTGCCGGTTTTCATATCTCTACAGGTGCCGTCAAGATAATCGGTAATCATATCAAGTTTCAGCGCACTGGGAAGTTTCTTTGTTCCACTTCGCAGATCCTTCATGAGCTCTTTCATTTTTTTCTGTCCGTCAAGTCCCGGCATCACAATGTTGATGGTTTCGTCGTCAAAGGAGCCATACTTTTTATAAAGAGCATCAAGGGCTTCAAAAAGAGTCATGTCTTTGTCTACATAGTAAGCACACATCTCTGCCAACAGCATGGAAGCAGTTACAGCATCCTTGTCACGACAGTGGTTGCCGATCAGGTACCCAATCGATTCCTCAAAAGAAAAAATACAATTGTGTCCAAGCTCCTCCTGTTCGGCAATTTTTTCAGCAATGAACTTGAAACCTGTAAAGGTGTCGTAGATCGGAATGCCGTTTCCTTCGCTAACAGCGCGAGCCATTTCCGTCGAAACTATTGATTTAACAGTAAACGGGTTTTCCGGCATAAGATCGTTTCTTCGGCGTGCTACGATAATATAGTCTAGAAGGAGCACAGCCGTCTGATTCCCGCTAAGCTGTACATATTCCCACTCGCGATTTGGGGCTACAATGGCAACTCTGTCAGCATCGGGATCTGTTCCGATGATCAGATGCGCCTTATGTTCTTTTGCATGCTTTATAGCCAGTTCAAACCCGTCAGGATTCTCCGGATTGGGACTTGCAACTGTAGGAAAATCCCCATCGGGCTCCATCTGCTCCGGTACACAAATTATGTTGGTACAGCCGATCCTGCGTAGAACCTCAGGCACCATTTTATATCCAACTCCATGGAAAGGAGTATAAACGATTCTATATTCTTCTTTGATGCGATGCAACGGTTGGGTATCTATCGATTGGGACATCACTTTTTCCAAGAATGCCTCATCCGCTTGCTGTCCAAGGATTTGGATAAGACCTTTGCTTACAGCCAGGTCAAAATCCATCAGCTTTGCTCCCTCAAATATATCTATGCGCGACACAGCCTCCTCCACAACAGCGGCATGCTTTGGAGGCAACTGAGCCCCGTCCGACCAATAGGCCTTAAAACCGTTGTATTCAGGCGGATTGTGAGAGGCAGTTATATTGATGCCCGCGGCGCATCCTAAATGCCTGATAGCAAAACTAAGTTGGGGTGTGGGGCGCATCCCGTCGAATAGATAAACCTGTACACCATTTGCGGCAAGAACACACGCTGCTTGACGGGCAAAGTCCTCAGAATTGTGACGACAATCGTACGATATGGCGACTCCCTTTTTCTGCATCTTCTCGGAGATGACAAGCTCAGCAATACCTTGGGTCACCTGACGGATAACATACACATTCATGTTGTGTAATCCGGTTGCCATGACACCACGTAGTCCTGCTGTGCCAAAAGTGAGAGGCGCATAAAATCGACTCTGGATCTCCTTTTCATTATCCTTAAGTGACTCGAGCTCACGTCTTTCCTCTTCAGTCAATGCAGGGGAACTTAACCACTTTTTATACTCTTCTATATAAGACATATCCTAACTCCTCCCAAGGGATCATCCCTCGAAGCTTTTTCTTGTTACCTGTTCAACACCTTGTATATGATGAAGCTTTCTTGTAACAGCTTTTAGCTGATCCAGGTCCTTTACCTCAATAGAGATGCTTATAGCATCATTACCATCTTTGAACCTACGAGCATTGAGACCTGTCACAGGTATCTTCATGGTCGTTAGCGTTGTCATAATATCTACAACCAGTTGAGCCCTGTCCTTTGCTGTAAGCAATATATTGGTTTCATATCTCTCGTTGGCTTCTTCAGCCCAGTACACATTTATCCATCGTCTCTGGTCATTTGCTTTTTCGAGAGCCTGAACATTTGTGCAGTCTGTGCGGTGAATAGATACTCCATAGCCTTTTGTTACAAAACCAATAATATTATCACCAGGTACCGGTGTGCAACACCTGGAAAACTTGACAAGGCAGTTGTCGACACCTTCAACTATTACTCCAGACTCTGTACGCTTGGGTTTTCTTGTCTTTACAGACTGAAGCTCGGTTGGCTTTTCGATTTTGAGTCTGTTGAGACGCAATAGCTCATCTCTTGCTCTATTCGCTGCCCTCAGAGAGGTTATTCCTCCATAACCGATTGCTGCATACAGCTCTTCAAGTGATCCAAAACTCAATCGTTTCAGGTACTGAGACAGTACATCATCCTGTATCACATCGGACAACTGGACCCCTAGCTTCTTTAGAGCCGATTCGAACATTGCCGCTCCCTGGGCAATATTCTCCTCCCTCTTCTCTTTCTTGAACCACTGGCGAATTTTGTTCCTAGCATCGCTTGTCTTTGCGAGATCGAGCCAGTCGCGGCTTGGTCCATGGGCCTGTTTTGCTGTGAGTATTTCAATTATATCTCCGTTTTGCAACAGGTAGTCATAGCCCGCAATACGGCCATTGACCTTAGCTCCAATCATACGGTTTCCAACCTCTGAGTGGATTGCATATGCAAAGTCGATAGGCGTAGCACCGGCAGGGAAGTTTAGAACATCTCCCTTTGGCGTGAATACAAACACCTCGTCGGCAAACATATCGATTTTTAAGGTGCGGATAAACTCATCGGCATCTGTATCTTCCTGTGCCTCTAGCAGACGCCTCACCCATTCAAGCTTGCTGTCAAGGCTGTCATCCCCTGCAGTGCCCTGTTTGTATTTCCAATGCGCCGCAATACCATATTCAGCTATGCGGTGCATTTCGTGTGTGCGGATTTGAATCTCAAAGGGCACACCCTCTCTCCCAATCACTGTGGTGTGCAGCGACTGGTACATATTGGGCTTCGGGGTTGAAATATAGTCTTTGAACCTGCCCGGTATTGGCTTATATATATCGTGAACGATACCAAGTACATTGTAGCAGTCAACTAAATCATCTACTATGACGCGTACAGCGTAAAGGTCGTAAATCTCATAAATGGCTTTGTCCTGATTGTACATTTTCCGGTATATGGAGTAGACATGTTTGATTCTTCCGTCTATGATCGCGTTTATTTTGTTCTCTTTAAGTCCTTTCAGAACGAGGTCTTTAGTGTGTTCAAGGAAGTCCCCGTTATTCTTCTGTAATTCTGCAAGTTCGTCAGTGATCTCTTTGAATCCAATGGGATCCAGGCACTGAAGTGCGAGATCTTCTAACTCGCACTTGATTCGCTGCATACCTAGCCTATGAGCCAATGGTGCGTAAATCTCCATCGTTTCAAGCGCCTTTTCTCTGCGCTTCTTCTCGTTCTGGTACGCGATAGTACGCATATTGTGCAGGCGGTCCGCAATCTTTATCAGAATCACTCGAATGTCCTTTGCCATTGCAAGAAACATCTTACGCAGATTTTCCATCTGCTCATCTTCTTTAGATGTGTACTGCACACGTGTAAGCTTGGTGACACCATCTACTAGATCGGCAACTGCCTGTCCAAACCTCTTCTTGATTTCGTCGTAGCTGGTATCTGTGTCTTCGAGGGTATCGTGGAGAATTGCGGCAATAGCTGAATCTATATCAAGCCCCATCTCCTCGATTATTTCGGCAGCAGCCAAAGGATGGGTGATATATGGCAAGCCATCCTTACGCACCTGCCCGCTGTGGGCAGCACAAGCAAACTCGAAAGCGTCTCTGATGCGCTTCGCGTCTTCATTGTGTGCATTCATTGCCTTTATCAGATTTTCGAGTCGCTTATCCAATTTGAACCTCCACAGTCATGCGAGAATGTTTGTTGCTATTTTATGTTATTCGATGTTTTGGCATCGTTGAATCCTATGCCCATTGATTTTTTTGAATTAGTACTGCTTATCTGCAGTGTTTTTATTGATGATTTGAAAGTAACTCGATCGATCAATATTATTTTTCTAAAGCCTCCCTAAGTCTCATCATCGTTTTGGATGTGTTTAGATTTGTGGGTTGCTTTTCCATGAGCTTGATTTCGATGGTTTCGTCCTTTAGTTTATACCACAACCTGTTTTTTTCAGCCAAGGCTTGCAGGCAAACCATAAATTTTGCGTAGGAAAGCTCGATTCGTTCTTCCCTGCTGATCCTCCTGCACATGGAACCGGTTCTGGCATTCACATAACCGTCATCATCGCTGTTTCTATGGATATGCCGAAGCACTGCTACAAACTCTTGCTTATGAGGTGTCAGTGCAACAGCTTCTTCACGTGTGATGTCTTCACCCTCATTGAATCTTTTGAACAGCGTCATTTCAGAATGATATTTTTTGTAGGCTTCGGGTTCAAGTCTCAGGTCGAGCAGAACAATGCGGATAGAGGTTTTTCCCTTTGACTCTATAGTTTCCACTCTACATGCAGCGTCACCTATATCTCCTTCGCATAGATCAAGGCGATCTTTGTTCATACCAAAATAAAGCGCCGACAGGCTGACACCGTCTTTGACAACAGTTAACTTAAGACTGTTTCCCCATCCAAGCGGTATTATCTCCTTTATCTCCACCTGTGGAATCAGGAATTTGGGAATTGGGTTGCATGATCCGTAAGGTTCTAGGATAGTCAGACCGGATATATACTGTTCGGTTATCATGTTGCTGTCAAGTACTGCATCGATGTGTATATGAGGTCGCTCCAATTCGCAGGCTATGTTTTCGAGTAGCTCACGTAAGGCAGGGATGTTCTCCTCACGGATAGTAAACCCTGCTGCAAATTCATGTCCTCCCCAAGTATCAAACAGGTGTGATGCCTTCTTCATGGCGTTGACTATATTGATGCCATAAAAGCTTCTGGCAGATCCCTTTCCTATACCGTTCTCCAGACTGATCAAAAATACCGGACAGGCATAACGTTCAGATAGCCTGGATGCAATGATGCCGATAACACCGGGATGCCAACTCTTGTCAAATATCACCAGCGCACCCGGTCTCTTGCCGCCAGCCTTGTCGATATATAGCTCACATAGAGAAACGGCTTCCTCGTATGTATTGTTCTCCATTTTCTGGCGCTTTCGATTTAGTTCGCACAGCTTCTCAACGATTTCATGCGCTTTCTTTTGGTCTTTAGTCAAGAACAACTCAACTGCAAGTGAAGCGCATCCCATTCTGCCGGCTGCGTTTATACGGGGAGCAATCGAAAAGCCTATCATTGCGGCATTTACTTTTGCATCCTCCGGCACCGACTCATGGACAAGTGCTTTTAGTCCTACTCTGCGACCTCGATTTATTTCTTCGATCCCTCTTGAAACAAGAGCGCGATTTGTTCCAACCATGGGCATAACATCAGCCACCGTACCTACGGCCACTAAATCGGAGTATTCTGTCAGGACTTGTTCAATATTATCCATGCCTTCGTAAGCAAGCACAAGCATTAAAGCAACGCCCACGCCGGACAGGTTCTTAAAAGGATATTTGCTGTCGTTGCGGCATGGATTGATGACCGCATAGGCATCAGGTAGTTTATCCCGACACTCGTGATGGTCTGTGATGATCAGATCAATGCCTCGCAATTTAGCGTATCTTGCCTCTTCCGAGGCCGTAATTCCCAGGTCCACAGTTACGATCAGAGAAACACCTTCATCAGCAAGTTGCTCTATAGCTGCTGTGCTCATACCATATCCTTCTTCGATTCTGTCTGGTATATAGTATATGCAGTCAGCCGCTTTTTCGCGAAGCCAGCTCATCAGGAGACTTACTGCAGTTATTCCGTCCACATCATAATCACCAAACACAGCGATGCGTTCACCCTTTTCAAGAGCTGAACGAATTCGCCTGCAAGCTTTTTCCATGTCAGACAATTCTATTGGATCACCAATAAGACTGCTATTCGTATCAAGGAAGCTCTTTGCTTGTTCAAGACTTTTTATCCCTCTTGCAGCCAACACTTTCGCTGCAATATGTGGTATTCCACCCGAGGAAAGAGTGGACTCGGCCTTAAGATCCAACTCGCTTATAATCCAGCTTTTATAGTTCAAACCGAATCCCTCCATTCCTTGCTGCGATGTAACTTGATCTTAAGTCTTTTACATCTTTGCAGATAACAACGATCACTTCTTCTCAGCGCACTTTAGTGTAATCACCGGAATATGTGGTCTGTTAAAAAGTCGTAATGAGATGCTTGCGTTACCTATTCCACGGCTTGTTATCATGATCGTGTCATCCTTGCTGTACATGCCGTTAGTATACTTTGGGAACAATACCCGTCCAGGCCCAATGATTCCGTCAGTAAATGGGAGCCTTATCAGACCGCCGTGGGCATGTCCTGTTAGAACAAGCGGCATACCAAGTTCTGCGTATTCTTCAAAGCGTTCGTATCGATGGCAGATAGTTAAGATGAAAGAATCCGTTTTGCTTCGAGCCAAGCCATATACATCTTCCATTTTCATCATGTCCGCCCGACCAAGGGGATCATCGATACCCAAAATCATTATTTCACTGTTATTGCGCTTTATCATTGCCGATTGGTTTCTAAGCACCGTTATTCCCGCATCACGTAGTTTTTGAAATATTACTCCGGATTGTCTAGTGGCATATTCATGGTTGCCCGGAACGTAATAAGTGGGGGCAATAGCGGCAATATCGGCGGAATATTTTTGCAAATTCGGTATATCTTTTCTGTTCTCAACAATATCGCCGGTTATGACGATAATATCAGGCTGTGCTTCACTAATGATTTTTAGCAGCTTCGAGTTGTTCTCACCAAATTGCGCCCCGTGAAGGTCGGATAGATGCACAATTTTAAACCCGTCAAACTCGAAATGTAAGTTCTCAGCTAAAATTACAAATTCCTCAGCATCCAGGTTATAATTGGAATCATAAACAAGAAGCAGAAAAACAACCAATAAAGTCAAAGCTACGATAACAGAAAATAACACCGAACGCCCTCTTTTCAGACTTGATTTTCCCTCGTTAAATCTCATTGTTGAGCTTGATATGTGATTGGCATTAGGCATAGATCCCTACTTTTTTACGCGAACATAGATATGCTTGATATGCGGTGAGTTAGTTTCTCTGGCGTCAATCTCAAATCGATCTACTGATTTAACAAGAGGAGTTAGGCTGCGGAAACCAAAGTTGCGTGGGTCAAAATCAGGCTGTTTTTTTAGAATAAGGTTGCCAAGCTCTCCAAGAAAAGCCCATCCGTCTTCATCTCCGATATCCGATATGGAGTCTGATAGTAGCTTGATAATGTTTTTCGGCAAACCTTTATCACTGTGTTTTTTCTTTGTATCCAATGCAGCATGATTTTCTTCAGCTTCCATTTTGCTGATAAGAACCTCGATATAGATAAATTTATCACAGGCAACAATGAAGGGCTGAGGTGTTTTCCTTTCACCAAAACCAAGTACTTTAACACCTGATTCCCTAAGGCGTAACGCAAGACGAGTGAAGTCTGAATCTGAGGATACAATACAAAATCCGTCTACCTTCCCCTCGTACAAAATATCCATTGCATCAATGATCATAGCAGAGTCTGTAGAATTTTTCCCGGTTGTATAACCAAATTGCTGTATTGGCGTTACGGCATTCTCCAAAAGCTCATTTTTCCAACCGGAGAGCTCAGGTTTTGTAAAATCTCCATAGATTCTTTTGACCGTTGGTGTTCCATAGATTGCGATTTCCTCCATAATGCTTTTCAAGCTTTTACGTGGAATGTTGTCAGCATCAATGAGAACAGCCAATCGTAAATCAGATAATTGTGACACAAATACACTCCCTTCTGTTATAATGATGGACTGTTTTGATGTTATATTATAACATACAATATAGGTAACGAGAAGATATTTCACAATATTTTCTCTTATCCCTAACAAATAATATATAAAATGCTCGAATAATATAAAACCCCGGAATACATAAAAGCCCGAATCCTCTCTCAATGAAAGAAAATTCGGACTTTTATATTTGGTGGGCCTTCGGGGACTCGAACCCAGGACCGTCCGGTTATGAGCCGGATGCTCTAACCAACTGAGCTAAAGGCCCTTGTATGACGATTGCCGCCACCTTTTGGTGGCGGCCCAACCGTCCTGGCTCCCCAAGTTGGACTCGAACCAACGACCCTGCGGTTAACAGCCGCATGCTCTACCGACTGAGCTATTGAGGAATATATGTGTCGGCATCGACCTATTTTCCCGGGCCGTCTCCAGCCAAGTATCTTCGGCACTGATGAGCTTAACTTCCGTGTTCGGAATGGGAACGGGTGGATCCTCATCGTCATAGACACCGACTATAATCGGAGCTTTAATATCTCCTCTGCCTCTCGGCAGAAAATACTATAGCATATTCCGAATTATTTTGCAAGAACTTTTTTGAGCCAATTTACACCTTTTTGGTGACCCGTAGGAGAGTCGAACTCCTGTTTGCGGCGTGAGAGGCCGCCGTCTTGACCACTTGACCAACGGGCCACTTGGTGCGCCTTCAGGGACTCGAACCCGGGACCCACTGATTAAGAGTCAGTTGCTCTACCATCTGAGCTAAAGGCGCATATCTTTTGACGCTTTCGCTCGCCTGAGGTTATCTGATAATCTCTTCTTGTACCTCAAAAACCGAATAATGACTTACGAGCAGCTCATTTTGCCCATATTTCAAGGTCAAGCCCTCGGCTTATTAGTATCGGTCAGCTAAACATGTTACCATGCTTACACCCCCGACCTATCAACCGGGTAGTCTTCCCGGAGCCTTACCACCTTAACGGTGTGGGAGATCTTATCTCGAGGGAAGCTTCACGCTTAGATGCTTTCAGCGTTTATCTCGTCCGTACTTAGCTACCCAGCTATGCCCTTGGCAGGACAACTGGTGCACCAGAGGTACGTCCATCCCGGTCCTCTCGTACTAGGGACAGCTCCTCTCAAATCTCCTTCGCCCACAACAGATAGGGACCGAACTGTCTCACGACGTTCTGAACCCAGCTCGCGTGCCACTTTAATCGGCGAACAGCCGAACCCTTGGGACCTACTTCAGCCCCAGGATGTGACGAGCCGACATCGAGGTGCCAAACACCACCGTCGCTGTGGACGCTTGGGTGGTATCAGCCTGTTATCCCCAGGGTAGCTTTTATCCGTTGAGCGACGGCATTTCCACTCACATACCGCCGGATCACTAACTCCAACTTTCGTTACTGCTCGACCCGTCGGTCTCGCAGTTAGGCTGGCTTATGCGTTTACACTCTATGCACGATTTCCGTCCGTGCTGAGCCAACCTTTGAGCGCCTCCGTTACCTTTTAGGAGGCGACCGCCCCAGTCAAACTGCCCGCCAAACATTGTCCCCCACCCGGATTCACGGGTGCAGGTTAGAATTTCAGCACTGCAAGGGTGGTATCCAAAGGACGACTCCACACGACCTGACGGCCTTGCTTCTCAGTCTCCCACCTATCCTGTACATGCAATACCAAAATCCAGTATTAAGCTGCAGTAAAGCTCCATGGGGTCTTTCCGTCTAGTTGCGGGTAACCGGCATCTTCACCGGTACTACAATTTCGCCGGGCGGGCTGTCGAGACAGTGCCCAAGTCGTTACGCCATTCGTGCGGGTCAGAACTTACCTGACAAGGAATTTCGCTACCTTAGGACCGTTATAGTTACGGCCGCCGTTTACCGGGGCTTCGATTCAATGCTTCGACTCCTTCCAATGCATGACATGCTTCATGCCGCTTCCTTCGTCTCGCGACTTGCCTCGGTAATCGTGTTTACTGAGCTCCGCTCAGGAAACACCTTTACTCTTAAGCAAGATTCATGCTTTCCCTATGAAAGCTGGTGTCATACTTTTAATCAAAAGTATGATTCATGCATTCGAAGGAGCCTAACATCTCCTCTTAACCTTCCGGCACCGGGCAGGCGTCAGCCCCTATACGTCGTCTTTCGACTTAGCAGAGACCTGTGTTTTTGGTAAACAGTCGCTTGGGCCTATTCTCTGCGGCCTGGTCTCCCAGGCACCCCTTATCCCGAAGTTGCGGGGTCAATTTGCCGAGTTCCTTGACAACCCTTCTCCCGTTGGCCTTAGGATTTTCTCCTCATCTACCTGTGTCGGTTTGCGGTACGGGCGCCTTAGTATACATCACAGCTTTTCTCGCCTCGCTGAATCCCCGACTTCCCTACTCTAATTTCGGTCCCTTACGCCCGGGTCTACCAACGCCCGGGTTCGGGTATCAACAAGTGTCCCTGTGACTTAAATGTTCGGCGGCTACGGAATTTCAACCGTATGTGCATCGACTACGCCTTTCGGCCTCGCCTTAGCTCCCGGCTTACCCTGGGCGGACGAACCTTCCCCAGGAAACCTTAGATTTTCGGCCATTATGATTCCCACATAATTCTCGCTACTCATTCCGGCATTCTCACTCGAATGCAGTCCACACGTGCTCTCGCTCATGCTTCACCCCGCATTCGACGCTCCCCTACCCCGTACGATCCACACCTCAAGTCATAACTCGGTGCTTTGCTTAGCCCCTGTGACAATTTACTGATTGCCACTCGCTAATGCTTAGCCCCTGTGACAATTTGCCGATTGCCACTCGCTAATGCTTAGCCCCTGTGACAATTTACTGATTGCCACTCGCTAATGCTTAGCCCCTGTGTATAAATCTGTCGGATTGCTCTCGACCTCTTAGGTCTCAATTCATCCTTCTAGGTTTAACTGTTATGACCACAGGTGTGAACCGTACAGCCTAGTCTTCG
>JBMNIG010000011.1:0-5000 GCA_050950785.1 Eubacteriales bacterium | reverse complement strand
TATCAGGATAGCCTTTCTCAAATTCTCTCGTCAAGCCGGGCACTACGATGCCAAATTGACCTCCCGGTTTGACCAGCTTGGAGTAAATGCCGGGAAAATACATCTCGTCAGTTCCATAGTAATGGTAGCTGTCTATCGATATCGCTACGTCGAAAAATCCCTCGGCATAAGGCAGGGTATGGGCTTCAGCATGGATAGGAAACACCCGATCAGCTACACCGGCTTCCTCAAAGCGTTTGAGGTTGTCGGTGGCACTGATCCACAAATCGTTGGCAAACACAGTTACACCGAATTCTTTTGCCAAAAACACCGAAGTAATGCCCTTTCCGCAACCCATGTCAAGAACCTTCATGCCCGGCTTTAATTCCAAGTGCTTGCACAACTCTTCAAGCAACCACAGCGGATGAGGTCCCATCCAGTTTTCGCTGATCCAGTTGCTATCGTACTTTTCAGTTCTGGAATATTTTTTCATCATGCTATCCTCCTCAGCATTTCCATAACCTAAGACTTGCATCCTTGAAAAATCCGGTTAGGTTCTAAATCAACTTTATCGGATGGTAAACCTCTTTGCAGGCAGGACAAATGTACTCCACATTTTGTTTCTTATACTTATAACGCGAAATCAACTTATCCTTTCCGCAATTTGGACATATTACCTCCTGCATTCTAACTCCTGCATTCTAATTAATTTTATCGCAACTTCTCGCGTAAGATTAGTGTTTGAAGCCATATAGTTACCTCTAAATTCCCGTTGTAGCGTAGAGTTTTATGCATACAGCATATAGTGTTATGCAATTATCTCCCTTACAGGTCTTGCTTCAATATATCCTCTATATCCCATCGGTGCGAGCTGAAATCGGGGACCATCTTCGTCCGCCCATTTGAATCCATAAATCTCTGGATTGTAATTGCTCATAACTTCCCACATTTCGCCTATCGCTTCCTGGAACTTCTCGTCGTCATAGGGCTGTCCCTGGAAGACCATCATTTTACATGGCAGAAGGTCAATCAAATCAAATCCATCCGGGACTTCACCCGAATAATCCTCCGACACTTCTACACCCTGGGCATATACAGATGTTCCGGGTTTTCTTAAGTTCTCGGGTAGCCACATACCAATAGGTTCGTAGATAGCCTCTTTAATATTGGAAAGCACACCCCATACATCACATCCTACTTCTTCGCAGTATTCAAAGTAATTGTTCGCATTAATACCGCGTTTTAGAATCAATTTCCTTGCAGGGCGCTCAATAACTTGGACGAATACGGTGTTGGCATTACTGCTTTTTGTCATGTTGTCCACTCCTCCTTGAAGCATGAGGTAATAATCGCGGATACGGCTAGGCATAAAAAGTTTCAGCGGTGGCACTTTTTTGCATTGCTAACCTTGTTATGTATTGCATCACACTATAAAGCCAAGTTATACATATAAGTCTTTCGTTTATTCCACATTCATAAAAGCCGTTCTCAATTCATTAAACACTTGCTTTGTATATTCACTGTTTTTGAAGCTAATATATACATCCTTCTTGTCGATCCGATCGATCTTTATTGTGGGAGCTGTCTTAGATTGAACAAATAACAAGGTTTTGCCTGTTGAACTCGATTCGAAATTCCCTTTTAGAGTTTCCCCGAAACTGCTTTTATACCCTCCGATCCTTCTTCCAACACCAATTTCACGCATACTTCTATCTATTAGAGTTATATCGGAGATCTCAGCAAAATCAATCTTTACCCCATACATTCCTTTGATTTGTATGTGGTCATCTAATACTATAACCTCTGGCTCTTTAGAACCATATAAAAGCAGAGCAGCCACTGCAATAAGAATGATCACAGTCAATAAATTTTTCGTTGCTTTAGGTGATTTGGACGAAGTTGACATAATGTTCCTCCCTTTGCCGGTTTGGTAATCATATTATCTATGAAGGCACTCCACATTCAAAATTACGCAGAGCTCCTCCTTATTCCCGTATCAGATTCAAATATAGTCTTTTTTCATAGGCTATCACACTGCCGAAATAATATCAATAATATATCGAAGTTTTTGCTACCATTGTTCCGATTGTATTTGAATTTATTCAGTTCTCCAGCTTCTTAAAATATATGGACTCAAGCAAAATTCACATTTTATTAACATAAAACCAAATTTAGTGTTTATAATGTCTAGTGTTGTTAATTATTAACCTGGTTAACTGTTCTGATAATACTCACAAGATAACAAAATCATTTATTACCCGAAGAAGGAGGAAGTATGGATACACTGCAAGTGCCAAGCGACTTGTTTACCGCCATTCGGAATATGCGGAGGCTTGACTTTTCAAACCGCCTTGACGGTCTAACTGAACGTGAATACTTTTTCCTTAGAATTCTGCATTGCCTAACTCAGAAACTGGGCTCAGAATCTGTATATGTATCATCAATAGTTACAGAGCTCAATATTTCGGGGCCCGCAGTATCAAAAATGTTGAGAAATCTTGAAAAAAGGCAGCTGATATCAAGGAAAACAGACACTACTGACAGAAGGAATACTATTGTTACATTGACCGAAAAGGGACTAAGGGCAAAGGCACAAGCCGATAAGATCGCCGCCTGCTTTTTTATTAATGTGACTGAGAAATTCGGAAAAGCAAATATGGAAAAACTAAAAACATTACTGACACAGTTTTGTCGAATCGTTGCCGAAGTCTCTAAAGACTTTGATTTAGAGATTGCTTCATCAGCCGATCCAAAGGCAACAGATCCTAAATAATATCCTAATGAAAGAGAGTACCATTGTATGCTGAAATTGACCAATGTTGTAAAAGTATACCGGGCAGGAGACACGAAAGTGGAAGCGCTGAGAGGCGTATCCATAGAATTTAGGCAAAATGAGTTTGTTTCGATCCTCGGACCATCCGGATGTGGAAAAACTACTCTTCTAAACATCATTGGAGGATTGGATCGCTATACCAGTGGCGACCTGTCGATCAATGGAAGGTCAACAACTAATTTTACCGACCGCGATTATGACACATACAGAAACCGTTCCATTGGCTTTGTCTTCCAAAACTACAACCTGATTCCACATCAGAGCGTGCTTGCAAATGTGGAGCTTGCACTTGCCCTTTCCGGAGTTTCAAAGTCGGAGCGAAAAAAGAGAGCGATCGACGCACTTACAAAAGTCGGTCTTGCTGATCAAATCCATAAAAAACCAAACCAGCTGTCAGGTGGTCAGATGCAGCGGGTCGCCATCGCGCGCGCCCTTGTCAATGATCCCGAAATACTCTTGGCCGATGAACCAACAGGAGCACTTGACTCCGAGACAAGCATCTCAGTACTTGAGATACTAAAAGAAATCTCAAAAGATCGTCTTATTATTATGGTTACTCACAATGCCGAACTGGCTGAGAAATACTCAACCCGGATCGTTAGGCTGCTTGATGGTTCCATTATTGACGATACAAATCCATATATAAAGGAAGAGCCAAAAGCCGAAACACCAAGAAAGCAGCGACGCAAGATCTCTAAGACGAAGAAGAAAAATGCGATGCCCTTTTTGACTGCCCTCTCACTATCGTTCAACAATCTTCTTACCAAAAAAGCACGAACATTCTTGACATCATTTGCAGGCAGCATCGGCATCATTGGGATTGCGCTCATTCTTGCTCTGTCAAACGGCATTCAGACATATATCGACACCGTGCAGGAGGATACTCTTTCTTCATACCCCATCACAATCGAAGCCGAGACGGTTGACATCACATCGTTGATGACGTCACTTATGGGTACCAGGCACAAAGATGCGTCACACGAACTGGACGCAGTCTACTCTTCATCAGTGATGTACGATTTGGTAAATGCTCTCAATGCCAACTCCACTAAGACCAACAATCTTGTTGCATTCAAGGAGTTTCTTGAGTCTGATGACAGCGATCTTGAGGAATACCTCAGCGCCGTACAATACACATACGACATAGATCTCAACATCTATACAAAAGATGAAAATGATAACATCATAAAGTCGGATCTGGAAACTTTAATGAGGTCAATAATGGGGGGAAGTGGGCAGACCACGAAAGACATTACTAAGCCCGAAACAGATACCTTTGACCCTTCAACCTTCTATAATCCTTCAATGTACTCCAACTTTTCCAACCTTAGAATATGGGAAGAGATGCTACCCGGGGATGACGGCAAACTTGTAAATGACCTTCTATATGATCAGTATGATTTGATCTACGGGAAATGGCCGGAAGCATATGACGAACTAGTCTTGATAGTGGACAAAAACAACGAGATCAGCGATCTTGTCCTATATGGCCTCGGCTTAAAATCTGTGGATGAGATGCGCGAGATCATGATTGCCTCCGCAAAGCGTGAACATATAGATGCCAAGCAGGAAAAATGGTCTTTTGAAGAAATCTGCGACATGACGTTCAAGCTTATACCTCCCTGGGAGTTCTATCAATACGACAGCGAAGGGAAAACATATAAAGATGTAAGTAAGAGCGATACCGGTGTGTCCATACTATACGAAAATGGTATAGAGCTGAAAATAACAGGTATCATAAGGCAAAATCCCGACGCCGCAGCATCCATGATGACCGGAGCTATAGGTTATACCACAGCCCTGACTGATTACCTGATAGATCTATCGGAGGATAGTGCACTTATCAAAGCACAGCTCGAAGATCCTGATACTGATGTCATAACAGGCCTGCCCTTCCTCTCCGAGGGTGAGGAAATCCCCGATAGCGAAAAAGCAGCTATGATAAGAGAATACTTTGCCCCTCTGTCCAATGCTCGAAAAGCCGCAATATATACAGAAATACTGTCCGTGCCTTCCGATGATTACGTTGTGGAAACTGTAGAGCAGTACATGGCTTCATTGAATAGAGAATATATTGAGACAACAATGGCTCAGGCCTATGCAGAGGAAATGGGGGTAGACGTGGAAGCTGTTACAGAATATATTTCTCAAATGGACGATGAGACGCTGTTTGCATCAGTACGTGAAA
>JBMNIG010000010.1:0-142347 GCA_050950785.1 Eubacteriales bacterium | reverse complement strand
CAAAGAGCGCGGCGATCCGCGCGAAGGAGGCGGCAAAGCGGGCGGCCGGTATTTGTGAAAAAATAATTGGAAGGTCATTCTCATAGTCGTGGCGATCGCGGCGGTGGTGTTCCTTCTGATCGGCGGTATCTCAATCCTGTACGATGATGTTAGGCAGCGGCCGCGGGCACCGTGTTCTCGTCCTCCTATCTCTCGGAGGATACGGATATCTATGCGGCGGAAAATGCCTATCTTGCTATGGAGGCGGAGCTTCAATATAAGCTCGACAATTACGAGTCCCTAAATCCCGGCTATGATGAATATCGTTATGATCTGGACGATATCGAGCATGATCCCTATGTGCTGATCTCCATTCTGTCGGCGCTGCATGAGGGTACTTTCACCTCTGAACAGATAACGGCTGATCTTGCTATGCTGTTTGAAAAGCAAGTATATCCTTACCGAAACGGTGGAGACCGAAACAAGGTATCGGACGGAAACGCGGGACAGGAACCAGAACGGTAACGGACCCGGAGACCGGCGAGACCACAACCGTGGAATACGAGTATGAGGTCCAGGTGCCATACACCTATTACATCTGCAATGTGAAGCTGGAAAATTTCAATCTCTCCCACGTGCCGGTGTATATTATGGGCGAGAAGAAGAACCCTGTCCCTGTATGCGGCCTATATGTCAACTCTGGGAAATCGTGAGGATTTGTTCCCGACGTCCTCCTATGTGGAGAAATACACGAACCCACCGCAGACCTACGATATCCCCCGCTTCTGCCCTGGAGGATGAAACCTTTGCGGCCGTTCATTACGGAGGCGGAGAAATATATCGGGTATCCCTATGTGTGGGGCGGCAGCAATCCAACACTTCCTTTGACTGTTCCGGCTTTGTATCCTGGGCGCTGACGGAAAGCGGCGTCTGCAACACGGGCAGGCTGGGAGCCCAGGGGCTATACAACATTTCCACTCCCGTATCGTCCGCAAATGCAAGACCGGGCGATCTGATCTTTTTTACAGGTACTTACGATACCCCCGGGTGTTTCCCACGTGGGTATCTATGTAGGCGGCGGAAAAATGCTGCATTGCGGCGACCCAATCCAGTATGCCGATATCAATACGAGCTATTGGCGAGTCGCACTTTTACGCATTCGGCAGACCGCCTTTTTGATTGATCGGAGGTGAGCTTGATTTAATATCGTTTCCTATGGCGGCGGCGCGCGAACAGCACCGCCTTACTTGTGGGGCTGCAAAAGCACCGTATCCCCGTGGACCTGATCCTCTTTGCGGATACGGGCGGCGAGCATCCGCACACACACCTATCTTGACGTTATGGATAGATGGCTTGAAAGTCACGGTATGCCGAAGATCACGCGGGTATATAAGACCACGAAGGACGGAGGCTGACGCTGGAGGATTGAATGTCTGCAAAGCGGAACACTTCCGTCAATCGCCTATGGCTTCAAACGCTGTTCCTTAAAACACAAGATCGGTCCGCAGGAGAAGTTTTGCAACAACTATCCTCCTTGCCGTGAGGTGTGGAGAGCAGGCGGGAAAAAAAGGTCGGTTAAAGTTCATCGGCTCATGACGCAGGCGACCAATACCGAAGTGATAAGGTCCTGCTGCGGGACCTGGCAGACCCCAAATACAGCAAGTGGTAATCCCCTGATGGAATGGGGATGGAACCGGGAGGATTGTATCCGGGGAGATCGAGGGCGGCAGGCTTGCCGCAGCCCGGTAAATCCTCCTGCTTTTTCTGCCCGAGTATGCGGGCGGAGGAAATCATCGACCTTCGGGAGCAGCACCCGGACCTGTTCCGGTCGTGCTATCGCCCCTGGAGGATAACGCCCGGCCTAATCTCAAAACGGTCAAGGGTCTGGGACGTAACTATTCTTGGAAAGACGATTTTTGAAAGGAGATATTTAATCTATGGCAACTGTTGATAAAATCCGCATTGCGAAAACGAAAGAAAAAAATCGCGGAAACTGCAGAAAAAGCTAGCGTTCCCTGGAGGCGCAGCTTGCAGAGGAAGAAAACCTGGAGATCGTCCGTATGGTTAAGGCCGTGAAGATGGATAACAAGGAGCTCACCGCCATTCCTGAAGGCATACGCAAGCGGCCTCATTACGCTGCCCGAGGATATGATGGCGGCGGACAGCGGAGCCAAGCCCGAGGAAACGGAGGATATGAACGATGAAGCGTAAAGGAATGTTTCGACTTTTTGACCTGTCTTTTGGCGGTGGTGATGTGTACCACCGCTTTTTCTATGAACCGCCTTCGCAAGTAACGGCGGCGCAGATTACGAGGAAACCGCCATTATCGAGGATACCGAGCCCACCGAAGGAGCGGCGGATATCGAGTTTCAGATACCGGAGGAATATCTTTCTCTTTTGGAGGGGATCGACCTTTCCGACATTGACCTTGACGCCATTATGGATACTGTTCTATCCTTCATCGGGCGGCATGGGTAATGTTTCGGAGGAAGAAAGGTCACCCGGACAGGTTGGAACCGTCACCACAAACGGAGCCCGATTGAACGTTGAGAACGGGAGCCGGTCTTGATAACAGGGCCTTTACCCAGCTTGAGAACAGGCGAGACCGTGGACGTGATCGGCACAGACGGCGAATGGATCATGGTGGCTTCTGCCTGAACGTATCGGTTACGTTCATTCCGATTATCTCACCGTAACGGATAAGCCCATCGACACGGAGCCGGATACAGGCGGCGAGCCCTCCTTCTCCCTTGATTTCGATATGCTGGCGGGGCTGCTTGATATGTTCGGCGGTATGTTTGGAGATATGGGAGAGATAGGGCAGCAACAGCAACGCTCTCACACCTGACGGAAATATGACCCTCATTGACGATATCGGCAGCAGCGAGGAAAGCGGCAAGCAGTTCATTACGGTACAGACCAAAAACGGTAACGTGTTCTATCTCATTATCGACCGTGACGACGAGGGCGAATATACCGTACATTTCTTGAACCAGGTGGATGAAGCCGACCTTATGGCACTTATGGAGGGACGGCAGAGACCGAAACGGAGCCTGTCGTCTGTTCCTGTTCCGGATAAATGCGCGGCGGGTGCCATTAAAACGGCTTCGTGCGCTCTGTATGGCGAATATGACCGAGTGTGCAGGTGTGGAGCCCAAACCCCAGGAGCCTACGGAACCGACCGATCCCGAGCCTCCGGCAGACGATAAGAAGGGCGGAAACGCCGGTATGATCGTCCTTGTGCTTGTGATCCTGGCAGGCGGTGGCGGCGCGGCCTTCTATTCCCTTGTGGTAAAGAAGAAAGGCAAAAACAACAAAAGTACCTTCCGAGATCGACGACTTTGACCTGGAGGATGAAGAATATCTGATCGAGGAAGATACCGACACGGATACGACCGATGAAACGGAGGATATCGAATGAAGCTGATTATCGCAGAAAAACCGAGTGTAGCAAAATCTATCGCTTCGGCCCTGGGTGTAAAATCCGGGGCCGATGGCTCTTTTCAGGGGAATGGGTACATCGTTTCCTGGTGCGTGGGCCACCTTGTTTCCCCGATGGACGCGGCGGGCTATAACGATAATTTCAAGAAATGGCGCTATGACGACCTTCCATTCTTCCCGAGCCCTTCCGCTATGTGATCGCCCCCGGCAAGGAGGCGGCCTTTGAAAATCTCCGTACCCTTATGAACCGCCCCGACGTGGATACCGTCGTCAATGCTTGCGACGCAGGACGCGAAGGTGAGCTCATTTTCCGTTTGGTCTATGAAATGACCGGCTGTAACAAACCTATTCAGCGTCTTTGGATTTCCTCTATGGAGGACAGCGCGATCCGTGAGGGTATGAGTGACCTGCGACCGGGCGCGGAGTATGACGCTCTGTATCAATCCGCACTTTGCAGACAAAAAGCGGATTGGCTGGTGGGTATCAATGCCACCCGTCTTTTCTCCGTTCTGTATCACCGTACTTTGAACGTGGGACGAGTGCAGACCCCGACCCTGGCTATGCTTGCCGAGCGCGAGGCAAAAACGATGATGTTCCGCAAGGAAAAATATCATCACGTGCGCCTGAAGGTGAACGGTGTGGAGGCCGTTTCGGAAAAGATCGTCTCCCCGGAGGATGCCGAGAATGTCAAAACCGCTTGCGCCGACAGATCCGCCGTGTGCGTTTCTGTTAAGCGTGAACAGAAGAAAGAACAGCCTCCCAAGCTGTACGACCTCACCACCCTGCAGAGAGAGGCCAACCGCATTTTCGGGTACACGGCAAAGCAGACCCTTGATTACGCGCAAAGCCTTTATGAAAAGAAGTTGCTTACCTATCCCCGTACCGACAGTCGCTATCTCACCTCCGACATGGCGGAGACTGCTTCCTGTGTGATCCACCTTGCGGCGAAGGTGCCGCCCTTTGATAAGTGCAGCAGCTTCTATCCTCTTGTGGAGCTTATG
Organism: Eubacteriales bacterium; assembly: GCA_050950785.1. Classification (GTDB taxonomy): domain Bacteria; phylum Bacillota; class Clostridia; order Oscillospirales; family JAAYOS01; genus JAAYOS01. The sequence continues at coordinate 137,926 of JBMNIG010000010.1, read as the reverse complement.
GTATCCGACAAGGACGTGACCGACCACCACGCTATCATTCCCACGATGGAGACCGAAAAAGCGGATATTTCCGCTTTGCCTGTGGGCGAGCGCAATTTGTTCCTGTTGGTATGTTGTCGTTTGCTTTGTGCCTCTGCGGAGCCATTCCATTATGAGAACGTGACGACCTCCTTTGAGTGCGGCGGTCATACCTTCACGGCAAAAGGCAAGCATATCCTCTCCGAAGGATGGCGCGAGATCGAGCGTATCTTCCGTTCTTCCCTGAAGAATAAGCCGGAGGACGAGGACGGCGGCGCCGATCTGTCCGAGCTTACCGAGGGTGAGACCTACGATAACGTATCCGCAGAGATCACCGAGCATTACACCCAGCCCCCGAAACCCTTTACCGAGGATACCTTACTCTCCGCTATGGAGAACGCAGGCAAGGCAGATATGCCGGACGAGGCCGAGCGTAAAGGTCTGGGAACTCCTGCGACCAGGGCGGCCATTATCGAAAAGCTGGTATCAGCGGGATTTGTGGAGCGCAAGGGTAAAAACCTCATTCCCACAAAAGCGGGTATGAACCTTGTAACCATCCTCCCCGAGCCGCTGACCTCTCCTATGCTCACGGCAGAATGGGAGCAGAAACTAACGGAGATTGCAAAAGGCAGCGCAGACCCCGCCGCATTTATAGACGGTATCTGCACTATGGTGAAGGATACCGTATCGACCTATTCCCATATTTCCGAGGAAGGACAAAAACTGTTCGCCCCCGATAAAGAGGTGATCGGCAACTGTCCCCGCTGCGGCAAGCCGGTATATGAGGGCAAAAGCAATTTTGCGTGTTCCGATCGTTCCTGTTCCTTCGTTCTCTGGAAGAATGACCGTTTCTGGACTTCCCGCAAGAAGGAGCTGACAAAGAAGATGGCGGCCGACCTTTTGAAAAAAGGCCGTACCGCCGTAAAAGGTATGTGGTCCGAAAAGAAGGGCGACACCTACGACGCTACCGTAGTTATGGAAGATACGGGAGAAAAGTTTGTGAAATTTAAGCTGGAGTTCCCGAAGAAAAAAAGCAAGTGAAGGAGGTGCATATATGCCGAACTATGAATATGACAAAGATTATCCCTTTGCCGCCTTTATAACCAACCTGGGAAAATACAATGAGGGCGAGCTTGTGGGCGAATGGGTCAAGTTTCCCACCACCGCTGATGAAATGAAAAAGGTCTTTGAGCGTATCGGTGTCGGGCAGGCGGACGAGTTTGGCTGCGTCTATGAGGAATGGTTTGTAACCGACTATGATTGCTATGTGGACGGCCTCTATGACAAGCTGGGCGAGTACGTTAACCTTGACGAGCTCAATTATCTGGCTTCGCGTCTGGATGAAATGACCCCCAGCGAATACGAGCAGTTCCAGGCAGCAATAGAAATGGGCGAGCATACGCGCAGTCTGGAGGATTTGATAAATCTGACCTATAACCTGGATTGCTACGACGTTTACCCCGGTATCCACGATCACGACGACCTGGGAAGGTATTACATCGAGGAATTGGGCGCTATGGAGATTCCGTCCTATCTGGAAAGCTATTTTGACTACGAGGCATACGGCCGTGACGTTGCCCTGGAGGAAGGAGGCGAGTTTACCGACTTCGGCTATGTCCGTGATACAGGCGACCGCTTCTATGAAGAATACGACGGACAGATCGAGAGTATCCCGGAGGAATACCGTGTTATGAATTTTGAGGATGAAGAACCGGAGCTTACGATGGACGATAAAATGGATATGGCGACAGACCTTGCCTTTGATCTTGACGAGTTTTTCCGTCAGCACGATCCGCAGTACGCGGCACAGCACCCCGAACCCCACGAACAGAAGGAGCTTATTGCCGACCTTCTCCTGGATGGCAAGACCGCAGCCCTCCGTGAAATGCTGGAGGAAATGGCACAGACCGGGGACGACGTTCTCCCCGGCAGAATTGCCGAGTATGAGCGCGAGACGGGATACGATCCGAAACAGGATACCTCTATCGCAGAGGACAAGGCAAAGCTCACCCTGCGTCCCGAACAGCCGGACGACCATCTGACCGGCGAGCGTATCCAGACCCCGCGCGGCAGCTTCGCCCTCACCGATCTGTCAAAAGAACAAATGGAGGCAGCCGGTTACGGCGTCCACCATCAGTCTGACAACCGACAGTTTCTTATTATGGGAAACGGTACCAGAGCCTTTGCCGTAGCAAACGCGGAAATGCAGGAAAGAGACAATCCTCTCAAAACGGCGGAAATGACCGTGGAGGACGATTACGCTATGATCGACGGGCAGATCAACAACGGCCGCCGTGACGAGGTAAAGGAAAAGCCCTCCATCCGTGAACGTCTTGCCGAGGCAAAGCGGGAATGTGCCGAAAGACCCACGCCCGAAAAGGCGCGTGAAGGACGCGGCACGCCCGAGCATGGCAGCCTATGAGCAGGAGCAAGAAATGGAGGCAGGAGTGGTCCTTCTTCTTGGGTGAGAACGGCAGGCGGCAATACAACAAGGTTTGCCGTGGCTGTACCCACGACTGCAAGCAGAGTTTCCGGGTGATCCTGATAGCCTGTCCCCGCTACACTTCGGAGAGATCGAAAAAGTGTAGTGGTAGGGGTTCAAAAACGGTCAAATAATCTCCTGTATCGGCTTTTCGGAAGGTAGGCTATATGTTTTCCTTTACGGAGGTTTTCTTCTCCCGTGGAGGTCATACAGAGGTCAAAATCAACACTTTTATAAACTCAAAAAGGGAGCGCGGCTTCTCGGTTTGTCCGAGGGCTGCGCTCCCTGTCTTTTTTATGCTCTTTTTTCTCTTTTGGATAGGAAAGGATAGGATAGATATTTGCAGTAGCAGGCGTTGTGGGAATGTGCGTAAACTCCTTGCAGTTTTCCACATTTCCATAATGCAGGGTCTTACCCCTTTATCAGCCGGTATACTGTCAGCGGCACATACCACACGGCGGCCAGGAGCCGCCATACGAGGACTACACCGCCGATAACGGCGCCGATCAGAAAGTTCAGGGCAAAGACGGCAATGCTCCCGCCGAAGGAACGGCCTCCGGGGATGATCCAGAGAAACATACGGTGTATCCCAAAAGGCAGACCGCACAGGAGCCATAAGAGGAAATAGTCCACGCTCCCGTCCTTTGTGCAGGCGGAACGAAAAATGAAGAACAGCAGCACCGCCGCTGTGATCGGCAGCAGGCAGTTTTTTAGAAACGCCCCGACCGCCTCACGCCTCGTCATGGGTGATCTTCTCCAACACCTTCTTGTAGCCTTCGTATCCTTCATCCACGATCAGGTCAATATCTTCACGCTCGATATTGCCATTATGTCCGCAGGATACGATGGAGAGGACGAGCACCGCTCTTGACGGCGAGGGCCAGGTGATGTTCCATTTCCTCCTGTTTGCTTTGCCATCCGTTGTTCGGTGCGTCACCGGGGCGGCGGATGGTGTCCGCAAGGTGGGCGAGCTCTTCCAGGGCACGCTTGCATTTTTCCTCATACCAGGGCTGCATATTGTTCTTGTTGCCGGACACGATGATAGCGGGTTTGTTTTCCATAGGGTGATACCTCCTGAAATATAATTTATTCTAACACCGCAAAAGCGCGGGGCTATTCGATGTGATGGGTACGCTTCGGTTCGTCGTCCTTCGGGACGGACAGGAGAGTATCCACGTTCTTTTTTACGGTCTCGTATTCCTGGGCTTCACTTCTCGCCGTCTTATACTCTGCAAGGAGCTTTTCCTTTTTGGCGTTCAGTGCGGCGAGCTCTGCCTTCATACTCTCGGTCGTCGGCAGCGGAACGGCGCCCAGGCGTTTGAGCTCACGGGTGGCGGCCTCAAAAAGAATGATCTCGCTTTCGTGGCCTCGCATAAATTTCTCTTTATCTCCCGACCGTCTGTATTGATCGTAGATCGGTTTCAGCTTCCGATAGGTGGCGGCGTGCTTCATCACAAGGGCGAGCTCCGCGCTCCTTGCTTCGATGGTCTTTATCTCGGTATGGGAGCTGTCCCGCTTCTCGGTGATGGAGGCCGCCTTGCTTTCAAGATCGGCATAGTTATCTATCCCGCGTTCTTCCAGCCAGGCGAAGGTCTTTGCGGCCAGTTTCAGATTTTGTATCTTCGCCCAGTGTTGGAGCCCTCCTTGTTTTGTCTGGAGGTCATACAGCAGACGGATACGGTCGTCGCGCTGCTTCGGCTGACGGGACGGGCGGGAGGCACCGGCGATCCGTGCGGTGATGGCTTCCTCCGTGTAGTCGATACCCAGGGTCTTCATTCGGGTAAATCTCTCTTGATCGGAGGCGCGGCAGGATATATATTTTCCTCGCTTTATCTCATAGCCTTCACGCTGCAGGCGGGCAAGCAAATCCTCAAAATCCTTGCAGGTGGGAATGAGCCGGTCAATGGTCGCTTTCAGCTTTGCCTTATAGCTGGTGCCGTTCCTCTCTGCCTGGTGTTCAATATAGCTCTTGCCCTTGTCCTGTCCGGGAACGACAACGGACAGACCGTGTTCCTTGCACAGCCGGTCGGATACGCGGCGGATTTCATGATAGCTCCGTTTGTTGGAATGGTAGTGCTTGTGATCCGCAAAGCTGACGGCGTTAAAAATGATGTGGTTGTGTACGTGATCCTTGTCTATATGGGTCGTCAGCACAAATTCATACTTGCCGCCCAAAATCTCTTTTGCGAGCTGCATACCGATCTCGTGGGCTTCCTCGGGTGAGACCTCACCGGGCTCAAAGGCTTGTATTAGGTGACGGCCCAGGTTCGTCCCCTTGTCGATGGCATGGCGGCGGGTCCAGGCAAATTCAATGTCCGCAGTTTCGGCGGCACAGCCATAGGCAGAGACGAGCAGCTTACCGTCCGTTTTCTCGGGATTGCAGATATAGTCAATGGCCGCTTTCAGCGTTGACTTGATAGGATGCGTCTTTGTAACTGCCATATCTGATCCAGCCTTTCCCGTATCTCGTCCATATCGGCCTGATACGCGGGACCTCCGGCGTTTAGCTTCTTTGCGATCTGATTGATATTGCGGCCGATGGAGAACAGGGTCTTGTTCATTTCTTTCAGGTTTGACATATCCATATAGATGATATATCCGTCAATCGCCATCTTGCGAAGGTACGCGCCGTACCTCTGCGTCGGCAGCAGCTTCATCTTCTCGTCAATGAGGCGTTTTTCTTCCTCCGTGACCCAAAATTTCATCTGTATGTTCCGCTTTCGGTTTGCCATAAAACGTCTCCGTTTCGTATAAGGGTTTGGGATATCCCAACAAGCATTTTTCATTTTCGGGCAAGGGACCTGAAAATACGGAAAAATCGCAAGTGGGTACTCACTTGCTGTGCTTGCTATCGTAACTCTTTCGTTCTTTCCCCCTTTACCCTTACTACACTTCGGAAGGGGTAAAATGGCTGATTTTTCGCAAAAAATGAGCAAAAAAAGATACCGCCCGTGATAGGCGGCATCCTCGGTAATATTCAGTTTCTCTTGTACTTGTCCATTTCAAGCAAGATACGGTAAAGGTGTTCCTGTTCCTCTTTGGTTTTAGCGGAGAGAAATTCGTAACATTCAAGGGGGATATCCCTGGTTTCGTCCTCCTGACCTCCCAGCTTCTCAAAGAGCTTTGACAGAGATACATTCAGCGCGGAGGCGATCTTCTCAATGCTTTCCAGCGTTGCGTTTTTCTCGCCACGTTCAACCTGGCCGATATATGTCGGGTGGCAGCCGGACAACTCCGCAAGTTTTTCCTGGCTCAATCCCCGTTGTGTTCTGTAATTTCTAATTCGTTGACCTACTGATTTTGCAATTTCGCTCATAGCCTTTTCCATCCTTTTTGACGCTATATATAGTCTATAAATATTCAAATAAATTTGCCACAGACTATTGATATTGTTTCCGTTTTGTGATATACTATAAATCCGTATTATGTAAATTTTTGTGCTTATAGTATTTAGAAAAGGCGTCAACAAGCTATGTCAAACTAAAAATCGTTTCTTATATGACCGCTATACACACCGAACATGAGAAGGGCTGCGACGATCCGCTATATGCGGTAAGAACCGGCTCGGTTGCCCGCAAGGGTCTTTTAAGGATAGTCGAGTCATTGAGAAAGCCCACCGGACATTGGTTTGTTCGGTGGGCATTTTGATTTATGGAGCGTATTTTGCTATGAACATTTTTACGGTGTCCTTCTTCGGGCACAGGATAATAGACCGTCCCTTTCCTATCGAGCAGCAGCTTGAAAAGCTGATCCGTGAGCTGCTGACCGAAAAGGAATATGTGGAGTTCCTGGTCGGCCGTGACGGAGAATTTGACCAGCTCGTTTCCTCGTCGGTAAGACGCTGCAAGCGGGCGATCCGTGATGATAACAGCGCTCTTGTCTGGGTCATGCCCTACGAGACGGCGGAGTATCGGGACAATGAGGACGCCTTTCATAATTACTACGATGAAGTGGAGGTCTGCGGTACTTCGGCGGGAGGACACTTCAAGGGAGCACACCAAAAGCGTAACCGTGAAATGGTTGACCGTTCCGATCTGGTGGTGTTCTTTGTGGAGCGAGAAACAGGCGGAGCATATCAGACTATGCGCTATGCGGAGAAGAACGGGAAACGATATATCAACCTTGCCATTGATCCAGGGTAATCGTGACCTGATTGCAAATATTGTAGATTGTTCACGAAAAAATCAAAAAGGCATGATATAATATTACTACAAAAAAGTTTTTTCAAAAATCTTTCTCTAATTATGTGACCTGCAGGATAGTTTTGTTGTGTATTAGGGTGAAAGGCCTTCAATGCTTTCGGAAAGGAGTTGAGATAATGGACGATAAGCAGATTGTAGATTTATATTGGGAGCGCTCCGAAACTGCAATATCTGAAACAGCAAAGAAGTACGGTCGATACTGCCACTATATTGCGTTCAATGTTCTGCACAACGACGAGGACAGCGAAGAATGTGTAAACGATACATATTTGAACGCATGGAACAGTATGCCGTCCCATCGTCCCTCTGTTCTCAAAACATTTCTTGGCAAACTCACCCGCAATATTTCTTTGAACAAGTACAAACAATTAACCGCTGAAAAGCGTGGCAATGGGCAGGTGCCACTAATCATTGACGAGCTGCATGAGTGCATACCGGCAACAGAAAGTACGGAAAGCATCATTGATGATATGGTTCTTGTCGATGTGTTCAACCGTTTTCTTGCATCCCTCACCGTGGAGCAACGCAAGATTTTTATGCGGCGTTATTGGTATCTGAGCCCTGTCAAAGAAATTGCAACCGATTATGGTATGGGCGAAAGCAAAGTGAAAATGTCCTTGCTTCGCTCACGCAACGAACTAAAACATTTATTAGAGAAGGAAGGTGTCTCGCTATGAAAGAAGAAAGAATTTTGAACGTACTCGGCAAAGTAGACGAGAAATATATCAAGGAAGCTGATCCCGAAGCAAAAGCTAAGCGCAACGCTCCGGTATGGACAAAATGGGCTGCAATGGCAGCTTGTCTATGCCTTGTGGCATTTGGAATTGTGGGAGTATTGAAACCATTTAGTTTGGATGATCCTGGCAATTTAGATGGTCCTGTTATTTCTGAAAATGCCGAACCAGATGGAGTAAGATGCGAAACAAAGAGTGGGATCTATTATTTTTCTTTTGGAGTTAACATAAATAGCAAAATAGCGGAAGAATATATCAAATCAGCCCTCGAAGAAATAGAAGCAAACCCCGATGATCTAACTATTCATTTGAAATATGAAGGTGATGAGATTGTTGTTATCCTTATAGATAATAATCAGGGCTGTGAACTGCATAGAAAAACTTTCCCAAAATGAATCGTGGACTGATTTTGAATCGATAAAGATCCGCACCTTTTAATCGTCGCAGCATCTGTAACGGAAGGATACCGCTAATGCTTTCGGATAGGTGAAGCGCTGGAATAAGGAAATCCCGTGAAACATAAAACACTATTGAATAATATAGAAACAGCCATCACAAGTAACAATGTTTCAAACGGCGGCGGTCTGACTATCTGTCGGATCGCCGTTTTATCTTCTCTAAAAAATTTTTCAAAAATTTCCGGAAATTTTGCAACCTAACGCAAAAAAATCGTACTTATGGGGTGAAAGGCCTTTTAGTACACGCAAAGGGGGTGAACAACATGGATGATTTACAGATTATCGAGCTGTACTTTGCCCGTGATGAACACGCAATCAAAGAAACAGACCATAAATACGGCAAGCTGTGTTTTCGGGTGGCGAAAAATCTGCTGTTCAATAACGAGGATTCCGAGGAATGTGTGAACGATACATATCTGACGGTCTGGAACAAGATACCGCCCACTCGCCCAAACAACTTCACAGCTTTTATCTGCAAGATCACACGAAACCTGTCCTTGAAGAAATTGGAGACGTCAAACGCTATGAAACGATCCGCCGACGCAATCATATCTCTGTCCGAGATCGAGGCGACCTTGCCGGATCACAGTATAGCACCGGACATCGAGGAAGAAGAACTCGGAAAACTGATCAGCGCCTTTCTGTGGAGCGAAAAGGAGCTTGACCGCAACGTGTTCCTTCGCAAGTATTGGTTTTTCGATACGATCAGCGATATTTCCAAACTACCGAACTCAATGAGATTGAAGCTGTTTGCGGCACAAATTTGCTTTTGGCTCAGCTCACTATGCCCGGAGAGTATCATAGTGAATACATCCTTGAAATTGCCGAAAATGGCTTGTTCGATAATGCCCCGGATTGGCATAACTTATCTGTCAGCCTTAGCAACGGTGATAGCATTAACGATCATTCTTCCGGTGACTATATCCATTGTTTCATTTCCTTCAATGGTGACACGAGCGCAATCGACACATCCCTGTGGTCCGGTCAATCTTCTATGGAAATGAACGGTTACGCTGTCAGATATAGCGAAAAGACAACTGCTGATTACGCAGCGGAAGGGATTACTTTAGGATATGAGCAGGATTATCACGGATATGCCGTGTTCGATCATGCAGGGTACACATATTACCTTTCTACCCATTCGGATGATCCGGACTTCTTTGATGAAACACTCAAAAACAAACTGATCTACGGAGCTACCCACGATCCGAACGCTGACAACAGCGAACACGCTATTGATGGCCCCGGCAAGCCATTGGAGCCCACAGAGTAAAACAGTTAGACAATAAGAATTTGACAAAGCAAAATAAAGCCGTCGATCAATCGACGACTACAAGCGAACACGGTGGTACTGAAAAGGTATCGCCGTGTTTTGTTATATTGACACATAAGAAATCTGCCGAAAGGAAGTGAAAAGATGAAAAAATTGATACGCCCGAAACCTCCAAACTTAATATACGAGCTTAACGCCCGACTTGAGATTAACAAAATCTTGAGTCGGGCGTTTTGTTTTGTCTTGCGAAATTTGTTAGTTCTTGACGAGCGAGCATTTTTCGCTTCCTTCTTTACGGCAACACGAAAACGCATAACAAGGAGGTATCGATAAAAAGGTTGTTCGTCTGCCTATGAGGATGGACAAGCCTTTCCGTACATATCGCTGCCGTTCACCGCCCTTTCAATTCGCTATCGAGATCACCCCGAAACGAATTGAAAGGAGACGCTATATGAGCGACAGAAAAAATAATTTTAAGAAATTTTCCGAAAATCGGCCAAAACCCACCTCCGCCAGACCAGTAATGGATGAAAGGGGAAAGAAGGACCTGCCTCCCGGCACGAAGGGAGGTGAGAAAATGAAACCTGATCTCCATGAAATCCATAAGCAGCACACCTTTGATAGCTTCTGCAAGAAGGTGTTGAAGCATGAGGCCAACAACGGTCATAGGGATATCAATCACAGGGCGCTTTGGGAAATACCTATGAGCGACCTGCCGGAAGGTGCGATGGAGCAGCTTGCGGTTTACGATGAATACCCCTGGGAGTACACTTCCTTCCAGATTGGAAAAGAAACCGTACTTGTCAAGGACGACCGTTTGGCCGAGGCGCTGTCTGCTATTCCCGAAAAGGAACGCAATATCATTCTTATGTATTGGTTCCTGGATATGGCCGACCGTGATATTGCCGACCACATGGGCATAGCAAGAAGAACGGTCAACACGCACCGGCAGAGAGCCTATCGGCTGCTGAAAAAGCTGATGGGAGGTGAAGCGGATGAGTAATGCTACCCAGCATACCCGCATGATCCCGTACCCGGTGATCGAGGCCGCCGTCCACGGTGAAACGGACGCGGTCAATGAGGTGATCCGTCATTATTCCGGCTACATAGCTACGCTTTGCAGAAGGACAGGCCGTGACGAGAACGGCAACTACTGCACTTATGTTGATGAAGAATTGCGTAGAAGGCTGGAAACGAAACTGATTATCTCCATCCTGGGCTTTGACCTGAATTAAAGCGCAGGAGGCACCCGTGAGTCCCCCTTTCCTAGCGGGCTGCCGAAGCTCCTTGACAAGAACGCCGGGCGGATAATTCCCGGCCGGCATAGGGCAGACGGATACGATCTGTTTGTGACGAGCCATACGGACGGTGCGCCACGACCTCCCCAGGGAGCGAGCGAGAAACACGAGGACGTGAAGCAGGTTTGGCAGCTTGCGGGCGACGACGCACAGACAGGATAATGAGACTCCCTTACAGCTACAGCCCGAGCGTGCAACCATATTCAGGTGGCGAGGCGTCGCAGGCAATAGGTAGGGTCGCGCGAGAACCGCGTGAGGGTGAAATTCCCGTGGAGCTGACGCCAAGCAGCCGTCCGTATTTGCCCCTTTTATTCGTTTTTCAACCACTAAAAAATGAAAGGGGTTATCTATGCAAAAAGATACCAACTTTGAACATAAAGAACAAAAATACGCCCCGCCGTTGCGGAGCGAAAAAAGAATTGGAAATACAACCTTCATCGTCAATTCCTTCTTTCCTGAGCAGGTAAAGGACGGTGTGGTTTCAAAGATAGAACGTCTGATAAAAGACGATGTTAAAAGAAAAGTCACAACTAATTGACCGCCATAGGCTGACAAAATGAAATAAGCACGGTAAAATGTATATAGAACTTCATACCGTGTTTGACTGCCAGAATGGAGGTTAATATGTATAATCAGTCAAACACCGCTGCCGTGCTTCAATTTCCGTACAATGCTATGAGCGCCGAGGAACTAACAGCCCTCTACTGCCGCTTGTCGCGTGATGATGAATTGCAGGGCGACAGCAATTCAATAATCAACCAAAAGAAGATTCTGCAAAAATACGCTCTTGAACACGGATACACCAACTTCCGCTTTTACATCGACGACGGAATTTCAGGGACAACGTTCAATCGCCCAGGGTTCCAGGAAATGATTGCGGACGTGGAGGCGGGTATCGTCAAGCGGGTCATTATCAAGGATATGTCCCGTTTCGGCCGTGACTATTTGCAGGTAGGTATGTATACCGAGATCATGTTTCCCGAGCATGACGTCCACTTTATCGCCGTAAACGATGGCGTGGACAGCACAAAGGGAGATAACGAGTTTACCCCCTTCCGCAATATCATCAATGAATGGTACGCGAAGGACACCAGCAAGAAGATCCGCGCCGTTATGAGGGTAAAAGGCAACGCAGGCGAGTATCTGGCAACAAACGCTCCCTACGGTTATATGAAAGACCCCGCCGATAAGAAAAAGTGGCTGCGTGACGAGGACGCGGCCCAGGTGGTCTATGAGATCGGCTTGTATGTAATGGAGGGATACGGTCCTCAACAGATAGCGCGAAAGCTGAAGGAGAGGAAAATCCTTACCCCCGCCGCCTATTACGAAAGCAAGGGTGTCAACTGCAACGTGAAAAAGCAGGGCGACCCTTACGCTTGGGATAATACCACGATAGCGCACATTATGGATAATTGGCGCGTGTATCTTGGTCATACGGTCAACTTCAAAACCACAAAGAAATCCTACAAGAGCAAAAAGAAAATCCATAACCCTGAAAGCGAATGGGTGATCTTCGAGAATACCCACGAACCGATCTGGACGGAGGCAATCGCCGACGCCGTTAAGCTGGCAAGGCAGACAAGGCGCCGTCCGACAAAGATGGGTGAAATGGGGATGTTCTCCGGCATGATGTTCTGTGCCGACTGCGGCGCTGTCCTGTATCAGTGCAGGGCAACGGGTTTCCGCAAAGATCAGGAATACTACTTGTGTTCGGGATATCGTAAAGGCAAGCATGTATGCCCTACGCCTCATTCCATCCGAACCGTGATCCTGGAGGAATTGGTCTTACATAATCTGCGAGAGATCGTTTCCTTTGCGAGAGTGCATGAGGACAGATTTGTTCAGATGGTTATGGATACGGATATGAAACAGAGAAACAAGGACCTTGCCAAAAAGAAAAAGCTCCTGTCCGACGCTGAAAAGCGTATCGTGGAGCTGGATAACATTATTAAGCGCCTCTATGAGGACAATATCACGGGCAAGCTCACAGACGAGCGCTTCCACAAGTTGTCCCTGGACTACGAAAACGAGCAGCGCGACCTTAACGGTCAAGTGGTTCTCCTTCGTGAAGAAATCGAGGCAGCCGAAAGCAAGAGTGCCGACGTGAGCAGGTTTCTATCCATCATTAAGCAGTACACCGAAATCCCGGAGCTCACACCTTTCATACTGCATGAGTTTGTGGAAAAGATCGTGATACACAATGCGACCGATCCGCACAGCAAGACCAATCGCAGACAAGAGGTAGATATCTATTACAAGGGTATCGGGATTTTGGAAATGTCAAAAGTATTTGATGATAGGCAGAAATGAAAGAAACGGCATAGCCGTGGCTATACCGTTTCTCTCTTGCCCTTCGATGTTTTCTTAACTGGAAACACCAAATATCGACAGTCTTTTTTATGGTCGAGGCGACAGGACTTGAACCTGCGGCATCTTGGTCCCAAACCAAGCACTCTACCAAACTGAGCTACGCCTCGATGTAAATAAGCTATAAGCACAAAGTGTATTATAGCATATTTACGAAAATTTGCAAGGCAAAAATCTTTATTAAAAATTACCGTAAATTGTTGTTAATACCTAATATACTACAAGTCACTCACGCGTTCGATTGCTGCTACGATTATATCACACGCCTTGTATACTGCTCCATCATCAAAACCCTCCACCATAACGCGAACCAGGGGTTCTGTTCCCGATGGTCGGACCAAAATACGTCCCTCGCTACCCAAAATCTCCTTAGCCTCGAGGGTCGCTTCATTAACAGCCTCATCCTGAGCAAGTCTATGTTTGAGATCGGGCCGAACCTTAACATTCTTCAATACCTGCGGGTACTGCTTGATGCCTGCACCGAGTTCAGAGGCCTTGAGGCCTGACACCGCCAATATCTCTAAATACTGCATAGCAGTGAGCTGCCCATCCCCAGTTGTGGCTTTATCGAGGAAAATCAGATGGCCTGACTGCTCTCCACCAAGCATATAGTCGCCCTTCTTCATCTCCTCTAAGACATATCTATCCCCAACGTCTGCGGTTATTACGTTAATCCCGTTCTCTTTTGCATACATGTGGAATCCGAGATTTGACATCACAGTTGCAACGATCGTATTCTTAGGAAGCTTTCCAGCTTTTTTCAAATGTACGCCGCAGACTGCCATAATCTGATCACCGTCTATTATTTCGCCCTTTTCGTTTATCGCAAGGCAGCGGTCAGCATCCCCATCGAATGCGATACCCACATCATAGCCACCAGCTACAACCATTTTCGAAAGGCTGTTGAGATGGGTTGAGCCGCAATTGTAGTTTATATTTACTCCGTTGGGCAGGTCATAGAGTATTTCTGCGTCCGCTTTGAAACGTCTGAATATATTCTTGGCGGTCACCGCTGCGGAACCGTTAGCACAGTCAACTAGGACTCGAAGACCTTTCAAGTCACTCTGTATGCTACCCACAACATAGTCGATGTATTGTTGAAGCGCAACATCGCTTATATTGGCGACACCAATTTCGTCATAGGTTTTCAGTACGACCCCGCTTTTTATGCGGGCCTCAATTTCGTCTTCTATCTCATCGGGAAGCTTATACCCCTCAGAGTTGAACAGCTTTATGCCATTATGCTCATATGAGTTATGAGATGCGGATATCATGATTCCGGCATCAGCTCCAAGTTTCTTGGTTAAATAGGCCACAGCGGGTGTAGGAACAACACCTAGCAATTGCACATCTCCGCCCACCGAGCAAATACCGGCTGTGAGTGCCGCCTGAAACATATCGGATGAAATGCGTGTATCTTTCCCTATTAAAAAAAGTGGCTTGTGGTTCCCAGCCTCCTTAAGCACCTGCGCTGCTGCCTGGCCTGCTCTTAATGCTAAGTCACAAGTCAAATCTTCATTTGCAACGCCACGGATACCATCGGTACCAAACAGTCTACTCATAAATCCTCCCCCAATTTTATGATCGGCATGACAGAGAACCATCCCTCCGTCCCTGTTTACGCCGGCATTATTCAAACAAGGTTTGTTGCTGTGATTGCTCCTCACCAACAAACGGAACGTTTAGGTGATCATAGGCGAGCCTCGTCGCGCACCTTCCACGCGGTGTCCTGTTAAGAAAGCCCAACTGCAGTAGGTAAGGCTCGTATACGTCCTCGAGTGTAATCGACTCCTCTCCGATTGTTGCGGCGAGTGTGTCGAGCCCTACAGGTCCGCCGTCGAAGTGGTTGATAATGCTGAAAAGCATTCTGCGGTCTGTGGAATCCAGACCGATGTCGTCGACCTCGAGCATACTCAGTGCTGCGTCAGCCACATCTTTTGTGATAACACCGTCGGCACGCACCTGTGCGTAGTCGCGGATGCGCCTGAGCAGCCTGTTGGCTATACGCGGTGTCCCACGCGAACGGCGCGCAATTTCAAACGCGCCATCATCTTCGATGTCAATCTGCAGGATCGATGCACTGCGGCGGACTATTTTCAATACTTCCTCCGGAGTGTACAGCTCCAGCCTCAGTATAACACCGAAGCGGTCACGAAGCGGGGCTGAGAGCTGACCGGCTCTTGTAGTTGCACCAACAAGGGTGAACCTTGGAAGGTCGAGCCGTATGGAGCGCGCTGAGGGCCCCTTGCCAATGATTATATCGAGGGCATAGTCCTCCATTGCGGGATACAAAATTTCCTCAACAGCCCTATTAAGTCTATGAATCTCGTCAATAAATAGAATATCGTTTTGGTCAAGGTTTGTAAGCAGTGCAGCCAAATCTCCGGCCTTCTCGATAGCAGGGCCGGATGTAATACGAATGCTAGCACCCATCTCATTTGCAATTACGCCGGCAAGTGTGGTTTTGCCGAGCCCCGGAGGTCCGTATAGCAGCACGTGATCCATTGATTCTCCACGTAGCTTCGCCGCCTCGATACATACCGTGAGGTTTTCCTTCGCCTTCTCCTGACCGGTATATTCCGAGAGGGTCTGCGGACGCAGTGTAACCTCATTTTCATCCATCCCCGACAGGGTGGAGGACACAATGCGCTCCTCTAAGCCGTCCTGGAACTCTATACTCATTACTTACCACCTGCCATATTCTTAAGTGCGAGTCGGACAATTTCCTCCACTGAAAGTCCACTAGAATCAATACCTCTGAGAGCAGCACCAACTTCCTGAGCTGTATAGCCAAGAACACCGAGAGCAGCTGACGCCTCCGACAGATTTGAGCCAAATGAGGCATCCAGCGGAACAAATCCGGGCTCTGAGCCAAGTCCTATCTGCTCTTTCTTAATCTTGTCCTTCAACTCCAGTATGATGCGTTGTGCGGTTTTCTTACCGATTCCCGGGGCCTGCGTCAGCATCTTCTCGTCTCCACTGATTATGTATGCTGCCAGCTGACTAGGTGGCGCTGTGGACAACATTGACATAGCAACTTTTGGACCGATACCCGATACAGATATCAGCATCTTAAAGAAATTGAGCTCCTCACGGTCAATAAATCCATAGAGATCAAATATATCCTCACGAACATGCAGATATGTATATAGTCGGACACTCTGCCCTGTTTCAAGCTGAGAGAGTGTGTTTAGCGAGGTGTTACATGCATATCCAACTCCACCTGCATCAATAACGGCAAGGCCGCTCTCTCTGTAAGTAACTGTACCTTCGATATAGTAAAACATATAACGGCCTCCGGTTGTGGTATTTTCTTATTATGTCGAACTGTCAACCAGCTTCTGCATGCCAGCAGAGTGACCGTGGCAGATAGCTATTGCAAGCGCATCAGCAGCGTCATCCGGCTTTGGGGTATTATCTAGCTTGAGAATTCTCCGCGTCATATCCATGACCTGACTTTTCTCGGCTTTGCCGTACCCCACTACCGCCTGTTTAACCTGCAGTGGTGTGTACTCATACAGAGGTAAGCCACTCCTAGAGCACTCTAGCAGTATTACTCCTCTTGCCTGCGCTACACTGATACCGGTTTTTCTGTTCGTTGTGAAAAACAGTTCCTCAACTGCTGCGCAATCCGGCTTGTAGATGTTGATCAGTGTAGTAATATCGTTCGATATTTCAAGCAGGCGAGTGCTTGTCGGGAGCCCCGCGGCAGTCGTAATTACCCCGTACTGTACTACTTTGAACTTGTTTCTGTTGTAGCTTACAATTCCATAACCAACAGTCGCAATTCCGGGATCTATTCCCATAATAATCATAAAGATACTACCCTTAATTTTCTCAATCGCTTATCTATTTCAAACTCAACACACGGCCTAGTGCATTCATAACTCCCAACTTCGATGACTCATATGTGAGTCCACCTTGGAGAAACGCCACGTAAGGTGGGCGCATAGGTGCATCGCAACTCAGTTCGATGGAAGCACCCTGAATGAATGTGCCGGCTGCCATGATAATGTCACAATCGTACCCCGGCATAGGTGCCGGTACCGGCGTTACAAAAGAATCTACCGGTGAAGCTTCTTGTATTCCCTCACAGAATACCCTTACCTGTTGCGGGTCGCCAAACTCTATTCTTTGAATGATGTCGTGGCGCTCCTCGTCCCATCCGGGCGAGCACTTATATCCCGCTATTTCCATTATTTTAGCGCAAAAAACGGCTGTTTTCAAGCTGTTTGCAACGATATGGGGCGCCAAGAACAGCCCCTGATACAGCAACCTGTTCTGCCCAAATGTGCTCCCGCATTCGCCTCCGATACCGGGCACAGTCAGTCGGAACGCCGCCTTCTCCACAAGGTCCTCTCTGCCGACAACATATCCACCCGACTCCGCAATGCCGCCTCCGGGATTCTTTATGAGCGAGCCGCAGAGCAGGTCTCCTCCATCAACTCCACCCGGCTCCTCCGCTTCCGCAAACTCTCCATAGCAGTTGTCAACAACAATTACCGCATCGCTTACACCACGGATTGCCCTGCACAACTCCTTTATCTGGACCACTGACAGGGATGGTCTTACCGAGTATCCACATGAACGCTGGATCAACACTGCGCCGACATCGGGGGATGCAGCTGCCTTTGCTACTCCTTCTACGTCTGGAGTACCGTCCTCAAGCAGATCTACCTGCCTGTATCCTATTCCGTAAAACTTCAGTGAGCCGTGGTAGTCTCCACGTAAGCCGATAGGGCCATGTATAGTGTCATAGGGTGTTCCGTTTGCCATGAGAAGAACCTGTCCAGGTCTCAGTGCGGCAAAAAGTCCGGATGAAATAGCATGTGTTCCATTAACAAAGCCCAGTCTCACAAGACCCGCTTCGCAGCCCATAACATCCGCATAAATTTGATCAAGTGTGTCGCGGCCGCGGTCATTATAACCGTAGCCTGTTGTGCCGGCGAACATCGTATCCGATACAGAATGACGGCGGAACGCAGCCATCACTCTCTCAGTGTTACGTTCCGCCGTTTTATTGATGCTGTTAAATACCCCGGCAAGAGAGCTCTCGGCTTCTTCAGCCATCAAACGAACCTCTTTACTTATTCCGGTCATTATATTGCCTCCAAGGATGTGTTTATATATATTTCTAACGCAATTGGTCTATAACGCAAATATTTCGTCGGCCTCAACGATCTTAACACCACAGCTCTTCAAGTACTGTGCTGTCTTCTCATTGTCCTCAACACGGAGAACAACGAATGCGCTGTCGGCCTTTCGTGTTATGAATGCATATGCATACTCTACTCCAATCGATTGCTCATGGAGCTTTCCCATAATTGAGTGCAGGCCTCCGGGCTCGTCATCGACCTGTACGGCTAACACTTTCGTGGTGCTCACAGTGAAACCTCTTTCACGCAGCACTGTCTCGGCACGCTCAGGATCATTTACGATAAGACGCAGTATCCCGAAATTTGTTGTGTCAGCAAGGGACAGGGCCCGTATGTCGATGTCGTTGTCACTGAGAACTTTGGTAATTGCATAGAGTCTGCCCGGACGATTCTCAATAAAAATGGATATCTGATTGATAGGCATCGTTTAACCTCCTCAGGCAGCGTATATTTCAAGTATACAGCAATGGAAATTCTTTTGCAACACGAGGGTTTTATCTACCGCACCATCTGCCACTTTCAATTATCTGTATATAGCAAGTTGACTATAGCACTTTGTATATGGTATATGGCAAATACTGATTACTCCAGAACAATTGACTCGAATTCATCTAGCGTCTCGTCAAACACCTTAAGTGCATCTGCTACTGGCTCCGGTTTCGTCAGATCCACGCCAGCAACTTTCAGCTCATCAAGAGGATATTTGCTTCCGCCAAGTGATAGGAACTCCAGATAATCAGATGGGTCACCTGTCTCGAGAAGCTGCTCAGCTATTGATACTGCACTGCAGAATCCGGTTGCATACTGGTACACGTAGAATGCCCTGTAGAAATGCGGTATCCTCGCCCACTCAACGTCCATCATTTCGTTAACAGCCGCACCCTCATAATAGAGCTCATTGAGCTCCCTGTACAGCTTATTTAGAGACTGTGCAGTCAACGGAGTGCCTTCCTTATACATCTCATGTGTTCTCTTCTCAAACTCTGCAAAGAGTGTCTGTCTGAACACGGTGAGCCTGAAGCCCTCAAGAAAATGATTCAATATATACGCTCTACGCTTTGGATTAGTCTCGATTGACAACAGATGCTTTGTCAGCAGAACCTCGTTTACTGTCGATGCGACCTCGGCTACCAAAATCCTATACCTGTGGTTTACATAATCTTGAGTGGTGGATGAGAGGTATGAATGCATAGCATGACCTAGTTCGTGGGCAAGCGTATAGGCGTCGTCAAGTGTGTCGGTATAGTTGAGAAGGACATATGGATGTACGCCATAAACCCCGCAAGAGAAAGCGCCGGTTGTTTTACCCTTGTTCTCGTATACATCTATCCACTTCTCGCTGTATGCCTTGTCCAGAAGCCTCTGATAATCCTCGCCGAGCGGCTTCAACGCCTCTTTTACAAGCTCCTTTGCCTCTTCAAAGGTCACCTTGTAATCAACGTCGTCCACGATTGGGGTGTACAGGTCAAACATATCGATCTCAGGCAGACCGAGCACTCTTTTACGGACATCGATGTAGCGGCGCATGGTTTTTAATCCTGAGTGGACAGCCTCGATAAGCTGCTCATATACGGACACCGGTACGTTACTACTGAACAGGGCGGCCTGACACGCATTGTCGTAATTGCGGACATCGGCAAAGTAGGTGTCAAACTTAACTGAACCGGAATACATGGCGGCAAAGGTGTTTAGATATTTCTTAAACTCACCGAAATATTTCTCAAATGCCTCCTCACGAACACGACGGTCTTTGCTCTCACGGTAGACATTGAAGTTTCCGTGGGTCAGCTCGACTTCATTTCCGTTCTCGTCCTTGATCTTTGGGAATGTCATATCGACGCTTTCAAGCATCTCAAAACTGTCACTCGGTGACTGAGCAGCATCGCCAAGCATTGCGAGCATGCGCTCCTTCTCAGCATCAAGTGTGTGAGCTCTTCCACGTGCAATGTCATCTAACATATGGTGGTAAGTCTTGAGGCCATCATACTCAAGGTATTTTTTAAGTGTTTCCTCTGGTATTGCAAGAATCTCAGGCTGAACAAATGACGCCACAGTTTCTAGGGATACAAGCAGCTGTATTGCGCGCGCAGCCATATCCTGATACTCCGGGTCTCCGTTGTCCCCGCATTTATGGAGATATGCGTATAGATATACCAGCTCTATCCTCTCAAATGCGCCGTAGATAGTATCCAGTCCTTTTTTGAGTGACTCCGCAGATTCACCCAAAGTTCCTGCAACTTTTTGAATGTCGGATATAAGGCCCTTTGCACTCTCGAACTCCTTCTCCCAGGCCTCTTTGCTCTCAAACATGTGTGTATTGTCCCATTGAAACTGCGGGTCCATCTCTTTTCTGCTTTTAAGTTCCATTTGACACCTCATATTATTCAGATTCTTCAGATTTTTTTGTAATAGATGATAGCCGTGCAGGTTAGTAGAGCTTCCCTCTCCTGTCAATTACTCTAACAGCCTTGCCCTCAAAACGCTGGATAGTCTGGGGCTCGACAAGTGTTACAGTTACCGTTATTCCAAGTGTTGACTCGATTTCCTTAGTGATTCTGGTTCTCAATCGCTCAATTGCGCGCACTTCGTCCGAGAAAAACTCAGGCTTCATCTCGACCTGTACTTCAATAGTATCGAGATTATTCACCCTATCCACGATCAGCATAAAGAAGGGCGAGGCCTCAGTGATTCCAAGAAGCACGCTCTCTATCTGTGAAGGGAATATATTGACGCCACGGATTATAAGCATGTCGTCGACTCTGCCCATTGGCTTCATCATGCGCACCGAAGTGCGTCCACATTCGCATTTCTGCAAGTTCAGGCTCGAAATATCCCTTGTCCGATAGCGGAGAAGGGGCATAGCCTCCTTTGTAATACACGAAAAGATCAGCTCTCCCGATTCACCCTCGCCAAGCAGGCTGTCGTCCGCTGGATCCACTATTTCAGGTACAAAGTGGTCCTCGGCAACATGGAGGCCATTCTTCATTTTGCACTCACAGGATACACCCGGCCCAATAATTTCGGATAAGCCATATATGTCGTGAGCAGAGATATGTAGTCTCTCCTCAATCGTATGTCTCATCTCCTCGGTCCAGGGCTCAGCACCGAAAACCCCAACGCGGAGCTTCATCTCATCCATCAGTCCAGCATTTTCTATCATCTCTGTGAGATAGAGTGCGTAGGACGGTGTGCACATCAGTACTGTGGCACCAAAATCATGGAGCAGTTGGAGCTGTCTTTTAGTATTACCCGTTGAGACAGGAACAGTTACAGCGCCAACACATTCAGTGCCATAGTGAGCACCGAGGCCACCGGTGAACAGTCCATACCCATATGATACATGGACTATATCGTGCTTTGTAACACCGGTCATTGTCATGGAACGTGCCATGACTTCACTCCAGAGGTCAATGTCATTTTTCGTGTACGCGACAACAGTCTGCTTCCCGGTGGTGCCCGAAGATGCATGTACACGAACAACTTCTTCCATCGGTACGCAGATCATACCGTAGGGATACGCGTCTCGCAGGTCATCCTTAGTTGTAAAGGGCAGCTTACTAAGGTCGTCAATTGACTTAATATCTCCGGGTTCTAGGCCGATTGCATCCATCTTTTTTCGATAGGACTCTATCGAATTGTAAACGCGGTTTACTGCTGAGCGGAGATTTTTGCTCTGAAGCTCCCGCATCTCGTCACGGGACATGGTCTCGATACGCTCATTCCAAATCATATTTTGCACCTCGGACAAACTTTTCTGTAAATATAGCATACAGCCCTTCAAAAGTAAAGGCAAAACAGCTGTGGAACAGGATTACGCAAATTGCAAGTTAAAGTGAAACACTTTTTCTCTGTCAAATGTTATCTAGATATCTTGTAGTTTTCACTTGTTTCTGGCGGTTTGGGTCTGGGCGGAACGGGAAATGCTTTCGCTATGAACACTTTCTTAGTTCTTCTTTAACTACCTCGTTTGCGCATTTACCTTCTAAAACCTTACGTGGGTAATCATTAAGCCATTCTTGGATCTTTAATATTGCTTTTGTACTGTATTTCGCTATCGAACATCCCTTGGGGATAAATCGTCGTATGTGTCCATTTATCTGTTCATTGGTACCTCTTTCCCATGAATGATATGGGTGACAGTAGTAAATTCGGGTGCGCGCTTTACTGCTTATGCAGGACCGTTCTAGCTTGCGCCAATCTAAAAACTCACTTCCATTATCAACTGTTATTGTTTTAAACATCTTTCGAAATCGCTTTGCACCTATCTTTTTCTCTAGTTGGTCAAGTCGTTTTAGCACTTCTTTTTGTGTTTGGCTACGCAACTTAAATATCAGTGTCTTTCTAGATAGCCTCTCAACCAGTACAAGCAAGCATGCTCTGCCTTTTCCTCGACCTGGTTCAACGCAATCCATTTCCCAGTGACCGAGCTCACTGCGGTCATTCGCCTCTTGTGGGCGCTCATCTATGCGCTTGGCGTCTACATCCCGTATTCTGCGGGTTACTCGGGTATACTTGCGTTTTGAACTCTTGCCTTTTCGAGGTAAGTCCTTTTTTGTTACATTGAGTAATAACTCACGGTCTATATAATTATAGAGCGTTCGCTTAGATATGGGCGTTCTTTGATAGTCAGGGTCATCCTTAAGTTTCTCTATGGTCGCATAAGGAGAGAACTTGCCATTTATAATACAGTTCTCAATTTTTTCTGCTAACTCATAGTTCTTACCAATTTTTAGATGAGCCCCTTTTGCACTTGCCTTCTCATCATAGTCCTCTTGGGCTTTTAAGGCTGAATAGCTAACCACTTCACGCCATTGGCAATCCCTTAAGATTACCTTCCCACGCCTCAGCTCCCTACTTATTGTGGCTGGGCTTACTCCCATTCGTTCTGCTATTTCCCGATGGCTAAGCCTTGATTTCTTAGGCAAGTAATTGTTCTTAGTTACTATCGCTTCTAACTCTTCACGCTCTTCCAATCTTAGGTGTTTACCTTTTATGCGAGTTCTGATACAATAGACTTGGCTCATGAAGCTTCTCCGTTTCTGTTTGTTGTAGGAACTAACATTATAACAGAGAAGCTCTCGTGGGCCTATTTATTTTCTTTATTTGTGTTTCATTTAATTTTACAACTCGCCGGGATATCTTGAAACAAATGTTGAGTACGCAAAATTAGCTGTTTGTATGATGCACCAATTTGAATCTGTCCTATTTGCATCAGTTATTTGCATGTAATTTGTTGAAATCGTTGGATTCAGGAGGATCATCGAATGCTGTACACTACTAGTATTAATAAGTCTCATATGTGCTCCGTAGCAGCACTGCTTTAACATGTCTGATAACTGTGCTAGCGCGATATTTATATTGGTACTAAATGAAAATTGAGCAAATTGATGTGAACCGCTTGTACTGTTGCCAAAGGCATTTTTATACCAATCATACGCATACCCTAAGCATTGAATGCCTGAATAGCCTGCCCAAGAACCCGACTTACAATCGCATGAACCATTTATGTAACAAGTTCCCCCAGAGCCTCCATGACAAGTGCATTTACTTGTACCGAAATCATTAAAGTAGGAATCAGCTCTTGTAACAGAGTTCTCTCTTCCGTCATCTTCTGAGAGATCTACTATGTTATGTCCATACAGCTCAATGCATTCACCTGTTGAGAAGTTCTTTATAACAGTTTTAGTAGCATATTCGCTTTCTGATTGGTAATGTTCATCTGTTTCTGTAATCCATTTTACTGTGGTATTTGACACCGCAGTAAAATATATAGGTTCTGATGTATCCATAGTACCTAGCTTATCTAAAATACCTGATGGGATATGGTAACGATAAACAGTGTCCTTTACCGTGAAAAATACTAGATTGTCGTTAGCTACCATATTACTGATAACAGCGTTCTCTTTTGATAAGTCGATCAGCTTTTTGCCTCTAACTCCATCCCTAGAATAAGCGTATATAATACCACTACTTTCAGCTATAAACAATTCATTATTCTCAGTAAGAGTAAATGCTGTCGCTTCTACTTTGATATATTGCGAGACTTCACCAGTTCTCCAGTTCTTCAGGTAAATATGACCTGGAACCAGCTCTTCAAGCTTTTTGTCACTTAGATTATTTATTGGCAAGCTATCATTTGTTCCAAAAATGAATGGATATTCATTGGGTATGTCATCAGTATATTCAGCCATGTTAAAAAAATCGCGTTCTTCAGAAAAATAGCTTATATACAAATGCAACTAGCAGTTGTTTATATAAGATTTTGATTATTGCTAATATTTTCCAATGCCGATCAAGGGGACTGTTCTTTTGATTATTTTCTACTATTATCCAAAAGAACCATCCTCTTGATTAAGACTGTTGCCTATAGGAAAGAAAAACTAACTTTAGCAGATCGCATTTAGCAAACTGCGTTCGACTTTTTGTTTTTTTTGAGAATAGCAATAATTAGACCTGTGAAAGAAACAAGAAGAGCTATAATTATGATGTACCACTGTGAAAAGCTATTCTCCGATTCTATGAATGGTTCAGCAGCAAACTTGGGAGCATCCTCCCCATCGCTAGACCCAACCGGGATATGGCGGACCCATTCTTTATCGTCAGCGATCCCAAGCTCCTCGCGATACAGTTTTGCTTTTTCAATCATATATGAACTAGCCTCTTTAATGTATTTCATGTAGTCTGTTGCCTTGTAAATCGTATCAGTTTTACCTTCCTGTGCAAAAACTACTCTTTGCGTATTGCCTGAACGGTCGAAAATGACCTTGCCGTTAATATATATTTCTGAATCTTTTCGTAATATGGTCTTCAGTGCTTTTATTATTTCCGTGGCATCTTCGCCGAATCTCTCGGCATACCATTCATCGTCATCGCTTTTGGCTGCTATAATCAGCATTGTCGGATTTTCATCCACATAGAGTATGAATAATCTTCTTTCTTTCATTGTCCGATCTATTGCTTCATAAAAATCCAAGCCGCTATTATTGTCGGTCAAGTAATCAGCACTAAAGTAAAAATATTGATAGCCACCACGTAAACTTACATTTGACAAGTCTTTTCCGATCTGTGATGAGTCTATTGCAGAAATATTCATAGCTTCTGCGGCCTTTATCACATATGAAAGCTCTTCTTTCATATCAGCAATACATTCGGCTGGCACATCTTCATATAATGGTATACTTTCTTTGGCAGATGCTGCCGTTACCAGCATAAGAATAGCAGCAAATAATATTATAACCTTTTTCACAACTTACCTCCAATCTACTTAAGAGAAGTTAATAAGTGAGCACTCTTGCGGACAATAAACATAGAATCCCGGGTTTTCTACCCATAAATCGTAATAAAATCTTTCGTCTGAAATTTTAAATGCTACCACAGACGATCCTGTAGGCAAAGCAGGATCTCTATAGCCTATATACTGTCGATCACTAATTTGATAATATGATGTAACCATGACATCATGTCCAATACCATAACCAGTACTTATACAAAATGCCATAATTGGGCAATCAGTATCAATTACCTGCTTAACAATTTGATAGTTTAGTACTCTAAAGTCCTGATCACTTGACACATTATAGTTACTCAAAACATTATCAACCTCTTCTAGAGAGGCACCTTCGTCTACTGCCGACCCTTTGGCAGCAATAACAATCTGTGTCTGTGTAACTGTACTTAGCGGATTAAGCATTTTAATAACAGCTTGGCAACAGGACGCCCAACACCAATTACTCTTTTCTTGTTGAATAAGTGAAATAGTAAATGCATTTGCTGAAATAGTTAATATCGATACCATAAGAATAACAGCTGTAACAGCAAAAGCCTTCTTCTTCATTCTGGGTTCCTCCTTTAACAACTTCAAGTTCAACTAGAGTACGCTTTAAAGTATCCGGAGACAACCTCTCCAATACCATCTCGATAAACCGTAGCAGTGATAGTCAGCCTATACGTGTATCCGGTTGTCACATAATAGGTACCATCAAAGATCAACATATCGCCGGTAGCAGAGAGATGGCTCCATGTCTTGACTGGAGTCAAGCTCCCGTCCGAGTTCTTTCGTGCCAGCACTATGGTTGCCGTTATGTAGTCTGTTCCGGGCTTACCCAGAACTCGCGCACCGCAGGTTCCTCTGCTGCCATCAAAAGACAATGTTGTTAAAATTGATGTCGTGTTGACCCACTGGATTGTAACAGATCCATCGGGTTGCATATCGTTTGCTGTCGGGAGTTCAGCAGCTAGTGCCCATCCACCCAGTGCCAGACACATTACCATTGCCATCAGCAAAGATACGTTTCTTTTGAATCCTACATTCATACGCATCCCTTTTTTCGTTCAATTATGAGGTCTTTTCACCCTTCTACTTAATAAACAAAAAAGGAGCATTTTGGTAACAGTAAAAAAGCAATAATACTTAGAATTTTCTTATACTTTCACATATATGTATCAGTTCATCCTTGCTAACACTTCCTGTAATCTGAAATACTATACTGTCTTCCCCCCATATTAAAACACTTCTATCATCAGCAGATGTTGCTTTAAATAGATAAGCAGTAAATTATATATATATATATATCTAATTGTACTAACATATATTTCATATTTTTGTGCTTATTATATACCAGTAATGAAAAATTGTCAAATTTTCTCAATACATTTAATTGTACACCCCCTCGTTTTTTCTTAAATTTCGTCGCTTTAAAAAATCAAAACGAAATGTCGAAAAAACAAAAACCCATGTTGGAACGAGCCGCTTGGATTGATGTCTTGGGCTAATTTTTTGAACCTTACGTCTACGGGAACATATCAATAGGTTTTTGGCTGTTTTTTGAAAATCCGAGGTATACGGGAACATATCAATAGTACAAGCCATATTCTGCTATTATACGTCGAACAACCTTTCAGAAACACGTGTCACTTTCCAAGCTAACAATGGCTTCATCTTTGATTTCATTCTTGTATTTCATTCTTGTATATATACTGCATTAACTCATTGAATGTCTCGCGGGAAATCTCATACATATTATCATGACCAACGTAGAAACTTCCACTTTTTTCAAAGGCATAGTATATCTTACCCCCGGATGAGCCAATATCTATCATTAAATACTGAGGCACATCCGGCACACTGTCTATATTAAACGAAATCTCCGTTGAACCGCTTAATATCAATGAAGGCAATTCCGATGCAAATCTGGGGTTTCGTAATATTAACATTACCAATCTTTGTATTTAAAAGCTGGCGTTTTCCATCTGTTGAGAACAACTGTTCTGCAACTTCTTCAAAATTCAAAACTTCATAAAAACCGGCTGACCCGTCAAAATCGGCGTAATAATCACCAAGTTCTAGCAGTGAGTCAGAGTCCACATTGCATATTGCATTAACACTCCACCAGAGCTCAATAACCCTATCGGTGATATCATTGCCATCAATATCATTCACAGTAAGGTTATAGTTATTTTTGTCATAAGGGAGCTCAGGCATCTCATTGCTTGCCGGAGATTCTGTTACCACGTCTGTAGAAATGTTAATAAATGTGCATGAACATGCTGTTAAAATCAGCACAGCCAGTATTAAAAACAAAACAATTTTACTTTTCAACAAGACCACCTTTTCATTTATAACTACGAATTTATTCTTTCCACGGTCCTGCAATCGGCAGGGACCGTGGAAAAGAATCTATTATGAAATGTTGCATTTATAAATCTTTTAACTTATCTGACCACACACTAAACATACATATCCAACACCAGGGACATAAGAGGTATTATGATTACGTGTCCAAACCCATTTAACTGTGGGATATCTTGAAACAAATGTTGAGTACGCAAAATTAGCTGTTTGTATGATGCACCAATTTGAATCTGTCCTATTTGCATCAGTTATTTGCATGTAATTTGTTGAAATCGTTGGATTCAGGAGGATCATCGAATGCTGTACACTACTAGTATTAATAAGTCTCATATGTGCTCCGTAGCAGCACTGCTTTAACATGTCTGATAACTGTGCTAGCGCGATATTTATATTGGTACTAAATGAAAATTGAGCAAATTGATGTGAACCGCTTGTACTGTTGCCAAAGGCATTTTTATACCAATCATACGCATACCCTAAGCATTGAATGCCTGAATAGCCTGCCCAAGAACCCGACTTACAATCGCATGAACCATTTATGTAACAAGTTCCCCCAGAGCCTCCATGACAAGTGCATTTACTTGTACCGAAATCATTAAAGTAGGAATCAGCTCTTGTAACAGAGTTCTCTCTTCCGTCATCTTCTGAGAGATCTACTATGTTATGTCCATACAGCTCAATGCATTCACCTGTTGAGAAGTTCTTTATAACAGTTTTAGTAGCATATTCGCTTTCTGATTGGTAATGTGTCTATGGCAAAATAAGAATATAGCAGTTCGGAAGCTAAGAATTAGTGCAGCTGGTTAAAAAAGGCCCCATTGCTAAGCACCTCTAAATAATATATCCTTTTAGTTGCTAAGCTGAAAGGAGATTAGGAGATGTTAACAATGGAGCAAGCATATTATATCAGATACGAGTACAACAATAAAGGGAAGAGTATTCGCCAGATATCCCGAGAAACCGGACATGCCTTTGACACTGTTAAGAAGTACATAGCAATGGAAGACTTCAGTCCCAAACCTCCAGTTAAAAGGACCCGGAAAGGAAAAACAACAAAATATCGTGAAACGGTTAAGAAGTGGCTCATAGACGATGAGCAGGCGCCCCGTAAGCAAAGGCATACTGCACATAGAGTTTTTACTCGCCTAAAGAAAGAGGCTCAAGCAGAAGGTCGAGAATTTGATGTATCAGAACGTTCAATTCGCAATTTGGTAGCAAAACTGAGAGAAGAGATAAGTTCTGGCCAAGAAGTGAGTATACCCCTAAGCCATCCTGCCGGCGAGGCGCAGGTAGACTTTGGTGATACAGTTTTCTATGAAAACGGTATCATGTACGAAGGCCACCATCTGGCTGTTACTTTTCCACACTCGGATGGAAAGTTTGTTCAGTTATTTAAGGGTGAAAACTTGGAGTGCTTGTCTCAGGGACTAAAGAACATCTTTGAGCACATAGGCAAAGTCCCCACCGTAATTCGTTTTGACAATATGTCCACGGCAGTAAAGAAGATACTATCATACGGAGAACGCGAAGTTACAGAAGGTTTCAAGCGCCTCATGAACCACTACAACTTCCAAAGCAACTTCTGCAATCCAGAGAGTGGACATGAGAAGGGTTCAGTTGAAAACTATGTAGGAACAAGCAGAAGAAATCTTTTTGTTCCAGTGCCTAGAACAGATGACCTCGAAAAGTATAACAAAGAGTTGCTGGAGGAATGCAGCAAGGAAATGCAAGAAAGGGTTCACTACAAACATGAAAGAATTGTATCTGATCTTTTTCAAGAAGACCTGGAAGCAATGAATGACCTACCAAACTATGACTTTGATGCGTGTAAATTTGTATTCTGTAAGACAAACAAATACGGCTATGCTAAATACGACACTAATTCGTATTCGACCTCTAGCCAATTTGCTTGCAAGACCGTAACATTAAAAGTTGCTGCAATGAATGTGACAGTGCTCAACGACAATTCAGAGGTAATAGTGACGCATCCAAGGTTATACGGCAAGAACAAGGAGTCTACTTTATGGGGTCCTTACCTTTCGTTAATAGCAAAGCGGCCAATGGCGTTGAAGTATACAGGTTTTTTTGAGAGGTTGCCAGCAAAAACAAAGGAATACTTCTTCGGATGCAGTATACCAGAGCGAAAGAAAGCATTGCACTTCCTCTCTCAAGAGAGTAAAAGAACCGGTTATGAAAAAGCGCTCTCGATATTCAATAAGGCTGTTTCAATGGGGGCAAAGGATCCTGACAGTCTAATTGCCGGATACCGGTTCCTCACCGAACCTAAGCTTCCGGAAGTTAAGATGAGGCAACACCCTTATTTTCCGAAAACAACTGAATACAAGGTAGACCTTGATGCATATATGAGTCTCATCTCGGAGGCGCATCATGTGTAAACAAGAAATAGTTCTAGATCTATGTAGACAACTAAGATTGGGAGCATATATATCTGATGTATACAGCACTACTGAGGCTGAGACACATGAAGAGTTCCTAATAAAGCTACTAACTGGTGCAGTTGAGGCACGAGAACTGGAACGATGTAACCGATATCTAAGACAAGCTGGATTTGAGGTCCATAAAACATTTGAGAACTATTCATTTGAGGACATCCGACTGCCCGAGCTACTTTCGACTGAAATGCTTAAGGCCTGCGACTTCCTAAAGCATAAGCAAAACCTTATTCTTTACGGCAAACCAGGCACAGGCAAGACGCATCTGGCTACTGCGTTAGGCGTAGAAGCCTGCAAACAGGGACACCCTGTGTTGTATTACAAGACAAGCAGACTAGTGAATACATTGGTTGACTACAAAGCCAAAAACAAGCTGGACTCCTTCTGGAATAAGCTCAAAAAGACAAGCCTCATAATACTAGATGAGTGGGGATATATTCCGTTTGAACGACTAGGAACACAGCTTCTATTTGAAGTGATTGCAGAGTGTTACGAACGGCGTAGTGTGATTATTACGACCAATCTTCCGTTCAACGAATGGAACACCATCTTCTATGATGAAAAGCTCACAAATGCTATTCTAGACCGTCTGGTGCATCATGGATATCTTATTATCCACGACGGAGCTAGTTACAGACTTACCCACTCAATGATGCAGTAGAATACAACTGTCTAGAGCTGAAGTTCTTCAATATGAGGTGCTAACATTCTTAAGTTCCGAATGCACTAAAATTATCTTGCCAAACACACCCTCCATCCCACCCAAGAGTAATATTCTGTACCACTATCGTGAAAAACAAGGTAGATGGCAAAATGGGTAGGCGGAACGGGGATGATTGTCACGTGCAATCTTGCTCAATTGCGTATCTTGATGGTTTCATAGGTTGATTACATGGTTGTTTTACAAAGCAAAATCCGGTAAGCAATCATTGTTACCTACCGGATCATATTTTTACTTATGCTCTACCCCAACAATTGACGAAGAGCCTGTTTATATATATGTCAACAACTAAGTCTGCTAATATTCTGAACTTAAGGACATTCTCTGACATTTAATGTTGTAGCTGCGACCTATACCTTGTTACAAGTTATTGTAGTTGAGCTTGACGTCTTTGCCTTAGTTGTTTCTTTGCACAACAGATGTGCTTATATTACGCACAAGCTAAATATCACCCGAATATTCTTCGTCATCTTCCGTTTGGCTACTATCGTCGTAGTAAGGATCATCCTCTTGCGTT
Organism: Eubacteriales bacterium; assembly: GCA_050950785.1. Lineage (GTDB taxonomy): Bacteria > Bacillota > Clostridia > Oscillospirales > JAAYOS01 > JAAYOS01. The sequence continues at coordinate 106,616 of JBMNIG010000010.1, read as the reverse complement.
TCGTCATTATAGTATCCACTATCCGTATCTTCAACCAACACTTGGTTTACTATGAGGTAATCAGCATGTATGTAAGCAATCCCACCGTCATATTCAACCTGATGCCATTCCTCGGTATAATACTCTGTGATCACAGTAAACTTTTCGTTGGCGTAGGCCCGACCTATCACATCATAGCTTGTCCCTGGACCGCTGCGGATGTTCAAAAATGTGTCAACATCGTGTACCGTACCAATCAGTACATAAACTGGTTCCGGTGTAGGTTCAGGGGAAGGCTCCTCACTTGTGAATGGATCCTCTGACGGGGTCGGTTCAGGCTCCTCATCCTTGCCGCAGCCAAAAAGAGTTAGGCAAATAAATACCAAAATGAATATGCTGCACCACTTCTTCATAGTCAGCACCTCGCAATTATATTTTACAATAACTATAGCATACTAAACGTCATTTTTCTACATAGGTGACAAAATTTTATCAATTTGTATATATTTGTAATAATTCAACAATTATCAAATCATCATACAAAATATTTAAAGAAAATTTAATAATATTCATACGATTAGTTAATAACCTTTGGGTATACTGATAATGCAGAAGTGAGTATTTTTCATCATTACCTCCTAGCATTTTGAGGCGGCTATTATAGCCGCCTCTTTTTATCATTTTTTATCGGAATATAATTCATGTGCACCCAATGTGTATTACTATCTGTAATATACGTTTGGTAATATTACAATATGTTGATCACCATTTGTTATATCTAACTTTGCTCGGATCAAAGCGATCAGGCCTTGGCCTTTCCTCATCGGGATATCCTACTGCGATCATGTTGAATGGCAGGATGCCTTCAGGTAACCCAAGTGCTTCTCTAACGGGATCCATGCGCTCGCGCTTTGGTGCAACTCCCATCCAACAGGTACCAAGCCCCATATCATATGCGGCAAGCATCAAATTCTGAGTGGCAGCGCCACAATCCTGCTGATAGTATTCGGACTTGTCAGGGTCAGCGCAGACCACTATGCATACAGGTGCCTGTTCAAGCATTCTTGAATAGGGATGTGTAGCACGAAGTTTGTCTAATACCTCCCGCTCTGTACAAACAACGAAATGCCATGGTTGAGTGTTTCTTGCTGACGGAGCCATCATTGCAGCTTCCAAAAGTTTTTTGATCTGTTCATCACTTACAGGATCATTTTTGTACTTTCTGATAGAACGACGGTTATAAATAGCCTCAATCATTGTAACATCCCTTTCTGTCAGTTTGTTCTAACATGAGAATATCATCATAAATCATGCCAGTCAAGAATAATGAGGTTATTTTACCTCGATCCGATTATATGGATACACCTGTATGCCTGAAAGTCATATGAGGCAAGGGGGCGATTATCGGAGTCACGTGTGTGAGTAGCTATGAGTACTTTTTCAGGTTCGGGTTGCCCAACTTGTACTACAAACAAACTATGACCAAAATTAGTTCCATCAAAGGACAACTGGATAATGTCACCCGGCTCAATATCATACAGGTTAGCTTTTACACCATACGGACCTGCCCCCTTGTTTTTTGTAAGAAAGTTATATAAAAATTCTACCCCAGTCCATGCCGGCGCCTTGTTGTTTCCGTCTATGTAGTACCATCCGAAAGTTGGGGTGTAATTCATCCTCGCACCGCCCGCGTATATACATTGTGATATAAAATTTGTACAATCGCCACCGAAATCGTCATAATTAAGAAATCTGGGGTTTCTCGAGTACGCCCATTTATGAGCATATTCAACTGCTTTCCATCGCATATAAGCCATTCTATCGACCTCCTTATTGTGTTATCATTATATTCACACGGGAACCCAAGGGGACAGTTCTTTTACACTGGAAGAACACAAGAAGGGCGGAACCCAAGGGGACGGTTCTTCTGTCCCGGAGCCTACTCCAGAACAGAAGAACCGTCCCCTTGTCCTACCCTAGTCGTCCTACTTAAATGTAGTCCTCACCAATAACAGTCGACGAACATCCCGCACAGCGGTTTACTGTTTCCACAAGTGTCTCACTCTTGAGTCTGTCACCACAAAAAACGATCGCTTCGCTTCCAACTATGTCCGCCGACATAACACCCGAAAGGGCAGTCAAGCTTTCAATGGCCTGTTTTTTCACATTTTCATCGGAAACATTAACAGAAAGCCTTGTTTTCTTCACGGTAGTAGATCCTCTACCGCTTCACCGATGGACATAATTGCTTTAACAGGTTTTGACTTCATCATTTTCTTTCTTGTTTTGGGACTTACCATCATCCCTGCAGTAGCGCCGATAACCATACCGACACCTAATCCTTTGACAAAGGAACGCATCATCAATGTAACCCCCTTTAAGGTTTGCTCCCTTGCGAGAGTATGCAAAACTATTATTCCCAAAGTTATAGAGAAATCACTGCCATATCATGAGAAATATATGGAGCTTTCTTCCTGGAATTTTAGACTTTGTCTATGCCTATACTCTATTCGAAACTTGAGCCAGGATCGTTATAATGTTATAATGGATCAAATTCACTGTATCCGCTCGATAAGTTGCAGCCATTATATTTTGTCTATTTATTTATGATTCATTCATTTTTATAATATTTTTGGAAACTCGATGCGCACTCGATCATAGAGCCAAGTTTTAAGTTTTTTGAACGCGGAGGGTTAACTTTATGACAAGACTGACATTGGTCCGGCACGCTGAGGCTGAGGGAAATCTGTATCGAAGATGTCACGGCTGGTTTGACAGCAAAATAACTCCAACTGGCAGACTGCAGATACAGCGTTTGGAGGAACGTATACGTAGTGATATTGCTAATGATATCGGGTACGATGTCATTTATTCAAGCGATTTGATACGTACTATGGAAACCGCCGGTGCTGTCTCAAGAGCCACAGGTATACCGATAGTCCCCCATTCCGGTCTCAGAGAGATCCATTCAGGAGAATGGGAAGACCTAACATGGGGGTACTGTTTAAGAAACGAAAGTGAACTTATTGAAACATACGGTTCACATCCCGAATGGAAAATCAAAGGCGGCGAAAGTATTGCTCAGCTTTGCAGACGACTGTCAGATGCTTTGGAAGAAATCCTCAGTGACAATCCCGGCAAATCGATCTGTATCGTCTCCCATTCGGTGGCAATTCGGGCTTTGATGTGTAGGATCTATGATATACCCGTTACCGAATTCATGTCTACAACTGAGGTCTCAAACGCTTCAGTTTCTTGTTTTACCTATGATGGAACTAGGTTTAATGAGCTGTATGTAAATGATACATCCCACCTATCCGATATAGTCCCGTTAAGGGCAACACTTGAAGAGGGCGATGCCCATGCCCAGCTTTGGTTCAGATCTGCAAAACCGGATAAAGATCTGCCGCTTGTGGTAAGTTTTTGGCGAGACTCTTGGCAGGCTGTGCATGGAAATCTGAGGGGTTTTGACGGTGCTGCGATCCGATCGGAGGCATATCGTATGCTGCGTAACAACCCGGATTCTGTTTGCTTTGCAATGTTAGGTGACAAAGAAATTGGTATACTAGCTTTGGACACGACGGATCTCACACAGGATGACTGCGGACATATAAGCTTATTTGCAATTGCACCCGAATTCCGCGGAAAGCGCCTAGCTGTACAGCTTTTAGGACAGGCTATCAGCGTATATAGAAAGCTCGGTCGTAAATTTCTTAAGCTATATGTATCCCCTGGCAACCATAGAGCCATTGATTTTTATAAAAAGAACGACTTCTATGATGATGGATATGGACCCGGCATACACAGTGACCTCATATTAATGAAAAAGGAAATTTAGTTCCCTTACTTTATCTCCTGAAATTTGCGTCTAATGTCAAAAAAATGCATAAGTTCAAATTAGAATGTTTAAAATTACAAATGCGGGATAATAATATTGTTGTGTATCAAACATACTATATGCGCAACATTCTCGCAATCGTGATTTCTACCCTGCGGGAATAATCAGGAGGAAAGTAAATGAATAAGAAATGGACGGTATGGATCGCGGTTATTATGCTTACCGCAATACTGGCGGGATGCACTGTCTCCGGATCTGTTCAGCCATCAGTTTCACCTAACACAGGAGCTAGCCCAGGAGCTACTACTAGTCCGGGAACTAATGTAAGTCCAGGAACTGACGGAACAGGTGATATGGACACCGACACAGGAGGAAATGTTACCACTTCACCCATGGTTTCTCCAACTCCCATGACATCACCGGGGACTTCACCTTCACCTACGACCTCCCCTGCAGCATGACTAAACTTAATGAACAAAATGCTATAAGGGATGTGTGAGCAATATTCGCACATCCCTTACATATGTAATAAAAGTTTTTGCAAATCTATACCGATTATTACATGAGTATAATGAATGAATAAAATATGCGGCTATAAACTCATAATTACAAAGTCGAATCAAATTGATTTGATTGACATTTCGCCACAAAAACGATAATATAGAATTGCTTCGCAGGTGGTGTGCATTTTTTCATCTGCATGTATTATATGGGTATAATTTTTCCAGTATCTTTCTATAAGAATCAATTACACTAGAGTTATTTGCTTTCTTTATGCATTCCTTAGCGTTACAGGCATCTGTAACTTACTACTTCAATAAGACTTAATAAGAAAGGAGCATCATATTATGCCAGAATTGAAAGGTAGCAGAACGGAACAAAACTTGAGAGACGCCTTTTCCGGAGAATCCCAAGCCAGAAACAGGTATACATTCTACGCAAGCACAGCAAAGAAAGAGGGCTATGAGCAAATAGCTGCCATCTTCCAAGAAACAGCCGACAATGAAAAAGAGCATGCAAAAATTTGGCTGAAACAGTTGGGTGGCATTTCTGACACGGTAGCAAACCTCAAAGACGCTGCAGCGGGCGAGAACTATGAGTGGACGGAAATGTACAAGAGCTTTGCAGAAATCGCCCGTGAAGAGGGCTTCAATGAGATTGCAGAATTGTTTGACAGAGTTGCAGAAGTTGAAGCGCATCACGAGGAAAGATTCCTAAAGCTTGTTGCCAACCTGGAAAATGAAATCGTTTTCAAGCGCGGCGAAAAGGTACTCTGGATTTGCCGCAACTGCGGGTATATCTATGAAGGCAGCGAGGCACCTGATCTGTGCCCACTGTGTGCACATCCAAAAGCCCATTTCCAAATCTACAACGAGGTATTCTAATAAGAAAACAAATTCAGCCGGCCTTACGCTTCCTTGGCTTAAGGTCGGCTGTTGCATTCTTTATGCTTAGTAATGTTAGATGTTTCATACAGTCCATTCGCTGTGTATTATCGCTATTAGCTTTCGTCCTCGCTCAGTTTTAGAAAAGACTAGCTTGAGACTCTTCCAGTCAATACCTCCATACTCATCGCTCCCCGGAAAGTGGAATTCCACAAACTCAGAATCAGGAAATACATCCTTTACATTCTCTAGCGAATTCCCACTTCTGACAACCGTATTTATTCCCACCATAGGAGCTTGAGCAAAGTCGGCATCGTAAACATAACGGTTGAAATACTCTGAAGGTGTCATAGAGATCGGGGATCCTTCACCGTCGACCGTACCCCAGACATAGGTATCCCCGCAGGACTCAAATTTCTTTACTGCCTCCACAGAAAAATGAAGGTTTACATCAGGCTCAACAGTTGAGTATGGTGTAAACAAAACACCAAACTCAGGGTCAACCCATCCCGCAAGATCACTGTAATTTCGGTCACGAATTGCCATAACTATGGTATAAGCGTCCTCAACCAAATCTTTACTGCTTGATGGGGTTTCAATAGAGTCAGCAGCCATGACAGTAAGAGGAGCATCTGTATCGATTTCCTTTTTGCGCCCAAAATCGGTAAAGAGAAAGATGGCGCCTGCCAGCAACGCTCCGCTTAAAAATAATGCGGCAGACTTAATAAAGTTCTTCATGATTGATTCGCTTTTCAAAACCCTATACTCAGACATACGCATCATCAAATCAAATGGAATGAAAAGCGTCTCCTTTCCTATAAGTCAGTTCTATCAGTTGTTTATATAGGTTGATAGCGTCTGAACTAGATACATTATGCATTTTTGCAACAAGAATAAGCACAAGTGCATTGTGCTTGCACCAGTATATTCTAATCCCCAAACAGATATATTACAACCATATATGGTTACAAAATAGTTAAAGAATAGTTACAAATCAAATTAATGAGGTGAAGCAAATGTCTCAAAAGCAGTATCATATCCAGTGTGGCCCCGGAGATGTGGGTGAGTATTGTCTAATCCCGGGGGATCCCGGACGTGTTGCATCAATTGCTGCTTTACTTGATAATGCGGAGAAGGTGGCTGAAAACCGGGAGTATACAACTTATACCGGCACACTACTGGGCAAAAAGGTCTCGGTTACTTCCACCGGAATCGGCGGTCCTTCAGCCGCTATAGCTATGGAGGAACTCGCGGCAATTGGAGCTCACACTTTTATTCGGGTGGGTACTACCGGAGGTATAAACATGAAGGTAAAAAGCGGCGACCTTGTAATTGCATCCGCCGCAATAAGACAGGAGGGAACTGCTCTCCACTACGCTCCGATCGAGTATCCCGCGGCAGCAGACTTTATAGTCACACAGGCGCTCGTTGATGCAGCGACTGAGATGGGTTACACATGGCACTGCGGAGTTGTACAGTGCAAGGATTCATTTTATGGTCAGCACTCTCCGGATCGCATGCCGGTCAGCTACGAGCTTCTGCAGAAATGGGAGGCCTGGAAAAGGCTTGGGGTTTTGGCAAGCGAAATGGAAGGTGCTACTTTATATGTTGTAGCCAACGCACTTGGCGTTCGTGCAGGTACTGTTCTAAATGTTATTTGGAACCAGGAACGGAAGGCCGCGGGATATGACGAACCGGACAATCATGACAATATGGCCGCCATCAAATGCGCAATCGAAGCAACAAAGCTTCTTATTCGTCAGGATGGTCAAGTTTGATATATCTCCACTTTAGACACGCAGACAAAAGCATGCGCTTATCACCTTCTTTATCAAACCGTATCGCGAGTGTATCTCCGATGCGGTTTATTATTATACCCGTTCCAAAGTATTTGTGCATTACTCGCACGCCAGGTCTAAACTTATGCTCTAAATGATATGACAAGGGTTTGGGAACAGCAGACATGGGGACGGTTCTTCTGTCTGATTTGCTCCCAGATAAAGAAGTCAGCGAATCCATCCTTTTGTTAGATTTGCTCACAGGAAAAGAAGGCAGTGTGTCCATCCTCTTATCAGGTTTAATCCCAGGAAAAGTATGCATCGAAACCACCCCCTTGTCGGGTTTGTACCCAGGAGAAGAAGATAGTGAAACCGTCTCCTTATCAGGTTTGTTCCCAAGAAAAGAAGTCAGCGTGTCCATCCCCTTATCAGGTTTTGAAAAAAGTAGATCTACAAATGGCGAGAGCTCCCGATCTCTGCCAAACCTCTTTGGAGCAGTGATAACCTCCACTTCATACCTTGCTCGAGTGAGCGCAACGTAAAACAATCGGATTTCCTCTTCATATCTGTCCATTTGATATGCTTCGGTAATACCGGTGTTGTTATCGGAAGGCAGTATGCCGCGATAGAGATCAATAAGAAAGACCTTGTCAAACTCCATCCCCTTACTTTGATGGATGGTGGCTATAGTCACACAGTCGCTTTGTTTTGTCTTGCTCAATGCTTTAAGTTGCCTAAGTCGAACTAAGAAACTTTCAATCGTCTTTTGCTCTGCAGCAAGAGCTAGAAGCGTCAAAAGCCTCTCTTCCATCCCGGCAATTGATTCGATCCCTCTTTTCCCTAGCTGCCTTGTCCACTGCGAATAAAATAGACGGTTTAGATTCTCTATCGCATCATAGGGTGCCATTTCCCCTATTTCAGCCATATCAGCACCAAACTCAAATATTCTTTCAGCCTCCTGGCTTACTGTTGCTAAACGTTCGAATATCGTACCCCGTGCACCCTTCTCAATATCTGAAACGACTCTCATGAACTGCAACTTTGTTGTGAATAACCCCAGTTTCCAATATATTTGCGAATACGCCTCAAGGTCTCGCGGATCGATCGCAAGCCTCAGCGCACAGATAAAGTCTTCTACCAACCGGTTCTCAAAAAAGTCAGCATCAAGCTCCCCAGTAAAGGGGACACCTTCACGGTCAAGCAAATCGAACAGCGGAACTCCCGACGTGTTGTTTCTATAAAGTACTGCTACTTGCTTGCCGTTTCTTATTAATTTTCTAAGTTCTCTTAATATATACCTGTACTGCTTTCGGCTGTCTCGCATTTTCTTTCGAATTACCGCCCCTCGATCATGTACAGTATCCATTTCCTTCTCATAACGGTTTTGATTTCCCCTGATCACCTTTTGGGCCGCATCGGCAATAGCTTTACAGCACCTATAATTTGTTTCCATAAGCAATATTTCTGCCTTTGGGTGATTCTGCCGAAAGTTCACCAAAGCTTCGGGGTATGCTGCCCTAAAGCCGTATATACTCTGATCCTCATCACCGACCATAAATAGCCTATCATATCTGGATGACAGCCTACTGATAATTTTGTGCTGTAGGTATGAGTTATCCTGCGCTTCATCAACGTTTATATAGCGGTAACGGTTTTGCAGCTGAGCTAGCAAATCGGGATGGTTTTCAATAAGCCTCTCTGTTAATAACAGCTGATCATCAAAGTCCATGAGATCGTTTTGACACATGTATGACTCATATGTCTCAAAGAATCGCCGAAAATCCAAATCATCAAAATCGATCCCTTCAAGCTCTATGTGATCTACCATTCTGTTTTTACAGTAGCCCACATATTGCAAAAGCTGCCTTACTGCAATATCCCCTGGATTTTGATAAAACGCACTTATACAGAGCTTTCGGATTATCTGGCTATTGTCTGTTACAAGTTTGGGAACAGAGTAGCCATATCGTCCAGCATGCTTTCTAATCACAGAGTAGCAAAAGCTGTGGATAGTACTAAAGTTTGTCCGAGAGGCTACTTCTGCGCCAAATTTCTTGGAAAAGCGATCCTTCATTTCAGCCGCAGCTGCTCTTGAGAATGTCAGAGTCAATATTTGCTCAGGGGGCACACCTACACAAAATATCAAATACGCAACTCTTGTTGTTATGACAGTCGTCTTGCCGCTTCCCGGAACAGCAAGCAGCAGGGCGGGGCCGTCTGTTTTGCGTACAGCCCGTTCCTGCTGCGGATTTAACCGTATATCATACTTGAGCTTAAAAGCTTCAAACGTAAGTGCTTGTCGTTGTCCCTTTTCCATGCGCAGCTCCTATGTAATGTTTTCCATATTATGCCATATATGTTCATTATATCATTGGAGATGCACATTTACAATAGTTCTCGGAATACTGTTTAAAAATCAGCCACTTGCTATCTTAAAACTGTAAGGCCAGTTCCGTTAGTGACTAGACGATCAAAAAGATGATTCCAGTCTATGAGCTGGCTTCAAATATCGAGGCAATAGGGACTCCAGCTTCTGTAGCGCTAGGTTTTTATTTGCTTTTTGGATTTGCTAGCTTAAAGTCTAAATAGGTTTGGAATAAGTGGTTTTTGTTCTATCATACAGGTTTATAACTCAGTGCCTCATAAGTTAGCCAGCCACCCATCACATTCTTTACCTTAAATCCATTTTGCATCAAAATACGCGCTGCAATATACGACCGTACAGCAGATTTACAAAATAGAACTACAGTCTTGGTTTTGTCTATACGATCTAGCATCTGTCGCAAATCATCTACAGGCATTAGTACACTTCCATCTATCGAACCCTTAGAGTATTCAGATTTGGTCCTGACATCTACTATTTGATATCTATTCCTATCAAGGGAAGGCAACTCATGCCAATGGATAGGCTCCATCAAGCCGCTTCTGATATTTTCTGCGACGTATCCTGCAAAGTTGACCGGGTCTTTAGCGGTGTTAAAAGGCGGTGCATATGCAAGCTCTAGATATTGCAGGTCTTCTGTGGTTGCGTTAAGCCTAATACACGTCGCGATCACATCGATGCGTTTGTCGGTTCCGTCTTCCCCCACAGCCTGCGCGCCAAGTATCCTACCAGTCTGCGGGGCAAAAATCACTTTCAAGTGTATTGGACTACCTCCCGGGTAATATCCTGCATGATTGTTTGAATGCGTGTAGATAACTTCGTAATCTTCATGCAACTTCTTGCCTTCGGCCATGAGTCGCTTTTCAGTTATCCCTGTTGAAGCGACAGTCTTGCTAAATACCTTTGCAACTGATGTACCCTGAGTGCCACGATAGGGATGATTTAATCCCATTATATTATCAGCCGCGAGTCTCCCCTGTTTGTTCGCCGGCCCTGCGAGCGGTATAGCCGTTTTCTGCTTGGTAATGAAATCTACAACCTCAATCGCATCTCCAACGGCGTATATATCGGGATCAGAGGTGCAAAGCATATCATCAACAATGATATGTCCTCTCACACCTATTTCCAGTCCGGCATCCCTTGCCAGTTCACTATTAGGACGTACGCCAACAGACATGATTATTATGTCCGCAGGTATCTCTCGACCGTCACCTAGTCTTACAACGCTTCCTTTTTCGCCGCTTGCGATTTCTTCAACACCATTTCCCAAAATCAGCTTTACGCCTTTGGAATTGAGCTCCATGTGGACATACTGAGCCATCTCAAAGTCAAGATTGTTCATGACCTGATCCAACATCTCGACAATGGTGACATCAAGGCCGATCTCCCTGAGATTCTCGGCCATCTCGATCCCGATAAAACCACCACCGATCACAACCGCGTTTTTGCATTGATGTGACTTAAGATATGATGTGATCTTGTCTGTATCGGGTATCGTCCAGACAGTAAATACATTTTCACTGTCAGCACCTTTAATGGGCGGTCTAATCGGAGATGAGCCGGGCGATAGTATAAGTTTGTCGTAATCAAGCTCGTATGTATCACCAAGATGCTCGACTGTTACTGTCTTTCTATCACGATCGATCTTAACTACATTGCTGTTGATCCGTACATCTATATTGAATCGAACCTTCAGATCCTCAGGAGTCTGGACTATGAGGTCTCTGCGATCTTGAATCGTTCTGCCAATATAATACGGCAGTCCGCAGTTGGCAAAGGATACATAGTTCCCGCGCTCAAGAAGGATTATCTCATCATGCTCGGCAAGTCTCCTTAATCGTGCCGCAGCCGAGGCTCCCCCCGCTACTCCTCCGACTATTACGTATTTAGCCATATCTGTTTATACCACCTTTGTATACTATGTTTTCACTAAAGTACAAGCCACATATTATGTACTACTTTTCCCATATCCATTTAGAGAAATATTTATTAGTTGAGATGAATAACCTCTCCCTCTTGCCATCCTTTTCAAAAACCCGCATACTTCCCAAAGTTTCTTCTTCAATATGGGTATATCCCTCATCTTGCATTTTTTTGAGCAACAGATCAAAGGCATTATCAGGTTTCGCCAGTATAACACGCGGCGACTCCTGTATTTCAACATATTCGGTGTTGGTAAAGAGTATTTTGAACAAGCCACGTCCGCTTGCCAAAGGATTTGTCACTTCCAGCTTCATGTGGGACCAAAAAGAAGTTAATAATGCAAGTATAACAATTACAATCGCAAGAAATAACATGGTCTTGAAAAACCTGATTTTGACCACTTCCTTTCATATTAATAATAGCATCTATTTTACTACATTGCTTATATGACTGATCCTTTATATTTTTTGAGATATGTATAGAACCGCAGCAGTTTTCGTTTTACCCTATATCTAGTCTATATTAAAAGACTTGATAAAATTCTTTTGATTTTTTCTGAAGATGTAGCCATGATTTTGATAGAACCTATGAGCATCCAGCCTGTCAAATCCGGATACCAATCTCATCCCGTTAAACCCGTTCTCTTTTGCCCACGTTTCAAGGGTATTGATCAAGTCGCTTCCTATACCGCTTTTTCTATACCTTTCTTTTACCACGAAAGCCATAATATTGACTTGCGGGTCATTATATAGATTCTCATATGGACTTCCGTGGATATAGCCGACTACCTCTCCAGCGAGTTCTGCGACAAAAATAACATCTTTTGTGTTTTCGGTTATGTATGCAATCCTGTCCTTAACTTTTTCCTCAGGATAATAATATCCAAGATCCTGGTTCAACATGAATATATCATGATAATCGGATATTTTAGCTGCCCTAATGCAAATTTTTGACATACATATCACCATACATATACCTTACGTATAAACTTATAGACTTGTTTCAATGCCTTCTTGTATCAATAAGTAAGTTCTTTTCCAATGTGAACAACCTCACATTTCAAAGATTTATCCTCAATGAGTTGTCTCTAATATTTTATAACCATTATCTCACAAAAACTCAGTAAAATAAATATATTTTCCCGTAAGTTATTTAATGCTTCTGGATGTAACTTGGTATTGCATATATAATTTTCCTAATAAGCGTTTTCAGGTGATGGCTTCATGAAAAAGGACATAAAAAAGCAACCATTATAGCGGCACTGCTACCGATAATGGTCGCAATAGCATCGTGAGATAGCTTTAATTTTCACTCTCGTATTCTAATATATCCCCCGGTTGACAGTCCAGCGCTTTGCATATTGCGTCTAAGGTGCTAAACCTTATTGCCTTTGCTTTGCCATTCTTCAATATGGAAATGTTCGAAATCGTGATTCCAACCCTTTCGCTCAATTCACTTACACTCATTTTTCTCTTTGCCAACATAACGTCCAAATTAACTCTTATCACAATCGTCACCTACACAGTCAAGTCATAATCATCTTTATACACCATGGCCTTTTTGACGATGCTCCTAAGCAACATAATCACTGCTGCTATTATCCATATGACAATTATTGAGCAAGCCATTACCATACTCGGCAAGGGACCAGGGCCGCCAAAGGTTTTCATATAACCAAACAATAACATTATACCAATCGTCGCTATAATGCACATTGCAGTTAATATTTCTAAGCCCTTAGTAAATCTGAAGCTAAATGTGTTTCCACGATCAAATAATACTAATAGGTACATTATAATACCAACCCCAGTCATCAATAATCCCAGCAATATTTCACAGGCAATAAGTATGGGCAGCTTAGCATACTCAAGTTCCGGATATATGTCCACCATTTCATTGGCCAAAGTCGGCAAAACATATACCCCGGCAAAAATTACGCCTAGCGCAAATAAAATCAATAATGCTTTTAGTATTTTGGACGCGATATCAACCTTCATAACAATTAACCCTCCTCGATATCTTATCGATCACATTATAATTTCACACATGTTGTTTGTCAACAATTATTTATTGATAATCGACAAGTGAGGCGCACAAAAACATGGTTTGGAGGGCTTCCATAACCCAACAAACTATGTTTTCATGCCAGTTATCGTTTTCTTTGAAAACACTTGCTAAAGCATATTCTGATCTTTTCATAAAAACGCCCGGTATTTTTCTTTAATGGCGAGAGTTGCTCCTGGCCATTTAACATACTCTACCAAAAAGCCCGCTTTAAAAGTTCAAAACAGACTTTAATTTCAACACATGATTACAAAATCCTCGCCTCAGCTTCAGCACGCTTTACGATCTCTGCCACCGTTTCTTCAGGTGTCATATGTGTCGAATCTATCCATAGACCAATTCGGGGATTTTCATTGACCAACGCATCGTGAAGTGATTCAACGTCCCACGAAGTATAGCCTTTCTTGTTTCGAGTTCTTTCCCTTTCTTTTACCGCGTCAACACTTGGGTTCAAGGTTATTAAATAAGCCGGCTTCGATTCAAATTGACCGATAAAAATCTGCGCATTCTTCCCCAAATAATTATCCTGAACAACTACGGAAAACCCTGCATCGAAATACATCTGAGCCACTTCTGCTGCAATCCTATAGCGAAGCGTCAACTGCTCAAAAGCCAGTTGAGAATGTTCGGGTGTCATCTCGGCCCTTCCACTTACAATCATCCGCCGAAATATATCCCCGCGTACATGAACGCCTTTTTCAAACTGCTCTGCTAGTAATTGCGCAACAGTGGATTTTCCTGAAGCCATTATTCCAGTTATTATATAAATACCATTCCTAAGTGACATACCCAACCCCCAAAAATTATACTACACATCGTATAATACTCACAATATTCTACAATACGGTAACCAAAATAACCATTAAAAAGCGAAAAACCATAGTTTCAAGGTAATCCACTTACCTTTTCACTATGGTTTTATGAATCAAAACTTAGATTTCCCTGCGTCCTTCGAGTGCGCGGCCAAGAGTAACCTCGTCGGTAAACTCCAGGTGACTGCCCATTGGTATCCCATAGGCAAGACGCGTCACTTTGACATCAAAGGGTCTAATAAGTCTGGAGATGTACAACGCAGTAGCTTCACCCTCTGTATCAGGGTTTGTAGCCATAATTACTTCGCGTACTTCGCCACTGTTTATACGGGCAAGTAGTTCCTTGATACGAATATCGTCAGGACTTACGTGGTTCATAGGTGATATGACACCATGAAGAACATGGTAAAGTCCTTTGTATTCACATGTGCGCTCTATAGCGGCCACGTCCTTTGGACCTGAAACTACGCAGATAGTTGATTTGTCCCGCCGCGGCGCCGAGCATATCGTACACAGCTCATCAACCGTAAGGTTTTGACAAGACCGGCACAACTTGACCTCCGTCTTGGCACCTACAAGTGCCTCGGCAAATGATTTTGCATCCTGTTCAGGCATGGACAGAATGTGGAAGGCAAGCCTTTGAGCCGTCTTGCGCCCTATGCCGGGAAGACGGGCAAAGTGGTCTATGAGATTTTCAACCGGAGCGGGGAAAAATTGCATGTTTTAACTTCCTTTTGACTCTATTAGAACAATCCGGGAATTGACATTCCGCCTGTAATGCGGGCCATCTCATCCTCCATAGTGGTCTCTGCTATTCGAATCGCTTCATTTACAGCAGCTACTATCAAATCCTGAAGCATTTCAACATCATCAGGATCTACTGCCTCCGGCTTTATTTCAACGGATGTCAGCACTTTCTTACCTGTAACCGTCGCAGTGACTACTCCGCCGCCAGCGGTAGATGTGAAAGTGCGTTCCTCCATCTCCTGTTGGAGGTTTAGCATATCCTGCTGCATTTTCTGAATTTGCTTCATCATATTTTTATTTTGGCCGCCACCTGGCATGTTTGGAAACTTTCTCGCCATAATATCCCTCGTTTCATGAATTATTGATGTCAATTATCAACTTTTATATTATCAAACTTGTTTTGGCGTTCAATAAGTTTTTGAAGGGCATCATCATCGCTCAACTTCGTCTGCTTATAATTGAATCTTTCTGACTCAATTATATCAGCCTTTATATTTTTCCCAAGTATGATGCTTGCTGCTTCGCCAATAGCATTTGTGATCTCAGGTTTATTCAAAATATTCTGCATAACCGGCAAGTCTGTTACGATGCATAGGCGGGATCCCTGCAAAACGGGCTTTTTGATTGTGCTCAGAAAAGAAAATTGGGAAACCTCCAGCTTTGGTTTGACTTGCTGTAGAATTCTCTCCCATAGCTGCGCCTCTCCAAGCTGAGCTGAATTTTTAGAACCCTCGCCAGCTTCTACGGACCTAGGAGCAGATCCAACATTCGCTTCCTGGTTGTGCTGTTCTTTTTTATGATACGATGAGCCAGCACTGTTCAAGCTAGGCTCATTCTTATTGTTACTGTTGTTGTGGTTTGGGTTATCAGGTTTCGCTTGCAGGGGGGCAGGTGATGACCGTGACGCCTTATCCGGCTCATTAAATGTAAATGATGAACTCACCTTTGCGCTCCCCAAATTTCTGTATGCGTTCTCCAAATGCTCCACTCTTGCAGCCAGACCTTCAAAACCTTCCGACAGTGTTGTGTCGCATAGCTTTATAAGGCAAAGCTCGGCATCGACCCGGCGGTTTGGGCTTTGCTTCATGCCGGCTAGAGTGTCCTGTATTGTATTTATCATGCTCATCAGCCTTATACGGCTAATGTCAATGCTCTCGATTTCGCTCTTATCGTAATTTCCGAGCAGGAGCCTGCTGTTGTTTGTAGTCTTTAATATTAATAGATCACGCAAAAGCATGGCAAGTTCATTTAGAACAGCCGCAAGATCTTTACCATTAGCATACATTTCAGACAGCATGTTCAACGCTGTACCCGAATCACCTGTGGCCAATGCGCTAGCAAGCTTCAAAGTCTCCGAAGCCGTTGAAAGACCAATTACCGAGAGGACTTGTTCGGTTCCTATTGTTCCTGAGGTCGATGCGGCGCACTGGTCTAGCATAGATATTGCATCTCGTAGCGCGCCATCGGCAATTCTTGCAAGGAGTTCCGCTGCATCAGCTTCTAAAGGTATTTTTTCAGCCGCTGCTATTTCCTTAATGCGGATCGCAATATCCTCCGGCTGCAGTCTTCTGAATGTAAAGAGCTGACAGCGAGATAGGATCGTGGCAGGAACTTTATTTAGTTCAGTTGTAGCCAGAATAAATAGAACGTGCGACGGCGGCTCTTCCAGAGTCTTAAGCAGTGCGTTATTGGCTCCGGATGTCAGCATATGACACTCGTCTATAATATATACACGCATCTTCGCTTCGGAAGGCGAATAAGCCGTTTCGTCACGGATAGCGCGTATATTATCAACTCCGGTGTATGATGCGGCGTCAATTTCGCTTACATCTGTGATAGATCCGTTGTTGATACCAATGCAAGAAGAGCACTTATTGCATGGTTCGCCACCGATTGGATCGAGACAGTTTGCGGCCTTAGCAAGTATTTTCGCGCATGTTGTTTTTCCTGTACCCCGTGTACCTGTAAACAAGTATGCGTGGGACAGGCGATTTGTTTCAATTTGCTTACGTAACGTATCGGTTACGTGGCGCTGTCCGACAACATCCGAGAAAACCATCGGACGCCACTTTCTGTATAGCGCCTGATACATGACCCCGCCTCCGTAACTATGAGTAGAAATACACCATATCGCAAGACCGCACACCCGCCTTTGAATCTGCGAACCTCCCGTTACCCATGCAATCAGCTCAGACACAGCTTCCCCGCGGCACACCTGAAGACACCGCTTAATGCTGCTCGGTTCCCCGCCTGACATGGTTCACGGGCTCAGATTGCGCAGGACCGGATCCTCAACACCTCTTGCATGGGGCAGACAGAAACTCGCAAAACCCGGGGGCGGGAACTCACCCCTGCTATAGCGGATTGCAGGTACAGGGAGCCGCTGCTTCCCCGGCTAGTGCGGTCTTGCCATATGGCGTATAGTCATCTGTTGTCGGGGTTTATTATAACACGAACCTTTGTGCGAATCAATCTTTTTATGTTTTTGTTTATGGTTTGTTTATAAAGAGTTTACATTTTGACTTTATTATATTATTTGTGCTTTTCTCAATAATTTGAGCATCATCCTATCCTTATTGGAGCTCGACATGGCTCATTACGAGCACATACTACACTTTTAGCATTCATTTAGGATATACGCAAGCGTTACAGTATTCATATCGATTTTCTTCTAATAGCTGCTAATGATTTGCTTATAATTGCTAAAGGTCAAAAACATAAAAGATAGATTTATCAAGGAAGTTTGGGAGGTATAGATGTTACATAGCACCAAAAGACAAAAGTATACAATGAATATTCTGCTTGGGCTTTTCGGTCTGGTCAATGTTTGGTTTTTTCTAATAGAGGGCGAAATCAGGGTACCAAGCCATTATATGTATTCTCGTTTTGATGACCTGATACCATTTGTGCCTGCATTCATCGTCCCTTATTACATATGGTATTTGTATCAAGCCACCCCTATGATTTATTTTTACTTTAAATCATATGAAAGCTTCTGCAAACTGATGATGTTCTCGGTACTGTCCTTCACCATTGCAAACATTGTCTACATGATATATCCAAACGGCATATTTCTTAGACCTTCAGTGTTGCCAGACAATTTGTTTGGAAATTGGGTGGCATTTACATACTTGAAAGATAGTCCGGTCAACTCAGCTCCCAGCTTACATGTGTTGATGTCTATAGCAACTCATGTTTCTATCGCTGACTATGGTTCACTTAGAAAAAGACGATGGGTCGTTTGGTCTTCATTTGCTCTGATGATCATTATCTGTATGTCCACTGTTTTTGTAAAGCAGCATTCGATCGTTGACGTTATAATGGGCTCGGGAATCGGTTATTTGCTCTACCTTCTTATTTATCGTCGGAAATCGTACAGTAAGTCACTTGCTACCGAATATAGATAAAACGTGTAATGCCATTTTTCCACAATGCAATTTTTGCTACTACTCTATCTCTTTTATAAAGTCTTTCGTAAAGATAGAATACTTACCATTCCGCCATATAGCATAGACGCAGCATTGATTTTCCAATTTTCAAAAGATGAACAAGATTATTCAGTTTAATTCTACTATGGAATCAACTTGCGGAATCCACTGAAGTTACTATCAAGTTTTCCCAGTTCAACTTGCCGCTCGAATTTGTTGACATTCGGCTCGCGTTGTGCTAACATAGAAAAGCACTTTATGGCGAACGATACGCGGATGTGGCGGAACTGGCAGACGCGCTAGACTTAGGATCTAGTGTCCCTGACGTGCAGGTTCGATTCCTGTCATCCGCACCAAAATCAAATATATTTAGATGCCATGCGGTTTTGACCGCATGGCATCTGTCTTTTTATGATATATAACCAGGGTTTTTTCATACTGAAGGTGTTCAAAATACTGGCTAACAACTGAGTATTCTATGCACCCGGAAATAACATAATTTTACTTAGTCCTATTTGTTGTCCGTATCAGCCGAGTCAGCTTTATTTTCTTTTTCCCCGCGTTCCTTAATTTCCTGCTGAATATACGTTTTTTCCGATTTCTCCGGTTTGGCTTCTTTCTCCTCGTATTCATCGCTTTCCTTTAGGGGTTCCGATACTACCGATTTCGCCACTTTATTGACCACGTCATCCCTTCCAAAACCGCTACAAGCTGCCACTAATAATGGTAGCAGTACTGCCATAGCAAATAAAGTGATTCTCCTCAAGCGGTTTTTACCTATTATCATCTGTTCCTCCTATAATACATTTAAGGGGTATTCCATGTAATCTCGCGACTAATGCGGTCCGTTTATACATCAATATCCAATTCTTAACGCGTGCTGAACACGTCAATGTAGATCTTGCCGTTGCCCAGCGTGATGACTTCCTTGTCTCTTATACTTCCATGGACAGTCATCAATTTTGAAGTCTAGCTCTTAGAATATGTCGAACTTATTATTCACTGATTCTATGTATTCCATTATGCTGTCGGGTTGAGTCAAGCGAAACAAATCGCTTATATTCCATTATTAGCAAGAAAAAACTTATTTTCTATAAGCAACGAGGCTACCCATCGGTTGAGTAGCCTCCCATATTAAAATCTACGATTTTACTATTCGGTTGATGATCCCCAGAAACGAGCGAAAGCTTTTCGTGCACGCTAATCCACAAGCTTTGTACCGCAATTAGCGCAGAATTTTGAACCGGGCGTAACCGCGGCACCACACTCAGTGCAAAACGAACCGGTCTTTGCGGGCGTTGGGGATGTTTGATTCGGTACGTTTTGTTTCTGCGATGGCGGCTGTGTTGCAGGCTTCTGCGATGCAGCCGGCCAGGTTGTGCTCGCCGCCTGCTGTACGGGTGTTTGAACCGCTTGTGGAGCTGGACTTGCTGCCACCGGCACGGTTTTCTTCCGGCGCAGCAGCAAGACTAATACAACCACAACCAACGCAAGGATAACAACCCCGCCACCTATTGCAATAATAAGGTATTCTCTCGGTATACCGCTTATCTCTTCGGTATCAACAGCTGTTTTGCCTGCAGTTTCTATCGCGGCATCATCTGCGGGGTCATCTTCCGCTACCTGTGGCATCGTGCTTGCCTTTGCGCTGGCCTGGGCGAGCAAGTCAGCCACAACCGGGTATCCGGGGTTTATCTCATTGAGGGTACGAAGTATGTTTAGCGCCTCCGCATATTTTTCGTTGTCAAACAGAGTCTTGGCTTCTTTAAACTGCCTGGTAAAATCGCTTTCACTGGGAGTAACATTGATTTCATTCAAAAACTGCTTTGCAACGCTGATCGGAATGGCAAAGCTCATGCCCGCCGCCAACCCTCCATCGTAATCGGTCATGCCGAAGGTGTTGACTCCGATGACCTCTCCTGCCTCGTTGAAGAGCGGCCCGCCGGAATTTCCCCCGTGAATGGCCGCGTCGGTCTGCAGGATGCTCCAACCTCCGGCCATTTCCTTCTTCGCACTTAGCATTCCCTGCGTCAGCGTGGGCTCCTGAATCGCCTGGGCGATATTGAGCGCTTCGGACAGCGTTGCAACTGCGGGATACCCCATCGCGTACACCCTGTCTCCGGTGCGCAGCTGCGTATCGTCACCAAGGGTGACAGTTGGCAGGTTTGTTTTATCCATTTTGAGAACGGCAATATCCTTGCCGGGAATCGGTTCACCCATTTTGCGCAAATCCAAAAGGACACCTTTCGCCGAAACGTCGCTGCCCGGGGTTACGTTGCCCATATAGCAGCTATAGGTGGTTGTTAGGTTTTGAATGTCCATGCTTTGAGCCAACAAACTGTAAAACGCATTTGCAAGGCCGTCCCATTCCTCCTGTGTCATCTCATAGCCGTTGCGCAGCATTTCCTGGTAAAATTCATTTGTTCCCGAAATGGCATATTCCTCAAGGGCCGTCATGGCAAACTGCATATAAAGGGCTTCTTCGTCTGTGTGCACCACATGGGCGTTTGTCACTATATAGCCGTCGGGCGTTACAATAAATCCTGTGCCCACAACGGCAGTGCTGGCTGTTTCGGTTTGGGCATTACCAGTAAAATAAGCATAGTAGGCCATATTTTCGATCATAAGCTGCACCATTGCAGAATACATTGCCTCTTCGGTGTTAGGAATGGTTCCGTTTGTCACCATTTCCTCGATCGTATAGATCAAATCATCTTCAAAATCACTATAAAATGTGATTTCATACCAAGTGATGTCGGCCGTCCACTGGGTTTGTATCAGAACAACTGCCGGTTTGTTCACCATGGCAAGCGTGCGTGTATCCATGGTATCGGCGGCAACAGCTGTGCTCGCCAGGCCCCAGAGTAGGCAAACGCAAAACGCCAGGCAGACTACTTTTTTTATCAGATTCATGTACGCTACCTCCGAAAATTTATTGATCGCTCAATAGGCGGATACTCTTTATTCGCTGAGATTTCACTTTGTCCTCCTATTTTCCTACTTTTGATACTGCAGTGCCCCGCCCTGTGCCTTTTTCATTGTTGAGCCTCACCCTATATGTCATAAATATGGCAATAGTCCGGGAGTAATGCTATCTTTGTTGTTGCTTGATCATAACCTTATTATTTTGTAATAAGGGGATATAAAGTAAAGTCGATTTTACCGTCGCCATCCATGTCGTAATCATAGGAGCCATCAGCATTTTCGGTGCAGGTGGTTTTAGTTTTTTCCACTTGCTTGTTTTGCTGCCCCGCATCAGGAATCAGGGGAGCAATTTCAATTTTTTGCTCTGCAGATACCCCTACAATACTTCCGGTGAAGGTTACGCTTTTCCCCTGTTGCAAAACCAATGTTACATAGGCCATTGGCCCTTCCGTTATCACGATGACGTGGATGTCTTCCTCCTGCAATCCTGGCAGATCAAGCCCGCCCTCTTCAAACTGCCTTGCTACCTCCATAAAATTGATGCCATGTTCGCTTACCGTTTCTCCCTTATCTACGGGATTTTTCATGTGCAATGTCCCCTCGCCTTCATAGCGAACGGGGATAAGACCCACAAGCGGCGGAAGTCCACTACCCGGCTCCGGTTCATATTCCTGGAACACCGGATAAAGGGTGATAGATGCCATATCGTCCGTTGCCTCCACCAGCGAAAAGAACATTGGAGCACCATCCATTCTGACCTTTACGTCGGAAAGCATCTTCGCGGCGCCCTGATAATTGCCGTGCATTACATAGGGCGTAGGAGCCTTGACGTTTACAAGGGTCATGTCGAGGGTGGCCTCGTATATGGTTTCTGTGATTACTTCTTCCTCATAGGTTTCTGTAAAGCCATTTTTGTCATCTACACTTAGAACCCAGTGAAAACCAGTCCGTTCCAACTCATCCACCATTGCAGCGAGCTCCTCATCGGTCACCACCTTGACCCCATAGCTTGAAAAACTCTGTACAAAAGCCACCAGTCCTCTCGTTTCTCCTCTTCGAAATCGCTGCGAGGGAACCGGTGTATAACCCTTGCCGTTGTCGCTGTATTTTATGATGCAGGCGTTTTCAGGTAGCTCGCCGGAGGTCACATAACAAATTGCAGCAGGTGCTTGCAGGGTCAACCCTTTTCCACCCTTCTCATTTAGGGAAAATCCGGGCGCGTTCCCTCCCTCCAGCGCTTTCAAATCCAGTAGTGTGTCGCTCCCAAGCGCTCCGGCGGGCAGGAAAATGTCTAACCGAGCATCTTCTCCGCAGGCTACCGAGAACACCTGCGATTCTTGTGCTAATGCACGGTATTCCGTTTCACTATCGTCGGAAGGCGGATCGGCCACATCTTCCGTCATGGAGCTACTTGCAGGCGAAGAAGCGGATTCTTCCGTCATGGAGCTCGCCGGTGGAGTGGTCGAAGCTTCTGTCAAGTTGCTAATTGCAGGTGGATCGGGGTCTTTCTGCAATAAATCCCCGCAGCCTGTAAGCAATGCAATGTATATCGTAGCTGCAAGAATGCAGGCAATGACCTTATTGCCCTTATGTATTTTCCTCATAGCGTCTCTCCTCATTGTCTCTTCCAATTTGCTGATATCCATGCTGGGTGTTGGCAGTGGATGATTTTCGCCTTTTGATCCAAGGCTATTTAAACTATAGCTTACGAAATTTCCTAAGTCACCTCAGTAATTTACATGATATGCAAATACCCTCCTCATTAGTTCTAATGAGGAGGGTAAAGAGGTGTTTTTAGTTGCCATCATTGATTTCGTTCATTTTATCCACTGTTCGTACACTCATGGCAAGAGCCTGCTCCCTTGAAGTGTTGGCGTAGCCTGTGGCGATCTGTGCAGGTGTCACCGCACGTGGCATAAACCTTCCATCATTATCACCTTTGATAATGCCAAGTTTCGCAATATATAGGCAGTCTTCTAGCGCCCAACCGGAGATATCCGCTTGATCGGTAAAGGTTGGTGCGCCCGCTGTTGAGTAGTCCGCATCCGGTGCAATTAGCTTGATTGCGCGAACCAACATAGCCGCCACTTGTTCGCGGTTGATAAGCCTCTTGGGTTCAAAGGTCGTCGTGCTCATGCCTTTGACGATACCTAATTGGTAAGCCTTTAATATCTGTGGGTTTTGTGTATCTGTAAAAGGGTTCGGGGTATAGGGCTTTGTATCGGTTATGCCTGATGCTTTCTGATACATCAAGAGAACAACTTCCGCAAACTCTTCCCTTGTAATGGGCTTTGTCATGTCCGCGCCTTTGAGACTTTCGGGTATGAGCCCCGCCTCGGCTGCTCTTTGTAATTCCGGTGTTGCCCAGTTGCTTGCAGCGCTCCAGTAAGAAGGATTTCCTATCTCAACGGTGTTGGAGTAGGACGAGTAGAGTTTATTGTTCATCCAGCCACCCTCATATCCCCATAATGTGTAGAAGCGTGCTCTAAAGTAATAAGTCTCGCTCTTGAGGTCTATCTCTGCAACTTCATCGCTGCTGTAATATGGATAATAGTCATAAGTTCCTCTATCAAGAAAGTCTTCAAGATAAGGACTTGTATTCCAATAGAGTGACGGACCTTCATTCCAGTCATAATCTCCGAATTTGTACTCAAAGGAAACTTCCAGTTCCGCAATGTTGTAGCCTTCAAATTCATCATTTATTATTTTTTCATTTAGTTCTATTACGCTCTGGGGCACATCTAATTTAAGTTCGAAATACGGCTGTCCATCATCGTCTTTTTTAAGCTCTGCTGTCAAATTTATTGGTGCTTCAAGTGTAAAGGGGGCCTCATCGGCAAGTGCAGTAATAGTGGATGCTCCAATAATAAGTAAGATGGTCAACAAAAAGGCTAATATTTTCCGTTTCATGCTACATATTCCTCCCGTAATTTAATTATGTTTTGAAGTGCTACTAAAATGCGGATCCGTCCAGCTCGCCGGTGAATTTGCCATCTTCAAGGGTAAACCAATGTGTTGCTCCTTTAATAAATTCTTGTTCTCCGGGCACACCTCCGAGTATGGAAGCAGGTTCCTCCACATCATCAAATCGGGCACAAGAACCCCCATTTTCGGAGAACATGATCCTGTAAACACACATTGCCTTTTCTTGTACATTGTAGGAGCTCGCAACTACGGCATTGAAATAAAACTGAGCCGCATATCCCTCCGGAGTTTTGATATATTCAAATAGCAGCGCACGCTCGCCGTTATTTGTAGCCTCAAGATGCACAGCATCTATATCCGAGAAGTACTCTACGTCGATTTGGACCTCTTCATCCTTCTCCGTTTCACCGGTCAATGTGTAATGGTTATCACTTTTGACTTCAATATCATAACTTTTGAGCTTGGCAGTGTTTATCGTGATCAAGCCGATTAATCTATCTACTACAGCAAGCTCTGATTCGTCCAGCGTCTCGCCCCAATAAACAAGGGGTTTCATATAGTCATATGCCCAAGTGTCCATGGCGAGAACCATTGTATGCTTGGCCATTACGGTCTCCTCTTCCGAGCTCAATTCCCAAACATGATCCAGAAACTCCATCCGAGCATCATAGAATGCCTTAAATCCTCTCTCACCGCTGTTGCTGTCTTGTTTGGAATCTGTTTCCTCATATCCTTCATCTTCGTCCTCGAACTCGTCATAAGTATCTTCATCGAAATCAAAATACTCTTCAAAATACTCTTCTTGTTCGCTTAGATCGTCAGAAGGAATATTTGAGCCTCCTTTGGAGTCTGTACTACATGCAAATAGAGAGAAAATAAGTATTATGCTGAGATATACGATAAATAATTTCTTCATTGTATAGCCTCCTCGTATAATATGTTTTGCAAGATGTTTATACGGTGATCCTGCTAGTCACCAAATAGTCAACCGGATCAGCAATGCCCATGATATAATTGAGAAAGTCAATCAGGCAAAGCTCTTATTGTCTCCTGTTGAACCGAGAGGTTACTTCATAGAAAGTCTGTTCCCCTGAACCGGAAGTTAGCTTCAAACCGCCGGCTGTTTGCTGGATAATCAGCCAGCCTCTTTTGCAGTGGAGGTTCGCAACGGGTTGCTTCCAGCTGGATTCTGATATGCGAGGGTGTCGATGCTCCGGTGTCATGGGTATTGCCGATCCGATTGACGTTATTCTAACCCGAAAGAAGGTGAAAACGTGAACAAGCTATTCGTAGGCATTGATGTGGGGAGCCGCATTAACGCAGTATACATCATGCTGCCAGACGGCTCAAAACACAGCTCATTTACTGTCCAGAACAACCTTGGCGGAGCTCAATCCCTTTCAAAGCGCGTTGTTGCCGCACTAAAGGAGTATAATATTTCTACAGTTATACTTGGTATGGAAGCAACTTCGGTGTACGGTGACAATCTTGCATGCTTCCTCCGCGAGGATGGGGCTCTCGGCAGGTTCGAGAAAAGAATCCATGTCCTTAATCCGAAACAAGTGAAGAAGTTCAAAGATGCTTATCCCGACCTGCCTAAGAACGATGCTATTGACGCTTTCGTTATCGCGGACAATCTTCGCTTTGGTAGGATCACCGCTGCAATATACTCGGATGATTACCGATACAAAGCCCTCCAGACACTTACCAGAACCCGTTTCTCGGTTGTTCAAAATCTTACACGAGAAAAGCAACGCTTCATGAACTACCTCTTCATGAAATGCTCTGGGTTGGCCCAGGAAAAGGTGTTCTCTAACACCTATGGTTCTACCGCACTGGCTCTCATTGAAGAGTTTGAAACTCCGGATGATATAGCCAATATGGATGTGGACCAACTAGTTGAGTTCCTTGTGGAAAAAGGGAAGAACAGATTCCCCAACCCATCTGAAGTTGCTAAAGCTGTCCAAGCTGCAGCTAGGGGTTCCTATCGTTTGCCAAAGACTGTCAACGATTCTGTCAATCAGGTTTTATCTATCTCCATTTCCTCTATGCGCGCAATGTAAGAGCAAATAAAGGCTTTGGATAAGGAAATTGAGCGCCAGTTTGAAAACATCCCCAACACACTCACATCCATCCCTGGAATTGGTAAAGTACTCTCGGCGGGCATCATTGCTGAAATTGGAGACATCAACCGCTTTCCAAACCATGCTGCTGTTGCCAAGTATGCAGGTCTTGCGTGGACCCAGCATCAGTCTGGAATGTTCGAGGCACAGAACACACGTCAAATTAAGTCTGGGAACCGATTCCTCAAATATTACTTATGTGAAGCTGCTTTCTCTATCGTGCGTTGCGACACGGAGTACAGGCGCTTCTATGACCTCAAATATAAAGAGGTTAATAGGTATCAACATAAGCGTGCACTCGCTCTCACTGCCCGGAAGCTCGTCAGGCTAGTCTTTCGTCTGCTGAAAGACAACCGCCTGTACAAACCATCGGTGGCATAGAACACTGCCACCACCCTTAAGAAGGCCCTGTTAAAATAGATTTTGCGCAGGGCTTAGATAGGTGCGCCTTTAAAAACTAAACTAACGCATTTCCAGGTGTAACTTATTAGAAATTCTTTGTTTTAACTACTTGACATATTACCGCCGGACTCGATAGTTATCAAGACTTCATTGCTCATCGGTTTCACACATTTCCCGAAAATTGATGAGCAACTCCGCCCGTGAGTTCACATTCAGTTTTTTATAAATGGCTGTTTGATAAGTGTTGGCAGTAGAATATCCAACATTTAGAAGCTTGGCGGTCTCCTTGAGACTGTAACCCTCCAGCAAAATGTAAAAGGTCTCCTTTTCCCTAGGCGTCAGGTTTTCAATCAGTTTTAACTTTTCATCGTAACTGAGATTCAGCTTTTTCCCATATCGGGTCTGGATACCATTGATCGTTGTTCCTTTCTTATGTGACTTAGAAGTTTCGGATTTTGACTTAGAGAACATTTCTTTGAACCTATTCATCAATCCCAAGTAGAACACCTCCTAATCAGCTTCCGGGGACACATAAACTATAGCTTGCAAAATATTAGTAGTCACCTCAGTAATTTAAGTGATATACGAAAATACCCCCCTCTCATTAGAACTAATGAGAGGGGGGTAAGAACATGCATTTGTTATTTTTTGTATTCCTGCAGCAGCAGCAACAGTTCAACACGACTGTTGATGCCAAGCTTTCGATATATGGACGTACAGTATGTATTTATGGTGGCATAGGCTTTGGATTGAATGGCTGAAATTTGTCGAAGTGTATATCCGTCCAGGAGCAGGCTGCACACCTCGATTTCGGCAGGTGTAAGCTTATAATCCTTCAGTTTGGCCTCCAGTCGAGAGTGGTGACTGATATCCTCGCGGTAGGAGTCGTCGATCCATTCTCCCGAATACAGCATCTTAACAAAAAAGGGGGACAATAGAAAAAACATGATCAGAAAACAGATTGAAACAAGGGCTATCAGCACGGATGGCAGCACTACCTCAACCTGCCCAAAAATCTTCACAAAAAACGTTGCGACTAAATAGCAAACGGAAGAAAGTAAAAAGCCGGTCCGATAAAAATATAAGCTTCTAAATTTCTTGATCATAAATCCCGCGAGATAATAAATATTGACAATACCTATGGGGTAGGCGACTCCGAAGCACAAGGCTGATATAAGTCCCGCGTTCGGGTACTGCATTCGAACGATATCTATTACAAACCCAAGCGTTAAAAATGCAAGGGAAAGATTTAGCATCGTGCATAGGTTCATCGAAAAACGGGTTTGCAGGAGGAGGATCAAAGCAAGACCCGCCAGAATTCCGATAAAGTACAAGCTTTCAACTTGGCTCTTATCAAAACCGCTTATCTGCTCGAGAGTGGCCGGCGCTACCACATCGTTTAAGGCAAATACGATAAAAATCACGGGCATCAGAGAATATGCCTTTTTGGGTGCTTTTACTTTTTGCAAGGAAGGTACCGTTTCTGAATGGGCCTTAATATGATAGGTGCTGAATGCCAGGGCTATCATAATGAGCAAAATAAGGATGATAAAAGGATGGATCCGAAGCTCAGTATTGTTTACCAGTGGCTTTAAATACATTAATAGCTTTGGTAGCAACACAACGAGTATCAATGAATAAAACTTTTCCGAATTGTTAAGGACCATAAAAAATGCGTACACATGTGAGATGAAAATGTGAGCTATACAAGGTACAGCAATCAGCATAATGATCTTGGAAGAGATGCCCGGCCCAATAAACAACACCGAAGTATAACAGAGTAAAGAAACGATCACGCTGTAAAATGAAGCGGAAACAAACTTCCTTCCTTCAAAAAGAAGAGGTATCAAGCTGCCGGTAATCAACATGACATAAAAGTATAAGGTCGTGTCGCCCACGATCGACTCAAACAGACTTACTTTGATGGCAAAGTCCCCCATCGGCAGAAAATATGCGTAAAGCCATACGGAAACAGCAACCCAGCCCCCAAAAAACGGCAGGTTTTCTTTTTTGACAGCCTTGATGCTAAGCTTATTTTCAGACCGGAACGAAAGACGCAAAAGGCTTTTTAGATCATCCATCTGTACCTTCATTCTTTCTGCCCTCCTCACACGTTCACTCGGTTCTATCTGCCGTCTTTCGGTATCCTTCTTTTAATTGAATGACTCTTACCTTACCGAGCTGAATCAACAACCAATACGGTGATTTATATGTAATCTCCCTATAGTCAAAAATACTAATTTATATTTCCATAATTTTATTATAATGCTGAAGTGTGCATAAAACAACGAAAAATGTCGTTATTTAATATATTTTTTACTCGATTATCAATCAGAAATGATATCTACTTTGCGATATAATGTTTGATGATTTTGACTCTCGGTTTATGCTATCCGTCTGTTATCTATATGACTCAATCCAAGAGATTATGAAGATCAGACAAGGGCAGAAATATACCTCCGCCGAAAGCTATGGGGCGAAAGCCATGAAATATTGAGTTATGAAACTGAATAATCCGAACCTTTCAAAGCAAGTCGATCTTGTTTTGTCGGGTTCAGATTTTATTTGCCTGCTGTACTATTCAGCTGTGTTTTTTATATGTATATCCATTTGTGGGTGTGGTATTGATAGCCCTTCTTCATCGAAGCGTTGTTTTACCAGTTCAACCACATCGAAGTTGGCAGTCCAGAAATCTTCAGACTTCGCCCATGCCCTGACCGTGTATACAATTGCGCTATCACCATGCTCGGTCATTCGTACAAAGGGTTTTGGATCATCAAGTATCAGTGGATGGTTTTCAATAACTTCAGTCAACACTTTTATGACCTTTCTGTGGTCAGCATCATGAGCAACTCTGAAATTGTGCTGGAACCTTCTCATGGGTTTTTCCGAATAATTCATGATGCTAGCGTTAGATAGACTACCGTTAGGTATATGGATGACCTTGTTATCAGGAGTTACAAGGTTAGTATACAAAATTTGAATCCCCTCAACAGTGCCACTATATCCGGTAGCTTCGATGAAGTCACCGACCTTGAATGGCTTTGTGATAAGTATAAGGACTCCGCCGGCAAAGTTCGATAATGTTCCTTGGAAGGCTAGGCCAATCGCTAAACCCGCTGTTCCAAAAAGAGCAACGAATGATGATGTCTCAATTCCTAGAATACTGATCACTGCAACTACTAACAGTATTTTGAGAGCTGCACTTACAAATGATTTAATGAAGGGTTTTAGCGTTGAGTCAAACTTCGCATTATCAACTATCTTATTTATTCTTTTGTTTATATATTTTATTACAAAATGTCCAACCACTAATACCACAATTGCAAAAAGAATGCTTTTTGCAACCGGTAATACAAGATTTATGAGTTTTTCCATGACGTGATTCTCCTTGGGTTTAAGATTGTTACGATCTTACATGTATGGATATCCATCATTTTACATATGTTGAAGCAAATATATGTTAAACAGAATCTTTAATTAATGCAACTCGATAGGGAAATAATTCTGCCTTCATTATTCCCTCTGCAACTGCGGGATCGCTCTCCATGATGGATCTTGCTTCCTCTTCTGAATCAGCCTCAAAAATAACGATCCCAAAGGTATTTTCATCCAATCCATCGGTCTTGCCTGCTAAAATAAGCTTGCCTTCTTTAAGTAATGACTGTAGCTTTCTAAAGTGTCTTGCTGTTATTGCTTCTTCCTTTTCAGTCCAATTCTCCTCTTTTAGCAAAGCCGGTATCAGCTTTAACACGTAAATAAACTGTTTTCTCAAATGTATCATCCTCCAGTCTGCAATTCCATCTCATACTTAGATATTCTACCATAAAACACCTACATATTTAAGCCTTATGCATATTCACAATGCAGATGAGCTTACACATATCGCTAAAAAACACCGTCATAAATATCCATAAGATACTAATCTTTCAACATTTTCATTTTATATAAACCTATGATATCTGCTAAGGCCCAGCCAATAGGGATTGCCCACCATATGCCTATAAGACCTATTGAGGGTACTGAGGAAAGTGTATAGGCTAGGATCACCCTTGTGCCAAGACTTATGACAGTGAGGATTATGGACACCTCTGGCTTCCCTATGCCACGATATAATCCATAGAACATAAACAAATATCCTATCAAGCAATAAAAACTTGCTACGATAAATAAATATTGCATGCCAATTTGAAGAATTTCTGTTTCACTAGCGCTGATAAAAACACTCATCAAAGGTTTAGCAAATAATATGATCAATAATGAAACTGATACACCATAAATTGTAATGATTATTGAGGTAGAACGGATCCCATTTCGTATACGTCTCCGTTCTTTTGCACCATGATTCTGAGCAACAAAGGTAGAAAATGCATTACCTAGTTCCTGCTCGGGTAAATATGCAAAACTTTCAATTTTCACAACTGCTGCGAATGCAGCCATAGCTGATACACCAAAACTGTTTACTAATCCTTGTATCATTAGGATTCCAAAATTCATAACAGATTGTTGTATACTTGTAAGAACTGAATTGTTTCCTATCCTTTTAACTATGTTCATGTCAATTCGAAAATGCTTGCGTTTTAGACGGATTATCGGAATCTTTCTAATGCAATAGACAGCTAAAGCTACGGCGGAAATTGCTTGAGCAATAATCGTCGCATATGCAGCACCGCCGACGCCCATATTCAGTGGAACTATAAAAACAATGTCCAGTACTATGTTAGTTATGGCAGAGGTTGCGAGAAAGATCAGTGGTATACCCGTGTTGCCCAGACTGCGCAAAATCGCTGCAAAATAGTTAAAAGCTGAGGTAAAAATAATACCATAGAAAATGATTTGTAAATAAGTTTTTGTATCTTCCAATACTTCTTGAGGAATCCTTAAAAGAAGCAAAATATCATCAATGTAAAATAGTGCAAGAAAATTAATAACCAATGAAAGTAGTCCAATCAAACAGGAAGAAATAAAAAAGCTGTTTTTCAACTTATCGATTTCTTTTGCACCATATAAAATTGAAAATACAGTACTGCTGCCCATGCAAAAACCTAATATTATTGAATTTAATAAAACCATGACCGAAAATGAACTACCAACTGCAGCAAGGGCATTAGGACCAATAAATCTACCTACGATAATCGTATCTGTAACATTATATAATTGTTGAATCAAGTTCCCAATTATCATGGGAAACGCTAATTTTAGCATTACTTTCGTTTCATTTCCCACTGTTAAATCGTGAGTTCTTGCCATTTTTGACCTGCCTTTTGATCAATGATTAACATGGTTTTAGGATTAGTTTATTCAAGATTTTATATGATATCATCGTACATAAGTATTGTCAATTTTGGCAGTTGTTCTTGCGTCTATTGGCGAAAACTTTATACCTCCGGCACCGGTTTCCAAGCGGTATTTCGCAACGTAACGGGATGTAGCAGTGCCCAACGTAGCAAGGCAAAAAAGCGCATTATTTACATATAATGATCCAATCAAAGAAGGTAATCACAAGCACACATATTAGGTATAAGTTTCGTTCAAGTGAAAATGTCACGTGATTTGAAAACTATGTTGACAAATTGAGGTTACAGGTATATCATCAATTTAAGATGTATTGTATTAATAGATAAAAATATCGTACAAACACCTTGTTGGTTTACATAGTTTGTACTATAAATCAGCTATGTCACTAGGGAAAAACAAATTAGACATGGAGCATTCCCGTAATCAACAAAAACGAAGTTTGCAAAAAAAGAGGCACTCCCATAAAATGATGCCAACAGGGTCAAAGCCCTAATACAATACGCATCTAGAAGGGAGTACCAACATGAATTGTAAACAAGACGCGAAGATTTGTCAAGTGACAGAGAAGACCATTGTCATCGGAGTGGACATCGCAAGCGAGCTTCATTACGCGAGAGCATTCGATTGGCGAGGCGTAGAGCTTGGTAAGGTGTTCAAATTTGAGAATACGAGAGAAGGGTTCCAAAGGTTCCAAACGTGGATCCAGGGTCTTCAGCAACGCGTAGGAAAGCAGCATGTGATGGTTGGAGCAGAACCAACCGGCCACTACTGGTTCAGCCTTGCAGAGTTCCTGGAGGACGAGGGAATAAAGCTTGTTTTGGTAAACCCGTACCATGTAAAGCAGAGCAAGGAGATGGACGATAACCATCCAAGTAAGACGGATCGAAAGGACCCGAAGCTGATCGCCCGATTAGTGATAGAGGGTCGGTACAGCGCACCATACATTCCTAAAGGTATCTATGCGGATCTGAGAGTCGCGTCAAACCTACGTATGCGACTGCTCAAAGAGATCACAGCTTTGAAAAATCACGTGAAGCGGTGGTTGAAGATATACTTCCCGGAGTACGATGATGTGTTTGGAAAGTTTGACGGCGTAGGGAGTCTGATGGTACTACAAGCAGCGCCGCTGCCGGCAGACGTGCTGGCACTGGGAGAGGACGGTATAAATAAACTGTGGCGGGAAGCCAAGATACGAGCTGTGGGAATAAAGAGAGCCAAGAGCCTGTGTGAAGCAGCAAGAAAAAGTATCGGATGCACCGAAGGCACAGCCGCCGCGAGAATTGAGATCCAGTTACTGCTTGAAGATTTTTTGAACAAGAGCAACCAATACGACATGATAGTATCCGTGTTAGAATCGCTGTGTATGGAGATACCCGGAGTGAAAGAGCTGTTTGAAATCAAAGGTGTAGGGCTCATAACGATAGCCGGATTCTTCGCAGAGATAGGAGACATACGACGCTTTGAGTCTCCAAAGCAAATTCAGAAGCTTGCTGGGCTGGCCATACGGGAAAACAGCTCCGGAAAGCACAAGGGGCAAACAACTATTAGCAAGCGAGGAAGAGGCCGATTACGAGCAATCCTTTTCCAGGCCGTAATGCCGCTTGTTGCAAAGAACCCTGAATTTGCAGAAATCCACAGATATTACACGACGAGATCGCAGAACCCATTAAAGAAGAAGCAGTCAATTGTGGCCTTGAGCTGCAAGCTGATTCGGGTAATGTACGCGATTGTCACAAAAGGTGTTACGTACGACCCTGCAAAACTGGTCACAGACATTCAAAGGCCAACGGAAAGAGCGACTGCGTAACCAAACGAAATTCTATAGCTTAGCACAAATCAATGAATGCCGGTGAAAGCGTCGCACCGGAACGATATCAAATCTTAGTTAACTTAGTAAACCTGGCAATTACAAAAGAGCTGGTAGTCAGTCATAATTTAACCATCAGAGCAACGACTCGGCAATGGAGCATCTCTGACACCCATCTTGTGGATAGGCAGAACGAAGGAATTTAGGGCTGGTTTTTTAGCCATGACCCTGTTGGATATAGGAGGTTTGCTGCCGCGAGTAAAGTGGGTATACCATCGCCAAATAAAGCTGAAAACGACGACGTTTTGTTTGCTGTACCCATTTTCTCGAAAGAAGGCACTTGATGCTTACTTTATTCACATACTGCTTTTTTAAAAAGCTAGAATAACTGAGAAAACAAGAGAATAACGACGAAAACATAAGTATATATGAGGAGGTTGCTAAAATGCCAAAAAGGTCCCTAACCATCGGCGTGGCTCCTATAAAGCGGGGCTTTCTCAGTATGGAAGCTGCAAAGAAACAAAAAGATATTACCATGAACATCATTCGGCAGATTCGGCCAGATATTGTGACTATTGTGGATATCGATGACATTTGTGAAAACGGGATTGCTTTTGAGACGGACAAAATCGATCCCATCGTCGACAAGTTTATCACACACAAGATCGACGCGCTGTTTCTGCTGTTTTGTGATTTTGGCGAGGAGACGGTTGCCGCCGGTATTGCCAAGAGGCTCAATGTCCCTGTTCTGGTTTGGGGGCCGCGGGATAAGGTGCCGAATACCTTTGAGGCAAGAGGGCGGGATACTCAGTGCGGTATAATTGCCGCGACAAAAGTACTACGCCGCTGCGGTATTAAATACAGTTACATAGTAAACTGCGATCCGGACAGCGACAAGTTTAGAAATGGTTTTGATACTTTCTTACGCGTCGTGTCGGTTGTTAAGTCATTGAAAAACTTAAAGATTGCGCGTATTGGCGACCGTCCAGCACCATTTATGAGTGTTGTTTCAAACGAAGCCGAACTTATTGAGAGGTTTGGCATCGAGTGCATACCCATCTCTCCCTCGGCAATAGCGGATGAAGCTGAGAAGCTGATGGTGAGCAATGATCACGAACTTGAAGAGTACTACAGGGAATTTACCTCCCGTGTTGATTGCACTCCCATGGAAAAAGCGGCAGCGGATGGCACCAGGCGCACGCTTGCACAGACACTTGCAATACGCAATGCCATGCGCAGAGAAGGTTGTGCCTGTGCATCACTTTCCTGTTGGCCTTCCTCTTCGATTTGGAAGGGTACTCCTTGTATCGCTATTGGAGAACTTGCCTCACAGGGCTATCAGATTTCCTGTGAGGGTGACGTCTACGGCGCGATTACACTTGAAATGCTGAGCGCATGCTCATTTGGTGAAGATCCGCCATTCTTTGCCGACCTCACCATTCGGCATCCTGAAAACGACAACGCCGAGCTCCTTTGGCACTGCGGTCCGTTCCCGTACGAACTTAAGGACAAAGATTCAAAGGCTTCCCTTGTAAACTTCAACGGCTGTTGGGAACTGAAAAAGGGCAACATTACGATTTGCAGATTTGACAGCATCAACGGCGACTATTACCTCTTTGCCGGAGATGGCAAAGCGACAGACGGTCCCCCCACCACAGGTACATATGTCTGGTTTGAAACCGACAATTGGGAACAGTGGGAAGAGAAACTTGTTTTTGGACCATATATCCACCATGTCGGAGGTATCTACGGAAACTATCAAACGGTGTTGCGGGAAGCGGCACGATATCTTGATGTGAAATTTGACGCGCCGGGTATGCCTGAATTTCACAGCTTGTAATTGATCCACTGAAATGTTGTCCCATAGCCTTTGATTATTTCATAGATTATGATTGTTTCGTAGCTTAAGATAGTTCCACAGCCTTAGATTATTTCACAGCTGTTGATTATTTCAAATCTTAATTATGTCGCAGGAGAAAAGTCAATGTTAGTTACTGATCTTGGCCAGACCACGGGCATTATTTTCGGGTGCCAGAGGTTTTCAATTAACGACGGCCCCGGGATACGAACCGCAATATTCTTAAAAGGTTGCAATCTCCGATGCGTATGGTGTCACAATCCGGAAGGAATCTCCCCAAATCCCGAGTTGTCATGCAACGAAGGTAAGTGCTTGGGATGCGGAAGCTGCGTTGCGGTTTGTCCCACAGGCGCCCATAAAATCGAGAGTTCAAAACATGTCTTTGACCGAAGTGTATGTAATCTCTGCTCAAAATGCGTAGAGGCTTGTCCGTCGGCGGCTCTGGCGATTTACGGAGAGCAAGTAACCGCCCAAGAAGTTCTCCAAATGGTGTTGCGTGACCGAATCTTTTACGAAGAGTCCGGCGGTATAACGCTTTCCGGTGGAGAAGCGTTGTTGCAACTCGATTTTGCCCTTGCAGTTCTTAGACTTTGCCGCGACGCAAAAATCCACTGCGCTGTCGAGACCCACGGTATGCATCCATTCTCAGTATATGAAAAGGTTATGCCATACACTGACATTTTCCTTTTTGACTATAAGATGACCGATGCTGAGATGCTAAAAAAGTATACGGGAGCAAATAAGCAGAGAGTTATGGACAATCTTCGCAGGCTCCACGATTTGGGAGCAAAGGTTGCGGTGAGGTGTCCTATCATACCGGGCTTAAACGACAATGATGAACATTTCCGTGCAATAGCGCAGCTCACAATAGACATGCCAAACCTTGACGGAGTAGAACTCCTGCCTTACCACAATCTGGGGACGTCTAAGGCATCAAACATCGGATTGAGTCAGAAGGAGTACATGACACCAGAGGCTGATATGATAAAAGATTGGAACGATATTGTCCTTCGATATGGAGGCAAAACAGTAGCGGCTTACTGAATAGCTGGAGGGGATAACAATGAAAGCTACTATCCTGGCATTCGATGTAGGTACGAGCAGCGTAAAGTCTTCCCTGTTTGATTCTGACGGTCACCAGGTCGCTTCGGCTTCCCTGCCTTACGGGACACTGGTCCCAAAAACAGGTTATGCCGAACAAAATCCTCAAGACTGGTGGGACGGAATCGTAAAGACCACCCATATGTTGGCCGAAAAACATCCTGAGGCAATAAAGAATATTGCCGCCATCGGAGTAAGCGGTCATATGCTGGGGTGTATTCCAGTTGACAGGGACGGCAAAGCGCTATATAACGCAATGATCCATTCCGATTCACGTGCCGCAAAGCAATATGAGAAGGTATGCGCCACGGTCGGAGCGGACCGTATGTACCGGTTAACGGGAAACATCCTTGATGCCCGTTCAAGCCTTTGTAAAATACTCTGGATAAAGGAAGAGGAGCCCGACATTTATCGTAATTCCGAAAAGTTTTTGCAGTCAAAGGACTACATAGTCGCTAAGCTCACAGGAAATATTGACAC
Source organism: Eubacteriales bacterium (assembly GCA_050950785.1). GTDB lineage: Bacteria > Bacillota > Clostridia > Oscillospirales > JAAYOS01 > JAAYOS01. The sequence goes on along the minus strand of JBMNIG010000010.1, from coordinate 69,360 downwards.
CAGTGACTACTCCGATGCCTGTCACGGAGAGTTGATGGATATTAAAAAATGTGTCTACGACACTGCTGTTTTTAACGAACTCGAAATCGATATGTCAAAACTTCCTGAGCTGCATCGAAGTATCGATGTTGTGGGCACACTGACTGCGGACAGCGCTGCGGAGTTGGGAATCCCCGAAGGAATCCCCGTCATAGCAGGCGGCGGCGACGGTGCATGCGCTGCAGCGGGGTCAGCTAACACTCGCCCCGGTGACACATATTGCTGCTTGGGAACTACATCCTGGATTGCAGAGTGCACCGATTCACCTTTTATCGACGAGAAAAAGAGGATCTTCAACCTCTTGGATCTGGGTGGAGATACATACTCGGTCCTAGGAACAACGCAGGACGCCGGTGCCTCTGTTACATGGCTTATGGATGTATTGTCAGAAAGCAATGTCAAAAACTTTGATGCTCTTGCAGAAACAGTACCAGCGGGCAGTAACGGATTAGTGTATATACCTTATCTTGACGGTGAAAGATCCCCGATATTTGATACCAATGCCCGCGGCATATTCTTCGGTTTGTCCAAGGTTCATAAGCGAGAGCACTTCATGCGCGCAGCCCTTGAGGGCGTCGCATTTGCCCTTCGCTCTATCCTTGACGTATTGAGGGAGCGGCACCCCATTGAAAAGATGAGAATTATTGGCGGCGGCTCCAATTCTGTAATCTGGAAACGGATTATTTCAGACGTCTGCAATATCACTCTGGCCGGTCTGTCAGTGCCTGCCGACGATGCCTGCTCCCTTGGCATAGCTGCTGCCGCAGGTGTTGGTGTAGGTCTGTTCAATGACGTGGCTCAAGGTGTGCAATTCATTAAGGAAACTGATGTTGTTGAGCCGCACGATCCCGAAAAGTACGCGTTAAACTACGAAGTTTTCTCAGCGCTTTATCCTGCAACAAGAGATTTGATGCATCGACTTGCAGATGAGAATTGAAATTCAAATCTCCTTCAAGTCACTTTCAAATTTCTCTAAAGACAATTTAGTAACAATTTATTCGTAGCAAACTTAGTTACCAGACTTGGTTGCAAACTTAGTTACAATCTTAGTTACCAGACTTCGTTACAAACGTAGTAGCCAATAATTAGTACCAAACTTAGAGCAAACTTAGTGACAAACTTAGTAGTTAATAATTAGTAGAAAATTGTTACTAGCGAATAGTTAGTAGCAAATAGAACTTGGCGTTGCAAAAAGATATAGGAGTGCGGTATTAATGGATAAGAAGACTATGAGAGCCATAGCCGTCGTGGAAGAGGGGAAACTCGAAGTCGTGGAGCTTCCCGTACCCGAATACGGTGACTACGAATGTCTAGTAAGGATCACCGCATGTGGATACTGCAGTGGAACTGATAGAAAAATAGTGCACAACAAGCTTGCAGACATGCCGATTAAATATCCCACTATTATAGGGCATGAGTCGGTTGGCCACGTTGTTGCGTGTGGTTCGAAAGTAAGGAACTTCAAAGTTGGCGACCGCGTAACCAGCCCCCTTGGGAAGACGCCTCCTCCGCCCTATTCCTCAACATTTGGCATGGCCGTTGAATATGGCGTCATCCAGGACATAGAGGCGATGAACGAAGATAATGTCTCTGCACCGGGTCAAGCTCAAGCAAAAATAGACCCGATTGACTATCTCGTCAAGAAGATTCCCGACTTTATTGACGACGTTGATGCCGTAATGCTTTTAACCTTTAAGGAAAACTTCAGCGCTTTGAAAAACTTCGGTATGAAGGAAGGCATGGATGTCCTTATATACGGCGATGGCGCCGTGGCGAACGGTGTTGCCCTTTTTGCCAAACTTTTGGGAGCGGGCTGGGTAGGCTGTGTCGGGCACCACGACGACCGCCTCGAAAAGATAGTCGGAGTAGCAAAGCCAGATCTAACTGTCAACTCTCACAAAGTCGATGTGGCACAAGCCATGGGGGACCGTAAAGTGGACCTGGTTATCGACTGCGTTGGCAGCGTAGATGTCATCAAGGAAGGTGCAAAGTTTCTCGTTCCTGGTGGCAGAGTTTCGGTCTACGGCGTACTGAGCAAAGCCACCGCAAACATCAACCTAACTGAACTGCCAAACAATATAAGCATACATATGCTGAATTGGCCTTATCGTGAACACCGCGAACATGATGCGATAATACAGCTGATTGAGGAGGGTAAGTTAAACCCGAAAGACTTCTACAGCCACGTACTTCCGGCGGAAGAGTGCCAGAAGGGTGCTGAGATGATAGAAAACCGGGAAGCTTACAAGGTCATCTTTACATTTTAGAAAGGAGTAGTTCTGCCATGTCAACCGGTATTGCCGATTCCGTGGATCTCAATGTCGTCATGGAAAATGACGAGCTTAACAGGCGATATATGACGCAACGCATCATAGCCATGCGCGACCAGACACAAAAGCTAAACGACGCCGGCCTTCGCCAGACCCTGCTTTACCGGAATCTCTCCGCTTCGTTGAAAAACACCGTCGGTCAGCCCCGTCCTATCAGGCATGCCAAGGCCTTTGCCTATCACCTCGACCACGTGGATTTACCGGTATATCCAGCGGACCAGATTGCAGGGTCTATTACCGGAATGTGGCCCGTTGATGAAGAGCGCAGCGCCCTGCCATACGAATACTTTCGCGACGAGGCGCAAAGAGTTCTGGAGGAATATCTGAATCTTTCCAAACAGGGCAAGACACCAACTGTTTACAAAATGCGCGGTACTGCGTTTGAGGACGGAGTATTTAGGTCCGACAATAACCGTAGATCCGACTACAGCCGCTTCGCTTCCCTGATGGCGCGGGATCATTATAACGCAAACATCAAGTACCCCTATCTGCAGCGGCTTATCAAGGAAATGACAGAGGAGTACAGAGATGAGCCTACTTTTGGGGTTTCGGGTGTGGGAGGTATATTAGAGCGCCACTTCAATTATTATTACGGCGACGATGTGCATGCTCCAGTGGTTGAGTTTAACTGGGATGTTGCCAACCACACAAACCTCAATTACAAAGATCTTGTGAAACGTGGTTATGGCGACATTTTGAGAGAAATCAACGAGCGTCTCGACGCCTCAACGAACCCTGAGAAAAAGACATTTTATCAATCCACAAAGATTGCTGTCGAAGCGGCCATTGCATATATCAGAAAATATGCCAAAGCACTTCGCGACGCTGCTACTGTCGAACCTGACAGCGAGCGAAAGGCCGAATTGGAAGAGCTTGCCCGGGTAAGCGACAAAATATCCTTCGAAAAGCCTGAGACTTTCTTTGAAGCCATACAGCTGGTCTGGTACACGCACCTAATAGCAAACCTTGATAACGGATGTGCTATGAGCTTTTCGCGATTTGACCAGTATATGTACCCCTTCTACCGCGATGACTTGAAAGCTGGGCGCATTACTCCGGAGCGTGCACGGGAATTGATATGTGCGCTTTTCTACAAGATAAACGAGCCAAAAATGCGCACAGTGCAGAGCATGACGGTCGGGGGTGTGGATGTAGTTGCCGGAGAAGACGCATCAAATGCGTTGACAAAGATGGTCCTCGAAGTCATGTCAATGCTCAGGCTGCCCTATCCGAATCTGTCCTGCCGTATCGATCCGGACAAATCCCCTGCCTGGCTGTATGAAGAGGCTGTCCGTACCATTAAGTCAGGTGGAGGCCAACCTTTGATACTCAATGACAGCGTGTGGGTACCAAACCTTGCAAGTACCGGTATGTCCATTGAAGCAGCCCGCGATTATTATAATCAGGGTTGTACCGAGATTATGATACAGGGCAAGGACAGCAACTGGGCATCATGCGGCTTGGTATTTTTCCCAAAATATATTCTTGAGCTGCTGCGGGAGGCCCATCAAGATGCACGCACTTTTGAAGATATAGATGAGTTTGTGGACGCGGTTGTGGCGAAAATCGAAGAGGATGTAAGCAGGATGGGTAAGGTGGGCAACGACATAATCCGCAATATCCGCCAAACCTGTCAGGACCCCTTTGCCTCAGCTCTTGTTGAGGGCTGTCTTGAGAAAGGCCTCGACTATTTCCGTGGAGGACCGGTCACCGGAACCCCTATCTCTATCTCGGGCCAGGGCTTGGGAACTGCCGCAGACTCCCTCTCGATGATTAGGAAGTTTGTATTTGAGGACAAAAAACTGACACTTTCTGTGCTCTATGGGATTCTGGAGAATAACTTCGCAGGAAATGAGCTTTTGCGCAGGCAGATAGATTCCGGTATCGACAAATTTGGTAATGATATCGATGAAGTCGATATTATGGCAAAACGTCTGTATGACACCTATTGCGCCAGTGTCAAAAAACTCAATGACCAGCGCGAGTTTCCGGATTCACGTTTTGTCATGAACGTATTTAGCTACAACGGACACATATCTCTTGGGGAGAGACTTGGCGCCACTCCAAACGGACGCCTTAAGGGCGAGCCTATCAGCGACTGTGTAGGCCCATCTCAGGGTGCCGACTGTAACGGTCCGACCGCGCTTATCAATTCAGTCCTGAAATTGGATCACTCCAACGTTACGGGGTGTTATGCTCTGAACATGAAGCTCAGCCCGTCGGTAGTCAAGGACCGCAACGGCACCAGAGCCTTTACTCAACTTCTAAGAACCTATGTGCGCCACTTTGGGCCGGAACTCCAGGTCAATTATGTGGATGCGGAGCAATTGAAAGCCGCTCAGGCCGAACCCGAAAAGCATCGGGACCTGGTGGTGCGAATAGCGGGATACTGCGAGTACTTTGTAAATCTCGACTACAAGCTGCAAAATGAGATTATAAGGCGTACACTTCATGAAGCAATGTGATAAGTGCTTTTCAGCTATCATGCAACCGATAGATGTAGTGGATAAGTACTTCGTAGCTATCATACAACCGACTACCTTTGCGTAAGCCATATAAATTTTGAATTTATGCTTGGCAGTTATGAAATTATGATGAGAATATAAGGAAATGCAAGATACTTTGTAAAAGAGCTTTTGGGGCATTGCCTCAAAGCTGTAATATTAAAACTTTGAAAAGGGGAAATTTATTATGAGTAAAATGAAAGCAGGATTTATTGGATTTATGCCCTTTGGTAATTCGGACGTGGACATCTATGCACTGTTGGAGTCCTATGCAAAACTGGGTTACAAGGGTTTTGAAAACGGCGATATACTGTTTCGCGACGGTGATCCCGTGGAAAACCTGAATAGGGTACAGTCATTTGGGATACAGCCGCTTACGCTTGGTTATATGAACTTTCCGGGAAGACCCACGCCTACAGTATCAGAGTTGACTGAGAAGGCTCATAAAATTGGAGTAAAAAATGTAGTTACATATGTGGGAGTCGTGGGAATGCACCGTTTTGGCATGAACATTGAGAAGCCCACCTATGACGAAATCATGAAGGAGATCGAAACCTTCGAAAGCCTCGCCGCAGAGCTGGCAAAGGAAGGAATCAATTTCGCATTCCACAACCATGATTGTGAGTTTACAACTACATATAGAGGAGTTCCGGCGTTTTATTTGATGGCCGCCAATAGCGAACATCTGAAGTTCGAGCTGGATGTCGGTTGGTGCGCATATGCGGGATGCGATCCGGTCCGAGTAATCAACGAGCTTGGAGATCGGCTGTTTGCACTGCATATTAAGGACTTTGCTGAAGGCAAAGTGGAGCAAAAGAGGCCGGATGGCAGCGTAAATGTGATGCCGCGCTTTACCACACCGGGTACAGGCAAACTGGACCTGGCAGGCTGTCTGAAAGCCGGGCTTGACCTTGGGCTTGAATGGGCAATAGTTGAGCAGGACTTCCAGTTCAACCTCACCCAATATGAGACCTTGAATGCAGCCTATCTCAACATGAAGGAAACAGGATTTGTTGAATAATCCAATCCGGATTTATATAACTGTAAAATGAAGGGAGAAAAGCAAATGGCACCAAAAACGGTTAAAGTCGGACTTATCGGCTCCGGCGCAATCAGTTACACTTATCTGGATAATATGACAAAACGATTCGACATTCTCGATGTGGTCGGCTGCTCTGACATCATTCCTGAGCGAAGCGAAAAGCGGGCAAAGGAGTTTAACATCCGACAGATGACAAATGAAGAAATCTACGCCGATCCGGAAATCGAAATTGTCGTAAACACTACATATCCGCGTTCACATTATGAAGTAACAAAAGCGGCTCTCGAAGCCGGCAAGCACGTGTACAGTGAAAAGATGCTAGCCGTAAATTTCGAAGAAGCAAAGGAGCTTTATGATCTGGCAAAGTCGAAGGGGCTTCGCCTGTCCTGCGCCCCCGACACATTCCTCGGTGCAGGGTACCAGACATGCCGAAAGCTGATCGACGATGGCTTTGTCGGAATCCCACTATCAGTCCATGCTGTCATCATCCGTGGATATCATGACAACGGCAAGATCGTCCATGACACAAAACCCTTTGTTTTGGACGACGGCGGAACAATTCCCTTTGACATGGGCGGCTACTATATCCACGCTATGGTAAACTTGTTTGGACCAGTAAAACGTGTTGCCGGATTTGGACGTACCCATGAGAACAAGGTCTATCACAACCCGTTCCACCCCAATTACAAGCAACCTCTGCCGCTAAACAGTCCGACAATTATTCAGGTATCTCTTGAGTTCGAGAGCGGGGTCTACGGAACGCTGACCTGCTGTGACGAAGGGTTCTTCGGTCCCGATATTCAGGGTATTACAGTATACGGAACAAATGGTACCCTAATATGTCCCGACCCGAATACCTTCGGCGGCCCGGTAAAGCTGCTCGTCAATGGCGGGAAAGAATACATCGATATGCCTCTTACGCACGGCTACTCCGGAGAGGAGCGCGCTTTCAGGATGCCTGGTTCACAAGAGCAGGATTTCATGGCAATGATGTGGGCAGCTAGCCGCCGCGGCATAGGCGTCGCGGACATTGCATGGGCCATCCGCAACGACCGCGCCCATCGCTGCTCAGCGGAACTTGCGCTCCACGCAATCGAAATTGTCCATGCGGCGGTAGAGTGTGACAGGTCCGGAAAGGTTTATGAGATGACATCCCGTCCCGACCGTCCCGAAGCGCTTCCTTCAGGCTTTATTAGCTGCCCCGAGGCAGTATTTGACACAAATTAAACCGGAGCTAAACCGGCAAATTTATTTATTAACTAATCAATACCAGAATTGCAACAAAAATCAAAGGAGGACGCAAATGACAAAAAAGCTTAAGGCTGGCTTTATCGGCTTTATGGATATGAGGAAGGATCCCTGGGAGCAACTTGAACAGATAGCAAAGATAGGTTACCGCGGGTCAGAAGTAGCAGACAGAATTATAACCGCCGGAAATGTGGAAGAAAATCGAAAGAGGATGAAGGCGTTGGGCATAGAACCTCTGACTGTCAGCACAATGTCCAGCGAAACCCTCGCCAAGGAAGGTATCGAAAACATGATCAAGCGCGCACAGGCCCTTGACTTAGAGCGCGCCGTCGTATTCCACGGGAAGGTATACTTTACAAAAATGAATAAGCCGGTACCGTCCTATGACGAGGTCATGAGCGAAATAGAATTTCTGCAAAAATGTGCCGAAGCCTGCAAAAAGGAAGGGATCAAGCTTGCTTACCACAACCACGATCCGGAATTTCGCATAAGCTACAATGGACTGACTGTATTTGACATGTTACTGGCCTACGCACCGGATCTCTGGATTGAGTTGGATGTGGGCTGGACTACTTATGCGGGACTTAACCCCGTGGATGTGCTGAAACGAATTTCCCCGCGTCTGTCCGCGGTCCATTTCAAGGATTTCATTCCAGGTCCAGATGTACAGGTTCCACTCTGGGGCAGTGAAGAAAAGTACAGTATGCCAAACTTCTGCTCCCTTGGAAGCGGAGCCCTAGATGTGCACGGATGCCTGAAAGCATGCGCGGAGATTGGAATAGAGTACGCAATAGTGGAGCAGGACTTCATGCACGCGTTATCGCCGATGGAAGCCCTGCAAGTCAGCTATTTGGTTATGAAAGAGTCAGGACTCTTGGAATAATGTCATGCAATAACTAATTTTTGTAGCAAAGCTGCATCCTCTCTTTCAGCTCTCTGGCTGTTTTATTCTGAGGATGCAGCTCTTATTCCATTTAACAGTGTTATCCCTTTACTACTCTTGTTTTCTGATGTTGGTTATTTTATTATCTCTTTACTCTCGTTTATTATCACTTACTTGCTATCGTTTGCTTATTATTGCTGGCCTATTACCGTTTGCTTATTATCGCTTATCTGATATCATTAAACGTATTATCGCTTAATTAATATCATCACCTTGCTTTTCTCATTATGGCTAAATTGCCGCATCATCACTTTTTTATATTACAAAGGAGGGGATGTAATTGCTTGGAATGGGAAGCACCACCTCAGGCAAACGTCCCGAAGACATCCGCTACAACAACTCAAGGGCGGTGCTTGGCCTCTTCTGCCATTCAGACAAGCTTACCGTCCATGAGATAACCGATCGGTTCGACTTGAGCAAAACCGCTACAATGAATATTATTAATTCCCTTCTCTCCACTGGTATTATCTATTATTATGGGAAGGGGGAACCAGCCGGAACGTCAGGGAAAAAGCCTTCGCTCTATGCGCTCAACCCGTCCTACAAGCACAGTATTACCGTGGGAATTGGAGGCGAATATATTGTAGCGGAGTTGCTTGATTTCGGCTTGAACAAGAAAAACTACTATTTGCACAAGCCTTATGATAGCAGTTATAAGGCCTTTATCGAAGGCGCCGCTGTTGCAATCAATCGCCTTTTAGATCAGGAAAGGCTGACCGGTAATGATCTATACGGGATAGTGCTGTACACCGGGGGCATCGTTGACGCCAACAGCGGGGTATTACTCCGTCCAATCACTCGCGCAAATTGGGAAAATGATTTGCCGGTAGTCCGGGACCTAAAGAAAGCCCTGCCGTTCAATGTCCCGGTATATATGGATAATATCTGCCGCTTCGGCGGTTATTTCGAATTATTAGTACACCCTGAAAATCGAAACCTTACTATCCTCAGCCTCTATATTGATGATTTTGGGGTTGGTGGGAGCCTGATCCAAAACGGTGTCATTGCGCGTGGACGCCACGGGCTGATCGGAGAATTCGGACACATCACAACAAACTATACGCTGGCTGAAAAGTGCAAATGCGGCAGGTATGGCTGCTTTGAGACAGTCGTTACCGGAAACAGGGTTGTCGAGCGAGCAAGAAAAGCTCTGACAACTGTAAAGGACACCGCTATTACTCCTGATTCCTTAAAGCGAATAGGTGATCTCTTTGAAGGCGCTGACAAAGGTGACCCATTTGCCCAGTCTCAGCTGGATTTTGTTGTCGAACAGTTCGCAAACATGTTATACAATATGCAGATAATGTACGACCCGGATATGGTGATTATTCAGGGAATCTACGCAAACTCCGGCACCTATTTTAAAAAGAAACTCAACGAGGCGGTGACCGAATTGTCACTATACAGCATTGCAAAAGGCCTGCGGCTTGTTTTTGATGACCACGACTTCAGGGAAGCTGTAACGATTGGCGCTTCTTACTACTGCCGCGAGAAATTCATAATGTTGATGTGATGGTTTGGGAGGATAAAATGGTATGAGATATAAGAATCGGAAGTACAAGAAAAGGAAGGACACTTATCCCCTTGAAGTTACCTGTGCTAACTGCAAAACTCCCATAGTGATGTACGCGAAGGTGGGAAAGGGTAATTTAATAAAGATGCAAGTTCCAAGGATCATAGAAGCTGAAGTTGATCTCGATAATCTAGAAGGCAGTTTGTTCTGCGTTAATTGCAACGAAGAACTTGCAAAGCTGGGCACTTACGATGGGAACGCGACTTATTGGGTCATCCGCGGGAAGATTAATACCAGAAGGTTGAATAAAGATATTTATCAAGTTTCGGGGTAGCAGTTGTCCCAATTACACGGAATTTGGGACACTACCCTATTACACTGCCATATAGAATTTTCCGCTCTCAAGACCCTCTAGAAGCAACAAGATAAGCCCATACCATTTGTGTTTCGCACTATCTCTTTGCGGCCAGCCCTTGCCTTAAGCTAATGATTGGCAACTGCTAGCCTCCATAGTGGACTTCCATCGCTTAGCAGCGCTCCATGCGCAGCGCACTAAAGGAACCCCCAGCAACCTTTAAGAGCTTGATTGCTTTTAGGTTCTATAATTAATGTTGGGGTTCAGGAAATAGAACTCCAACATTTTTCACTAAATTTGGATAAAGATATAGAGCATAACGTGAAAATCCTGTAAAATGTAAAGCGACCAAACCCACATTTAAGGAGGTTCACATTATGCCCTACACTGATTATATAACAAAAATTCTCGGTTTGGAAGATGCAATTATCTTAAAAGTTGAAGAAAATGAAAAGCAACACGACATCTATTTTATGATGCAAAGACGAGCACACACTTGCCCAGTATGCGGTCTTGAAACAATACGTGTCCATGATTATAGGTGGCAGAAAGTAAAGGATCTGGCCGCGTTTGGGAAAACAACAGTTCTTCACATCCGGAAAAGACGCTATGTTTGTAAGCATTGCAATAAGAGGTTCTTTGAAACGATCCCATTCTTGCCCAGATATCATAGAGTCACGACCCGTTTAGTAGCACACGTAATTGGCTCCTTTTCTGATTTGAAGTCCATAAAGGACATAGCAAAGGAACATAATATATCTTCTACAACTGCAGCAAGATATTTTTCGTTAGTGGAATACAAATGCAAATCACTTCCAGAAGTCCTATCCATTGATGAATTTAAGGGTAATGCCGGTGGTCAAAAGTATCAATGCATTATTACTGATACAAAGAAACGCAAAGTGTTAGATATTCTCCCAAATAGGAAACAGGAAGCCCTTTTAAGATATTTCAGCTCATTTAGTACAAGAAATAGTGTGAAGTATGTTGTAATGGATATGAATCGATCCTATTTGGAAATAGCCAAGACTTGCTTTCCACAGGCAACAATAGTCATTGATAAATATCATGTGGTAAGGCAAGTAATTTGGGATTTTGAAAAAGTTCGTAAGGCTGAACAGCAGAATTTTTCTGACTATCGACGAAAGTACTTCAAACGAAGCAGGCGGCTGCTATTAAAAAATCCAATGTACCTTAAGCCGGAAGAAGTTGCTCAAATAACTGAAATGCTTAAAATATCCCCAAGGTTACGTGAAGCCTATTTTCTAAAGAACAAGTTTCTCGAATTTATGAGGTCAGAGAATCGTGTGCAAGCAAAAGAAAGATTGGCTAAGTGGTTGCTTCTTGCCGAATTCTCGAACCTACCTGAATTTAAGACAAGTCTTACCGCTATACATAACTGGGATCAATATATCTTGAATGCTTTCGATTGCAGATATACTAACGGTTTCACAGAAGGATGTAACAACAAAATCAAAGTATTGAAGAGAATATCATTTGGTGTTAGAAATTTTTCTCGATTTAGAAATCGTATCCTTCACATAATGAATTCTCAGGTTGCCTAAAGTATGCTTTCAATGACATAATTATTCCCCTCCATCCCACCCAAGAGTAATATTCTGTACCACTATCGTGAAAAACAAGGTAGATGGCAAAATGGGTAGGCGGAACGGGGATGATTGTCACGTGCAAACTTGCTCAATTGCGTATCTTGATGGTTTCATAGGTTGATTACATGGTTGTTTTACAAAGCAAAATCCGGTAAGCAATCATTGTTACCTACCGGATCATATTTTTACTTATGCTCTACCCCAACAATTGACGAAGAGCCTGCTTTTAAGGGTTGCTGGGGGTTGCAAAAACTTCAGAACTTCAGTTATTCACTGATTAGATCGACAACTTTCATGATAAGTTTCTAATCTATAGTATATGCCTCTCTGGTTACTTCCAGGGTTTCTACGGATATCAACTCATCATTGTCGTTGTACCACTTGATGGTAAGATTCCAGGTCTTGGCTTGACTAAATCCTACTATAGTACCTTCAATCTTCTGTGCTACCGGAAAGTAGAATAGTCTGCCTTCCTCAGTTGTACCGTTGATCTCGTTATCCAATGCAACGATATCTTCACCAACTAAAACCTTCGTAGCTCCCTCCGGTGCTCTTACCAGCATATCGACGTATACCAGGCTCGAATCGCCGCCAAGCCCCTCATTTGGCTCTTGGTCACTCGGCCAGGTAACTTCATCACCAAAGGTGAATTTCGCTTTACCATCTTCGCCTACTTCTAAGGTAACACCTTCTACGAAAGTATTGAACTGGCTAATTCTTTCCTTTGCTACCAGCTGCACTTTCGTTACCGTGTATACAAAGGTATTCTCTTCTTCCACTTCATACATGCTGCCCCACTGATTGCCAGCTACGTCTTTGATTACCAGGTAGAAAGTGATATCGCCTTTTTCAACTATCTGGTCAGTAATATTGTTGCCAAAGTCTATGGTCCACATCTGATCTTCTGCACTATAAGTTACATTTACACCCTGACTTTCAAAAGCTGACTTCGCTGTATTATTGCCATATGGATTCTCTGCATCTGCATAAACGCTGAACTCAGGCAAAGTGCCTTCAAAGCTGTGGTCTACTTCCAGCTCATACAGATTAGTATCTAAGGCTTGAACTGTTAATACAAAGTTTTCATTTTGAGCTAACTCTACACTACCTTCTGTAGGTGTTACTTCTATAAGCTCAGGAGCTATAGTATCTACCTTAAACTCAAAATTGCTCTCCGCCAGTACGATCTGCACATTATTAAAATCGTCGTTTGATACAACACTCTTGATTTCACCCGAAACAGTATCATCAATATTTTCTCCACTAACTATCACAGTCCAAGTAGCTACAGGTCCGGTTACAAACTTAGCAGGTTCTCCATTTAGCACCAAGTCGCTAAGCCTTAGCTCAGTATTTTCTCCTACCGAAATATCTTTTGCAGCTGTATCACCATTATATTTAACAGTTATCGTTGCACATTCTGGTAGAGCTTCGTCTAAAGAAATGAATACGTCGATCTTGTAGTTATCAGCACCAGCAGGAACTTCAATAGCATCCTTATTGAACTTGGCTGTGAATTCGTTTGGTGAGGTTTCTATTACCATTTCAAGACCATCTGCAAGTCCTTTTATAGCTTCTTTTACCGGATCAACTACGGTTATGGTCATTTCCTTACTATCAAGAACTACACCATTATCAAAATCTGTATCAGTGTTACCCTTTGCTGCAATTACGCTAAAGGTGATGTTATAAACGCCTTCTGGTAAACCTTTAACTGTTACAGGTACAGTGTAGCTGTTATCTGTATTAAGTTTCGGCCTATCGGATGCTCCTTCTGCATCACTGGTCCAGAAACTTGTAACCCCTCCTTCGGGAGCTGCATAGGTTGCTCCAGCAAAGCTTAATGATGCACCTTCTGGTAGTATTTGGCCTTTCGCTAGCTCGATCTTGCCATCAACATACCACTCATCACTTAAGTCCTTCACTGCATCAGGATAAGTTATTGTATAATCAAAGGTTAGACCGACGTCTCCCTGATCATTTATATTTGTATTAAGCGACTCCTGAAGTGTTATTTTCGTGTTTTCCTTAACCTTTGCAAATGTTATCTCATCAGCATCAGCAACTACAAAGTCTATAAATGTCCATCCTAATACGTCTCCTGCTGATTTTTCCTCACGGTTCCATTTAACCATTTCAATAAGAAGAGAATATGTACCTTCATTATTCAGGTTTCTTATTGCGAACTCATTAATATGTCCGGAGCCACTTTCAGTTTCAGCAGTGTCTTTGATATTTCTAAAAGCGAATCCGCTCGACTCTTCTTCTTCTATAAGATAACCATCTTCGGATGTATGGCCTTCGGCTCCAAAGAAAGCTGTTCCATTTTCATCTGTTGTTACCTTAACATTATATGCGCTACCAATAGCCTCTACTCCTGCAACACCGGAACCAGCAGAGTCTGTTAATATCAGGCGATATCGTACAATCTCATTTTCATCTATTTTGCCTTGCGTTGCCTTAACTGTGATAGTAACGTTATTATCTGATCCCTTTACAAGACCATATTCGAATCCATCAACTATAAACTCTACCGGTGCTTGACCCTCGTTTTCATATACGATAGTCAACGTGCCTTCATACCTTGTGCCATTGTTCAAGGTTGCTTTATAGGACAAGGTTGTTGTTTTGCCTTTTGCATCAGGTACAAAGTAAAACCACATTTCATTATCGGCTTGTCCAAGATCTGATCTCGCTCCAAGGGTTACCTTTCTTACGTCATTTCGATCTATGGTAAGCTCGATTTCTTCGTTGGCTAGCGCTTCATCAAGTTTGATTGATAATCCTATCCATTTTGCTGTGGAGGGTGGTGTTTGGTTATTTGCCGGATATTCTGTTAGGTCCCAATAATCCCCGGTTATCGTTACGTTGTTGCCTTCTTGGTCTACAGTAACTTTGTCATGGTTTGTTTGACCGTCACTTACTACTGTAAAGTTAATTGCCTTTGGTGCAGGCACCGGGACCCATGGGGTGTCTGCCGGAGGCTCACTAACACCGGATCCATCTTCGTTGTTTTCAACGGTCTCCCCGCCTTTAACTTCTTTACCACCGCCTGCGGTTACGCCTTCAACACCTTCGTCAACAGCAATTTGAGTTTTCGGAGTTTCAACCTTAGTTCCGTCAGCGCCTTGCTTTACTTCAACCTTTTCAACTGTCCCTTTACCTGTGACTACTGTATTTGAAGCAGTTGTCTTAACATTCTTTACTGTTCCTTCTACGTTGATCTCAGCGTCTTGCGCCTTTACTTCTACACTTTCAATTTCAGAGTCGGCGTCAACTACCAACTTAGCTGCTTTAGCAGTTTCGTCAACTGTGACTGAACCGATATTTGCGTTGGAAGCCGTAACAGTTACATTTCCCTTAACTTCAACGGCTCCGACTGTTCCTTCTATAATAATATCGTCAGATCCATCATCAACAACAATTACCTCAACATCGGCGCCGTCTTCAACCTTAACTCTGACAACACCATCAACCCTTGAGACAATTACATTTGCTACGTTGGATTTGCCTCGGATGATGATTGAGTTCTCACCGCCGCCTCTAACAACCATGCGACCGGTTACGGTAACGCCCTCAAGTATTACGTCGCCGTCGCCAACACCGTCACCGATAATTAGGTCACCGTCAACAGTGAGATCCTTAAAAGTTACACCGGGAGCGGTGATCATTACGTTGCCATCAGCAACTTCTGTATATTCGCCCTCTTCTCTAATGTACTGCTGAATAAGGTTGTACATTACCTGGGCAAACTCTTCCCTCGTAATTTTGCCTTTAGGATTAAGTTTGTTGTTTGAACCTTGTATGTAACCTTCGTTAACAAGAGTATATAGATATCCTCTTGCAAAATCGGATACTTCATTCAAATCGTCAAAGTCTTTGTAAATACTACCAGATTCCTGTAGTTTCAGAGCTCTTCCCAGCACGGTAAAAGCTTGTTCGCGTGTAATGTTGTCGTTAGGAGCCATCCTATATTCGGAATAGCCTTGCATTACACCCATTTTGTAAGCTTTTGCAATATCGCTAGCAAACCAATCAGCCTTGCGGACGTCAATAAACGAGGATATGTCCGCCTCTTCCGTTGCTCCAAAAGCACGGACAATGATTGCTGCCATCTGGGCTCTGGTCAGTGGATCTTCAGGCATTATTTTGCCATTTGCCCCCCGCAGCAAATCGTTTTCTACGGCACTTTCAAGAGCTTTTCTTGACCAGTGCCCCGGTTGTGGCATATCGGAAAACTCGACGTCAAATCCAGCAGCCCCAACTGCCGGCATCAGTCCGATTACCATGACCAATGCCACTATTACCGATAACAGTTTTTTTGTCATACAGTATGACCCTCCTTGTTTTTATTTGCGATATTTTGTGATAGCTTATCTGCAACAGGCCTTAAGGGAGTGTCTGGCCTGTAATGCTCAAACGAAAGTCACACTATTATATTTTTATATATGGGTTTGACCTAATACACTCTACTATTTCTTCTCGTAACCATTTCGGTGAAATGATCTCCACATGTGGTAGATACTGTAGCGCCCAAAACTTTACACCGTTGGGTGGTACAGTGAAGCAGACCTCAAGCTTTGCATCGTCTAATTCCTTTATTTCAATATCTGTACCATATTTATCAATTACGTGATCGATTATCTCCCGATCGCAGTGCATTACAATTTGCTCAGGTTCACCGGAATATGCATACACCGCCTGTTCGATCGATTTCTGTGGGTCAAAGTCTTCACAACAAGGATCAAGCTCATAGTCGGTTATTACTATATCCCTCATACGGTCGATACGGTACAGACTCACTTTCTCTTTATTCTCTTTGATACAAACAAGGTAATAATTTTCATTAGTAAATACCGTACCATAAGGGTTTACGGTATAGGTCTCATGACGACGTGGAACAAGCTGCTTGTCGAGGTTGTAGCACAGGTATGTAAACTTCACTTTTACCTTTTTTGAAATTGCCTCGTCTAGCTGCTCGATGCTCCAGAAAACCTGGCGATTGGATGTTTTTATGTACGGCTTTGACAAAGTCAGATGTCTAAATCGTTTTCGCTCATATATGCTCAAGTGATATTGTAGTTTTTCAACTAAGTCCTCGGTATGTTTAGGTGGGACGAATGGAAAAGAGTACACTGCATCCATCAAAAGACGTATCTCACCAGGCTCAAATAACCGCTGTCTGAGATAATATCCGACACCGTTTTCTTCATAATCGGAAATATCACAACCTAAATCTTTAAGGACGGCAATCAAACTGTAAATAGTCCGGCGATCCGGACTAATTCCGTAATCTGCTGTAAATCTATCTATAATTTCTCGCATCGGAAGAATGTGGTTTTCGTCAGAATACTCAGCCAAAATGTGCAACAAACATATAATATTTGCTTTTCCGCTCAGCATCTATAACCCCTTTCGTCATAAAAAGCTATTTTTCGCATAGCTGCACAGATTTTTGTTTTATTTTAGCATCATTATAAGGATTGTTACAATACAAATACATGTACATGTGACAGAGTTATCCAGTTTTTGTTGTTTCTTCCACATTTTCTGTGGTAAATCGATAATGTGTTAAATCCAGCATAATTTTGGCAATTTGCCGGTCTAAAATTTGGCACCAAATAACGGAGACTTTCACAAGATTACCATACTGACGTTGAATGTCTAGAATGAGCTTGCTTAAATCTGAAACTTTCACAGTTAATGTTCAGTATGTGCGCATTATGGGTCAGACGATCAAACAAGGCAGCGGTCATTTGCTCGTCACCCAATACCTCCGTCCATTTAGGAAATTCTAAATTGGTAAATATGATTAGGCTGCCTAGCTCATATGGTATGATACATTTTTAGAGTAACATTAACATGAATCTCATTGGGCTTTACTTGTTGTCATTACTATCATCACTACACGTCACCTCAGTAAAAAAATACATAAGAAGCCCTCAGCCCCTCGAGAGCTTAGTTATCTCCAAGGTTTGCTGAGGGTAAAGAATGCCCCGTAAGATCTTAATTGCTGCTTTCCACGGTGATAGATATTTATTGATTTTCTAATATTTTCTCCATACCATTTTATTTACCACGCCAGTGTATGACTGGATAATTTTAATAATTTTAGAGCTCACGTTTTCATCTGTATAGTCGGGCACGGAAACACCGCAATCACTATTACTGTTCATCTCCACAGCCACCTCAACTGCCTGTAGAACTTGTTCAGTAGTTATTCCAGCAAGTATAAAATTCCCTTTGTCTAGTGCTTCAGGTCGTTCTGTTGATGTACGTAAGCATACGGCGGGGAAGGGCTTTCCAATTGATTGAAAATAACTGCTTTCTTCCGGTAAAGTACCGCTGTCGGACACCACACAAAATGAATTCATCTGAAGAAAATTGTAGTCACTGAAATTGAAAGGTTTGTGCATACGAACATTTTTGTGAAAGCTAAATGCCCGCTTCTCTATAAATTTCGCAGAGCGTGGATGAGTAGAATATATAATATTCATATTGTACTTCTCGGCTAAGGCATTTACTGCATTCATCAGGCTTAGGAAATTCGATTCTGTATCTATATTTTCCTCGCGATGGGCAGAAAGGAGTATATACTTGCTCTTTTCGACTCCAAGAGTCTCAAGGACCCTGCTGCTATTAATCTTAGCTATGTTCGAAGAAAGCACCTCCGGCATAGGAGAACCAATTACAAAGGTCCTCTCCTTAGCGGTACCTTCGTAGTTCAAATATCTACGTGCATGCTCAGTATAGCAAAGATTTACGTCAGCAATGTGGTCAACTATACGACGATTTGTCTCTTCCGGCAAGCATTCATCAAAGCAGCGGTTACCTGCCTCCATGTGAAAAATGGGAATATGTATGCGTTTTGCGGATATTGCCGAGAGGCAGGAGTTGGTATCCCCTAAAATCAACAGTGCATCCGGCTTGACTTCCGCCATTATCCTGTATGATTTTGCAATAATGTTGCCTATGGTTTCTCCTAAATCAGCTCCGACAGTATTAAGATAAAAGTCGGGTTCCCGCAGTCCGAGATCTTCAAAGAATATTTGATTAAGTTCATAATCATAGTTCTGACCTGTGTGCACAAGAAAATGATCGAAATACTTGTCACATTTCTTTATTACCTCGGAAAGCCGTATGATCTCAGGTCTTGTACCAACTATCGTCATAAGTTTCAGTTTACCCATCTTTATACCTCTAAATAAAAAGTATCAGGCTTTTCCGGATCATAGCACTCATTTGCCCAAATGAGAGTGACCATGTCGGTATCTCCAAGATTTTCAATACTATGAGTATAGCCTGTCGGTATATCCACAACCTCTAACTTTTTGCAGTCTACATAATATTCATGAATCCTGTCCTCATCGATCTTTCGAAACCTGATCACTCCTTTTCCGCTGACAACGAGGAACTTCTCGAACTTCGTATTGTGCCAGTGGTTGCCTTTTGTTACCCCAGGTTTTGATATATTGACCGAAAATTGTCCCCTATCAGGTGTCCTTATTATTTCGGTAAAGCTGCCTCTGGAGTCTGTGTTCATCTTTAACGGGTAGCTGAATTGATTCTCAGGCAAATATGATATGTATGTTGCATAAAGTTTTTTTGTAAGCGCGTCCGATAAATCGGGCAAGTCTAGTTCTTCCCTGCTTGCTCTAAATGAATATATCAGGTCGACTATCTCTCCAAGAGTTGCTGTATACTTTACAGGTATGTAGCAATAACCATCGTCTTTTTTGTTAGCTTTTCCACTAAGTGCATTTACAAACTCCTCAACTACATCGTCTATGTAAACCAGATTCATCCTAACATTGCGATCACTAACCTTTATAGGCTGCCCTCGCGCAATATTGAAGCAAAAGGTAGCTATAGCAGAGTTGTAATTCGGACGGCACCACTTTCCAAAAACATTGGGTAAACGGTATATATATACCTCAGCTCCGGTTTCACTGGCATACTTAAAAACCAAGTCCTCTCCTGCTTTTTTTGACTTCCCGTATGGGTTGTCAAGTACTGCCTGCGTAGAAGAGGCGAACATTACAGGACAGTGATTGTCATACTTCATTAAAGTATCTATCAATGTAGATATAAATCCAAAGTTTTCGGGCATATACTCAGCTTCATCATCCGGTCTGTTTACGCCTGCCAGATTAATAACAAAATCGCATTTTCGGCAATATTCTTCCAAAAGTCTGGGATCGGCATCCACATCATACTCTAATATCGCTAGTTTGCTATTAAAATCATATTTTCTTTCTTTGCCTTCAATAATGTTTTTCAATGTTGCAACCAAATTCTTACCGATAAAACCCTTCGAACCGGTAACCAGTACGTTCATGATCTCCTCACCCCCCTGGCAAGCTCGTCCCTGATATATGCTAAGGACAAAAGTTTTTCTTTGACCTGTTCCATATCCAATATCTTAGTATTATTTGGATTAAGTCTATATAATGGTGTAAAAAGGAGTTGAGCCAAAGGTAATAGGGTAGGAGGCTATCCATTAGTTAGGCAATCCATTTCCCTTGCCACCGTATATGCAGATCATGCGTACGGAAGTTCGGGACTTTGTATCACTACCCTGCGCGTAGTGGACTTGCACCACCAAGTTATAACCCAGTCGGTCGCATAGGAAACCCCCAATGTCACAACAACAGTTAACATTGGGGGTATTTAATATTGCTTCGTTTTTCAATATTCACGGGAGTCAAAGAAAGTTGAATGCGAATAAGGATCCACTCAGCCTTTCTTAAGCATCATTTTCAATCCACCGAAAAATCGACCGTTTGCCATTTCCAGTAGTCCTTTGAGAATATTTGCTTTTATCCCGCCTGTAATTTGAATGCTCCTTAGAGGACTTCCCGCACTCGACTCCAACATCATCCGATATTCAGGTGTTCCGGGCTTTGAACCTCTCGAAATATACATCTTGATTGCCGAGTAGAACATTTTCATAACCAACGAGTGTTCTTTTATGTCCATAACCGTATCGTTCAGGGTAAATTCACCTTTCTTGGCGACATACGGAGTATACTTGCGGCCAATCATTCTTTCCCATTCTTCCTGCGAGGGCGCACCAGCCGGCTTTTCGTACCAGCTGTTGGGCTGCCAGTCCGGGATTTTGACATCGACACCGGTTTTTTCAACTGTACCCACTGTTATCAATGAATCGGGATTTCCTCCAACTTGTATTGTGTATGTACCGGTCGGAACCTTCCAGCCATCGTCCCAAACTGCAAAACATCGCTCGTCCAGATCAAAGCTTATGCTAGCGCTCTCGCCTGGCTGCAGCTTGACCTTTGTGAATCGCTTTAGCTCACGCAGCGGGCGATATATACCGTCCTTCGGCGGGCAGACATAAAGCTGTACGACCTCTGCTCCCGCGTAGCTACCTGTGTTAGTCACCGTAACACTTACTCGATTGCCTTCAATTATTGCTTTACCAAACTCAAATTGCGTATAGCTCAGTCCGTACCCAAACTTCCATTGCGGATCTACACCAGCCTTGTCATAGTAACGATATCCAACATATATCCCCTCACGGTACTGAGCATCGACCGATCCATAATATTCAGAAGATGGACAATCTGAGTATTTTTTCGGCCAGGTCTCGGCGAGCTTTCCAGAGGGATTTGCTACCCCATATAGTAGATTTTTCACAGCCTCTCCACCGGCTTGTCCAGGCAGTCCCATATACAAAACAGCTTTTACTTTATCCACCCAAGGCATCTCCACAGGCGCTCCGCAGAAGAGTACGACTACAGTGTTCGGATTTTTCGCTGCAGTGTCCTCAATAAGCTTTATATGCTCAGGGGGCATATTCATGTCTGCGCGATCAAAACCCTCACTTTCATAATCCGGTGTAAGTCCAGCAAAAACAATAGCGACATCAGCTTCTTCGACGCTCACCATTTCCTTTAGTACGTAGGAAGGGTTTGTCAGTTTCGTAGGATTAATGTGACTTGAACCGGCTCCCTGATAACGCATATCCTTGGCCATGTCACCAACAACTGCAATCTTTTGATTTTCTTTTATGGGCAGGATATTATCCTTATTTTTAAGTAATACAGCGCTCTGTTCTGCAGCTACGCGGGCAAGCTCATGGTGGGCTTCATAGTCACAATCTGCTGCTCTGTTCTTCAAAGATTGCTGCGCATCCAATACCATTTTTATTACGCGCTCCACACTTCGGTCGATATCGGCTTCATCAAGTTCACCGCGCGTAACTGCATCTAGGACTTCCTTGTGCATGTATCCGACGCCACCCGGCATATTCAAATCGCATCCTGCCTTGAAGCCCACTATGCGATCGTTCATGGCGCCCCAGTCCGTCATAACCAACCCGTCAAAACCCCACTCATCCCTCAAAATCTTTGTGAGAAGTTGTTCGCTGTCACTGCAATAAACACCGTTTATTTTATTGTAGGCACACATGACTGTCTTGGGCTTTCCTTCACGCACAGCGATTTCAAACGCGGTCAGATATATTTCTCTTAACGTTCTCTCGTCAATTATGGAGTCGGAGCTGAAACGTCTATACTCCTGGTTGTTGCAGGCAAAATGCTTAAGACAAGTTCCTATCCCGTTTTTCTGAGCATCCCTTACATAGCTTGCAGCGAGTTTACCAGCAAGATAAGGATCCTCGGAAAAATACTCAAAGTTTCTGCCACACAGTGGGTTTCTCTTGATATTTAGTCCCGGACCGAGAAATACTCCCACTCCCTGATCAGCCGCTTCCTCAGCTATAGCCGCACCTATTTCCCCAAGTAGCTTTTCATCCCAGCTGCTGGCAGTCGTGACTGCTGTTGGAAAACACGTTGCTGGTTCTGACATGTTCAAACCAAGATGGTCACCTTCATTTTTCTGCTTACGCAGCCCATGGGGGCCGTCGCACATAAACATGGATGGTATGCCATGCTCCGGATACTCCTGTGTTTCCCAATAGTTTTTGCCCTCGCAAAGAGTTATTTTTTCTTCGAGGGACAAGCTTGTTGCTACCTTAGTGTCCATCATAACAGTCACATCCTTTACCCGTTTGCTGTTTACTGATTCTTCCGATACTCCCATTAATTTGCCATTATCATAACATAATTATCAGTTAATTTGTAGGTCTTGGGTTGTGTTTTGTAAATTTTGACGGCGATAAGTTAAGTGACAATTTAATATTCTTGTTGAAGATTAAGAATGTAGAAGCTCCGTGGGAAAGCGAATTGCTTTCCCACGGAGCTTCTCGGCGTGCTCTCTGCTAACCGGAGTGCATTGCCGCAAAATCTAACTTTGGCATTGCGATAAAGATCATTAAACCTATCTGAAGATCTTGTCGGAGTCAGTGCCAAACTGAACCTTTACTTTGTATTTGCCTACTCCAAAGAGTTCCCCAAAATTGTTGCTACTTGCGAGCTGTTCGGCAATTCCTGTCGCTAGATCTGAGTCAATTTTGTCCGCATATGGCCCTGTATACCATAGCCAAATGCCTTCATCACTTGCTTTAACAATTGTGTTTCCTGTAATCGTATAATCCTCAAAATCTTCAGTAGGCATTAAACCGATCGCACCATCCAAAACAATGTTGTTTTTTATAACAGTGGGGCCATTATTCCCTCCACCAGCAGCGCCAATCGCAACGGTAAATCTGTTACCCGTCACTACATTGTTAGTAACTGTTATATTGCTGGCATTGTAGAAGTCGATGTATCCAGCGGTGACACTGTCGATAGTCACATCATTACTTTTTATCTCTATGCCCGCAAAACTAGCGCGGTGCAAGCTCTTCGCAACAAGAGTCACAGGTCTAGTAAGATTCTGGATAATAACAGTACCATACTCACCGTCCTCAAGTATAATGAGATTAAATTCAGTGCTCTGGAGTGCATCCATAAGCTCAGCATTATTACTGACCACTATGGCATCCCAAATGCTAGCCCACGATCCACCATTTCCTGAAAAGCTATTGAAATCATTATCCTCAGCTGTATATGCGACCCCATTAATGTCTATTGCGGTTGCGACTGCTTTTACGGGAGCGTTATCTGGTCTTAGATTCGAATCATTCCAGTCTGTATTCCAAGAACCACTAACATAATCTCCCGGGATTACTACGAATGGTGATGTCAAAGCTCCCTCAGAAGGTAGTTCTCCTCCATTAATTTTAAGCTTCTCCGACTTAAGAGTGTTTACACCAATTAATACTCCATCTTTATCAAACAACTCTATTTTTAGCGAAACTATCTTGTCCAAATCTGCTCCAGAGTAAGAGAATTCTGTTGTTACTCCTTTGTAAGATGCAGAGTCTTGAACGTAAAAGCTACTTGTAGTTGAAAGGTGAATATCCAGAGCCCAAACAGTTCTCCAATCACCTGAATAGTTTTGTTGTGCCGTGTAAGGTACACCATTTGCATCGGTTGCTGTTATTAATGCAAATGCAGGTGCATTATTGGGACTTGGTTCCCCTTCTTCCCAAACAGTAGTCCACGATGAGCTTGTGTAGTCACCCGGAATAACTACAAAGGGTGATGTCAATCCATTACCGTAAGCTTTTGTAACATCATTTAGGATGTTTGTTCCTATCAAACCACCCTGATCATTGTATAGCTCAATCTTCAGTGACTGGATTTCTTCATTCTCGTTACCGGGTAGTCGTACCTCTACAAATACTCCTCTGTATATTGAAGTAGAGTTTACAAATCCATTTCCTACTATTTGGATATCGCGTTTGGTTACATTTACCACACAGCTGTCCTTCTTGTCCCTATCGGCTTTTGAAGTTGCTGTTATAGTAGCTTCTCCCTCTGCCACTGCTGTCACAACTCCATCTGCTGAAACGGTAGCCACATTTGGATTGCTTGACGTCCAAACAACCATCTTATTCGAAACATTATCAGGTGCTACGATTGCTGACAACGTGTCGGTATCTCCTACAAATAGTGAGATATTCTTTGGATCTACACTTACTGATTTTACAGGTGTACAGAAATCACTTATATCTGTTTCTGCACCGAATATTAAAGCTGTGCAGTTATCAACTTCATTATTGGAGCTTAGGTCGATAACATCTTGCTCAGCACGACCAGAGATATAACCAGCATAGCCTTCGTTCTCGGCATCTTCATCGGTACTTTCAATGAGTTCTATCCTAACGCCGTTCACATAACATCCGGAAATGCCATTTGAATGCCTGGAACTACCTGCAATACCTCCAGCCCTAGTTTGACTTATAATGTTAGAATCAGTTACTGTACAGTTGGTAATGCTGAATAAATCATAAAGATTTCCTACTATACCGCCTGCAGTCTCACCGCTCTTTCCTGCCATACCCGTTTTGTAATTAGCAGTAACTATTACATTTGTGGCCAAACTATCTTTAACAGAGGCAGTTGAATATCCAATAATACCGCCCACATATTTCAATCCAGTAACGGATGAGTTGACCACTTCTATACCACTTATCTGAGCAGCGTGACCTATACCGTTCACCCACTTTGTACCTGCTCTCACCATACCTGTCAGCACGCCTACGCCAGTATATCCGTTAACTGTCGCATTAGTAAACTTGATGTCCTTGATTTCCGCGTCTTCAGTTAAACTGATCACACCAAATAGGCCAACAGCTTTGTATTCGGCCTTGTTAACTCTTAAGTTTGAGATGGTATGATTTCTGCCATCGAAGCTTCCTCTAAATACATTCGGGCAACGATCGTATTCATCGGCATCCCATATCTCTGTAGTTTCATTAATAAATCCAATTGGTACCCAATCGTACCCACTTAGATCGATATCTGCTCCGAGAGCAATGGTTTTTCCTCTAAAATCAACGCCTCTGTTGACAAGCTTTGCGAGCCCAGCAAGTTGACTGGCATTTGTTATCGTGAATGTTTTGTCTATAACATTGTACCAAGTCGTATCAATTAACATTGTGTAACTAATTACAAACGTACTCCAAGCATCTCCGTGCTTAACCAAGAAGATATGTTCGCCTTCTTCTTGGAACCAATTCAAATCATCAGAATCAACTTTGAACCATAAGCAGTCATCGCCGCTTGGAACAAGTTCGCTAATTGCACCGCTAGGCTTAATCTGATACATTGCATCAAATTCTAAAAGAGATATATCTTCTACATTGTACTTCTGATACGTCGCTCTCAGGGTTTCATTATATTGTGGTACTCCACCTGGTGTTGCGGCTACTTCTCTTGGTTCTGTCCAATTCAAAGTTGCGAAATAAGTTAAACCTTCTTTTGTTACTACTGTGTACCTATACTCGCCAGCAGCTTTCAGTACATTGAACCACAACAGAGGATCACTATCGTCACCAACGGTTAGCTCCCTTGGGCCAGTGTCACCTGGCCCAAGAACTGTCATCGTTTCAATGTTGTCTGCTACCAGGGGTATCTGGTTCCCTTCAGCATCCAACAGCTCAAAGCCTTGGAATATATAATCTTTACCCTCTATGGTGTTGACTCCGACGCCAACTGCATTCCACCGGGCTTCATTTGAGAACTCAAAAGATATTACATTAATTTCTACCTCGATAACTCTACCATCTATCAGATAGTAGCACATTGTATACTTGCCAGCTTCACCCCAGCCATCGTGCACAAATTGGACTGTTCCATCTGCAGTTACCAGTACATCTACTGGCTCTCCATCTTCAAAACTTCTAACAACTTTCAGGACATTATCAGAATTTAGGTCGATGGGATCATTGCCTACTACCAACTTCATAGCAATACCGTAGTAGTCTGCATCGGGCAGCCCCATTGCTATGGCTTGCTCTTTGGTAATCCGGCTAAAATCAATGCCATCTTCCGTGATCGCTGCACTCCAATTATCATATCCCGGATAATCGGTAGCTCCCTCAAGTTTGCCTAGGGTTCTTACTTCTTCTACTCCCTGCACTTTATCTGGATCATATGTGAAGCTGAACATGTATTTGCTGCCGTCTTTACGCACAACTTCGTATGCGTATTCTCCTGCATCTCTAAACGCTAGATCTCCATTACCCTTGGCCACTCCAAACCACAGAACCTTGTCGCTGTCCGGAGTTAATGCTCTGGGTTCGTCTAACTTTTCATCGGCTTGTTTAACAACATATATTGTCTGAATGCTGTCTGCGTCTAAGTTCTCACCAGGCACAGTTACTTTTATGTACCAAGTACCTCTTTCTTCATTCCAAGCTGCATTGTAATCTGCTTCAGCTAAAATTTTCTCGAGCCAATCCAATGATGCCCTGTACATAGCTCCTTGAGCAGTCACTATGAAGAAATCATAGCTTCCGGTCCCGTGAGCTTTATTGAACCACAAGTTTTCATCAGTGTTGGGTTCTAAGGCTACCCACTTTTCTCCATCCTTGGTGGCAATTAGCTTAACTTTGCCAACCTCAAGAGATACTTGTTCACTGCCGTCCATCAACTTATATTCTACATAGGTTTTCCCGTCATGCGGGCCTTCCCTACCAGTTGCTTCCCATGTGGCCTCATTAATCTCAGCTTGCCAATCTAGGGTTGCTAAGTAGATGGTTCCATCATTTGCCTTTACTTCAAATTCATAGCTTCCCTTAGCTTTCTCAACATTAAACCACAATGTGTCATCAGTGTTTGGTGTTAGTTCTTCCCAATCCCCTTCACCAACTTTTACTTTGATGTACTCCACATTACTATCGGCTAAGGAGATGCTTTCACCATCAACTACCAGCCCGTATTCGGCATAGATTTTCCCTGCCGCATCCCCTGCTGTGTCAGGTGCAATGCCAACATTACCTGTGGATTCAAAGCTTCCCTTAATTGGCTCTGCTGGTTCTTCAACAAACGCTTTGATTGCCACATCCTGGCTGATTATAACGCCATCTTCTGCACCGTAATTACCGGTAATGTCTACCAGCTCCAATGTCACAAGGCGCTCCAGCTCTTCTGTAGCAACAACATATACTTCAGTTATTGCCTCAGAATCTATTGGAAATCCTCCTGGTGGTCCCCAACCTACCTTGTTGATGTCATACCAATCACCTTCAGTGTCCTTTGCCCAAAGTTGGAGACCTTCAACACCGACTGCTGCTACTCTTACCATGCCCTTGTAGGGGTTGTCATTTGATTTGTCTACCACAATCCTTATCTTAACAGGAATCATCGCTTCGAACCCTGCTTCATCAGGATCTGTTACCCCTTGGGTCACTGGATATACTTCGTCTAAGTCTGTAATTTCAAACTTATAGGTATCGTATTTGATCTCAGAAGCCCTCTTTTCCTGAGCTGCAAGCCATGCTTTGAAGGATGAGAACCCGAGTTCGATTGGCTTAGTTGACTCATACACAACACCATCGAGTGTAAACTCATCAAGCCAGTACTCCTCGTCTTCGCCTTCTCCGTCGAAGTCATTGTGTACATAGACCCAGCTCCAGTGTCCGGGACCTAATTCATCTTCGGGAAGACCTTCAAACCATACATGCTCATACAGTGCCAGATATACTCTGTCATTTCCTGCATCTTTCAGCGCGTTATATGCCGCTATTCCGCCGCTGATGTTTACAGTTGGATCATCAACACTGTGGATGTAGTAGATCGGAAGATCCTTAAGAGCTTCTGCTGGCCCTCGGTAAAGGTTGTTCCGGCGCAGATCGGGAACGCTGCGGCAAAATAATCTGGATATGCCCTTGATGACTGTCCATGTGCCGCCTACCGCCCATCGAGCAGCCGCCGATGTAGATGCGGTCACGGTCGACGTTCTCTTCGCCGACCAGGTCGATGAAAGGCCTCAATGGTATGCTACTACACCGTCTGCCGTCCAGCTGGTTACATTCCGGCTGGTCTGAGGTGCAAGCACATATGCTCCGCCAAACAGATCCTGTGCTGCGGGCTGCCCCCATGCTGTTACGCGGTTTGCGGTCAGTCTGGATGGTGTTGTCGTAGTTGTTGGAGCTGATCCGCCCTCGCCGCCTCCATGCAGCCAGACGACGATCGGGAATCCGTTCTCCGGCTTTGTCGTACCCGTCACTGTGACGGATCGAAGTAACGGTAATTGTATGTGGTCTCTGTTTCAGCAACAGCTCCCCACTTGTCAGCTTCCGGATCGAATGATATACCGGAGTGTACAAAGCTGACTTCATCAGCCTTCAGGTTGCCTAAGTCATCTTTGAGTGTAACTTCATAGCCGTCGCTGAACATGTAGTAGTTAGCACCGCCAAAGATGCTGTCAGCGTAGAGAGACTCAAGTTCAAGAGTAATAGTCTTACCTTCTTCGCTGACTGTTGCTCCGGTAATGACGCGTTCAAAGTCTCCTTCGAAAACAGTTCCGTAGAAGTTGCGCTCGTAGTTTTTGACAACTACACTGAACGCTTCTTTTATTTCATCTTCAGTTACTTCTCCAATGGGTTTTTTGAGATGGATATGTAACTTCGTTACCAACTGTCCATAGTCAAAACAGGTGGTCTCTATGTCAAATGTCGCATCTCGTTTCAGAGCAAACACCGGGATCAATGTCAGGTCACCCGTCAAATTCACTTCATTCGTATCGAGGAGAGACCCCCATCCGTAGAAATAATATGGCGAATTGGTCCATCCGATAAACTCGAAATCGTCTTCTGAGTAACCAGCTTCTGCAACAGCACCGGACAGAGTGAACGTGATTCCGTCACCTGAAGGAATTGTATAGATGTTCGTCTCACCAAACTGAATTGCGAAGGTTTCATCCTCTATTCCATCAGGATATGTCACGGTAACCGTCTCGGTAATATTCCCGCTTTCACCCGGTACCGAAATCACTGTAGTATTGGCATAGGTTACACTGACGCTTGTTACGAGGCGTTCTTCTCCTTCGGTTTCATTTTCTTGATCGGCAAGCCATGCTTTGAAAGATGAGAACCCAAGTTCGCTTGGCTTGGTTGTCTCATACACGTAATCGTTGTATGTAAACTCGTCAAGCCAGTACTCCTCGTCTTCTCCTTCTCCGTCAAAGTCATTGTGTGCATAGACCCAGCTCCAGTGTCCGGGACCGAGTTCATCTTCCGCCAGACCTTCAAACACAACATGCTCATAGAACGCAAGATAGATATTCTCTTTTCCTACCGCAGTGAGCTCATTGTACGCGTTGATACTACCACTTATCCGCACAGTCGTATCATCAACGCTGTGTATCAGGTAGATCGGCAGATTCTTTAGCGATTGCTTCTGTGCATCAGTAAATGAAGTTTGCGCACAAATAGGGAATGCTGCGGCAAAATAATTGGGATAGGCCTTGATAACGGTCCATGTGCCCATACCGCCCATCGAGCAGCCTCCGATGTAGATGCGGTCACGGTCAACATTCTCTTCGCCTACCAGGTCGATGAAGGCTTCAACGGTTGCAATCACACCATTAGCCGTCCAACTTGACACATTCCTGCTGGTCTGAGGTGCAATTACATATGCTCCGCCGAACAGATTCTGTGAAGCAGCCTGGCCCCATGCTGTTACACGGTTTGCGGTGAGTTGAATGTTGTTGTCGTAGTTGTTAGAGGATCCGCTTTCTCCAGCACCATGCAACCAAACGATGATCGGGAATCCGTTCTCCGGCTTTGTGTATCCGTCTTCTAACGGATCGAAGTAGCGGTAATTGTATGTGGTTTCAGTCTCCTCAACAGCTCCCCACTTATCCGCTTCTGGATCGAAGGATACACCAGAATATTCAAACTGAGCTTTCTCCGCCTTCAGATTGCCTAAGTCATCTTTAAGTGTAACTTCATAGCCGTCGCTAAACATATAGTAGTTAGCACCACCAAAGATGCTGTCGGCATAGAGTGATTTCAGCTCAAGAGTAATAGTCTTACCGTCTTCGCTGACTGTTGCTCCGGTAATGACACGATCAAAGTCTCCTTCGAAAACAGTTCCGTAGAAGTTACGCTCGTAGTTCTTGACAACTACACTGAATGCCGCCGCGACTTCTTCTGCTGTTGCTCCCTGGAGCGCTTCATCAAGATGGATATGTAGCTTTGTTACCAGCTGCCCATAGTCGAAGCAGGTGGTCTCTATATCAAACTTAAACTTTTTCTTTACAATCGGCGGTACATATGTTCCACCGCTTGCCGGTGGTTCTGACACAATACCAGTTCCGTCTTTATTGTTCTTTACGGTCTGTCCACCCTCAACTTCTTCGCCTCCACCGGCAGTTACGCCTGTTACACCTTCGCCAACACTAATCTCGGTATTTGGTGTGGTTATGCTAGCACCATTACCACCCTGTTCAACATTAACTTTATCTACTTTTCCGCCACCGGAAACATTAGTGTTTGCTCCAGAAGTTGAAATTTCATTAACACTTCCATCAACATCGATAGATGCGTTAGCCGCTCTGACCGAAATGCTTTCAACTTCTGAATCAGAGTCAACTATAATTTTTGAGTTCACACCGGTAATGTTGGCAGATTCGATGGAAGCGCCAGTTGCATAAACAGTGACATTGTCAGCCACTAGCTCAATTTGTCCAACATCACCTTCGACAATAATGTCATCGGAACCGTCGTCAACATAAATTACCTCTACTTCAGCGTCGTCCTCTACCAGAATCCTGACAGTACCATCAACTCTTGTGGCAACTATGTATGAAACATTAGATTTGCCGCGGATGATTATAGAGTTCTCGCCACCACCCCTGATAACAAGTCTTCCGGCCACAGTAACGTCTTCTAGTATAATGTCTCCGTCACCTACGCCGTCACCTATTATCAGGTCGCCACTCACATTGACGCCCTTAAGAGCAGCGCCTGGAACATTGATCATAACGTTGCCTTCGGCAACCTCTGTATATTCTCCTTCTTCGCTTATGTATTGCTTAATAAGGTTAAACATTACCTGGGCAAATTCTGCTCTAGTTATGTCCGCTTTGGGATTCAGTTTTCCGTTTGAACCCTGTATGTAACCAGCGTTTACCATAGCATATATGGAGCCTCTTGCCCAATCGGATATCTCCTCAATGTCACTGAATGTTTTGTTGATTCTTGTTGCAGGTTGGAGTTTAAGTGCCCTTGCCAACACAGTAAAAGCTTGCTCACGAGTAATATTGCTGTCGGGGTTCATTTTCCCCGAGTAGCCTTCCATTACCCCCATCTTGAAAGCTTTTGCTATGTATTCAAAGAACCAGTCCGATTTACGGACATCGGTGTATGAGGATATGTCTCCTTCCTCTGACGCGCCAAATGCCCTGACTATTATCGCCGCCATCTCCGCTCTTGTCAGAGGTTTGTCCGGCATTATTTTGCCATTAGCCCCCTGAAGCAAGCGGTTTGCTACGGCAAATTCCAGGGCTTCGGTCGCCCAATTGTTGGGCATGTCCGAAAACTGAGAGCTTATATCAGCCCCCGTAGCACCTACTGCAGGCATCAACCCTATGACCATGATCAGTGCTACTAATACAGAAATTAACCGCTTTGACATTATTGAACCTCCCTTAATCATTTACAGTGTCAAGTCGCTACAATAGGGTAAGTAATCCGCCAACAAATATTTTGATTATGTAAAAGAGCACATGATTTTTGCTATTGCTGAGTATATCAATTCACTAATAAAAAATTTGTAACATTTGGCAAATGCTGTTCCACAATTATTGTCATTTTCGGACAAGTTCCGTTACTATTTGCAAATTAAAAAGCTGCAAGACCTGCCAGAGGTGGCTTGTCAAACAGCTTCATCACTTGCTATTGTTTTAAGTATCGCAAAATTACATAAATTTGTAACTCATTGTCGAATAATAATATTTGTCGAACAATTATAAAGGATTATTATAGAATATCGCAAAAAGAATAAGGCCGGTGCAAACAAACACCAGCCCATATTTTTGCTCATTTAGTACCAAATTAGTACTGTCTGATAATGTCCTCAACTCTCTCAACCTCTGCCGGTATTTGCTTCGGACGCTCATCAAGAGAGTCGATCCATTGTATCAGCTCCTCAAGTAACCGTATACACTCAAGGCCACTCTCTTCTCCTACTACGACAAAATTGTCACCGGGATATCTTACGTCATAATAAAAATCGCCAAGCCACTTATAATCCTTGGAATCAAGTGGACAATCCTTAAATCTGCTTTTTATCTTTTCTAGCAAGGCCCTTAAATTATGACTTATCATTAGCCGAATACAGTCTTCATCATCAACAAAGAAACATTCTATTACCGCTTTAAGCAACTTCTCCGCCGACTGCAATACCAAATTAGCAACCCCATTATAATTGCCAATATTCTTTGCAGCTTCAATGCTGTGCTTTGCAAATAGTTATAAAATTCCCCTTTATTGCGGGATCCGGTTTGACTTTTTATGCCATTTATATTATACCATAATAATGTATCAGCTCAACATAAAGTCTCTTATCATTGTCGCAAACTAAAAAGGTGTGGGGTTGAAAATGAGAAAAGCCTGGTTGCATTTTAAAACTATCACAAAACACAGACACAAAGTAATACTGCACTGCTTCAAGGCAGGCATTCCTCTGCAAGGACTGCTGCACGACTTGTCTAAGTACAGCCCAGCGGAGTTTCTTGTGGGCGCGAAATTTTATCAGGGAAACAGAAGCCCAAATGACGGTGAGCGAGAAGCATATGGTTATTCCACAGCTTGGATGCACCACAAAGGGCGAAACAAGCATCACTATGAATATTGGACTGATTACGATCCTGCCACCCGTGTCCTCAGTCCCGTCAAAATGCCTTTCAAATACTTGGTAGAGATGTTTTGCGACCGGGTGGCGGCAAGCAAAATATATATGAAGGATAAATACACAGACCGCAGTCCCCTCGAATATTTTCTCAAGGCGAAAGGCAGGCGCTTTATTCATCCAGAAACCTCCCACGAGATAGAAAACCTGCTGACAATGCTTGCTGAACACGGTGAAGATTGCACGTTTGCGTACATAAGAAAGCTTGTTAAGGCCCGTAATATTAAGAAAACCATTTAAACTACTTAATACAATTTAAAACACAAAAAGTAAAAAACACAAATAGCACAAAAATAGAGGCACTCACCAAATGAACAACAAAATAGGCATGTTGGTTCAGAGTGAGCTGCCTCTATTTTTTAATAATTTGCAGATCGTAAATTGATTAAGATCGTAATACTTAAATCGTAAACCGTAATCTGTAAATTTATTTAAACTCTTTTATCTTTAAATCCCACGACATTCGAATTTTAATATATATAATTGTAAGGATCTCCGGAACGGACGAACTGAACTGGTAATTTCGAATCAATCAGTTCCTTTATCCAATTCACGGCGTACTTCATCCCAAGCTCCTCCATGCTAAAGTGACCGACATGGAAAATCGCTTTGTGCTTTCCGAGCTGTCCTGCGTCACGAGCATATGAGGTGACCGTCCAATCGATAAGTTCTCCGGGAATCAATACATCTACAGTGTTAAGAAGGTTAGTTGCGTTATGCTCGGGAATCGGGGGATATACATGTCCGCCAAACGCAACAGTTGAAACTTCCGCATCAACATCTCCTATTACACGGACAGCATTCAATCCCATTTTCTCTTTTAGATAATTTGCAAGTTCTCGAACCGTAGTCTTTGGTAGCTTGAATTGCCTTGGTCTTTCCGGATCATCAACGAGATACTCCTCCCACCCAAGCTCCTTCATTACACCATAGAAAATCCCGTCAGGTCTATGTGCATGGATATGGTCATGGTCACGCCAAATAGCAATACCATGTTTATCGATCAGCTCACGTTTCTCGTCATAGACCTCATTTTTACCCTCAAGCCAGTCGGTCTTATCCATATGGGTGTAAAAAGTTGGCTCATGGCAAATTATCAAATTGTACCCAAGCTCCGCCGTCTTGCGAATCACATCTACAGATGCCATGCATGTAGTAACGATACCAGTACATTCATCGGACGGATTACCGCTCTTGAATCCGTCACATGTTTCCGGTCGATCTAATACGGGATGATATGCGAGGATCGCATCAATCACTTGCTGAATTGTCATGTTCTTGTCACCTCATAAACAAAATACGCTCCATTCGGGGGTTTGCATGACTATAAATCGAATCACTATAATTATAGTTGGGCAATTAAAGTTGGGCGTATCACATCACGTTTTTAACGCTTTGCGAAACGCCCAACAAAGGACTTTTGATTATTTGGCGTTCAGCTCATCGATTACCGGCTGGATAATTGGCATTTTCTCATTTACCCAGGCCTTCCAGTTTTCCTCGATATCGCCATCCTTGACTACGAGCTGTGCGTATTCATCGGCGTAGTTCAAACTGGAGAGGTTTAATGCGGTGGAGCTGTGGAAATGCGAAGTCCAATCTACTTCAGGCATCGTCTTGTCATCCCCGAGTTTCTCCCTGAGCACATACATCGACTTGACCTTATCTCTGAATTCCTTTTTGAAGCCCGGATTAATGAATTGGAAGTCGTCACTTAGTATAAACATGTTGCCATAAACGGGATGGATCGTCTTATACTTTTCGATTGCCGGGATATCGAGCAGGCTTTCAATTTCTCCGGCCTCGTTGCGCTTCCAGTCGACATCCTCAAAGCCTATCCGGACCATAAGCTGACCTTCTTCGGTGCAGGAATAGTCAAACATATCAAGGATTCTCTCGAGCTTTTCATCTTCAATGTCCGGTGAGAAGATGACCGATGTCCAGTAGTTCAAAACCGGAGGACAGTGGTACTTCCCGTCATTGCCTGTCACAACAGCGGCGTGAATAACATCATCATATTCAAGACCGAGGTTGTCTTTCATGTTTTGCTCAATACGAGTCATCCATGCGGCCATTCCCTCTCCGATGAACATTCCGGAAGTGCCTGTTACATATAGGGCCGCTCTGTCATCAGGATCTTGAAGCGTATAGAATTCGGGGTGCAAAAGGCCTTCGTCATAAAAAGATTTATAGACTTTCAGACCTTCAAGTGTATCCTGGCTAGCGGGCCCCCACTGGTATGTACCGTCATCGCCCTTATAGTAGAGATCGGATAGAGCGTGTGTACTATTGAACTGAACCAAGAAAGAAGCCCATCTAGAGTTCACTACAAGCGGGTAGAAGTTTTTACCAACGCTGCCTGGATCCTTCTCTTTTAGAAGGCGCGCTAACTCAAGAAGCTCGTTTGTGGTATAGGAGTCCTTGATTTCAAATCCCACCGCCTGAGCCCAATCCTTACGGAAATACACCGAGATATGGGGCGAGAGCTTTGCGGCCGGTCTGTTTACCGAGAAAACTGGCTTGCACATGAAGTATGTGCCACCGAGAGCCTCTTCTACGGCTTCGTTTATCGGAGTATCGGCATATGCTTTAGCAAGATTCGGCCAGCGGTTTTTCCAATCGTCCGGAAGCTTTTTGACAAGGCCCTGGTCTGCATATGTCACGGCTTCTCCGTGCAGATAGTTCCATGTGGCCATATCGGTCATGTCTCCGGAGTTTATCCAGATGCGTAGACGCTCAGCCCAGATGTCCCATGTTAGGGAAGTGATATCCCATTCAACATTGTAGGTTTCTGACCACCACTTTGCAAGTTCATCACCTGCGTTGTAGTCCACAGTATCATCGACCTGGATGGACGCGAAGGAAATCTTCATCTTTTTGCTGTAATCCTTTAATGCCTCTTTGTCGCCCTGTTGATCTCCGCTTGTGGAATCTGCAGGTTTGCCGGTGTTTTCCGGATCTTTTGAAGCGTCAGAGCCGCAAGCCACCAGCGCAAACAGCATGATTAGGGCAAAGAAAAGTGCGAGTACTCTTTTTCCAATCTTCATTGCGAAACCTCCTAAATAATTTTCCTTTCCGCGAATTATGCTTTGATAGCTCCAATCATGACACCCTTTGCAAAGTGCTTCTGAAGGAACGGAAAGACACACATAATCGGTAACATTGTTGCTAGTACGGCAGCCATCTTGATTCCGTTTGTAAAAGATGTTTCTCCGACGTCAACAACGCTACTGGCGGAATCCACAATAGCAGCATCCATTACTATGCTCCGAAGAACAAGCTGGAGCGGAGCCATTGTTTTATCCCGTATAAAGATCATTGCGTTAAACCACTCATTCCACCTGTCAACCGAATAAAATAACGTAATCGTCGCAATAATTGGCGCAGAAAGCGGGAGCACGATCCTGAAAAGAATAGTCCATTCGCCGGCCCCATCAAGTCTTGCTGATTCCATAAGGGATTCGGGCAGGGTCCTGAAGTAATTAAGCATGATGATCATATAGAACGTGTTGATGCCATATCCGAACACAACCGACCATATCTTGTTTGTCAGATTGAGTTGCTTCATTACCAGATAAAGAGGAATAATACCTCCGTTGAAAATCATGGTAAAGAGAATCAGCGTAAACAGGATCTTCTTTCCCGGAAATGTTCTGCGGCTCAGTCCATATGCCATACTGGTAGTTAGGAAAAGATTGAGCGGAACTCCAAGCCCGACAATAGTCAGGGTCGTTTTATATCCTCCCCATATCCTCCCATCTTCGATGAGGGCCCTGTATGAATCTAGAGTTGGGGATTTAGGAAACAGCAGAAGAGGAGTTTCTAGATATTCCTTCTGCGTTGTAAACGAAACAACAATTACATTGATGAAAGGCACGGCTATTATCAACATCCATATTGTTAGAACCACAAGCAGAATTGCGTCCATCAGCTCAAATCGGTTTGATAGTGATCTGTGTTTCATATATGCCTCCTTAACCAAACAACCCGGTTCCACCCATAAGCTTAGCGCCGCGATCCGCCAGCAGTAGGAGTACCATGTTAATTACCGACTTGAAAAGACTGACCGCCATTGAGAATGAGAAATCGGTGACCGATTGGAAAGTTACGCGGTATATGTACATATCCAATGTTTCGGATACGGCTTTTACGGCAGCATTGCTTAGGTTGAACACCTGATCGAAGCCAGCGGTCATAATGTTGCCGGTTGCAAGGATGAACATAACAACGATCGTCGGCATTATGCTGGGAAGTGTTATGTGAAACACACGCTGCAAACGTGTTGCACCGTCTATCTCGGCTGCTTCATACTGCTCCACGTCGATTCCGGAAATTGCAGCCATGTAGACTATGGCACTCCAGCCGGAGGCTTTCCATATGTCGGTTATGTAGAGAAGTGGTTGAAAGAGCTTGGAGTTTCCTAGAATATTGACAGTTTCAAATCCTAAAACGCCAAGTATACTGTTGACCAAGCCATCGTAAGAAAGCACATTTGTCATTATGCTCGCAACAATGACCCATGACAAAAAATGAGGGAATGTGAAAACACTCTGCATCACTTTTTTGTATTTCCCGACTCTCAGCTCATTTATCATAAGAGAAAGCAAAATGGGGAACGGGAACGTAATGAGTAGCCTTCCTGCATTAATTATTAGGGTTCGCCTTATTGCAGCCCAAAATGCCGGGTCGCGGAACACATGTACATAATTATCGAATCCCGCCCAGGGACTTGCCCAGATTCCCAAATTTGCTTTGTAGGTCTTGAACGCAAGGGATAGACCTCCCATCGGAATATAGCAGAAAATCAAGTACCAGATCAAACCGGGAATCAAGAGGGCATATATGGCCTTATTTTTCCACATTTCCTTGCCCATGTTTTTGAGTTTAGACTTTACAGAAGTTTTTTCAATTGATCGCTCCAAATGCGTCACTCCCCCATAAATTACTGTTGCTTAATATGAGTATATCAATTGGTGGCGGCTTCAAAAAGGGAGAGACTTTGGATGTTATATGAATATCCTCGGGTTTGGGTATGTGGAGGACTGGACAATATGCCCCATGCAGATATATACTTTAATATAATACTGCAGAAATGGCGGAGGAACGTTTAGATGAAATATCGGCGTGTTCAATCACTAAAAGGTAGGATATTGCTTGGAATCCTTATCTCTGCCTTTTTTCTGGTTGCTACTGTGGCAGTCTTTTATTACGGTTTTTATGAATCAATGAGCGAACAATTGGATTCGACCTACGAGGCATATACATGGGAACTTGGCGAGCAGCTGTTTTCCAATATGGAGGATATTGAGGATGCAGTGCGCTCGCTTTCTTATAATCAAAACGTTCAGTCATTTCTCTTCTCAGTCGATCCTATCGAGTGTATATTGGCTAGATCAGACACCGAT
Source organism: Eubacteriales bacterium (assembly GCA_050950785.1). GTDB lineage: Bacteria > Bacillota > Clostridia > Oscillospirales > JAAYOS01 > JAAYOS01. The sequence continues at coordinate 30,700 of JBMNIG010000010.1, read as the reverse complement.
GGGCTGATACAGATAATTTGCAAAAACAATGTGCTACAGAACATCTACATAAAATCACATTACGGGAGAGCAAGACATTATAATTATGAATCAAGATCACCTCTCGTCGAAGCACTAGAAAGGCTCATCGATACAGTGGACATCTCCTCTTTTGAACCCGTTTATATGACTGTTGGGGAAGAATTCAAAGAGATGTTTCCATCCTCGTTTATATATATAGCTCCGATATATAATACATTGCCGCGCACTGAAATAACCGCAAGAGCGAACTCGGGGGTTTGCGCCGTACTGTGCGATATGTCTAAAATCATCAGCCTAACGGAAAAGAGCAAACTCTACTCCTCCGGTGTTACAGCCATGGTCTATAACGGCGAAATCGTTTCGTCCAGCCGGCCCGTTACGGAAAAGGAAGCTTATGAGCTTTGCATGCAACGAAATGAATATAAAATTTCAAAAATTAACGGCAGCAAGTATCTTGTAAACTCTATTGAATTAGGCAGCGATGGCTGGCAATTTTCATACATGGTCCCCGAAAGTTTCGTTTTGCGCCATTCATATAAGGCAAGAGCAATCGGTTTTACGATCACGGCTTTGAGCAGCTTTTTGATTATTTCCTTTTTGCAGGTAATGCTGGCGTCGGTTGGAAAGGCGACAAACCACATAATAACCGAGATGAACAACCTTGACGCAAGCGACCCGTCACAGCGCATAAGGGTGAGAGGTCCATCGGAATTTCAAACCATATCCCGTGAGATCAATAATATGCTTGAACGCATGCAGAATCATTACAGCGCCGAAAAGGAGCTCAAGGACAAGGTTTATAACGCATTGCTGGCGCAAAGCATTGCTGAAATGGCTGCATACAGAAATCAGATAAATCCACATTTCTTGTTCAACACGCTGGAATGCATTCGCAGCATGGCCTCGGTATATAGCGCGGAGCCTATCGAGGAAACTGTATGTGCTCTGTCAGAATTGTTTAGATATTCACTCTATTCGGGTACCATCGTTCTGCTTAAAGAGGAACTTGCGCATGCCCAAAACTACATCTCGGTAATGCAGCAGAGATACCCGGATAGCGTTTATCTGCGAGTTCGAACCACTGAAAAGGCTGAAAACGAGGCGACATTATCCATGGTGCTTCAGCCCCTTGTTGAAAATGCCATCAAACACGGCATAAAAAAGAAAAAAACCCTGATAATCCAAATTCAGGGGGATGTAAACGAAAAAGGAATATTAGAGGTTACTATCGCCGACAACGGCCCGGGTATACCTAAAGCAAAACTGCAAGATATAAAGAAATTGCTCAACAACTGGGGAACCATAGGCAATACTGATCCGCAAAACCATGTCGGCCTAGAGAACATATATAGACGACTTAAGCTATTGGCGGGGGACGAATGTGAATTCGAAATAAAATCGGTAGAGGGTTACTATACCGTGGTCAAATATAAACTGCCGAGTAACATTGTTAAAAACAACATATATAAATTCACTCTGAAACCGCCTTATGCTACTGAATAAGTGATAGGCAAGCACCTTTTTGAAGTTTTCGGTACTCATACGGAGTTTTTCCGAAATAACGCCTAAATTGCTTGCCGAAATAGCTCGTGTCATTGAAACCAATAGCTAGGGCCACCTGTTTAACGGTATGCTCATGATTACACAGAAGAGCGGCGGCATAGTTCATCTTTGTTTTTGTAATAAATGTGTTGATGGTGTACCGTGTGTGTTTCTTAAAAATTTCGCAAAGATAACTCTCGTTGAGAAATTGAGAGGAGGCAATATCCCTTATCGTCAGCTTCTTGTCTAAATTGCTGCCTATATAATACTGAACTTCCGAAACGATTTTATTGTCTTCATAGCCGAAATCTCCTCTCAGTGAAGCCCTTGCCTCGAGTGCCATCCCCTTTAGATTGTCAAGAGATGTATGCAAACGACTTACTCCAACCGGTTTTAATTTCGCCTTTATAAGATTGTAAATCTCACGGTTGCTTGCCTGTGTCGACGTTATTATCGCGCCCGGACCGAAAGATTTGATTTCAATCGGCGTGACTGTCACAGAAGCAGGAATATCGTCAAAAAAATCTCTATCAAAATGATGGCTGCTTATGGCCAGCGACATAAACGGCCGACCTACGGTCCTCTTGGCAAGAAAGCTCAGCTCTCTGGGAAAGCCGGAGTCAAGATTGTCGGGATCGATGATAAAAGGCTCAGCGGCATTGTTTCTTTTCGCTAGCCTGTCCGAGAGCTTATGGAGCGTATCGATGACTTCATCCCGGCGAAGAGGTTTTAGTATGTAGTTGCATGTATCATAGTAAATTGCCTTCTTTGCGATCTCAAAGTCTCCATATGCGCTGACAATAACATATTCAACATGGAATCCAAGCTCATTGACCTGCTTTATCAGGTCTATCCCGTTCATTTCAGGCATCCTGTAATCGGTAAACAACACATCCGGGCGTAGCTCGCGGATCCCTTTCAGCGCCTCAACTCCCGATGAGTACGAAGCAACAACCTGAAATCCAAGTTCTTCCCAGTTTACGATTTTGGATAAACCCTTCAAACTCCATGGCTCATCGTCAACAATAACGACCCTATACACAATATCACCCCTTTGATCTAGCGCAAATATGTCGTTTACTGGGGTCAGTATGTACCAACCTTTATATATGAATCCTCGTTAATAAACGCTGACATGCTCGCGCAATCGACATCGAAGTGGTATTGCCGGGATAGTAATGCATCGTCATGAGTCCAACGAACATCGTTTTGCCAGCGCAATTGAACACTGCGATTTATCATTTTCATTATCTGATGTTTTCAACTATGGCCGCGGCCCCCATTCCTCCACCGACGCAGAGGGTTGCAAGCCCAAGTCCCAAACCGCGCCGCTTCATTTCATATAGAAGAGTGACGAGGATTCGGCATCCCGATGCACCGATCGGATGACCCAGGGCAATGGCGCCGCCATTTACATTCACTTTTTCGGGGTTTAGCCCCAATATTCTGTTACAGGCTATCGCCTGGGCAGCGAAGGCTTCATTGGCTTCGAACAGGTCGATATCATCCACTGAAAGCCCTGCCTGCTTCATAGCCTTCTCGGCGGCTGCTGCCGCACCCAATCCCATATGAGAAGGCTCGACGCCTGCGGATGAACCCACTACAAAACGCGCCAATGTAGTAACTCCCAGCTCCTTTGCCTTTTCACCGCTCATAACGATCACCGCGGCCGCGCCGTCATTTATACCCGATGCATTTGCAGCGGTGACGGTGCCGTTATTTTTAAAGGCGGGCTTCAAGCGGGAGATGCCTTCGGCCGTGACACCCGGTCGAGGATATTCATCGGTATCAAAAACCATGTCTCCCTTTTTGGTCTTAATGATGACCGGAACGATTTCCTCTCGAAACCTACCATCCTTCATCGCGCTTTCACAGCGCTGCTGGCTCAGAGCAGCAAATTCATCCTGCATTTCTCTGGATATTTCATATTTTTCGGCTATGTTTTCAGCCGTTATCCCCATGTGGTAGTCATTGAACGCGTCCCAAAGTCCGTCATTTATCATCGAATCCACAAGGGTACCGTTATTCATTCGATAGCCGTATCTGGCATTCGGAAGTAAATAGGGGGCAGAGGACATATTCTCCATGCCGCCGGCCACAACGATATCCGCTTCGCCGGAGCGTATCAGGGCTGCAGCCATGTTTACGCACTTTAGTCCGGAACCGCAGACATTGTTGATTGTCGTTGCCGGTACCTCTATCGGTATTCCCGCCTTTAGCGAGGCCTGTCTAGCCACGTTTTGGCCAAGCCCCGCCTGCAAAACGCAGCCCATAAGAACCTCGTCCACAGCGTGGGCATCGACCCCCGCTCTTTTTAAAGCTTCTTTAATTACAACAGAGCCAAGCTCCGATGCCGGAACCCCTGCAAGTGTTCCTCCGAACTTGCCTATCGCTGTTCGGACGGCCCCGGCCAATACAACCTCTCTTGACATTTAGGCCTCCTTTCAGATGACTCCCTCATCCATAAGCGATTTATATTCTTCTTCGGTAAGCCCAAGCATATCCATGTATACATCCTTATTATGCTGTCCCAGCGTAGGTGAAGGCTTCCTGATCGACGGCTTCATATCCATAAGCTTTATGGGGTTGCCGTTTAGCTTCATTTCGCCGATCACGGGATGTTCTACTTTTACAAACATCTCCCTTGCATTGGCAATATGATCGTCCTCAGCGATATCCTTCAGATCATAGATGGGAGCCGCAGGAATTCCAACCTCCAGGATCATATTCACAGCCTCATCGACGGTATGATCCTTTGCCCATTGCTCTACGATCTCCTTAAAGATCAGGTTGTTCTTTACCCTAAGCGGAACAGTGAGGAATCTCTCATCCTCGATCAAATCCGGTCTATTCAGTATTTTATTGCACAAAACCTCAAATAATTTTTGATTTCCGCATCCTATTACAAGATAGCCGTCCTTTGCCATGTAGGAGTCGTATGGAGCGATTGCCTCGTAGCTGTTTCCCCTGCGCTCCGGAATCTTCCCTGATGCAAAGTACCGCTGAGTGGCCTGTTCAAGGCTTGCAACAACACAGTCAACAAGGGAGATGTCGACCCTCTGTCCTTTGCCCGTGATGTTCCTTGCGTTTAAGGCTGCAAGAACACCTATCGTCAGATTCAGGCCACCAAGGACATCACCCATTGCGTTTCCCGCTCTTGTCGGGGGATTTCCGGGCTGCCCCGTAACACTCATAAGCCCGCCCATAGCTTGTGATATAATATCATATCCGGGTCTGTCGGAAAGGGGACCATATGTGCCAAATCCGGTGACGGACGCATATATCAGTCTGTCATTTACTTTCTTCAAAACGTCATAGCCTAGTCCCAATCTGTCCATGACTCCAGGCCTGTAATTTTCAATAAGTACGTCTGCCTTCTCAACAAGCTTCAGCAAGATCTCTTTGCCCTTTTGAGTTTTCAAATTCAGCGTGATTCCGGTCTTATTTCTGTTCAGATTAGCATAATACAGGCTTTCGCCGTTTACATATGGACCGTATCCCCGCGCATCGTCCCCGCGGCCGGGAATCTCAATCTTTATGACATTAGCACCGAGATCTCCAAGTATAGCACCACAGAAGGGTCCGGCAAGAACCCTGGTGAGATCAAGGACAGTTATGTTTTCCAAAGCGTAGTGTTGAGCCATTTATGTAAATCTCCAATCTACCGTTATTACAGTGTTAGTCTTTATTTATCTTCATTCTAAGAAAGGCCGAAGCCATGGATTTCCCCAGGCTGTCCAATCTGAGAGAGTGAGTGGCACCACCGCCAAGAGCATGCTTCATCACAAAGTTGAATCCTTTTAGAGATTCAATCTCGTAGCGGATGATTTCACCCTTGACCATGTCCCCAAAATGCTCTTTTACCTTTTCGACGGTAACTTCTCGCTTGATGAGCTCGTAATCTTCCGGATTACGCGCAAAGATGCAGACATTACTGGTGTCACCCTTATCTCCGGACCTGCCATGTGCAATATCTTTTAAATATATCTCAGCCATAATAAACCTCATTTCTCCGGAGACATAAAAACAAATTGCAATCAAGCAAGCTACCCTTACGGTCTCCGGTCGTAAGCGGCTTTGCGAAAGAAAAAATTACTTCTATATAGTCAAGATATGTGAGGTCAATTTGACAGCATCTCTCGGAACCAGCGTAGGCCACAGCCCGATGACTTCCTGAACTTTCGCTCTTCCTCCAAAGAAGCTGGCTCCCGGAGGACCATTGAGCTGAAGTGGGGCAATTTCGGGCACGATTTTCTGAGCCTCGCTCTTATCTTTTGTGCGCAGTGATATTCTCAAGACAACCTCATTGAGGTCTTTAACATATTCCGGATCCATATTTGCAACATTGAGATGCAAAGCATTCAGACCGATATAGTCGATGCGGATTTCCTCTGCTTTGAGACCCTTGCGCTTCATTTTCTTCATGATGATCTCAGCTGCATATTGAGCTTTCTCGTATGCGTCAGGCCATGCAAAGCTCAAAAGCGTCGAAACCTTATATCCCGCAAAGTATCCGATTGAGAGCTTTAATTTATCCGGGCGCGGTTTGCCGTTTATGTTGTCGACTCTCACTCTGTTCTCCCCGTCCTGCGTCAGAGTAGCACGGCTGATATCTACTGTTACATCGGGTGTAATGTAGTTTGCAGGATCGTGAACCTCATAGAGGAACTGCTCCTTACAGGATTGCTCGGTAATCAAACCTCCGCAGTCGGGTGCTTTTGTGATGTGGAAGGAGTCGTTTGAAATCTCCGCTATCGGGAATCCAAGCTCATCCATGCGGGGAACGCTTCTCCAGTCATAATCAAAGTTGCCGCCTGCACCCTGCCCTCCACATTCCAGAAGATGTCCAGCCATGATTCCGCGGGCGAGATTCTTCCAGTCATTGGGCTTCCATCCAAGCTCGTGCATAATAGGCGCAAGGAAAAGCGCGGAGTCCGCAGCCCTTCCGGTGACTACAACATTGGCACCGCCTTGCAGACATTCAACGATCGGCTCATGGCCGTAATAAACATTTGCATTGACGATCTTATCTTTGATTTCATTGAAGTCGCCGGTCCCATCAATATTTTCAAAAGTGACGCCATTGGCCTGCAGCTGCGGTATTTTGTCGGTAAGGTCATCTCCTAAGACATACCCTATCTTATACCCGCTCATATTTTTTCCTTCGGCCATAGACTTGATACTGTTTACGAGTCCTTCGATATTCATTCCGCCTGCATTGGAAATTATGCCGATGTCTTTGCGAAATGCCTCTTCACCGATTTCATCCATGAGATAAATAAAGTCCCGGGCAAAGCCTGCCTGCGGATTTCTGAGCTTTTGCCTCTGCATGATAGAGAGTGTCAGCTCAGCCAGGTAGTCACACCCCATATAGTTAATATTGCTGTTGCGGACCATATGGATGGCAGCGTCGTTGCTGTCACCCCAAAAACCCTGTCCGCCTCCAATAATTACTTTCTGCAATACGATTCCTCCCAAATCAAAGTATAGCGTTGTACTTATAATATATACCATTTCCTCATATTAGTCAATTGTAATTTATTGATTTAGTATATCGTAATACCTACTGCTCAACAATCAGGCTCGCATGGATTCTGGTTCTGAGAAAAAGCTTTACAAATCTTTATCTATTAAGGGATAAAATTGAAAAACATTGTACGTTATTTACAAATAAAGGCAATCGTGATACACTGACAAAAGCAGGATAAAATGGAGGTCAATCAATGTTTGATATCGTAGCTATTGGTGAAATACTCATAGACTTTACTCCAATAGGTAAGAGTGATCAAGGCGGACAATTGTTTGAGCAAAATCCGGGAGGTGCTCCGGGAAACGTGGCTGTCGCCTGTGCAAGACTTGGCGGAAGCGCTGCTTTTATTGGTAAGGTCGGTGGTGACGCATTTGGCGAATTCCTCAAAATTACCCTCGATAACAATGGGGTAGACACCAAAGGACTCATATTTACAGATCAAGCCGGAACTACTCTTGCCTTTGTCCATCTGCATGACGACGGGGATCGCTCATTTAGCTTTTACAGAAATCCGGGCGCTGATATGCTGCTAAAAAGTGAAGAAGTAGACCGCTCACTGATAGATAACTGTCGAATATTCCACTTCGGTTCGGTATCTCTTAGCGCAGGTACTGCTGTCGAAGCTACAATGAACGCTGTTGACTATGCCAAGAGTTGCGGCAAGATGGTAAGTTTCGACGTCAATTATCGTGCACCACTGTTCCAAAATGAATCGGAAGCTGTTTCGATGATCCGTGGGGCTCTTCCATATGCTGACATACTAAAAGTCTCACATGAGGAAATGACGTTGTTAACAGGCGAGACAGACCCAATCATAGGTTCGGAAAAACTGTGTCATAACGCCGCCTTGGTACTTGTATCATTGGGTTCACAGGGAGCATTCTACAGAAACAAAACCTCCTATGGCCATGTTGATACATACAAGGTAAACACAGTTGACACCACCGGTGCTGGTGACGCATTTTTCGGGGCAATACTTTATCAACTTCGCAATATGAGTTTAGAGGAAATTAGAGATTTGAACGGCCCGTCTCTTGATGATATTGTTGACTTTGCCAACGCTGCAGGTGCATTTTCCACTACAAAAAAGGGTGCGATACCTTCCCTTCCAACCCTAGCTGAAATCAAAAGCATTTTATCACGATAAAATAAAGTTACACCAAAAGTTACTTCATAGTAAACTACAGTTGTTAGACATTAAATTAAATTCTCGAACACTGCCGAAATCCCTAATTATTTTATTGTTAGTAGGTGAAACAGATGCTGCGCGTACAGAACGTAACAAAACACTATGGAAAGGTCAAAGCAAACGATGACATCAGCTTCCAGGTCGATAACGGCCAGATTGCCGTTCTTCTCGGCCCTAATGGAGCTGGCAAATCCACTATCATCAAATGCATAGCAGGGCTGTTAAGGTTTGATGGCGAAGTTGAGATCAACGGGCATTCCAACAGGTCACTTGAAGCCAAAGCAGCACTGGGATATGTACCGGAAATGCCGGCTGTCTACGATCTTCTCACCGTTTCAGAACATTTAGAGTTTGTCAGAAGAGCTTACCGTCTTGAGGATGACGGTTTGGCACAACAACTGTTGGAGCGATTTGAGCTTTCAAATCTATCGGACAAATTGGGAAAGGAGCTCTCAAAGGGAATGCAACAGAAGGTCTCAATCTGCTGTGCGTTGTTGCATAGACCTTCCGTCATTGTCTTTGATGAACCAATGGTGGGGCTTGACCCATATGCCATAAAGGAGCTTAAACAGGTATTTCATGAGCTTCGTGCCGAGGGCTGCTCAGTTTTGATCAGCACACATATGATCGACAGTGTTGAGGATTACTGGGATGTGGCTCACATCATGGTAAATGGCACAATAGCCGCAACTAAAGTAAACAATGGCGGTGACGCTTCAAACGATAAGACTCTTGAGGAGCTCTTCTTTGAGAATACGGAAGGGGTGCAGAAGCAGTAATGAGTGCTTTGTCTTACCTCTTTCTAGCACGGTGGAAAAACAGATTAAAGTCGCTTATTAAGAGTCCCGGACAGCTGATTGCTTTGCTGATTTTTGCCGGCCTGCTGACTTTGACTATAATATCGCCTACATTTGAAGAGCCATCTGAGTATCGAGATATTTCTGAGCTTTACGCCGGGATAGCAGCGGTCTATGCTGTAATATTTGTAATGACATGCTCAAGTGGCATAACCCGCGGCGGAAGCCTCTTTACTATGGCGGACGTAAACTTGATATTTGTATCAAGTATCCCATCCACTAAGATTTTGTTCTATGGGCTTATCCAGCAACTAGGCACATCGATTATGGTTGGTTTCTTCATACTCTTCCAATATGCCTGGATGAATATGACTTATGGTATCACTTTTTCGTTCATCCTACTTGTGCTTCTAGGGTACGCGCTTTGTATGTACTGTGGACAGATCACATCCATGGTTATATACGCCCATGTAAGCAGTTCCGTTAAGAAAAGGCGTATTGCTAAAACCATTCTTTGGGGCCTTTGTCTAGTGTTTGTCGCATATGTTGCATATCACGGGTACACAAACGGTTCAGGAATGCTAACTGGTATGGTATCGGCAGCAAATAGCAAGATAGTTTCCCTGTTTCCGGTTGCGGGATGGCTTAGATCTGCAGTTGTCGGAGTCATTCTTGGTGACACAATATCAGCACTTACAGGATTTGGTGCTATTGTTTTATATATAGCTCTGTTAGCAATACTGATTAGTAGGACGGGCGACTCGTATTATGAGGATGTCCTACAGTCGACAGAGCGTACTTTCAAGGCGATAACGGCAAGTAAGTCCGGTCAAATAAACGAGGCAGTCCCGGAAAACGTAAAGCTTGGTAAAACCGGTATAAATCACGGATTTGGCGCTAGTGCTCTCTACTACAAACATCGCCTTGAAAACCGACGGTCCCGAGTACTGTTTTTTGACTCGTTTACGATCATGTTTCTAATCATAAACATCGGGTTTGCATTTTTTATGCGTAAAGAAGGGGGCCTTCCGGCTGTTTTCGTGTTTTCAACCTACATGATGATCTTTTCCGGCTGGCTTGGACGCTGGGTCAAAGAGCTGGTCAAGCACTATGTCTATCTGATTCCGGAGCCACCGTTTCGTAAGCTGTTACACTGCATTAGAGATGCTGTGCAAAAAACATTGTTTGAGTCGTTTATACTTTATGCTATTGTAGCCTTTATAATAGACCTGTCGCTCCCGGAATTCATTCTCGCAGTCCTGGCACGCGTTTCCTTCGCAATGCTTTTCATGTCGGCAAACATATTTGTAGAGCGATTCTTCGGTTTTGTCGTAATAAAGTTCCTGGCGGTTTTGATATATTTCCTCAGCATGATAGTTTTTGCAATACCCGGTGTTGCGGTCACTATAATTCTCTCCATAACGCAGGCTGTGCCATTGCCTGAAAATATACTGATCCTTTCTTCACTTGCTGTATGCAACATAATCATCACTCTCATAGCAACCTACGCAAGCCGCAACATGCTCGAATACGCCGAGATGAACAATATATAAGATTGGAGAAGGAAGCGGTTCTTTCGTCTTGAACAGATAAGGGATAGTTCTTGCATCTTGAATTGAGCAGATAAGGGACGGTTCTTTCACTTTGGAATAAAGCCAAGGTGAAAGAACCGTCCTTCTGATTTCATGGATTGTAATTCGAGACACAATTTCAGAACTTATGTCAGATAAAACCCCAATATATTATATAAAGTTATGAAGCTATAAAATCGGCTTCAGCCTGCGCCCTGCAGAGCCTGCTGTATAGGCCGTCCTGTTTGATCAACTCATCATGGCTTCCGCGTTGCACGATCCTACCTTCTTCAAGCACTAAGATCAGATCGGCCCGACGTATTGTCGATAACCTATGCGCTATAGCTATTATTGTGCGAGTGCCGGCCAAATCCTGTATGGCCTGTTGTATTTGAGATTCAGTTTCTACGTCTACCGAAGCCGTTGCTTCGTCCAGAATGAGAATAGGTGCTTTCCTTAGAATCGCCCGTGCAATTGCCAGCCTCTGCTTTTGACCACCGGACAGCTTTACTCCGCGCTCTCCCGCGCGTGTCTGATACTGCTCAGGCATCTCCATAATATCATCATGAACTCGTGCGATTTTCGCCGCCTCAATTATCTCTTCCATGGTGGCATCAGGCCGGGCATAGGAAATGTTCTCGGCAATCGTACCGTTGAACAAAAACGTATCCTGCAGTACAAGTGAGATCTGGCTGCGTAGGCTGTCCAATTTGATATCGCGAAGGTCCTTGCCGTCAAGCGTAATGCGGCCTGACGTCGGATCGTAAAACCTGGAAACCAGCTGGATCATTGTAGTCTTACCAACACCAGTCGGGCCTACAAGCGCCACCATCTGTCCGGGCTTTACCTCAAAGGAGATATCCTCAATGACCGGAACTCCTTCATCATAACTAAATCCTACATTTTCAAAGCGGATGTGACCATCCACATTCTCTATATCAACAGCTCCCGGGCTATCAACGATTTTTTCAGGCGTATCCAACACCTCAATAACCCGCTCGGCACCGGCCAATGCCTGCTGTGATTCCTCCAACAGCCGCGCAACACCGGTAATCGGAGCATAAAATAGCGAAAGATATAGCAAAAATCCTACGATCTCTGACACACTGAGTTGATTTCTATACGCCAGATAGCCACCAAATCCAACTACAAAAACAGTTCCGGTAGAAGTTATAAATTCTACGGATGGATGAAAAATCGCACTAAGATTCAAAGCCCGCAGCATATTCCTTGTATATGCGGCAGCCTTCTCAAGGACTCGGCCCGACTCACGCTCCTGCTGGCCAAATGCTTGTATTTCCTGGATCCCGGAGAAGTTGTCCTGAAGCTGAGAGTTGACTTCTGCAAGGGATCTCTGTGTGGCTCTGAAATTGGGTCGCACCTTATTTACAAAAAACCACGCAGAAATCAGAAGAAACGGTATGGGTATGCAAGTAAGAAGCGCAAGCTTTGCATTATAAGTAAACAATATAACGGTGACACCGACAAGGGTGATAGTGTTTGTTACGGTCTCGGGAATCAAATGTGCATATATTAGCTCAAAGGTTGCTGTATCATTGACAACCCTGCTCATAAGATCGCCGGTTTGCTTGTTATGGAAAAACTCCATTGAAAATGACTGCATACGGTTGTAGACCTTCATTCGAACGTCCTGAACAAGCTCCCACGCTGCCTTATGTGCCAAAATGTTACTCATGTAGCGGAACAAAATCCTAGACAAATATACGCCCAGAAGGATCAGTGCGAGCCTTTTGATTTGATCTAAACTCTCTTCTGTAACTCCCTTTGATACAATGTCAGTTATCTTTGTTAGCAATCCCGGTGCTATAAGGTTGATACCGGTCAAAATTATTGTGCTCAGGCCGGCAATTATCAACAGAAACCAGTGACGCTTTGCCTCTTTGGCCATTCTCCAAAGGATTTTCATTTATCGTGCCTTCCTTTTGCTTCAATTTTTATCATTGCTATTATAATTCATAAAGTTGTATATGGCAACTTATTTTCACCGATCCCACAACTTAGAGAACCATGTCAAGAATCCGGATCTTCTGTCAAATAAGCACTTCTCAACACAGGATGAAAACGCTTCTATACTAATCCTGAATTGTTCCTGATTTTTGGGATAAGATATTATCAGGGGTGACAAAAATGCCTTTAGATGAAATCCTAAATCAAATCGATCTCGACATGTACTATTATTCACTTCCACTAGAGGTACAAAACAAAATAGCGCAGCACGCAGACAAAATAAACTCGGCAAATGACCTGTTTATTTACGGTGAGCGCTTTTCAAATGAGATAACTAACCACAGTTTCCAATAAACCTTCACTACTCCAGCGGTTGTGAGTGCAAAACCGAATATTTCATTCGCCCGTTTATCCGTTCTGACAGCATAAGATCAAACCGGTCGACGTCCCAAACCATGGGTTTTATCGTCGCCCTAAATGCATTCCTGTCAAAATCCTCGGAGAAGACGGGCTTTCTACATATAGTCAGATGCGGCCTATATGGTCGCTTCCCTGTATTGAATCCTTTAGAGGAAAGTACTTCTGATAGATTTCTCTGTAGCCTCCACAAAGGTTCGCTTTTATCTACACCTATCCACCAAGTATCAGAGAAATTGCCAATGTTCGATAGTCTGATCGAAAAAGCCTTTTCTTTAATCTGTCGCATCGCATCGACTACTTCTCCAACTCGTCCAGGTGATGTTTCGCCTAAAAAAATAAGCGTGATATGAAGGTTTTCAGGTCTGGTAAAGTTTCCGCGTTCTGTTTCTGACTTCATTCTCTCAATTATATTAACAATCTCGCTTCTCAATCCATCATTAGGATTTATTGCAAGAAATAATCGCATATTCAGCACCGCCTTCTACATAGTCCTGACAGATCCATGGTTTCACTCACCGCCAATAGAAGCATCTCACTTTGCCTTGCCCCTTAGCTTGGTCTCCGTTCAGCCGAAAAACAGTTCCCGAATCAGATCCCCTCGTAGGATGTCGGACGATTCAACAAACGAAGGACGTCTCATATCAACAAGAGGGCTTTCACCTATTTGTGCACCCATTGTACGAGCCCAAAACATCAGACAAGAGAACCGTCCCTGCGTCTTACTCGCGTCCTAGAGTCGTTTCAAGACAAAAGAACCGCCCCCCTGTCTGATTTTACCATAACGTCGTATAACTCTCAATATACCATCTTTGATAGTACCCACTTGCCGTTTTCCTTTACCAACTCAGCGGATATTTTTATCTCTTTCAATCCGGCTGCAGCTTCCTCATTTGTATATATAGTAAGCTTCGCCTTTGTATCTGACTCCAGTAATATCTCAAAGCTAAAATTCGACCAGTTTACAGTATATTGAAACTTGTTCTTATTGCCTTCTATACTGCGTGGATTGCCATAAAGGCTTCCAAACACATCTTTGTACATACCATTATCCAATAGCGTTGACACGGTCTCCATAGAGTATGTCTCGCGTAAATAACTGACGAGCTCATCATATCTGGTAAACCTAGGATCAATAACAGGGAATAGCGTCTCATTTGTCTTTCCTGACGGAATATCCATATCAAGCATAGACAAGCCGTAAACTTCATTGAAGACAAAATTATTTCGTTCTAGCAGCTCCTCAGCAATTACATAAAGTTCCGCTTGCTCATCTGTTTCAGGTATTTCAGGTACCTTCATCCGCATTCTGAAATCATTATAGGGAATATTAAAGCTGGGAAAACCGGCTGGATAAGGCGCAATGGTTTCGGTCTGATAGAATACGGTAAGCGATTTGCCGGAAAGATAAAAGTCTTCTGGATCATAACGTCGTTCAACATCTCGCTTATATGTGTCAAAATATTGAACGTTCGCATCTTGACGTGCAAGTCTTATTTCTCTTGCAGCAATATCTGACACTGTTTTCACGGCTCTTGATCCAAGAAGGTCTGTCAGGCTGAGGCGATCACCGGTCGTTACTTTAATACTATCTGCTAACATATAGATATTTGGACGTGTGCCACCTGTCATCTCGATCCGAAGATATACCAACGAAAGGTAACCATTTCCGTTGTACGTGATCTTTGGTGTTTGTGTGTACGAATGGACAATAAATTCATACTCACCCGGAACAGAAGCCTCCTTATCGCCTTGAGCATAATGTACACCGTCGGTGGCTATAGTATCGAGATACTGCTTCATTTGCTCGTAGAAATATTGATTTATGCCATCGATTACATATTTATTATCAACGTTTACGATTTGAGGATATATGATTTTCGCTTCGAGTATCGGAAACCCTTTTTCATCTGTAAATGTTTCGGAATACACATTATATACTATCCTTACGCTGTCATCCGGCTTTTGAACTGTTGTGCTCCAGTCAAAATCGCAGCCGGACAATACGATAGTTATTGTTAGCAGTATTAAAATAAAGCAAATTGCCTTTCTCACAATTCTTATATTTCGCACCAACTTATTCATTGAAAGCCCCCAATGATTGACCGGTCATAACAATATACGGTCACTATAATAACCTGCATTATCATAATATCTGCCAGGGGCGTTTCATGTCACAGATATATACCTAGTTTGCACTTTTTTGTTGAATCGGCTGAATGAAAATGAAGGAAGGACTTTTCTCAAAGTCCCTCCTTCGGTTGAGCTTTCGCTCGTCACATGGGTTCAAACAAGCCGCACAACACGGCTACTGTTCGGCCGGTTACAGTCTTCCAATTTCCGGCACACCCAATACCATATTTAATTATACGGGCACTTGAGATATTCTCTTGTACCCGTTATCTATTATTGATCGTTTTTACTTTAATATTCATAATTTTGATAGTAATTTCTACCATGCACGCCGTGTTGGATGCCAGATTATGACAGCAAAAAAAAAGCACATACAATTATAGATGTGCTAATAAATAACCTAACAATACTAGCTGTTCGAACTCAGATTTCTTGCTGCGGGTCATAAACTTCATAAAATCGTTATCTCGATTTAGAACTTTCTGCTTTTGAGAGAAGTTTAGTGTTGTCAATCAGTTCTAGTTTAATGATCTGTCCTTCTTTATTACCCCTGCTGATTTTCCCTGCCTTATATCCGGCTATGTAGGCTTTTCTGATTGCTGAAAACAAGCTGTCAAATATTGCTTCGGCCTCTTCTGAATCTATATATTCCTCAAAAAATGCTTCGATATTGTTCATGCGAGTTACTCCTTGAAAAGTTATACACATTATACAACAACAGTATTAAATTTTCAAGCATAAAATATAAATTTAATTGCTAAAATTGCATAAATATTACTGTTTTTTGTCATATTATGTAAGTTAATATGCTAAATTTGTTATGTGGTAAATACCGATTATAATAATAATTTATGGTAATATTTACTGGTATTGTTCGAGAACTTTAGATGCGTATTCGCAGAACTGATCAACGACAGATTTAGGTGATAATATTCTAGCACCATCTCCAAATCCAAACACCCAGCTCAAGAAATGGGGACTAACAGAAACGTCCACGCTGACGGTAAAGTTGTCATCATCTGCCCGGGTAATGAATACATCTTCTCCGAATCGATCTATCACAACCCCGATGAGATGATTGGAAAATCTAATACGAACAGCCTCCTCTTCTCCGCCAAACATTCCAAAAACCCCGCGGGTATAGACAGCTAAATCGAATTTTTCAAAATGTTCCTGTCCTTCCCGAGGACTATCAACTACCTCTATCTGCGACATTCTGTCAACCCGATAGTGCTTTATTATACCAGCATCCGAGTCAAATCCTACCATGTAATAGTATTCGTCGTCCCATATAAGGGCCCATGGGCTGATTATGTATTTGCGACCATTCTTTCTAAATTGCTTACGGAATCGCTCACCTTCCTGAAACGCAACTACCCATTCAGAGTACAGAAAAGTCACTTTTTTTCCCACTGAGATCGCCTCATGCATCGCGTCGATATTGTAATAGATGCTCTCATTCATTGTTTTTATGCGGTTGGTAACATAAACCTGACGCTGTAGCAACTGGCCCTCATGAATACTCGCAAGACTCTCGACCTTTTTGATCAATTCAGTCGATTTCTTATGGGTTATAAACTTTGATGACTGGACTGCATCAACAAGCAGTTTCAGTTCGGGCAACTCGAAGGTGCGGCTTGCGATATAATACCCATTCGCATGTCCGATCCTCGTCTTTTCAATATCCAGCCCAAAAAGCTGTAGCTCCTCCAAATCATCATAAATCGTCTTTCGTTCGACAATTATGTCATATGCGGCAAGCTCCTTGGCAATATCGGCAACGGTCAAAGCATGGTTTTCGTCTGTCTGTTCATGAAGGATTTTCATAAGGTACAGCAGCTTTAACTTTTGGTTTGATCTTCTTGCCATATTATCAGCCCCCGCTTCACATTATAGCTTGAAGAATACAACACGTCTACCACAGACTGCAAATATTGCAATATTTGGTTATATTGCGGCTTTTTGATGCGTTTCATCATATATTTATTGCGGTTTTTTATAGGTTGATTTAGCAAATGATCAGACAGGATGCTCATATAGATCTTATTTGCATAAATTTGGCCAATGACTGGAAACCCACGAGCTGATTTACCAATATATAAACGATTGTCTATGCCTTGCATTGCGCATAAAGTTTATAAATCTGTAAATATAGGTTCTATAATAAATGTTGGGGTTCATGAAATAGAACTCCAACATTTTTCACTAAATTTGGATAAAAATATAGAGCATAACGTGAAAATCCTGTAAAATGTAAAGCGATCAAACCCACATTTAAGGAGGTTCACACTATGCCCTACACTGATTATATAACAAAAATTCTCGGTTTGGAAGATGCAATTATCTTAAAAGTTGAGGAAAATGAAAAGCAACACGACATCTATTTTATGATGCAAAGACGAGCGCACACTTGCCCAGTATGTGGTCTTGAAACAATACGTGTCCATGATTATAGGTGGCAGAAGGTAAAGGATCTAGCTGCATTTGGGAAAAGCACAGTTCTTCACATCCGTAAAAGACGCTATGTTTGTGGGCATTGTAATAAGAGGTTTTTTGAAACGATCCCATTCTTGCCCAGATATCATAGAGTCACGACCCGTTTAGTAGCACACGTAATTGGCTCCTTTTCTGATTTGAAGTCCATAAAGGACATAGCAAAGGAACATAATATATCTTCTACAACTGCAGCAAGATATTTTTCGTTAGTGGAATACAAATGCAAATCACTTCCCGAAGTCCTATCCATTGATGAATTTAAGGGTAATGCCGGTGGTCAAAAGTATCAATGCATTATTACTGATACAAAGAAACGCAAAGTGTTAGATATTCTCCCAAATAGGAAACAGGAAGCCCTTTTAAGATATTTCAGCTCATTTAGTACAAGAAATAGTGTGAAGTATGTTGTAATGGATATGAATCGATCCTATTTGGAAATAGCCAAGACTTGCTTTCCACAGGCAACAATAGTCATTGATAAATATCATGTGGTAAGGCAAGTAATTTGGGATTTTGAAAAAGTTCGTAAGGCTGAACAGCAGAATTTTTCTGACTATCGACGAAAGTACTTCAAACGAAGCAGGCGGCTGCTATTAAAAAATCCAATGTACCTTAAGCCGGAAGAAGTTGCTCAAATAACTGAAATGCTTAAAATATCCCCAAGGTTACGTGAAGCCTATTTTCTAAAGAACAAGTTTCTCGAATTTATGAGGTCAGAGAATCGTGTGCAAGCAAAAGAAAGATTGGCTAAGTGGTTGCTTCTTGCCGAATTCTCGAACCTACCTGAATTTAAGACAAGTCTTACCGCTATACATAACTGGGATCAATATATCTTGAATGCTTTCGATTGCAGATATACTAACGGTTTCACAGAAGGATGTAACAACAAAATCAAAGTATTGAAGAGAATATCATTTGGTGTTAGAAATTTTTCTCGCTTTAGAAATCGTATACTTCACATAATGAATTCTCAGGTTGCCTAAAGTATGCTTTCAATGACATAATTATTCCCCTCCCTCCCACCCAAGAGTAATATTCTGTACCACTATCGTGAAAAACAAGGTAGATGGCAGAATGGGTAGGCGGAACGGGGATGATTGTCACGTGCAATCTTGCTCAATTGCGTATCTTGATGGTTTCATAGGTTGATTACATGGTTGTTTTACAAAGCAAGATCCGGTAAGCAATCATTGTTACCTACCGGATCATATTTTTACTTATGCTCTACCCCAACAATTGACAATCTGCGATCGAGCGAAGGATAGGTTTTCGCCCTATTCTTCGCTCGATCTATATCAAAGCTAACTGCAGCTTAGCTATCATTAATATATAGCGTATATGCAATGTCGTGTTGTTCTCAGCTTGTATTAAGCTGCAAACGGCCTTTACTCGAATCTCTGTGAATCACTCACCATAGTAAGCTTTCTTGTAGATTTCCTCAAGCTCACTTATCAGTGGGTATCTAGGATTGGCTTGCGTGCACTGATCTTCAAATGCTCGCTGAGCCAGCTCAGGAACTTTCGCCATATAGCTCTGCTCATCGATTCCACAATCCTGAACCGACATCGGAAGGTTGAGCCGTTTCATCAAATCCCTTACCGCATTTATCAAGGCGTCAACTTGCTCCTCTTGATTAGTTCCTCCAAGGTTTAGCTGACGTGAAATCTGAGCATAGCGGTAGTCCGCAACAAATGTGCCGTATTTCGGGAAAATTGTAAATTTTGTGGGAATCTGCGAGTTGTACTTGATAACATGAGGCAGCAGGACTCCATTTGCCCTTCCGTGTGGGATTCCGAACTCACCGCCAAGCTTGTGTGCCATTGAATGGTTTATGCCCAAGAACGCGTTTGTAAATGCCATTCCTGCAATGGTTGAGGCGTTGTGGACTTTTTCCCTTGCGACTTCATCTTCAGGATCGTCGTAGCTTCTGGGAAGATACTTAAAGATAAGCTCAATGGCTTTCATGGCAAGTGCATTGGTGTAGTCGGAAGCAAGCACAGATACATATGCCTCGATCGCATGGGTCAGTACATCTATACCGGTATCGGCAGTGATGGATTTCGGCATTGTTTTGACAAACTGCGGGTCGATGATTGCCACGTCCGGGGTAAGCTCATAGTCTGCCAATGGATACTTGATGTTGCCGTTTTTCTTGTCGGTAATAACTGAGAAAGAAGTAACTTCGCTACCGGTTCCGGAAGTAGTGGGTATAGCCACAAACTGTGCTTTCTTACCTAAATTGGGGAATTGGAACGCACGCTTACGGATATCCATGAACCTCAGGCGCAGTCCATCAAAGGACGTATCGGGGTTCTCATAGAACAGCCACATACCCTTCGCCGCGTCTATGGCACTGCCGCCGCCAAGGGCAATAATGACGTCGGGTTGGAACTGATTCATCATCTGAACTCCGCGCATGATCGTCTCAACGGAAGGATCGGGCTCAACTTCGGAATAGATTTCGCTGTGGCAGTAGACCTGTCTTTTGCGCAGATAATAGAGAGCCTTGTCAACATATCCAAGTTTTACCATCGTTGGGTCTGTTACGATGAATGCACGAGTAATGTTCGGCATCTGCTCAAGATATTGGATGGAGCCCTTCTCAAAATAAATCTTTGGGGGGATTTTGAACCACTGCATATTTACTCTCCTCTTGGCAATCCTCTTTCTATTTACAAGGTTTACCGTGGACACGTTGGAGGTTGTCGAATTGCGACCATAGGTGCCGCAGCCAAGCGTCAGCGACGGTGTGTTGGTATTGTAAATATCACCGATTGCACCCTGTGAAGAAGGTTGATTTACAATGATTCGGCCAACTTTCATAACATTACCGTATTCGCGACAAATTTCCTCATTGTTGCAGTGGATCACCGCGGAGTGCCCAAGGCCACCAAGTTCGAGCATATCGGCTGCATATTCAAAGCCCTGCTTGTAATCGTCACATATGAAGTATGCGAGAACGGGGGAGAGCTTCTCTAGGGAAAGTGGGTATTCAAGCGAAGGACGGGGGAGCTTAGCCAACAGGATTTTTGTTCCCTTAGGCACCTTGACTCCTGCACCTTCCGCAATAAATTCAGCGCTCTTTCCTACGATTGCGGGATTTACAGCCATCTTTTCACGGTTGATCACATAATTAGTGATGAGTTCCGTCTCTTTTTCATTGAGGAAATAGCAGCCATACTTCTTCATATATTTTTCAAACTCATCGGATATATCGCGATCCACTATTACAGCCTGCTCAGATGCACAAATCATTCCATTGTCAAATGTCTTTGAAATTATCAGATCTGTGCAAGCACGCTCTATGTCTACGTTCTTATTGATATAGCACGGGACGTTACCGGATCCTACACCAAGGGCGGGCTTTCCGGCGCTATATGCGGACTTGACCATTCCGCTTCCGCCAGTTGCGAGGATCAATGATACCCCATTGTGCTGCATCAACTGAGTTGTCTTTTCAAGTGCAGGCTCCTCGATCCATTGAATACAGTTTTTAGGAGCTCCTGCCTTGATGGCCGCGTCGCGAAGGATCCTTGCAGCCTCTGAAGAGCACTTCTGTGCGGATGGATGGAAAGCAAAAATAATCGGGTTTCTTGTCTTGATACATATAAGGGACTTAAACATGGTTGTTGAGGTTGGGTTTGTGACTGGAGTAACACCGGCTACGACACCGACCGGCTCAGCCACTTCCACGTAGCCTTCCAGGTCGTTTTCTTCGACAATTCCAACACTCTTTTGATCTTTAATGCTGTGATAGATATATTCAGTGGCAAACATATTCTTGATTGCCTTGTCCTCCACAACACCCCTACCGGTTTCTTCCACTGCAAGCTTTGACAAAGTCATGTAATTGTCCAGACCTGCCAAAGTCATTGCGTGTACGATTTTGTCGATTTGCTCCTGATCCATTTTGAGAAACTCTTGAAGCGCTACTTTTGCATTAGCAACGAGCTCATCAACTGTTAATACTTTGTTTGTTGTGTTTTTCTTATTTTTCATGTCTGTTTGTTCACCACTTTCGCATTTCGTCATTTGTGTTATGTTGTTTCCTGTGGCAATGGTAATCATTTAACACAATTTGGTTTCGTCAAACACTGGAGTTTTGCTTTATAAAAGTTTTGGTTTCGCTGACCAACCTAGTTGATCAAGCCGGAAGGAATTTCGCTTGTTTCTGCGTGTATGTTTGTTATTCTCTTAACAATTTTGATGGTCTTTCTTCCTTCCGGTTCACTTTGAGTATAACAGCTTAGTGTTATATTGTCAATAAATTAACAATGTTGTATGCTACAAAGTTTTCGCAGTTGTACTTTGATTACTTTGTGCAATATTTACATAGAAGCTAATTAATGTAATTAATTCATGAATGTTGTTTTTGGTGGTCTATTACAACTAAACCCAATAGAATTTTTATGATATTACAAGAATTCCAATAACAATACAACATAAACTAAATGCTATATTAAATTACTATATAGTAATAATAAATATTATCAATAGCATATCACCTCGTTTTCAGAATGCTTTTGTGCGTTATCAACAATTCCTAAAACGTACCAAAAGACGAGGTGATTTCTTTGCTACGGCTCTTGGTTACATACTGGTAGTTTGACAGCTAAAATGTAGCCATCAAACTACCTGTTTTTGAGTTTTTATTGTTATATACCTTTATACATTCAGCAATTGCCCACAAATACGTTTTTCAGATACCTTCTCGCAACCTCTGCTAAACCATAAACCTTGTTTACAGGTGTAGGTCGCCTATCCTTTATTTTCCACGAGGGGAAAAAGCGCGTTGCATGAAAAGTAATGTTTTGATCAACCCCGGCTAACCATGACGCTAGCTCTTCCATTTCCTCTTCAGTGTCGTTTTCGCCGGGTATTATCAATGTCGTAACCTCCACATGACAATGCTCCGTAGCTATTTTGATGCTGTTCAAAACGGTGTCAAGGTCTCCACCCATACGCTTATAAAAATCATGGTCAAAAGACTTCAGATCGATGTTCATCGCATCAAAGTACGGAATGATCGCAATCAAAGGTTCAGCTGTTATGCACCCATTGGTTACCGCGACATTGACAAGCCCACGCTCATGCGCAAGCTTTGCGCAATCCATTACAAACTCATAACCTATAAATGGTTCATTATAAGTGTATGCAATTCCCACATTGCCGCGAGGCTTAAGTGCAACCGCCCGTTCCACCAGCTCTTCAGGCGACATCTCAACCCATCGAATCTTGTCAGTTGATCCGTCAGGATCCGCCATAGATATTTCGCAGTTCTGACAAAATAAACAGCGCATATTACAACCGTAGCTCCCAACGGAGAGTATTTTGCTGCCTTGCCTAAATCTGTATAAAGGCTTTTTCTCTATCGGATCGAGAGCAAGGGAAGTTATTCTGCCGTAGTTTTCACATATTATTGTTCCGTTGCGGTTTCTTCTTGCCCGGCAAAGTCCCAACTGTCCGTCAGCAAGATTACAATCGTGATGGCAGATCCCACACCTTACTTTCATGTGTGTCGCACCACCTCAAAACGCTCTATCGTCACATCTTCATCATCAATGCGTATACCAGCTTTCTGCTTTGCTATTGCCACCTGAGTTTCGGGATCATCGACCCCCTCCAGGTTCGGCAGCAGAAGCCCACGTCTAAAGCCTTTCGAAACAATAATACCGTATCGCTTTACATCCAATTGTGACATCGATTGCACAGGTTCCTTTTCCATCAAAACATCCACACTATAAACAAGAGCTTCAAGCTCTGACTCATCGACTCTGTCAAACCGTGGATCTTCGGTGCCAGAACTTATTGCATTGCGCAGTATTTCTTCAGCCACACAACTGGTAACCGGTTCTATCGTCCCTATGCATCCACGCAGTTTCCCATGCTTGTAAAGCGTTACAAAAACTCCCGCTTTCTTGCTAAGCATCTCTTGCGGCAGGTCTTTTGGAATAGAAGCTCGCTTGCCGGTACGAATGTATGTCTCTAAAGACAACCGTGCCAATTGAACATAAGGATCTTCTTCAGACCTGCGTTTTTCCACTTGCTTTTTGGCATTTTCAAAATAAATGCGTTCAAACTCACGGTTCGAGTCAGCACCCGTTATATCAAAGGAACAAACGCCATATCCCACGCCGAACGGACCTTCATATGAATATAGTTTAGGTTTTATCGGCTCGTCCATCTAGAGCACCCGCCATCACTATAAAGGAGCGGAGTCCGCACTCACCCGCGGCGTCGCAGAAACCTGGCGTAAAGTCAAACATTTTAATGAAAGTCGCCACTGCTGAGTATATCGATGATCTGTCGGTCAAACTCAGGCCCTTCCTCCGCAAAGCCATAAGGACCGTCCTCTTTGAGTTTGTGGGATAGATCTCCGCTTGCGATTATAACTGTCTTTTTGTTCAGATCATTGGATATCCGTGCTATAAGTTTCCCCAACCGGTAATGGTCTATAAACGATAGTCCCGATATACCTATTCGCACTAATTTCGCTTTCAACTTATACGGCGATAGAAAATGAAGCGGAATTAGTGTACCGTGATCGAGGGCTTTGTCCCGCTCACCCAATGTGCCTGCGGCCAAACCCTCAGACTCAGCAAGCATTGAAAGCTCGTTTACAAACTCGGTATCATAATCCATTTCTACAGATACCCGTCGAGCCCCAAAACGGCCTAAATCACCCCTTGCTGATGTGCCCGGAGAAATATGAAAATAGTCGCTGTAAACAGTTGAGTGAGGAGAAAAAACCACAATCGTGTCTGGATCGAATCCAGCCGCTCTGCGCGCCACCTCTTTGAATCCATCGATCGTCTTCTGTATCTTGCGCTCCTCCCCGCGTCCTATCTCAGGCATTATGATAGGCGGATGCGGAACTGCCAACGCAAATACTATGGCCATGCCAATCCCCCTTCTATCGCAGTACTTTCTGATTTTATCGCAAATATACTTCCTGCGATCATTTTATCATATATGTACAGGCTTTGCCATTGGTTGTGCATTGTTCTTGATGGTATATGGCGCATAGCATAACACATCGTTTTAATTGGAAATTGGGTATTGACTGTTATGGTAATAATTGGTATAATTTGAATATGGTAGTATTTGGTAAGCATTAATATTATATGAGAATAAAGTATAGGAGAGTTTGATAATATGAAAAGGTGTGCTGCTATTATCAATCTTGTCGTTATTATGATTATGCTGCTATCGGGTTATGCAAGCAATCCTGCTGTTTCGTTTGTCAAGGTAAACGGAAACAAGGTAAACTATCCCGACGGACAACCTATTATTGAAGCCGGACGGACATCGGTACCTGTACGCTTCATAGCTGAAGCGCTTGGGTATGAGGTTGGCTGGATACAGGAAACAAAGACGGTCACGAACAACAACGGGCAGATATTGCTGCCGATCGGAAGCAATACGGCCACGGTTAACGGCAAACAAGTTGCTATCTGCTTAAGCTCATAGTGCCGTCTGCGAAAAGATGCTCGTACTTTATCTCGCCAATTTCTTTTAGCCCTTCAACAATCTGAAAAAACAGTTCCTCCGCACACTGAGGCAGCCTCTTGCTCCTGAATCTTGCTATCTCATGGTGATTGGGCGCAGGTGACCCGTTGAGCAGCCAGATGAAGTTTATATCCCTTCTGCAAGCCGATGCTATATCCCGTGACGAATAGATGTTTTCCATATTCGCGTAAAGCAGTATCTTTAGCATTGTTGACGGCGCTGTCGCAGGCTTCCGACCGAGTTCGCTGTATGCTCTCATTA
Organism: Eubacteriales bacterium; assembly: GCA_050950785.1. Taxonomy (GTDB): domain Bacteria; phylum Bacillota; class Clostridia; order Oscillospirales; family JAAYOS01; genus JAAYOS01. The sequence goes on along the minus strand of JBMNIG010000010.1, from coordinate 5,266 downwards.
ACGGGGTCAAATCCATCTCCTCCACTATTTGGTCTAAGAGCCGAACACTGTCATCTGCAGGTATTTCTTTTTCTGCAAAAACCTCGTCAATTTTCAGTTGCACAACCCGGTTTATTGTGCGATAATTATTACCGGTAATTTTGTTTTGCACAAATTCATTTTACCAAAAGAAAGAAGTCTTGGCGACTGTTTTCTAGCAGTTTTTTCTGCTTACAGTCCCAAGGCTTCTTCCTATTTCAGGGCTCTATTGTGCTACAGCCCCTTCTGCTTTACTCCTGAATTTGTCTGAACAGCGGCAGGAAGCGTTTTTTATCGCTGAGCTTGCAGGCCAGAATGTAGTGAACATGTGCTTCCGGGTCCGGGATCGATGACACCATCCAGATCAAAGATAATCGCCCAAATTAATTTGCTGTCCATGGGTCAGCTCCTCAATCCTTCGGCACGAACTGCAGGAAATTTTTCTCCTGCTCCTCCAGGGACATGGTAAAAAGCCGCTCATTGGCATCAAGCGCGCGAACAGCCTCCATCTCCTCTTCGGTCAGGGAGAAATCAAAGATATTCAGATTGTCCGCAAGATGCGCGCGGCTTGTAGAGCGCGGGAAAACAATGTTGCCCTCCTGAATGTGCCATCTCAGAATGACCTGTGCCGGGCTCTTGCCGTATTTCTCGGAAAGATTTGTAAAGCAGAGAGCTGAGGAGACCCTTGTTGCCATGTCCCAGCGGGAACCAGGATTCAATGTGAATGCCATAGGGCTCTACAATTTCACGGGCTTCCTTCTCCTGAAAGAAGGGGTGGCATTCCACCTGCAGGACGATCGAAAACGCCGATACCGATCTGAGGGATTTTCAGCCCGTTATTCAATGTTACAGATGTGATTTCGATCATGATAAGCTCCTTTATCGTTTATACAGTGCCCTGCGCCTGTATACTAAAACAAGAGAGGCAGCTTGACAACAAAATTTTATAACAGATTTAATAAACATAGTTGACAAATAGACGGCTGCATGATACTCTTAGTCCAGAAAAGGGAAAACAAGTCAAGTCCAAATTAGTGTGTAAATTACCTCGGTCATCAAACGGTAGCTAATGAGACAATAGCCTAAGCGTTTATGCCGCGTAAGCTGTTGACGATGAGTACATGGCATGTTAGGCTGTTGGCCGGGCATCACCATACTAGCGCAAGACTTCTCCTCAAAGATAAGGGGGATGGCCCTGATGCCTGAAAACATGCCATGGGAGGCTCATTGTCAACAGACCGTGGAATAAATGCGTCTTCTATGCAGCAGTGCCAGACTTTGATTCCTTATCCTGCACTTGATAGTACAGCTGCATATCAAGGTATTTACGACCGGTCTGCCATTTCTCATGCTGCTCTATTAATAGAGCCCCCATGAGCCGGATGACGGAATGCAGCATTGGGAAAGATTCTAATGACTCGCTCTCGACGACGAATTTCCTCATTCAACCTTTCCACACCGTTTGTAGTACGAAGCCGTTTCCGATACTTCAGGGGCAACGCAAGAACAGCAGTAATATCATCAAATGCTTCATCCAGGAGAGCTGTGGCTTTTGGTGCTTTGACTTCATATGTTTGGATAATGTGGTCTCTGATTTTACGAGCACTCTCAAGGTCAACAGCCTCATAAAGCTGGCGCAGCTCTTCCTTAATTTCCGTCTGTAATGCTTTAGGCGTATGATCCAGTATATTCCTGGAAAAATGGGTTTGACAACGCTGCCAGCTAGCACCTTGAAAATGCTTTCTAACAGCATTAACCAGCCCTTTATGGTCATCAGAGGGTAACCAGGCGAACATCCTTTAGCCCACGATCCTTGAGTGAAGAAAAGAACTCACCCCAACTGCTTTCTGATTCGCTGTTGGCTATTTGAAACCCGATGATTTCACGATAGCCATCTTCGTTAACGGCAATGGCGATCAGCATACCTCTTGACTGTACACGTCTATTTTCCCGCACCTTTACATAGATGGCATCCACCATGAGAAAGGGATAATGGCTTTGCAGAGGCCTTGTACGGAATGCTTCTACTATTGGATCTAAGTTCTTACAAAGTTCTGAGATGGTCGATTTTGAAAACTTTTTTCCACATAGCTCTTCAGTAATTAGCTCAACCTTCGAGTGGAAACACCATTGATGACCATCTCCATCATAGCCAGCACCAACGCTTGTTCACTGCGCTGGTATCGGGCAAAAAGCTCTGTAGAGAACTGTCCATTGCGATGCCTGGGAACCCGTAATGTGAGTGTGCCAACTCGCGTAGTCATTTGTCTATCTCGAAACCCATTGCGGTATGCGGCTCTTTCTTCAGTGCGCTCATAGGGTTCAGCACCTATTTGCTCTGTAGATTGAGCTAAAAGTATCTGGTTGAAGATTTCCTCCAACAATTTGGAGAATGCTTCATCCCTACCATTTGATAAAAATAATCCGTGCAAAAGTTCTTCGGTTATAGTAATATTAAACTGAGCCATGGTTCATCCTCCTCGGTTTGGTATTTGTTTAGCAACTATATTTTACCGAGGTATGAGCTTTGGCTCAACTCCTTTTTACACCATTATATAGACTTAATCGGAAAACATGCACCGTATTTCAAGATAAAACAAACGCAGAAAGGAGTGAGCCGGAAATGGAGGAGAATCGAATCATTCTGGAAGCGATCGATGTGTGTAAGCATTTCAGCGCGACCAAAGCGTTGGACAATTTTTCGCTTTCTATCCGAAAAGGCGAGGTACATGGCTTGATCGGAGAAAACGGAAGCGGAAAGAGCACCTTCAGCACAATCATCAGCGGAAGCCAGTCCTGCGACAGCGGATCATTTCGGCTGATGGGTAAGGAGTACTTCCCCAAAGATATGACCACGGCGCAGCGCGCTGGCGTGTGCATGATTGCGCAGGAGGCGGCTACCTTTACCGGGATTACCGTCGCGTACAACATCTTCGCGGGTAATCTGAGCCGATTTTCCCGTTTTGGCCTTCTCAATGAGAATGCCATGCGGAAGGAGGCCCAAAAGGCGCTGGAGAACATCGGCGTGGAGGATATCGATCCCGGCCAGTTTATGGATGAGCTGAATTTTGAGGATCGGAAAATCGTGGAGATTGCCAGAGCGATGTACTTTGATCCGCAGCTGCTCATTGTTGACGAAACCACCACGGCTCTGGCCCAGAAAGGCCGCGATATCCTCTACCGGCTGATCAAGCGTCAGCGGGAAAATGACAAAGCGGTGCTCTTTATCTCACACGACCTGGACGAGCTGAAAGCGGTCTGCAATATTGTGACGATCATGCGTCTGAGCGACGGCGTTTATATTGACACGCTTCGCGGAGAGGATATCACCCGGACAAGATGCGGCGCTTGATGGTAGGCCGTGAACTCGCCGACAATCTCTTTCGCGCGGATTACGAATGCAGCTATGAACCGGAGGTCATCATTGAAGCCCGGCATGCTACGCTTGACGGCGAGTGATACGGAATCTGGACATTCAGATCCATAAGGGTGAAATCCTGGGATTGGGCGGCCTCTCCAACAGCGGAATACACGAGGTCGGGAAAATGTTTGCCGGAATTCTGAAGACCATCACCGGAGAAATCGTTTTTCCGCGGAAGGCCGTGATAATCCGCAATCCGATTCAAGCCATGAAAAACGGCGTTGGATATGTTTCCAAGGATCGGGAAAGGGAAGCGCTGATCCAGAACGACTCCATCCTCAGCAACATCGAAATGGCGAGCTTTGACAAGCTGGGCGTTTATGGCCTGATTCGCCGAGGAAGATGAGCAGCGGCTTGCGCAGGAACAGATCGACGCGCTGCGGATCAAATGCCAGTCTGCTTCCCAGTATGTACAAGAGCTTTCAGGCGGAAACAAACAGAAAGTCGTTTTCGGGAAATGGATCGCCAAGGACTGCGAGGTGCTGATTTTGGACTGTCCCACCCGAGGCGTGGATGTGAGCGTCAAAGCGGATATGTACAAGCTGATCACAGAGCTGAAGAACCAGGGGAAAGCAATCCTTCTGATTTCGGAGGAACTCCCGGAGCTTCTGGGCATGAGCGACCGGATACTGATTTTCAAGGACGGAAAGATCAGCAAGGAGCTTGTTCGCAGCAAGGATCTGACCGAGCATGAGGTCGTCAACTATATGATCTAGGGAAGGAAGTGAACAAAGCAATGAAAACTGTGATGAAGCGGATAAAATCGAATCGCATTATCCTGGCGGCAATCCCCTTTGCCGGGCTGATTCTTGTTTTTCTCTTCTTCCTGATCGCGACGCAGGGCCGACTGGTTCGAACCTCCAATCTCTCCAATATCATTGACCAGGTCTTTACAACGCTGATTGTGTCAGTGGGAGCCATCTTCGTCTATGCGCACGGCGGCTTTGATATGTCCGTCTCCGCCATCAGCGGTGTCGCGCAGCTGGCTATGGCGGCCACAATTATATCGTCAAACGGAAGACTGCCTGTCATCGTTGTTCTTCTTGTGAGCATCGCAATCTGCGTTTTGCCTGAGCATGGTCAACGCCATCGTGCACCTGCAGCTGAAGGTTCCGATTTTCGTGGTTACATTGTGCATGATGTTTGCCTGTTCCGGCTTCCTGGCCAACGTGGTGCAGAAGCAGGTATACAACATCCCCTTTACTTATCTCAGCGCATTCAATCAGACGCCGGTGCGTATGGGAGTGCTGGCGGCCATTATTGTAGCGGGTTGGATCCTGTTTGAAAAAACGAAGATCGGCAAAATCGAAAAGGTCATAGGCGGCAACCGGGTCGTAGCGCAGCAGAGCGGCATTGACGTTAAGAAGTACATTTTACTGGCTTTTGTCTTCCTGGGCATCTGTGTCGGTATTGCATCCTTCTTTACGCTGGGCAGGCTCAACCGGGTGACCGCCTCCTCCGGCGGCAATCTCCAGACCAACATCATGATCGCCATCGTCCTGGGCGGCATGCCGCTCTCCGGCGGCGCGACCTCCCGCAATGAGCAGCGTGATCTGCGGCGCGATCACCGTTGTGCTGCTGACCAACGGAATGACTCTGATGGGACTTGACGCCTCCGTGATCAATGCCGTGAAGGGAATCCTGTTCGTCCTCATTATTGCAATCTCGTACAAGCGGTCTCCGGACGGCCTGTACACATAATAAAAAAGTCCGGCGGTAATATGTCAAGTAGTTAAAACAAAGAATTTCTAATAAGTTACACCTGGAAACGCGTTAGTTTAGTTTTTAAAGGCGCACCTATCTAAGCCCTGCGCAAAATCTATTTTA
>JBMNIG010000009.1:0-86327 GCA_050950785.1 Eubacteriales bacterium | reverse complement strand
TCCAAAGCGTACAATATACTTAAAACAAAAGCAACGATAAAGAAGACAATAAAAGCTATTAGTTCTTTCTTCTCCCTGTTCTTTATCAACGGTGGTAAATTGATCATCGCAATTAGTGTGTAAACTGTGATCACGTAAATCATGATTTTTTCCTCCGTTTAGTTTTGGGTAAACCTCGAATTACAGCTATTAGTAAGGATATTGCCGGAATTAGGTATAAAAGCGGCGTAGAATATATTATACCTGCATTTTGTGTAATCATTGCGTGATCTACAGGTGACTGAAATACAGTAGCTGCTAGTATAACCTCAATTGCAGTTAATGGGAGTAGTATCGGTAAATATGATTTGAGGCCTAGGATTTGAGCAACTGCTGTGACAAAAGCGTAAAGAAATAAGCATGTCTTAAAAAAAATCATTATTGTTTGTGTAACACCGATCAGCAGGTCCATTCTTGTTAAAACTGTACCTAAATCAATTATGCGCGCAGACTCGAACGATGCAGAGGTCCATAATGTCTCAGTTTTTCCCAAAACAGCGGTATTTCTTATAGCTGCATTTAATAGAACCATCCCCCCTACCAATATGCCCAATATATAATTCTTGGCAACTTTATCTTTTTTATTGACTGAGCAAATTATCATAAGAAATATTATACTTTCTGCAAAGGGAATTGCCGAGATCACATGTAACCCGTGAAGGATTTTAATGGGTGGCACCTTAAAAAGTGGTAAAAAATTAGAAAAATCCATGTAGTCTATAAGGAGCAGAAAGATTAGTATAGTGATTGCAATAGATATTGTTACGACTACGTGGCTTATTCGAGCAATCGATTCAAGACCCTTATACACTGCGTATGCGCAAGTTGCTGCAAACACAACGAGAAAAAAGATAAAAGGAGCATCGGGCATAAGAAAAGTATTATACAGTTCGCCTATATCTCTAATATTAAATGAGAGTGTAAGTGCAAAAAACAAAATATAATATAAGGATAATAATTTTCCGATTATTGGTCCATACACTACATCGTTTATCTGAATTATATTCAGACCCGGAAATCTTTTGGCAAGAGCAATATATGAATACACAAAAGGTATTGAAATCGCAATACTTGCCAGAACTGCCATCCATGTCTGGGACTCGGTAATGCCCACAGCAAAATTAACTAATAATATTGATCCCTGAACAAACCCAGTGACACAGAAGAACAATTGCATGCCCGATATCTTTCCTTTTTCCACATTCATCGTATCATTCAACCCTCGCTTTGTATGCCACCGGATTATTTAGTAGATCAGCTTTCGTGATCTTTGATTTAACATTGATATCCAATTCTATAGTCTTATATACTTCATCCCATATGTCTTTGTACTCGTCCCATCTTTTTTTATATCTTTTTTGAACTAGATCTCCGAATCCAAATATATCTGAACTTGTCTTTACTGATTTTTCGTATGCAGCCATTATCTCTTGAGTAACTACCTCTGACATACCATCCTGTAGTATTTCAAATTTTTGAGGATCTGCAAGTTTTTCGGTTGAGGTTTGTTCAGAGAGGCTTGCATTAAGTTTTATATCAATGTGCATTATAACTCTTCCGTCCTCTGTTATTTCGGGCTTAACTTTTCCTTTTGCCGAGCCTATTTCAAAGACTGCTGTACCCGTACCTTCAGGCGTGGGCACAAGCAGTACACCGCTTTCAACTTCATTTATAACCCACAATAATCCGCGAGTCTCATCCATATTCAGTTCGCCCACCATTTTGTCCCCATTAAAAATTGCAAGACCTGTTATATAAATATCCTTCTCGTCCCCTTCTTCAATAACACGGATTATAGGTGCCATAGGCGACTTGGTTTTACTTATCAGACGAGAAGCAAAGTCTTTTAGTGTCACGGCATATAGATGTGAAGTATATCCATATGACTTAACTAATTTATCAATATTCATAGCCGGAAGCTCTTCGGTCTGTGGTTTAGCATCTAGTACATCGCTGGCTTTATCATCCGCAATTAGAATAAGCGTTGTTAACCTCATTTCCATTGCACGTAGAACAAAATCAAAATGCTTATACAAACCTTCCTCAGCCAGTTCTCTGCCATATACGAAAATTTTGCAATGTGATACAAAGAGCCTATTACCGGTTTTGTGTGTAACTTGCCTTATTGCTTCAAAAATCGTACTTGCACTAGTGGATACATTCCAATACGCTTTTGAGTCTTTCCCGCTTCCCCCGCTCAATCCAAGTTGGCTTACATCTACTACTTGAGCGGTAAGCAGGATTGAGTCAGGATTTTCTGTACTATCAAGTCCCATTCCTATGACAATTTCCAGATCATTAACCTCTCGCCCGCCCAAACAACCGGACAAGAGCGAAATTAAGAGGAAGTATGATATAATCTTGACAACAGGCTTTTTCATGTGAAATTTACTCCCTACTTGTATCTCAACATACACATCCCTTTTATCTCTTAGGAGTAGGTTTCTGACTCTGACCTTGGCGTTGTAAGTCATTGTCCCATTTTAAAGCAGATGGACGTTTTTCCATTTTCCACATATAAGCTCTAATGAACACGTCTTTTAGACCAGGCAAATTAAGAGGTGCGATGGGCCACAAATACGGAACTCCGAATGATCTCAAAGATGACAGATGCATTAATGTAACGAGCATCCCCATTATTACTCCGAAACCACCTGCGATTCCCGCGAGTAATAAGTAAATGTACCTTAATATCGTGCCGGAATCCGTTTGTGAAGGAACAGCAAAGCTTGATATAGCTGTTGTAGCAACTACTATTACCATAATTGGACTTATTAAACCAGCCTCGACTGCTGCTTGACCCAGTACAAGAGCACCGACAATGCTTATAGTCTGCCCCACAGCAGTCGGGAGGCGTACTCCTGCTTCTCTAAGGATGTCAAAAACCATAATCATTAGGAAGGCTTCTAAAATAGCCGGATAAGGTACTTTCTCATGTCCGGCTGCTATAGATATTAAGAGTTGGGTAGGTATGAGTTCTTGATGGAAGACAGTCAATGCTACATACAGTGCCGGCCCTAATATGCTTAACATAAATGCTATGATCCTCAATATGCGTACAATACTTGAAAGGAATGGCCTTGAGTAATAGTCTTCGCTGCTTTGAAAGCTCTCTACGAAAAGCATGGGAACAACAAGAACAAATGGTGTACCGTCAACAAGTATTGCAACACGGCCTTCCAACAATTTTGATGCAACCTTGTCGGGTTTTTCACTGTTGGACACTGTGGAGAAAATGGAATAGGGTGCATCCTCTATAAATTCTTCTATATATCCCGATTCAAGAATTGCATCGATCTTTATTCTACTCAATCTTCTTTTAACTTCTTCGACAATTTTGGGGTTGGCAACGGTTTTTAGGTAAATAATTATGACCTTTGTGTTTGACTTTTCACCTATTGTCATTTCCTCAACACATAAAGCAGGATCCTTTATTTTTCGTCTTATTAGAGCTATACCGGTTTTGAAGCATTCATTAAAACCCTCTCTCGGTCCGCGAACGACCGATTCTGTGTCCGGCTCATTTACTCCCCTTGTCTCTAGCTTTATTGTGTTGATCGCTAAAGCCTTGGATGAACCGTGTACCAAAAGAATTGACGCGCCGCACAAAAGTTTGTCAAGCAGTTCTTTTAGTAGCGAAATTTGTTCAAGATCTGAAATTGATAGCAAGTTTTTGCTAATAACATCTATGTCTGTAAGATCGACATTCTCACTCTGCTTAAGGAGCAATGCGTCATACATAAGTGGCTTTAGGACATTTTTGTGTATCTCGCCTTTATCAGTGAGACTGCTTAGATATACTAGTGCGCCTTTGTGATTTCTTTCATGTCCATAACTGAACTCATGGATTGTCAGGTCACTGCTGTCGCCCATTAAACTTCTTACATTGGCAATGTTTTTAGACAGGTCTTTATCTATTGGTTCTACAACAGTTGTAACCGATGCGGGTTCACTGGAATTTGCTTTAGAATTCATTTTATCGTTGTATGATTTCAAGAAATGAAAATTTAGTTTTCTCGATATAAACCCAAACATAATAATACATCCTGTTTTACATACTTTTTTATATTTTTAGCATGCTAAGGAAATTTATGCATATAACCCACTTAAGTTACTAGAAAACGAATCAAACTACAACTTAGGCAAGTGGAACTTGCTTATTTTATAAAGCAAAAAATCCACCTCACCTAACACAATACTTTAAGTGAGGCGGATTTACTAGGTACCACTCTATTACTTGCCCCTGCTACTGCTATATGCATTACGGAAGCCCTGTATGGAATCGATCAAATAAGAGAGCGGTATAGTGATTAGAAGAATTATCTGCACAAGCCTAAAGGAATCAGCAGACAGGTCATTTTGTAGACCGGGTATCTTTGCAAATGCGTTGAAATCGATTAAACCCGGATCCCGGAGAATCATGATTGCAACAACCATTGCAAGTAAATTCACTACGAGATTAGATGCAGCAATCGGATAGTTCCATCTGTTATAGACCAGCTTAACAATCGACAAAACAAACTGCAGTGCAAAAATCCCGTTTATGTATGGAAGATAAGTGCGGAACAGACCTGCATCAAAAATTGGGGCAAACATGGTTGTCGTGCCTTCTTTATAATAAATACCGAACAGATGCATATATCTGTTAAAGATAATAAAGAACAGGAATAGAAATCCCATACCAATTACCGTGCCTACTCTGCTGATTGGTTTGCTCGGCTTTTCAATATCCGGTAGATCTTTGGGATTCCACTCTTTGCGCAATTCATTGACAAACCCCACGTTGCTCTTACGTTCAAATACTGCAAAGATGAGAGTTACACATCCAAATGTTACCACTGGCGCATTAAAAACTCCTGTTATAATCATTGTAAAAACATCAATAAGCTCTTTATCTGCAGTGAATACCTCATACATGGTTCCGATAAGTGTAACAATGATCGAAATGGGGATCAGAACTTTGAGAAGCATGGTATAGGTGCCAAAAAGCTCAGGTCCGATAAGATAATTTGGTTTGTCAAGATATTTGTCAGCCATTGTCCTGGGGTGTCCAAGCTCTTTGAGCACGAGTATCTCATTTTCCTCAGTATGCCCGCCTTTTTGATCCATCATGTCCTCGATGAGACTTCTGATTTCCCTTTCTATGTCCTGTCGTTGCTCTTCAGGAAGTAGCTTAGTTACTGCGTGCACATACTTATCGGTCAGTTTCATCTTGGTCATCTCCTTCATTGATTAAATGGTGGATATTCGCGGAGAGTGCTGTGAATTCTTCAGATAGCCTTTGAAATATTTCTTTACCATCCTTGCTGATTACATAATATTTACGCGGCCTTGACTCTGCAGTATCCCATTTGCTTTCAAGTAGTCCCTGTTTTTCCAATCTGCGCAGTAACGGATACAAGGTACCAGGATCAATTGTAAACCCCTTTTCCGTAAGATTTGTCACCAGGTTATATCCATATTCCGGCTTTGACAACTGGCTTAGTACGCAAATCACGATTGTGCCCCTGCGGAGCTCTTGGATCAAATTATTTATTACATCCTCTTTATTATCTTTATCCATATAACCACCTCCATCTATAGTATACTGTGTACCACACACTATTGTCAATATACTATTATAATAATTATCATATTATTATGTATTATTTTATTTAGTTTTCTATAAGTCTGGTGGTTTGATCTATCAAAGTACTTGGAAAGGACTATCTGTACCACCTACCTAAAGCCCTGTTCCGCTTATTTTTCACTTTGTAACCCTGCCGGGCACAAAGTAAAAAAAGCGCTGTAATAGCACAGCGCTTTTTCATGGATACTTTGTTTTGGGGCTAAAACTTTCATATCAAGAGATTTCTGTGATATGATCAGGGACAAATCCGATCGAACATTATGTTCAATTATTCATTCATCCAAAAGAACTTGTGGTTACCTATTGTCGTAACATAATTTTGAGATTCGTGCCACCTTGAGTAGACTCGCTTTGGCGCATACCATAGATCCATCTTTTCCGTTGTAACCCTTTCGCCGTAGTCGAATACAGCAGACACAGCCTCTTTAACACTATTTGAGACGGGGATATCGGATCTGCTGACTATTCTGTATTGCCTTATAGATGAAGCAACGTCTAAACCAGAACGTAGTGTCCCATCAAGTATTGCTTGAGCTACTGCCATCTGACCTTTGTATGACTCATTACCGGCTTCTGCCATCACACAGCGTTCAACAAGCTGCCTTTCTTTAAGAGTCAGCTTATATGGTGACTTTCTGTCATATAATTGGACAGATCTTCTTATCTCATCGAGTGAATTAGTTGTCTCAAAGATATTTGTCTTAGGTAACGAAATACCTTCCATATCAATTTTCAGATTGCGTTGGGCTTCGTAAATCTCAGCCATCTTCAAAGCGTAAGGACTTCCGTCTTCCACCGCTTGTTTTATTAATTCCCAGTAATCAGTTTCCTTGTTATAATTGAATACAAGGACGCCTGATAAAAGGTTTTCGCTTGAAGCGTTGCCGTTTGCATAAAGGGTTTCACTATATTCAATAGAATTTATTTCATTTTGATCAAGCATTGCCTCAGCAGCTACATTGACGACATGCGGCGTATACACGATAGAAAATAGCCAAGACGTCAGTATAAATGCTATTATTGACATTAAAATCCTCCAAATCATTATGCGTTTGATATTTGATCGATTTTTGAATTTGGGCTATAAACAACCCGTTAACCCCGAATATATGTTACAAATATCCAGCTTTTTGAAAAGCGTTACACATTGTAACAGAATTGTAACCATTTGTCCATTATTATAAAACATTATTTTAAATAAATTTCACCATATTATTCTTGTATTATATAAAATATCATACAAATTCCCACAAAATTAGAAAAATACTATCTAAACCCGTCATTTTCAAAACTTGAAAACATCCTAATAAAACTCAATCCCACTTTAACCAAGAGCAATAGCATGGTATAATTATATGTAATAATTGTAAAGAATCGGAAGGGATGATATACATTATGAAATCCTTTAGAAAGGAACTTAAGATCCGTACTCCAAGTAGACGAGCTTATATCAATATAACTCCTCAAGTAGAGGAAGCTCTTAGGGAGAGCGGAATCAAAGAAGGCTTACTACTTGTAAATGCAATGCACATTACAGCAAGCGTTTTTATTAATGATGACGAGGGCGGTTTGCACAGGGATCTTGAGCGTTTTCTTGAAAAACTGGCACCTGAGAAGCCTTATGAACAGTATGAACACAACGGTTACGAGGACAACGCGGATGCCCATCTGAAGCGTTCAGTCATGGGCCGAGAATGCGTCTGTGCCGTCACAAATGGAAAACTTGATTTCGGACCATGGGAACAGATATTTTACGGAGAATTCGACGGAAAAAGGGACAAGCGCATATTGATCAAAATCATTGGTGAGTAAGATCCTACTAACCACTCAAAATACATGTCAATAAAGCCACAACAGGTCTCATCCTTAGTTTTTGGACGAGACCTGTTCATTGTTACATATAAAATTTTGAAAGTACGAAATGTAGGCTATCAGTTTGCAGAGTGAGCTAACTGTGAACTTTCATTAGAGGCATTTAATTTTTTCTTTTGCAGTTCAACCAAATCTAACAGTGTTATATTGTCTACTACATTCGAAACAGCATCATAGATCCTATTCCAAACCTCAAGTGATGCACAATAATCGGCTTTCTCACAGTCTATTGGGTCGCTTTCCATGCATGAAACCGGTACAAGATCACCCTCAATAAGCCGTAGGATCATTCCAACCGTATACTCTTCAGGTGCTTTTGACAACTTGTATCCCCCACGAGCGCCTCGTAATCCCTTGACATAGTTTGCCTTGCTGAATACGGAGATTATCTGTTCAAGGTATTTAGCTGATATGCCCTGGCGTTGAGATATTTCCTTCACAGTTACATATTGATCTTTTTCATTCATGGCTAAATCAAGCATCATTCTGAGTGCGTAGCGCCCTCTTGTGGATATCTTCACTTTTTGACCTCCTGTGTTGCAATGAAACGACCTGGTGTGGGCTTAAATAATTATTCTGAGAATAGAAGTGTGGACAGATATCTTTCACCCGTATCAGGGAAAATAGCGACGATCGTCTTGCCCTCATTTTCCGGTCGCTTTGCTATTTCTGCCGCAGCCCATAATGCTGCTCCGGATGAAATACCAACTAGCAGACCTTCATACTTAGACACGTCTCGACCGGATTTAAATGCATCCTCGTTTTTCACCCGAATGATCTCGTCATAAACCGAGGTGTCAAGTACAGTAGGCACAAATCCGGCACCGATACCCTGAATTTTATGGGAGCCCGATCTGCCTTCGGACAAAACCGGTGAGTCATCAGGCTCAACAGCAACGATACGGATGTCCGGATTTTTCTCCTTGAGATACTGTCCTGCCCCGGTGATCGTTCCGCCGGTTCCAATACCAGCGACGAAAATATCTACCTCTCCGCCGGTATCTTCCCAAATCTCAGGTCCGGTAGTTGCTCTGTGTATTGCCGGGTTTGCGGGATTATCGAACTGTCCGGGAATAAATGAGTTGGGAATCTCGGCAGCAAGCTCTTTTGCCTTTTCTATTGCGCCTTTCATTCCTTTAGAGCCCTCAGTCAGTATTAGCTCAGCGCCATATGCTTTCATAAGATTTCTTCGTTCTATACTCATCGTCTCAGGCATCGTCAGAATGATCCTGTATCCTCTGGCTGCTGCAACTGATGCAAGTCCAATACCTGTATTACCACTCGTAGGCTCGATGATTACTGAATCCTTACTGAGAAGTCCCCTTTCCTCGGCATCCTTTACCATTGCTAAGGCGATCCTGTCCTTAACACTGCCTGCAGGATTGAAATACTCCAACTTTGCAACGACTTTTCCTTTTAAATTAAATTGCAAATTGTAATTTGTAAGCTCCAAAAGGGGTGTTTTGCCAATCAATTCGATAAGGGATTTGTATACTCTTGCCATAATATACCTCCATTACAGCTTCATACGTTTTACCAATCATATAAGAATACTATGAATTATCCTATAATATAACAACAGGTTTGTCAACGTAAATCTGGATAACTTTCACTGGAATCCAAATGGCTTTCAATACGCTGCATTATCATTTCCAGAGCAACAAGATTGTAGCCGCCGTCCAAAACAATAATGTCCGCGTATCTTTTTGATGGTTCTACGAATTGCTCATGCATTGGCTTTACCGTATTTAGATACTGCTCTACGACCGACTTGATACTCCGGCCTCTTTCTTCAACGTCACGTAGGATCCTCCTAAGGATCCGTACATCGGCATCTGTATCTACAAATATCTTAATATCCATAAGCTTACGCAAGTTTTCATCAGCAAACACTAATATGCCCTCTACAATAATTACCTTTACCGGTTTGATGATTTTTGTTTTTTCAGACCGTGTATACAGCTTATAATCATATATAGGACTTTCTATTGGCTGATTTTCCCGCAACGATTTGAGATGTTCGATCAGAAGATCTGTGTCGAAGGCGTCGGGGTGATCATAGTTCATTTTTGCACGCTGACTAAAGGTAAGCTCTGAATACGGTTTATAGTAATTGTCGTGATACAATACTCCTACATTGTCATTGAAGCGTTTTCGCAGTTGATTTACAAGGGTTGTCTTCCCGCTTCCTGTTCCACCTGCGACACCAATAATCATTGTATTGCTCATAAACAAGCTCCTATTTACTTAAATTGACATTGTATATATACAAGTGCTACAATATTGCAGACGAAAATATATTATAAAAATTGAGGATAAGTGAAAGATGGGGGATTTATATGGCAAAATTATACTTCAAATACGGGACTATGGGCAGTTCAAAGTCAGCACAAGCTCTAATCACTAAATTCAATTATGAGGAAAAGGGTATGAGGGTCTGGCTTCTAAAGCCTGCTATAGACACTCGCTTTGGATATAATATTATACGCTCAAGGATCGGGATCGAGGCGGAAGCAGACGTAATTGAAAAGAATGCCAGCATACTTGACGCGTATCTACGGGATGGAAAAAAGAGTTATGATGTAATTATAATTGACGAAGCTCAATTTCTCTCCGAAAAGCAGGTGGATGACCTCAGAGAGATAGTTGATGTCTACGATATTCCCGTTTTGTGCTTTGGATTGCGCACCGACTTCTTAACAAACCTCTTCCCGGGTAGTAAGAGACTATTGGAACTATCCGAATCGATCACCGAGATCAAAACCATATGTGAATGCGGAGTCAAAGCCATAGTTAATGCACGCATTGGTTCAGACGGAAAAATCGTTACAAGTGGCGAGCAGGTTTATCTAGGCGGAAATGAAAGCTATACTGCAATGTGCCATAAATGTTGGCGAGAACGCATCCAACGTGAACGCAACGGAAATCAGTAAACCACTTCAAGTGATCAGCTTCTTACAGGTCTATTTCCAGAAGAACAGGACAGTGATCACTACCGAGTACATCTGATAATATCTGTACATCGACAATATTATTTCTTAACTCATTGGACACTACAAAGTAATCTATACGCCAACCTGCGTTTCTTTCCCTCGCTTTGAACATATAAGACCACCAAGTATAGGCCCCGGTTTTATCGGGATAGAGATAACGAAAGCTATCAATAAATCCTGTGTCTAAAAGCTGGGTAAACTTGTTGCGCTCTTGGTCGCTAAATCCCGCACTTCCAGCATTGGATTTTGGGTTCTTGAGATCGATTTCATGATGGGCCACATTCAAGTCCCCACACAAAATTACAGGCTTGTTGCGATCAAGGTCTGACATATATTCACGCATCGCGTCTTCAAATTCCATTCTATAATCGATTCTGGCAAGTTCCTTTTGTGCATTGGGAGAATAGCAATTGATCAAATAAAATTTATCATACTCTAGTGTGATAACGCGTCCCTCATCGCAATGGTTGTCTCTTATCCCATATTGAACAGAGATCGGTTCAACTTTTGTAAATACGGCGGTGCCTGAGTACCCTTTTTTTACAGCACTGTGGAAGTAATTATAATAACCCAACGGACTGAAATCGGCTTGCCCCTGCTGCATTTTTGTCTCCTGAATGCAGAATATATCCGCATCAACATCTTCAAAAAAGTCTGTAAAGCCTTTTTGCAGACAGGCTCTGAAGCCGTTAACATTCCATGTTATAAGTCTCATAAGTTGTCTCCAATCATATTATTAGGATAATATGCTTGAGGATGGGCGGAATTACCCGTATCCATCCTCAAGCTTTATCGTATGATGCTTGCGCTCATCGCGAGCCCTGATCGTAAGGTATGCCGGCTGCTCTTGGTGCTTGAGACCGTTTTGACCCAAAAATCAGTACTATCAATGTGGCAATATATGGTACCATCTTATAGAAGTAACCGGTAATCGGTAGTTTATATAGAAATGGTATCGATGAATATGTGGCCGAAATCGTTTTCATGAATCCAAAGAACAGAGCTGCTCCGGCAATATTCAGCGGTTTCCACTGGCCAAATATTAGTACCGCCAACGCTAAGAAGCCATAACCAGCAACGGTAGCGTTGAAGTTTGTAGATGTGGTTACTACAAATATCAACCCGCCCAGACCAGCCAACGCACCTGATATGACGACTCCGGTGTAACGAATTTTGTATACACTGACTCCAACTGAGTCAACAGCTTGAGGATGCTCACCGCAAGCGCGCAGGCGCAAACCAAATCTTGTTCTATACAGAACGATAGCAGCAATTATAAGGATTGCAATGCCCAAATAGGTTGTCAAATAAGCGTTTTTGAAAAACAGATTGCCGATAACGGGTATGTCACCAAGAATGGGAACCGATTCGATGCGGAATGTGTTTTTGAACTGTATTTGCTGAACGCCTTCTGCTTGGATCATCCTGGCAAGGAAGATCGACAGCGCAGGGGCCAGCATATTCAAAGCCGTTCCGCTGATAGTTTGATCGGCCTTCAAATGAATGGATGCATATGCATGAAGAATTGAAAACAGTGCTCCGGATAGCATGGCAACGAAAACTGCAAGTATAAGCAAAGGTTGACCGGACAAGCTGTTTTCCATCATCTTTATAAACAGGATGCTGCAAAATCCACCCATGATCATGATACCTTCAAGGGCGATATTGATAACACCGCTTCGTTCAGAGTACATTCCGCCTAAAGCGACAATGAGCAAAGGAATGGAAAAGAACATCGTCTGCTGTGTAAGAAAATATAAGGTACTCATTTCTGCTCAGCCTCCTTTTTGAACCGAATACGTTCCAATATGGAGCGAAAGAGAAGTGAGAAAGCTGCAAAATAGATAATTGCAGCGGTTATTATGTCAATGATCTCAGGCTTAAAACCACTGAGCTGCATATATGAACCACCGACAGTAATGTAGCCAATAAACAAACCTGCGAATAATACTCCGATTGGATGTGACATGCCTAACAGTGCAACAGAAATTCCACTAAAGCCTTCCGGTGCAAGTAAGTCCTGAACATAGATATATTTTCCTGTGCCGGCCAGATATAGTAATCCCCCGCCCAATCCGGAAAGAGCTCCGGCTATCACCATCGACAATACGATACACTTCTTTTCATTTATACCGGCATAGCGACTTGCATGTCTGTTCAATCCACACGCCTTTAGTTCATAGCCAAAAGTGGTCCTGTTGAGGATTATATATAGCAAAATCCCAACAATTATGGCTATCAGGATCCCTCCATTTATTTTAGACCCCGGGAAAAGTTTATCAAGTCCCATGGAAGGCACATTGGCAGTTTGAGCAACAGGTAAAGACCTGTTAGTCAATTGGTGATACACCGTCTCTCTAACAAGGTAGTTTACAAGATACATACCAATATAATTGAACATAATACTTGAAATTACTTCATTTACATTGCGGTAAGCTTTGAGGATCCCGGGAATAAGAGCCCAAATAGCTCCGAAAATAGCCGATACAACAAGGGCGACCAGCCAATGAACAGATCCAAGGGAAGAAAGCTTAACACCAACTAAAACTGCCCCGTAGGCTCCTACGATGAATTGTCCGGAAGCACCTATGTTGAACAGGCTTGTCTTAAATGCAAATGCAACCGACAGACCGGTCAAAATGATGGGGGTGGCATAGTAGAAAATGTTGCCCATATCCTGTGAAGAGGAAAGTGCCCCAGTCATGATCCAAGAAAAACCGGAAAAGGCATTTGAGGGATTGGCAATAAGCAAAATAATCAAGCCAAATAAAAGTCCGGTGAAAATCGCGATTACTGATGAAAGCGGACCTGAGAGCTTGTCCGTAAATTTAACGGCAAAAGATCGTTTATCTATATTTTTTCTGTTTTCCTTTTTTGATCTGCTCACTGCATATCACCCCTTTTCACGCCCGCCATATAAAGGCCAAGCTCATTTTCTGTAACCTCATCTGGCTTTACATCCGCTACGATCTCACCCTCATACATGACAAGAATTCGGTCTGCTAGATTCATAACCTCATTGAGATCGAACGAAACAACCAGGACTGCCTTGCCCATATCTCTAACTTTAACTATTTGCTGGTGCATATATTCGATTGCGCCTACATCCAAACCTCTAGTAGGCTGTACCGCTAACAGTAGGTCGGGCGAGCGGCTTATTTCTCTGGCAGCAATAGCTTTTTGCTGATTCCCCCCCGACATGCTTTTAGCAGTGGTTAAAGGTCCGGATCCACTTCTGATGTCATATTCAGCAATAAGCTTTTCACCATACTCTTTAATGCTATTGAATTTCAAAAATCCATTGCTTTGAAACGCCGGCTCAAAGTACTGTTGTAGTACAAGATTCTCTGCAAGAGTATAATCTAGAACCAGGCCATGCTTATGCCGATCCTCAGGTATATGAGAAAGACCGTGAGTGTTGCGATAGCGAATTGATTTATTAGTTACGTCCTCGTTTTTTATAATGATCTTACCCTCGTTCACGGGAAGAAGACCGGTAATTGCCCCTATAAGCTCACTCTGACCATTCCCATCAACTCCCGCAATACAGACGATCTCACCTTCATTAACTGTAAGGCTGAGGTCCTTTACCCTTTCCTTCTCAGAGTTTTCTCCTTTAACGGACAGATTGCGAACCTCAAGTATGGGTTTCCCTACTTCACTTTCTTTTTTATCTATGTTAAGGATTACCTTGCGGCCGACCATCATCTCCGACATTTCTTCTACAGTGACATCTTCTACGTTTACAGTTCCGATGCATTTTCCGTTTCGCAGCACTGTACAACGATCTGCTACGCGCTTGATCTCATCAAGTTTATGGGTGATAAATATAAGAGATTTTCCTTCGGCGGCAAGCCCCTTCATGATTTCCATCAGTTCATCAATTTCCTGGGGAGTTAAAACAGCAGTTGGCTCATCGAATATGAGTATGTCGTTGTTGCGATAGAGCATCTTTAGAATTTCCACACGTTGCTGCATACCAACAGTTGTTTCAGAAATGATTGCATCAGGGTCCACTTTGAGACCATATCGTTCTGATAAAGCAATAACTTGCTCTCGTGCCTTATCCTTTCTTAAAAGGCCGTATTTTGTGTCTTCAACGCCCAGGATGATATTATCCAAAACAGTAAAATTGTGAACAAGAGTAAAATGCTGATGAACCATACCTATGCCCAAATCATTGGCCATCCTTGGACCTTTGATATCTACTTCCCTGCCCCGCAGTTTTATTGAACCTGCATCTGGATGGTACATACCAAAAAGTATGCTCATTAGCGTGCTCTTGCCGGCACCATTTTCGCCAAGCAGGGCGTGTATCTCGCCCTCCTTTATCTGCAGCGTGACATCGTCATTAGCCTTAATGCCCGGAAACTGTTTGGTGATATGAAGCATCTCTATGACATAGTTCATGTAGTCACCTCAACATAATTAAGACATATTATACTATATTTAATATCTTGTGTTTGATACAGTGAAAAGGTGCCGATGGGGCACCTTTTCACTTATAATGTTGGTCTAAACTTAAAGTTTATTAGTCGGAAACAGGTATTACCTTAACACAGTCGAATTGTAGATCTACAACGTCTACAGTAGTGTCGTCATTTATTTCATATTTTCCGCTCTTAACAGCTTCGAAAAGTTGACTGTAGTCATTGTCGGAGAAAGTTCTCCACTTTGCATTTTCCATGGCAAGACCTACACCGTCGTTTGTCGAGTCAAGACGCCATGTCGTTCCGCCTTCCCACTTGTTGTCATAGAATGACTCAAGTGCCATGTAGACTGAATGTCCAAGCATCTTCATTGCTGATGAAATAACTGTTTCGGACTCATTGTACTGGTCAACGTCAACGCCAATTACCCACTTGTCAGTTGAGGCTTCGGCTGCTGTCATAACGGAGTTTCCGACAGATCCACCGCATGCAAATATGATTTCTGTCCCATCTGCATACCAGCCTGCTGCTCTTGCCTGGTTTTCAGGAGTTGCGTCAAAGTCACCGGAGTAGTTATATCTTACCTCAATGGAGTCTTTACCAAGGCCGAGTTCCTTTGCTGCTGCATCAGCACCCTGCAGGAATCCGTATCCATAGCGGATAACAGCGGGAACAGCCATACCACCCTGGAAGCCAAGCTTTGTAAACCCGTCCTTTACAGCGGCATATCCGGCAAAGAATCCTGCCTCTTGTTCGGCATAAAGCACATTCAAAACATTCGATTCTGTGTTGTAGTCAGAGTAGTCTTCGTTGTGGGGTTCGCCGTCAATAAGAATAAACATAGTTTCCGGATGGATTTTTTGAGCCTCGTAGATAGGTACTTCAAACAAAAAGCCGGGAGTGACAACAACTTTTGCCCCGCCCTTGATTGCAAGGTCGATTGCTTCAAGATAAGCAGCATTTGTCCCTTCGGCTGGCTGATAGTACTGATACTTGAGATCGTGATCTTCTGCGTATGCTTTTAGTCCTTCCCAGGAACCTTGGTTAAAGGATTTGTCGTCGATGGTTCCCAGATCTGTAACAAGCGCAAGCTCGAACTTGTTAGAACCTGCTTTGTTACATCCTGCTAGTGTTAGCAGTGAAAGGACAATAGCAAGAATTAATGTAAAAGCTAGGTATTTTTTCATGATTCTACCCCCTTAAATTTGAACAAAGTCTACAGACAATATTTGTTCGATAAGATTGTACATAAAAATTGTGGAAAAATCAAGGTGAAAAAAGACAAATCAACACATTCCTCAATTATATTTCGCTTATTTCTTTCTCCGGAAAGTTACTTATTTGCTTGATCAAAGAGCTGGTGCCTAGGCGTGAGACCCCGAGTTGTAAATAATCCCACGCATCATCCAATGTTCGAATACCACCTGCCGCTTTTATCTTAACATCTTCTGTAAGGTACTCATTAAAAAGTTTAATGTCTTCAATAGTTGCTCCACCGGTAGAAAAGCCCGTTGAAGTCTTAATATAATCAGCACCCGACTGTGAAACTATTTCACACATTTTAATTTTTTCTTCAGTTGTTAGCAGGCAGGTTTCAATAATCACCTTGAGGAGCTTGTCACCACATGCTTCTTTGACAAGTTTTATCTCATCCAAAACATCATCAAATCGTTTGTCTTTAAGCCAACCGATATTGATGACCATATCGATCTCATCTGCGCCGTCCCTTATGGCTTCTTTAGTTTCAAAGCACTTTACTGAAGTAGTATTATAGCCGTTGGGAAAACCAATCGTTGTGCATATTGCAATTTTCCCCTCTACATACTCAGCAGCCTTTTTTACATAAGACGGTTGTATGCAGATAGAGGCCGTTTTATATAGGATAGCTTCATCACAGAGATTTTTTATATCTTCCCAAACAGCGTCCTGCCTAAGACAGGTATGATCTATTGCTCTCAAAATATTCTGAATATCCACGCACTTATCCTCCGTGAAAATTAATCATAATATCAGCAATTTTCATTATATACCCTTTTTAATATAAATCAATACAATAAAAAACTTCCGACAGGTGCGGAAGTGGATCATAGCTATTCTATATTCTAAAACCACATAAGCTCTTGATGAGCATTTTTTGAAATATACATTTTTTCATCAGCTTTTTCAATAGCATTATATAGCTCACCGTATGAAGAAATCTGTTCAATTCCATATGAAATCGATAGTCCGAACCCAAATTCGTTTATATTTGACAGCTGACTGTTGATTTTGGCCATGATCCGGTCAGCTTCGGAAAAACAAGTGTTGAGCAGGACGATAAGAAACTCATCTCCACCGTAGCGTACAACAAGATTACCTTCGCCAATGGTATCAATAATGACATCGGCAACATGTTGAAGGGTTTTATCTCCAATTACATGTCCGTATTTATCGTTTATGCTTTTGTACTTATTTATATCCGTCATTATAACGCAGATATCTTCCTGGATAAAACCCGACTTGTTGATTCTAGATCTTAACCAGCGGTCAAAATACAGCCTTGAAAATGTACCGGTCAAAGAATCCCTATAGGCGTATTCTTTGTATAGCTCTTTACTGCGCTCAGTAACACTAAGTCTGTATTGTGCTAATCGAATCACAGTAAAATTGGTTAGAAGGAGAAGAGTAACATTGCAGATTATCGCAGATATTAAACTATTTATGGATATCTTTCTGATTGAAGCAAAAAGTACATTTTTCTCTGCG
Organism: Eubacteriales bacterium; assembly: GCA_050950785.1. Classification (GTDB taxonomy): domain Bacteria; phylum Bacillota; class Clostridia; order Oscillospirales; family JAAYOS01; genus JAAYOS01. The sequence goes on along the minus strand of JBMNIG010000009.1, from coordinate 68,619 downwards.
GTTGCTTGAAAGTAAATATCTGAATGCTTGATCCTATTTCTGTAAATAATTGAACGGTCGATCTCAAGCAGAACAGTATCATCGATTTTCCTGGTTTTGAAATTTTTGTTTACGTTATTATTGCCATAAAGCGGTATAAGCTTGTAGTTGTAGTTACCCAATCCCAGTTGTGCAAATAGTTTGGAAAGATCAAAGAAAACAACGTCATAACCTATGATCATATCGGAGTAACTTATCGGAGAGTAAACAATAAGTTCAAGTAGTTCATGATCGAGTTCAAATATCAGTTCATCTACACTATTTTCTGGTGTCAACTTGTCTAGTTTCGCAGTACCAAATGCTCCTATTTGCATATTGTATGCAAACCTGAACGCGCCAGTGAGATAAGGTATTGCTTTAACAGATTCGGTAAATATGTTCTGAGTGTTTGTCCTTAACACAGTGTCAGAAATCCTACCTTCATTATAGGACCATATCAGTTCGCGCAAACGATCGATACCGGACAGATTTCTTACACTGTCCAGAGAATATTGAATACTCTGTAAAAATGACTGTTCAGTTGCACGCGAAATATGGACGAAGTTCTCAAGAGCAGTATTCTCAAGGGCTTCATCTCGCGGCAAATACACAATAAGATATGTAATTACAGTCGACAAAATCAGGGCAATACTGATAATAAGCCTGAATCTTTTTAAAACCCAGTTCACCTTTTTCCTCCTGTGGTTGCATTGACCTTTGTCGAAGTGATTAGTAAGCTTTTATTTCTATAAGCATATTATCAATTATTGTACAATTTTATACTTAATTTTTTTGTCTGTAATTTATATTTAAGGGAATATTATCAAAAGAAGGTGAATTTTGCAAGTATAAAATAGTCAAGTCCAAATTAGTGTGTAAATTACCTCGGTCATCAAACGGTAGCTAATGAGACAATAGCCTAAGCGTTTATGCCGCGAAAGCTGTTGACGATGAGAACATGGCATGTTAGGCTGTTGGCCGGGCATCACCATACTAGCGCAAGACTTCTCCTCAAAGATAAGGGGGATGGCCCTGATGCCTGAAAACATGCCATGGGAGGCTCATTGTCAACAGACCGTGGAATAAATGCGTCTTCTATGCAGCAGTGCCAGACTTTGATTCCTTATCCTGCACTTGATAGTACAGCTGCATATCAAGGTATTTACGACCGGTCTGCCATTTCTCATGCTGCTCTATTAATAGAGCCCCCATGAGCCGGATGACGGATGCAGCATTGGGAAAGATTCTAATGACTCGCTCTCGACGACGAATTTCCTCATTCAACCTTTCCACACCGTTTGTAGTACGAAGCCGTTTCCGATACTTCAGGGGCAACGCAAGAACAGCAGTAATATCATCAAATGCTTCATCCAGGAGAGCTGTGGCTTTTGGTGCTTTGACTTCATATGTTTGGATAATGTGGTCTCTGATTTTACGAGCACTCTCAAGGTCAACAGCCTCATAAAGCTGGCGCAGCTCTTCCTTGATTTCCGTCTGTAATGCTTTAGGCGTATGATCCAGTATGTTCCTGGAAAAATGGGTTTGACAACGCTGCCAGCTAGCACCTTGAAAATGCTTTCTAACAGCATTAACCAGCCCTTTATGGTCATCAGAGGTAACCAGGCGAACATCCTTTAGCCCACGATCCTTGAGTGAAGAAAAGAACTCACCCCAACTGCTTTCTGATTCGCTGTTGGCTAATTGAAACCCGATGATTTCACGATAGCCATCTTCGTTAACGGCAATGGCGATCAGCATACCTCTTGACTGTACACGTCCATTTTCCCGCACCTTTACATAGATGGCATCCACCATGAGAAAGGGATAATGGCTTTGCAGAGGCCTTGTACGGAATGCTTCTACTATTGGATCTAAGTTCTTACAAAGTTCTGAGATGGTCGATTTTGAAAACTTTTTTCCACATAGCTCTTCAGTAATTAGCTCAACCTTTCGAGTGGAAACACCATTGATGACCATCTCCATCATAGCCAGCACCAACGCTTGTTCACTGCGCTGGTATCGGGCAAAAAGCTCTGTAGAGAACTGTCCATTGCGATGCCTGGGAACCCGTAATGTGAGTGTGCCAACTCGCGTAGTCATTTGTCTATCTCGAAACCCATTGCGGTATGCGGCTCTTTCTTCAGTGCGCTCATAGGGTTCAGCACCTATTTGCTCTGTAGATTGAGCTAAAAGTATCTGGTTGAAGATTTCCTCCAACAATTTGGAGAATGCTTCATCCCTACCATTTGATAAAAATAATCCGTGCAAAAGTTCTTCGGTTATAGTAATATTAAACTGAGCCATGGTTCATCCTCCTCGGTTTGGTATTTGTTTAGCAACTATATTTTACCGAGGTATGAGCTTTGGCTCAACTCCTTTTTACACCATTATATAGACTTAATCTATAAAATTAAATTTAATATATTTGTTAGATTTATTTAATATGTAGATACATTGTTTTGCGATTTATATCAAGAATATAATTCAAGATTATCCATATGGAGCAAAAAGAGACTGCAAACTCTGTTTCATGCATTACAGTCCCTTGTTCTTTATTTCTTATACTGTCAGATATCACTTTATTTCTTATACTGTCAGATATCACTTTATTTCTTATACTGTCAGATATCACTTTATTTCTTATACTGTCAGATATCACTTTATTTCTTATACTGTCAGATATCAGTAATATCATTTTTAATTTATAGGTATAATTATCACGCTGTGGATCACTTAATGCCAAAATCGATAATTCATACTAATTTGATTAAAATTAGTTTACTGACATTTCATTTTATGGTAGAATCTCAGCAACATGTTTTATCGCACATAAACTATATAAAAGTAATGATAAGTAACAAGTTGTCAAAAGGAGGCTTTTTATGGGAAAGCAAGTAACAAGTAAGGTTACGTGGGTCGGAAAAGTTGATTGGGAGCTTCAGAGGTTCCACGGCGATGAATACTCGGTCAACCGCGGATCATCATACAACTCATACCTGATTCGTGACGAGAAAGTAGCATTGATCGATACGGTGTGGCTGCCGTTTGATGAGGAGTTTGTAGAAAATCTTAAACAAGAGATCGATCTAAATGATATAGACTACATCATTGCAAACCACGGTGAAGTAGACCACAGTGGGGCACTAGCCGCGCTAATGAGAGAGATACCCGAAACCCCTATTTACTGCACTGCTAACGGTGTCAAATCAATGAAGGGACAGTATCATCAGGACTGGAATTTTGTAACTGTAAAGACAGGGGACACCCTTGACCTTGGTGAAAGCAAGCTTGTATTTGTTGAGGCACCTATGCTTCATTGGCCGGATACAATGTTTTGCTATCTCACCGGTGAGAACATTCTCTTCTCAAATGACGGCTTTGGACAGCACTATGCCTCAGAATCTCTCTTCAACGACACTGTGGATCAGGCTGAGCTTTATGCTGAGGCCTTGAAATATTACGCAAACATTCTGACACCCTTTAGCGGCTTTGTAACAAAGAAGGTAAACGAGATACTTAGCATGGGGCTACAGGTGGATATGATCTGCCCTAGTCACGGTGTTATCTGGAAGGAAAATCCTCTACAGATTGTTGAAAAGTATCTTGAATGGGCAAATGAATACAGGGAAAATCAAATCACTCTCGTATATGATACCATGTGGGATGGTACCCGCAAGATGGCGGAAGCCATTGCAGAGGGCATTCAATTGGCGGATCCCGATGTAAAGGTAAAGCTCTATAATGCAGCGAAAACAGATAAGAATGATATAATTACAGAGATATTCAAGTCGAAGACAGTTGTGGTGGGCTCACCCACTATAAATAACGGACTGTTGTACTCAATAAGCGGTATTCTTGAAATGATCAGAGGGCTAAAGTTTAAGGGTAAGAAGGCTGCTGCTTTCGGATGCTATGGTTGGAGCGGTGAATCTGTCAAGCTGATAACACAAGCATTGGAAAAATCCAAGTTTGATGTTATAAACGACGGAATCAAAGCCCTTTGGGTTCCCGATAAGACTGCCAAAGAGGCCTGTATAGAGTTCGGCAAAGAAATCGCAAAAGCGTAGCATATGTGTCCCCTCTTCTCCGGTAGACATAAACTATATGGAGAGGAGGGGATCGATACGCTTTTTACTTTCGGAAATCAATCAAAGAGGTTATTGAATATTGTAGCAGATCAGAAGCCGGCTGCCACTGCAGATTTACGCGGAGACGCTCGCCATCCGAAGATTCGCGGCGTAGTAGCTTTTTATCCGGCGGAAAAAGGCACGATCGTCGTGGTTGAGATAAAAGGATTGCCAAGTGGAACCGGACAATGCGGCTACCCCGTATTGGGATTTCATATTCATGAAAATGGCAGATTCACAGGTAATGCTTCTGATCCATTCGCGGATACAGGCCCACACTACAACCCTCATAATTGTAAACATCCTTTTCACGCAGGTGACATGCCTCCCCTTTTCAGCAACAACGGATTTGCATGGATGGCATTTTATACAGAGCGGTTTACAGTAAAGGAGATAATCGGAAGAGCGGTTATTGTACATGATTCTGCCGACGATTTTACATCGCAGCCTGCAGGAAACTCAGGCAAAAAGATCGCGTGTGGCGATATCGTTCGTCGCTTCTGATTGGCCAGGGACGGTTCTTTTGACTTGGAGTTTTATCCAAGGCTATGAACCGTCCCATATTCGTATGACAGGGGTGAACTGAGAGACCTGTCTAATTTACTTACCAAAAAAATCTTTTGCAATTCGAAGTGATTCTGCTGCATCCTTTGCGTAGAAATCAGCTCCCAGTTTCTTGGCATATTCTTCTGTCAACACCGCTCCTCCGGCCATAACTTTGCATTCGTGTCCACTTTCTCTAAGTCTTTCAACAGTCTTACCAATAAATTCGGCAGTTGTTGTCATTAGTGCACTCAAACCTATCAATCTGATATCTTCACTGATAGCTGTATCAACAATAGTATCTGGAGAAACATCCTTTCCAAGATCGATCACTGTATACCCATAGTTTTCCAGCATTGCCTTTACGATGTTTTTACCAATATCATGGATATCTCCCTGAACAGTCGCAAGCAGGATCTTCCCCTTTGATGCGGAGGGGGTTCCTTGGCCTTTTAAGGAGTCCCTGATAATATCAAAAGCCGCTCCCGCTGCATCAGCAGATTTTAGTAGCTGCGGAAGGAATATATCACCCGTTTCATACAATTTTCCCACATTGTCGAGAGCGGGCACTAGACATCCATCGATGATTTCAGTTGCTCCCATACTGTTCAGAAGTTCGCTGGTGATCTGTGTGGCATCTTCTTTTAGTCCTCTGAGGACGGCTCGCTGCAGGATATCGCATAAATCAGAGGTGATCGATGACCGACTATTATCTAAATTTGAATGTTCGTCGAAACGGAATGTCTTATCCCCTTTTACCTCCAATGAGGAGCCTGTATTGTAATTTGCCGACATATAGTCTAAAAAGCTCATTAAGTCTTGATCTGTTCCTGTAAGAAGTCTGTAAGCATATATGGTGTCCATCATTGAAGTGCATGTTGGATTGATAATAACCATGTCAATGCCGTGGTTTAGTGCAAGCGCAAGATAGGTACGGTTTACTATTTCCCGCTGAGGCAGGCCATATGATATGTTTGATATACCAAGACAGGTTTTTAATCCTAATTTTTCCTTTACCATTTTTGCGGCACGTAGAGTTTCCATTGCTGAACTTTGCTGTGCTGACGCAGTAAGAACAAGGCAATCTATGATCAAATCCTCTTTAGCAATCCCATAACTATTGCATGCATTCAGAATTTTTTCGGCAATACGTACACGATCCTCAGCCAGAGTCGGTATACCGTTTTCATCAAGAGTCAAGCCTATTACAGCGGCTCCATACTTCTTTACAAGGGGCAATACATATTCGATACTTTTTGCTTCACCCGTAACAGAATTTACCAACGGCTTTCCGTTATATGCCCTAAGGCCGGACTCCAGTACTTTCGGATCAGTGGAATCTATCACAAGGGGTAGAGTTGTGACACCTTGAATTGCTTTGATAGCGTTTGCCATCGTTGTTTGCCCGTCTATCCCCGGAACACCCACGTTGACATCAAGCAGATCCGCCCCGGCCTCGGCTTGAGCAACAGCTAACTGTTCAACATATGACATATCACCGCTTTTTAGCGCATCCTGTAAAGGTTTTTTACCTGTCGGGTTGATGTTCTCACCTACTACTCGAACCCTGTCAAGCTCAACCACATTTGTCGGTGTGCAAAACCGTGTCCCGGGAAAATATTGAGAAACTGGTCTCTCAACTTTTTCAAATCTTTGCTTAAGTAGTTTAATATATTCCGGACCGGCACCACAGCAGCCACCAACAAACCGAACCCCGAGTTGAGCGTACTTGATCATTTCATCAGCGAACTGATCAGGATCTACGTTAAACTCACCTGTTATCGGATCGGGCAAGCCGGCGTTTGGTTTGATTATTATTGGCAGTGAAGTATAGTGTGACAGATCAGCTGCAATGGGATATATCTCCTTAGGACCAAGGGAGCAGTTGATGCCAACTGCGTCAACGCCTAAACCCTGAAGGGTACATGCCATAGACCGAACATCACATCCTGTGAAAGTCCTTTTGCTCTCTCCAAATGTCATTGTAACAAAAACAGGGAGGGAAGTATTTTCCTTTGCCGCTAGTACTCCTGCTTTAACTTCGTAGAGATCCGACATCGTCTCAAAGACTATGAGATCGGCTCCGGCCTTTTCTCCGGCTATAACCTGCTCGGCAAACATTGAGTAAGCGCGTTCGAAGGTAAGATCCCCTGCCGGCTCCATCAAATCACCGATTGCACCAACATCGAGTGCAACAAGGACATCTGTTCCTTTTGCAGCGCGCCGTGCAATTTCTACAGCTTTGCTTATAAGCTCAGCAGGACTTATTCCGGTTCCCTCAAGCTTCGTGGCGTTAGCACAAAGTGTATTGGTATAGATCATGTCACTGCCGCTTTCGATATACATACGGTGAACTTCTTCAACGGCGTGCTCATCCGAAAAGCAGATAGTCTCCATGGATAGACCTGCATTTTTACTTCGTTTCTGAAGCATAGTGCCCATGGCACCGTCAAGAATAATGAATTCTTTTTTCATTACATTGGATAACAATGACCCTACCTCCAACACAAACAAACTAAGATGGTATTGATATAAATCATAATACTGCTACTTTAGCACGATGCATAGCAAATGGCAAGAAAAAGCGTGCTTATTGTTCAAGCACGCCTGAGATGGCCATAAGTGATGCTAATGCCGTTGTTTCATAATGTGACAGGTCGCAGTCCAGCGTGAATTCCTGTCTTAATATCAAGGAGTTATCAAGGGATATGATATCGCGCTGTAATGCGACCACATTCCTATGATCATTAGTACTAGAAAGAGTAACTGTATTTTTAGGAGATAAACCGTATGATATGACACATAGTGCGGAGGCATTCTTAATGATAGCTTCATCGGTTATCAACACATCGGGAATTATCAAAATACGACATGAGTATTTGTTTAGGGACAAATCTGTGTCCGGAAAGACCAAAATTGCATCATAATCTGGATTCGGTAAAAGAACATTGAATTTCTCAAGATAAACGTTCCTATCGGACAGTCGCTTTTTGGCGACGTTCAAAAAGTCATCATTGACACTGCCTACAATCGCAACTCTCCACATATTTATCTTTCCTTTATCACAGAAAATACTACTCTACAACCTCAACTGACTTGTTCTATTGTCCCTCATTCAAAACATAATATTCGAAATTCATATCGGCGTATTGTCCAAAACATTGATCATCCTTGTGTCATTTACTCATATCCGAAAAAGACAGGCAGTCAATAAATGTATCCTGAAACTCAGGATGGGCGGCTAGTTCCAAATAACCACAGGTGTCTGAAATATGTTTGGTTCTCTGAAACTCATCTTCATTGAGAACGATCCTCTTTGAACCCTCACCTGCTGCATTGCCGATAGGTGTGATTTTGTTTTTCAGTATTGAAGGTATAAGTGAGATTTGACAAGCACTCTCAGGTGACATATAGTTACCAAACGCTCCTGCTATAAAAACCTGTTCTACGTCATCTATCGAAACTCCTAATTGTTCAGCCAAAAGCATTATTCCGGCAGAAATTGCGCCTTTTGCCAGTTGCACTTCCCTAATATCCTTTTGTGTTATGTATATTGGCGATCCTGTTCCGCTTTTATCTGCTTCAACAAGCACAAAGGCGTTTTTTCCATTCATCGATCGGACCCGTGAAGAAAGATCGGCTCCCTCGATCGTGTGATCCTTATTTTGCAGCTTTCCCGTTTCATCTATCAGACCAACTTGGACAAGCTGAGCTATAGCATCTATTAAACCCGAACCGCAAATGCCGACAGGTTTCTTACCGCCAATTACACTGTAATCAACATGTCCACCTGAAAGAGACACATGATCTATAGCACCGGTAGCACCGCGCATACCGCATTCTATAAGCGCTCCTTCAAAGGCGGGGCCGGCAGCAGTCGAACATGCAATCATGCCATTGCTGTTGCCAAGAACTATTTCACCGTTTGTACCTATGTCGATCAAGAGAGTCATCTTCTCGGATTTGTCCATATCCGAAGCCAAAATCGCGGCAACTGTATCCGCACCTACAAACCCGGCGATATTTGGCAAGGCAATCAGCTTTGCATGGGGGTTTACTTCGATGCTGCAGTCAGCCGCCCTTAAAATCAATCCGTTTCGTATCGCGGGATTATATGGCGCGAAAACCAGAGAAGCAGGAGAAACACCGAGAAAAAGGTGGTGCATACATGTGTTGCCTGCGACTGAAATCAGATATATATCATTAGAATCTATATTTGCTTGTTTAGCAACATCTATTATTATTGAATTTAACGCTTCCCTCACAGCATTTGTTAGTATTGAAACACCATTTTCAAGCGAATATTTCGCCCTCATGACGACATCTGCCCCATATGCCGATTGAGGATTAAGTACGCTTGAAACCGCCAGTTGATTTCCGCTTTCCAGATCCAATAGATAACCTACGATACTTGTTGTTCCAATATCAAACGCCACTGCATAGAAGGGACTTCCCTGAGGACTTACACTGAGTACTTCACTACCGCAAAGGAACAGGTCAGCTTTGTAGCTGTAATTGATCAGGTTTTCATAAAGTGAGGACACAACGGCGGGATGTACTGACAGATCTTCAGCCGTTAAACCACTGACCAAAGCAGTAGCCTCAGCCAATCTTTCCCACTCGGAACGGATATCTCCAAGCTTTGCTTTTTCAACACAAACGGGTACGCGTTTGATCATTGGGTCCAGTTTGACCTGGTTGCCGGAACCATCCTGCAGTATTCTGTGCTCAGAAACTAAATGAGCTATATCTATTATGATATCTTCGGTAATGGGTGTTATGCATGCTTGTTTTAGCTCTATTGAGCCATTTTTCATCTTCACCCGCACCATGCATTTGCCGCATGTACCATTTCCGCCACATGGAGCATCAATAGGCAGACCTGCCTTATGAAATGCATGTACGATGCTTGTTCCATCAGTAACACTTATTTCAATTTTATCGGGCAAAAACAGCACCCGGTGCTCTGAACTTATCACTTCTGTCCTCCTTCAGCCCTCTGAGTACACCTCATTTTACATCAGTCAAACAGGTAGCACCCTATGTACACGATTTTCCCAGGACCATGATAGTACGGTATACCATTCAAGTTACACACTTCGCTTACGATCATCCCATAGGCTTCCATCGAAGATAAGGCCAGGTGCGGAAACCTGCATGGTGCTTCCGGATATGTACAGGTTTGACATCTTGAGCATCCTCCCGCGCCAAGAGCCAGTACATTAGGAAATATCTCAGACAGTGTTGCATGGAATGCATAGAACTTTTCATTATGTTTATCGGCTAATTCCTTCATACCCTCAAAGTCAAAGTCGTCTTCAAGTTCTCCCAATGTTTGTACTATGATCCCTCTCTTATACCTGCGTATCTTTTCGGAACACTCCTCAAGAGTTCCACATGCGGGAGGACAAGTCCAGTTCCTATCATAGGCATGACACCTATCAGATGCGCACATTTCCCGCACTTCGGGATACAAGCAAATAGTACCTAAATCAAGCGGAGCTACAACAGAAAAGCCGGCGTTCTGTGCCATACGTACAATTTTGTCTATATCTGTCAAAATGTATTTCCCCTTTGTAAAATATATTTAGTAATCAAAACACTTCAGATTACATACAAGTAACTAGATATGGCTGTCAATACTTGCATTTTTACTTAATAATCAATTATAAACTACCGGTAACCATTTAACAAGGATCTATCTTTCTAAAAGTTGATCCGCAAATTGCAATCAAAATACCCTTGCAACGATTTGGGTATTGTTGACATGGATACATCGTTCAATATATAATTAGAATCGGATCCTGTAATAAAGATCGGAACGGTGATTGAATGAAAAATGTGCTGATAATAGGTGGTGGACTCGCAGGCTGCACTGTTGCTAAGACATTATCCGAATTTGGGATTCCTAGTACGATTTTGGAGATATCTTCTTCAATAGGTGGAAAGGTTAGGCAATTCGGTTGCAAGTCGGACGATGTTTGCAATCAGTGCGGAGTATGTGCAGCTGGAAACCTCTGGGACAATGTTGAGCATGATGACAATATTACTATATTGACAAGTTCCGAAGTTGTTGATATACGCAGCGAAGAAGACGGGTTTTGTGCATACATAAAAAACGGTTCCGATTTTATAGAACTATATTTTAGTGATTTAGTGTTGGCTAACGGGTTTTTAGATTACGCAAGCAAGACAAAGATCGCCCTTGATATAGATCGATCCGCAGCAATCCAAACAGGCATGGACATGGAGAGGATCCTAAATCATCGAACCGCAACATCACTTTTTTCTGAACCACCTAAGAAAGTAGCATTTGTACTTTGCTATGGTTCACGTAGTGTCAGGGAGAAAGCGCAATACTGCTCACGCGTTTGTTGCGGTTACTCAACACGTTCGGCCAAAGTCATCAGACATTATTATCCTGAATGTGAAATCACCTTTTTCTATATGGATATCCAAACAACCAACGCACTATCAGATTATATACAGGAACTTAAAGATTTGGGGATCCGCTTTATTAGATGTCGTCCGGCACGGATCACCGCAAATGGAAGATTACCGGAAGTCACATACGAAAACTCCGGAAGTCTTGCAAAGGAGACATTTGATCATGTTGTTTTGTGTGGCGGAATCCATCCCAGCCCCGATAATGTGATGCTCTCAAATCTTGCGGGTCTTAGTATTGACAAACACGGGTTTCTTGAATATGTTCAGCCACCCGAGAAAACACATATTTATATCGCTGGCTGTGCATCGGGCCCAAAAATGATACGTGAGACCGTAGCCGGGGCGCGGGATGTGGGACTGCAAATTGCGCAGATATCTATACGGGATGGTGCACTTACATGAAAACTTTTATAGCCGGAAAAAGCGTCAATATTGGCACAATAAAAGCGGTATTAGAAGATGAGGGTTTCGATGTTTTCGTGGTCGACACGCCGGCAGAAGTAAAAGCGGTAGCCGATGAAAACCCTGTAATCCTTGTAAGTGACTCTTTAATACCACCTTTTATTACTAACTGCAATTTTGCACAGCGCGCTATCGCTGCCCTTGGACCCGGAGATCCCGTCGTACTACTTCTCGATCGGGAGCTTGAAACACCGGCATTTGTATGGAATCTTGTTCTGAAGCGTGCTATAGAAATAGCTGTCAACAAACGCCATGTATATGTTCTTACCCGCTCAGTTCGTAGTGAAATGCCGGATTTGGAGCAATTGTATACCGATGCCAGGATCCATGGCGTGACATTCATAAAATATGAAAACGTTTCCGTTGTTGATGATGATATAAACAGTATAGTCAAAATAGATGACGGTATCGAATCATTTGAAATCAATACTCCTCTGCTGGTTGAATGTACATATTCGGAAGACGGGAGCATTTTGGAATTTGCAAAGGCATTGCGTCTGCGCACATATGGCGGCGGGCTGATCAATGCCGACCGCTGGTTCCTATCTCCAGGCCGAACTAGCCGCAGGGGTGTTTTTTATATCGATACAGGTTTAGCAATGTCTATGTCACTAGATGAAATCGTAGGCTCAATAGCAGATGAAATAAAGCTATTGCCAAAGATGACTCATAATGTCGTAGCTGGTATAAATACAAAAAAATGCGCCTATTGCTATACATGTTTTCGTGTATGCCCACATGGTGCTCTATACCCTGATAACTCCGCACCCGCAATGAGTGTTTTAACGAATTATTGCAATGGTTGCGGGATCTGTGTTTCCGCCTGCCCTGCCAATGCCATTGAGCTTATTGGGATAACTGACGAGGGACAACCAAATTGCAATGTAAATACAATTGCCTTTTGCTGTGAAAACTCAGCTGCCATAGCAGCTAAGACAGCTTTAAGCGACAGATGCGTTCAAGTGATCCCCATTCCATGCGGGGGTAACATCAGCGCTTCTCAAATCGCTTCAGCCTTAAAAACATACGACCGGGCAATCGTCGCAGTTTGTCCCGACGGAGCGTGTAAGCATTTTGAGGGAAATAGGCGCGCTCACCTACAGGTAGATAAAATCAAAAAAGAATTGGCCTCGATCGATATAGATCCTCAGCGCATCATATTTATCCAACTATCACATGCCATGCCAACTGTTCTGCAGAATCTGATTGAAATGGATAGTGTTGACAAATAAACTTACTCCCTGGGCTGAGATGATTTAATATATCATTACTGGTACGCATTATCAAAAAGCAGTTTTCAGACGTTTGATTATTTTACACTCCGGAGGAAAGAGTCATTATGATTGTCGCAGAACGGAAATCACTTAATGAAATATCACAGTCGGTCCGTCCGTATAAAAAGCTACTTATTGCTGCTTGTGGTACATGTGTAACAGTATGTATGGCGGGCGGTGAAAAAGAGGCCCATGAGTTATCCTCTCTGCTCAAGCTGATTGACGAGCTTGAAGATATTGAAATATGCGTAAGGACAATACAGCGGCAGTGTGACAGAGAATTCATCTTCGAATTAGACGAAGATATCCGATCCGCCGATGCCGTCCTTTCCATGGGCTGTGGAGCGGGAGTTCAATTTTTAGCTGAATGTTATCCTGATAAGCAAGTTATTCCGGCACTAAATACTAAGTTTATTGGTGTAAACCGTGATGTCGGTTATTGGACCGAAGTTTGCCAAGGATGCGGAGATTGTATACTGGAAAAGACCGGAGGCATTTGTCCGGTTGCCCGCTGTTCTAAAAGTATTTTTAACGGGCCTTGTGGAGGCAGCTCCGGAGGACATTGTGAGATCGATCCGGATATTGACTGCGCATGGCAACTCATATATGACCGTTTAGCAGCTCAAGGCAGGCTTGAAAGACTTTTGGAGACAATTCCGCCGAGAGACTGGAGTAAAAACAGGGATGGCGGTCCGAGAAGTATACGCAAGGGTTCAATGTCTCCGGAGGTGGAAAAATGACGGACAACTATAAAACCATTCCAAATGTGGATACAAGTAGTGACCTTGAGCACATTAGCCATCTTCAAAAAGTATTTGCTTCAGGGGAATTTGCAATCACTGCTGAGATAGGGCCTCCCAGAGGTGCTGACGCATCACATGTTGAAAAAAGCGCCGGTGCTCTACGTGGTATCGTTCATGCCGCCAATGTCACAGACAATCAAACTGCTATAGTCAGAATGTCCTCCATTGCGGCGGCATATGTTGGGAAAATGTGCGGAGTCGAAACGATCGTTCAGATGACTTGCCGCGATCGTAACCGCATAGCTATTCAGAGTGATTTGTTGGGAGCATATGCACTTGGACTGCGCAATCTGCTATGCCTTTCAGGTGATCACCAGTCATTTGGAGATCATCCCCAATCAAAGAATGTATACGATTTGGACTCAATACAGCTTATTAAAATGGTTCACGATATGAAAAGCCGCGGGGTTTTTGTTAATGGCAAAAAGGGAAAACATATGCCTAAATTTTTCATAGGCACAACTATAAATCCGTTTGCAGATCCTGAAGAGCTCCAGCTTGTCAGATTACGCAAAAAGATCAACGCCGGTGCGCAATTTGTACAGACACAGGCAGTCTACGACATCGATCGATTTGAGAAATGGATGGAAAAAGTTCGTCGGCTTGGTATTCATAAAGAAATTTATATACAGGCCGGAATCCTTGTAAACAAGTCCCTTCGTTCTATGGAGATGACTCGTAAGGTCTCCGGAATGAGCATCCCTGATAACCTCGTAGAAAGGATGGCCAAAGCCGAAGACGCTCAGGAAGAGGGAATCAAAATTGCCCTTGAACTTATTGAGCGCTTGTGCAAAATCGAGGGATTGTCGGGTATACATATTATGGCTGTTGGCTGGGAGAAAATAGTACCCACAATTGTCCAACGAGCAGGTTTGCTATCCCCTGTTTGATTGGAATATGGTCAAAGACAAAAAAACTGTCTAATGCTGTACCCCTATAGCTGTTCACCACAAACTGAGGGTCAGTTCAAACCATCTTATCTCCCTTGTCTGTTAATTTTATATAAACGGAGGTGCCTTATGGCAATCCAAATCGATCCGCTTTTTAAGAAAGAAATCTCCTTAATACCCGGAGGTGAGAACCTAATGCAGTGCTATCTTTGCGGGACATGCACTGCAGGTTGTCCTGTAAGTGAGATAGATAACTCCTACAGCCCCCGTATTTTAATGCGTTTGGCTTTACTCGGTGCACGCGATGACGTACTTTCCTCACCAGATATCTGGAAATGCAGTCAATGCCATGTTTGTGTTGCACACTGTCCTCAGGATGCACGCCCTGCCGAAGTTATTCGGGTTTTAAGAAGTCTGGCTGTAAAGGACGGTTATGTTACACCCGAAACAGCACACAGATTTGAGATGATCGAGGCGGAGATCAAGAGTCTGAGACTTTCAAGAATACAAGAGACGATTAATACAGAATTTCCTACATCCGTTTAGACAGAAATACAATTGCTGCTTAGATTGCGGAAAATACAGCTGCTTTTACAAGATTTATCTAAGGCAGCGAAACATAAGACTGTGACAAGTTGTGATTTAAGTCACTGTCCGTCAGCGGTCGGGCAATGATTTGAACAAAATTTCGGGTACTACCGCTGAGAAATGGAGCGCAGATGTCGGAGCATATTAAAAAACCGGTACTTGTCATAGGCGGAGGCATCGGTGGGATCCAAGCTTCCCATGACCTTGCCGAAATGGGTATTCCAGTATTTCTTATAGAAAACTCCCCTTCAATCGGCGGAAGGATGGCGCAGCTTGACAAGACATTTCCAACTAATGACTGTTCCGCCTGCATCTTAGCGCCTAAGGTCACAGAAACCTTTAATCACCCTCTTGTTCACACCATGACATGGAGCGAAGTTTTAGAAATCAAAGGTGAATATCCAAACTTTAAAGCTACGATCAGAAAAAAGGCGCGCTATATCGATGAGGAAAAATGCAAGGGCTGCAATGACTGTACTCTTGCCTGCCCCATAGAGTCCAAGAATGAATTTGAATTGGGGCTTGGAAAAAGACACGCAGTATATAAGCCGTTTGCTCAGGCTGCACCAAACAAGGTTGTCATCGACAAAAAGGGATCATCTCCATGCAAGTACAACTGCCCCGCACATATTGATGCCCACGGATATGTGGCACTAACAGGAGCAGGACGCTATGAGGAAGCTCTTGAGGTCATACGAAGAGTAACACCCTTTGCAGGGGTACTTGGGCGTGTTTGCTTCCACCCATGCGAAAACAATTGTACACGCCGCTTTGTGGAGTCGCCGATTTCGATAGCTGCAATAAAACGGTTTCTTGGTGACAGAGCACGTACTTCAGAAAAAGGTGACGCTCTTGAATTTGATCTAAAGCAAAAAGACATAAAAGTGGCTATCATAGGAGCAGGACCAGCAGGTCTGAACTGCGCTTACACCCTTGCCAAAGAAGGTTATAAAGTTACTGTTTTTGAAAAGCTCCCTGTTGGCGGCGGTATGCTTAAAATCGGAATTCCCGATTACAGACTAGATAAATCCGTCCTTGAACATGAGATAAAACTAATTGAGAGTTTGGGAGTTGAGATCCGCTATAATTGTCCCGTTGGAAAAGATCTGACTTTTGATGATCTGAGAAAAGATGGATATAAGGCGTTTTTCATTGCAATTGGAGCGCACCAGGATTCAAAAATGGGAATTCCCAGAGAAGAGAACCCAAATGTGCTGTCCAGCATTGATTTCTTACGTGAACTCAATCTCGGTATGCATCCCAAAATCGGTAAGAAAGTAGTTGTTATTGGTGGTGGAAACGTTGCAATGGATGCAGCCCGCTCAGCAGTACGGCTTGGTTCAGAAGTTACGGTCGTCTACCGCCGCACAAAGCAGGAGATGCCTGCAAATAAGTGGGAAATTGAACATGCTGAGGAAGAGGGTGTAAAGTTTTCTTTCTTAACAACACAGACTGAGGTTTTGATCGACTCTAACCGAAATGATCATATTATCGGATTGCGTTGCGTCAAAAATGAACTTGGACCTCCCGATGACTCCGGACGGCGTAGACCCCAGCCGATCCAGGGCTCTGATTTCACTATTGATGCAGATACTATAATCGTTGCTATTGGACAAAAGGTTGAGCACACGATACGTCAAGCCGGATTTGAGTTTTTCGACGGTTACGGCAACATATTAGCTCAAGATTGCCGTACTCCTGTATCCGATATATTTGCGGGTGGCGATGCTCAAACAGGTCCTGCAACGGTCATTGAAGCTATTGCTTCCGGAAACCGGGCTGCCAAAGCCATCATCAACTACCTTGAAAACAAGGACTTGCCAATCGAACCACATCTATTGCCCCAAACCGATATAAGTCAAATCGATTTGGATAATGCTACATATTCCAATCGTGCCACTATGCCTACAATTGATATTGAGCGCAGGATCCACACATTTGACGAGGTAGAAACAGGACTGAGTGAAGAACAGGCAAGAAACGAAGCCTTGAGATGCGTTGACTGTTCTGTTTGTTGCGAATGCCGTGCGTGTGAAACTGCTTGCCAAAGTGGTGCCATTTGTCATGAACAGAAGGATCAAATAATTGAACTTGATGTTGGAGCGGTTATTTTTAGCTCCGGTTGCGACATGGCCGATCAGATTCCCAAGGAGTTGGGTTACGGAAAGTATCGCGATGTTGTTACCGCCATGGAATATGAGCGTATTTTATCGGCTTCCGGTCCTTACTCCGGTCATGTTCAGAGACTCAGCGACGGTCGACCTCCGCAGCGAGTTGCATTTATACAGTGCGTTGGGTCAAGGGACCATCAGTGCGGCTTGGATTATTGCTCATCTGTTTGCTGCATGTATGCCGTTAAAGAAGCTCAGATTACGAGGGAACATTTGCCCTCTGTAAAGCAGATCGACATTTATTACATGGATATGCGTGCCTTTGGAAAGGATTTCGACAGGTATGTGGTATCCGCTGAGCAGAAATACGGTGTCAACTTTGTCAGAAGTCGCGTCGGTAAGATTGAAGAGAACACAGACGGTACCCTGCGACTAAGTTACGTGACCCCTGACGGTACGATCGATCATGCAAATTATGATTTAGTTGTCCTGTCCACAGGATTTAAAGCCAATGCCGATACAGCTAGATTGCTGCGGAAGGCTGGCGTTAAAACTGACAAGTTCGGATTTGTTTACTCCGACGACCTGGATGTACCCAAGACGACGGTCCCCGGACTTTTTGCCTGCGGAGCTGCTGCCGGACCAAAAGACATACCGGAAACGGTAATGGAGGCAAGCGCTGCAGCAGGAGTTGCCGCCGGCATGATAAACACTATCTCTGACAAAATCAAAGATTACAGTGAATATTTTAAGTCTGAGGAAATTGTGGCGCAAAGGGATGTTTCAAGAGAGCCTGTTAGAATTGGTGTTTTTGTATGTCACTGCGGTATCAACATCGGTGGCTACGTAGATGTTCCTGAGGTATGCCGCTACATACGTACACTACCCTTTGTTGTTCATGTGGAAGAAAACCTTTACACTTGCTCGGTTGATGCACAGAGAGGCATTATGGAGCGAATTAAAGAGTACGATCTAAACCGTGTTGTTGTCGCATCGTGTACCCCTAGGACTCACGAACCGCTTTTCCAGGCGGTGCTGCGCAAAACAGGTCTAAATCCCTATCTTTTGAACATGTCTAACATACGCGACCAATGCTCCTGGGTACATATGAACGACAAAAAGTCCGCCACCGAAAAGGCTAAGGAACTTGTAAGAATGGCAGTGGGCAAAGTGACATTGTCCGCTGAACTGACCCGCAAAAAAATTCCTGTCATACCTTCAGCCCTAATCATAGGCGGCGGCGTTGCCGGAATGAGCTCCGCCCTTACTCTTGCGAACATGGGCTTTAAGACACATATAGTAGAGAAGACTAACCAACTTGGAGGAAACGCACTCAAACTCAATGCAAACTTCGATGGTCGTCCCCTTCCCTACTACATAAACAAGTTGATCCACGATGTCGAGTCAAATATAAATATCCAGATACATCTCAATACAACTATAGAGAAAATTGAAGGCTATGTAGGAAATTATACATCCACACTTCAATCGACCAATATCTCAACCCCCGTAAGACATGGTGTTATAGTTGTGGCGACCGGCGCGCATGAGCGGAAGCCTGATGAATATCTTTACGGCGATGATCCGCGTGTTATTACACAGCTTGAGCTTGATTCTGCACTGCTTGCAGCTGATCCTAGGCTACGTGACGCCGGTAGAGTCGTTATGATCCAGTGCGTTGGTTCACGTGAGGAACCACGCATGTACTGCAGCCGTGTATGCTGTAATCAGGCACTGCGCAACGCAATGGCACTCAAGCGGCTAAATCCCGATACAGAAATAACTATTCTATACCGTGATATGCGTTCTTACGGACTTAGTGAAGAACAATATCGCAATGCCCGAATGTCCGGTATCCACTTTATAAGATATGATCAGGAACAAAAACCAAAAATCAGCAAAAAAGTAGATGGCTCATTGATTGTTACCGTTTTTGATGGGGAGCTTGCATGTGATATTGAGCTTGACGCTTCGCTTTTAGTACTGGCAGCGGCAATAGAAGCTGATGAAGCCGCAAATAAAGAGATTGCAAGGCTCCTAAAGGTCCCTACAACGCAGGATGGCTTTTTCCTGGAAGCCCACGTTAAACTCCGTCCCGTCGACTTTGCCACAGAAGGGGTATTTGTTTGTGGACTTGCACATTCTCCACGAAATTTGCGCGAGAGCATAGTTCAAGGTATTGCAGCAGCAGGAAGAGCAGCAACTATTATTTCAAAGGAATCGTTAGAGACAGAAGGCACCATTGCCAATGTCGATATCGATTACTGCACTGCATGTGGTACATGTGAAAAGGTTTGTGCTTACGGAGCAATACAGGTCAGTGAAATAACTGTTAGAAATAAGAAAACTATGAAAGCTGTTGTAAACGAAGTACTCTGTAAGGGTTGTGGAACCTGTTCAGCAAACTGCAGGTGCGGAGCAGTCGATATCGGTGGTTTCAGCGACAGGGAAATATTGAACGAAATCGACTACCTATTGCGTAGAAAGGAAAGCAGGTGACAAAAATGGATGGGAAAATGCAAGATAAATGGTGTCCAACCATCGTGGCTTTCCTTTGTAACTGGTGCAGCTATGCCGGAGCAGACTTGGCTGGCACAAGCAGGCTGCAATATCCACCTAGTATCAGAATCATACGCGTTCCCTGTTCCGGAAGAATAAATCCGCAGTATATCATTAGAGCACTTGTTGACGGTGCTGATGGTGTGCTGGTGTCAGGCTGCCATCCCGGGGATTGCCACTATCTGACAGGAAACATGTACGCAAGAAGAAGATTTGTCGTGCTCAAACAATTGCTTGACATCTCCGGCTTCGATTCCGACAGAGTACAGTTTACGTGGGTATCAGCCTCTGAAGGTGGAAGATTTGCCCAGGTGGTTGAGGAAATTACTGAAATAGTACGGAAATTGGGACCGGCCCTGCCAAGAGATAAATTTTCTATCACTGCGAAAGGAGACAGATCCGAATGAACAGCAGACCCGCAATGGCTTTGCAGGATTTCAAACTGCAAGAATTAAAAATTCGTGAACTGTCGGAACAACTATTGGCTTTAGGTGAGGTCGATGTTGTTTTAGGCTTTCGCGATGATCCGGATAGCGGCTCCCCTGTCCCAATGTTTGCACGGGACCAAAAGGACGCACAAAAGCTTGTGTGGACTGAAAAATGTTGGCGCAATCTTTCACCTTATTTGAAACGATCGAGCGGCAAAGTCGCCATTGTTGCAAAGCCCTGTGATAGCCGTGCAATTGCAAATCTCCTTGTCGAGAACCAGCTTGACAAGGAAAATATCTTGATAATCGGCGTGGAATGCGGTGGCATGTCAAATCAGGATGGGGCTCAAGTTCACGGATGTATTGGTTGTCCGTCAACAGCACCGTCTGTTTATGATTTTGCAGTCGCAGCAGACGGCGGAAAGAAGTTCATTGGACTTCCCTGCCCTACATCACAAGACTCAAGTAATGAGGTTGCAAATGAACCCTCCCATAAACGACGTGCAAGATTTTTGCATGAAATCGACAAATGCATTTTATGCTTTTCCTGTCGACAGACCTGTCCGGGATGCTATTGTACAAGTTGCTTTACAGATAGAAAGATGACGAACTGGCATCAAACGGATGTGGATACAGGTGATAAAATAACTTTTCACCTTACAAGAGCAATGCATTTAGCAGGAAGATGTGTCTCTTGCGGCGCATGCGAAAACGTCTGTCCGTCCGGTGTAAACCTCAAATACATATATGATGACATCAATAACTTTATCTATGATCAGTACGATTTCCGTGCAGGGGTTGATCCTACAGCACCTCCTGCGATGAGCAGCTACAGCACATCCGACAAAGAAATCCGCTTTCTGGGAGGTGAACCGTTATGACTGCAATTGAAATGACCCTTAAATCATTTGCCGAATGCATTGGTTCACTACTCAAAGAATATTCCGTTCTAGCTCCGGCACGGGTAGACGGGAAACTGGACTACATATGGCTCGATGATCCTTCTCAAATGGAGCTTGGGGATGAGCTCCCATATAAATCACCAAAAGAAGCCCTTTTTCCACGAGTCGAACCAATCATTCAATTCACCAAGGATGGCATTGTAGAGCCCGGTCACCACAAACCCATACTGTTGGTTGGTGTAAAGCCTTGCGACATTACATCGATCAATATGCTTGACATTCTCTTTTCAGAGAAAAACAACCAATATGATGACCCTTACTACAAAAGGCGTCGGAAGATGCTTATAACAATAGGAATGGAATGTCTTCAAAAAAAGCGAGGGTGCTTTTGTGAGGAGCTGGGGATCGACCGCACATTTTCCGACAGTTGTGACGCTTTTATAACTTTTAAGACCAACTCACTTGTAATCAATATCTTAAATGCTAACATTGAATCGATCTTTTTGAAATTAGACGGCAAGCATTTCAATCAAGCCATATGTGTCTCAAAACAAGTTGTTCCTGCTCAATCTGTTATCGCTGAAAACCAACCATCTATGTCACATGGCCATGCGAATTTAAGCAGTAAATTAAATACGCAACTTAGTATTTCAGCTGATGAATGTGACCTTTTTGAATCGATCCCATGGGATAAATATTCCGAAAGCTGCTTGAGCTGCGGCACATGCACCTATATATGCCCTACATGCCACTGTTTTGAATTTCAAGATGTAGAAAAAGACGGGGTTATCACCCGCAACAGATGCTGGGACAGCTGTATGTATCAAAAATTTACACTTCATGCATCCGGGCATAATCCCCGCCCTACTCAAAAGGAACGATTTCGTCAACGTGTCTTGCACAAATATGTATATATACCAAAAAAATGCTCCATAATTGCCTGCACCGGCTGCGGCAGATGTATTCGCTCATGTCCGGGAGGCGTAAATATATATAAGACGGTAAAAAACATAATCTCGCACATACAGGCTCCAAACAAGAAAGGAGCGGTCAAATGACTCACGTAAATCAAAATTCGATTTCTAACGCAGCGGATGGCGGCATTAATTTCGATATTACTTCAACGCAACCAAAAATAAATCCTTATATTCCAATAAGAGCCGAAATCCTTGAAGTGATCCAGGAGACAACATCTCAAACCCAGGATGTAAAAACCTTTGTTCTGCGACCTTCACAGGCTATCTCCTTTGATCCCGGACAATTTGTCGAGGTTACAGTTCCCGGATCTGGTGAAGCTCCCTTTGGATTTGCTTCATCCCCGCATATCACAGACACGATTGAATTGTGCATAAAAAGGACCGGATATGTTACCGACAATTTGCATAGGCTTGAGTCGGGTGATGAAGTCTGGATTCGCGGTCCCTTTGGAAACTCTTTTCCAATTGATGAAATGACCGGACACGATCTATTCTTTGTAGCCGGTGGTTTGGGACTTGCACCACTTCGGCCTCTCATTGATTTGATTTTTCTACCTGAAAACAGAGAAAAGTTCAAAAAAATAAATATGCTGCTTGCCGCCCGCACTACGCAGGATTTCATTTTTAAGTATGATTTCGATAAATGGGCTTCAAATCCCAATACCGATCTTAAGCTTACAATAGACAATCCTGAGGCAGGATGGGACGGCCTTGTCGGATATCCAAATGTACTAATCAGGGATATTCCCTTTGATGTTCATAATACATACGCAGTTCTATGTGGTCCCCCTGTTATGATAAAAGCCCTTTCAGACGCTTTTTCAAAAATGGGTGTGCCCAAGGACCGAATTTTGACAACCCTTGAAATGAGGATGACTTGCGGTGTTGGCAAATGTGGTAAGTGTAATATTGGACACCGGTATGTGTGTGTCGACGGTCCTGTATTCTCAATGGCTGATCTTGATATGATGCCCGGAGAATATTGACTTCAAACCATTGGTCTATGTTTGTTTTATATTGTGTTTTCGTTATGATTTGATCATTTGTATATTAATGCAAAGGAGTAACAGCTTATGAGTTTTAAAAGTGATATTGAGATAGCTCAAAGTACCCCAATGCAGGATATCCGAGAAGTTGCCCAAACCGCAGATATACCTGAAGATAAAATTGAGTTGTATGGAAACTATAAGGCGAAGGTTGATTTTAATCTCATAAACGAAATGAGAGATGTGCCGGACGGAAAACTTATCCTCGTTACCGCAATCACACCGACTCCTGCCGGAGAAGGCAAAACGACAACTACTGTCGGCTTAGCAGACGGAATGCGCAAGATAGGCAAAAAAGTAATGGTGGCGCTAAGGGAGCCCTCACTAGGTCCGGTTTTTGGTGTCAAGGGTGGTGCTGCGGGTGGCGGATATGCCCAAGTGGTTCCTATGGAGGACATCAACTTACATTTTACCGGGGACATGCATGCCATTGGTGCTGCAAATAACCTTTTGGCCGCGATGATCGACAACCATATTTATCAGGGAAACAAACTGGGGATCAACCCCACTCAAATTACTTGGCATCGCTGTGTCGATATGAATGACAGACAACTCCGCAACATTGTTTGCGGTTTGAACGGTAAAGCCAATGGTGTCCCCAGGGAAGATAGTTATGACATCACAGTTGCAAGTGAGATCATGGCAATTTTGTGTCTTGCAATGGATCTGGATGACCTTAAAAAGAAACTATCCAACATCGTCATCGGCTACACATATGACAATAAACCAGTTACTGCAGGAGATCTAAAAGCAGCGGGTGCTATGGCTGCGCTTCTTAAAGATGCTCTAAAACCCAACCTTGTCCAAACTTTGGAGCATACCCCCGCCTTTGTTCACGGCGGTCCCTTCGCAAATATCGCACATGGATGTAATTCCGTTATAGCTACTCGCACAGCTCTAAAGCTAGCGGACTATGTTATCACAGAAGCGGGCTTTGGAGCCGACTTAGGGGCTGAGAAATTCCTTGATATAAAATGCCGTTTGGCAGGATTGCGTCCAAACGCTGTTGTAGTTGTTGCCACTGTACGTGCACTAAAGCTTCACGGTGGTGCTAACAAAGCACAGCTTGCCGAGGATAACCTTGAAGCCCTTGAGAGGGGTTTGCCTAATCTTTTGCAACATGTTGAAAATATAACAAGTGTTTATAAGTTACCGGCTGTAGTAGCAATAAACCGCTTCCCTACCGATACAGAAGCAGAACTTAGGCTCGTGGAAGAAAGATGCCGCAATCTCGGTGCAAATGTTGCGCTTTCAGAAGTTTGGGGAAAAGGCGGAGAAGGTGGAATCGAGCTTGCAAAAGAGGTAATAAAACTGTGTGAACTGGAAAATGATTTCACATATAGTTACAGTCTTGACTCTACCTTAGAAGAAAAAATCGATGCTATAGCACGCAAGATCTACAGGGCTGATGGCATCGAGGTCCTCCCCGCTGCCCGTAAGCAGATGAGAAGGCTTGAAAAACTTGGATATGGAAAACTTCCAGTATGTATTGCGAAAACTCAGTATAGCTTTTCAGATAATGCAAATCTTCTTGGTGCTCCAAGAAATTTCAAAATTACAGTTCGCGACTTGAAGGTCTCTGCCGGGGCAGGTTTTGTTGTAGTGCTTACAGGAGAGATCATGACGATGCCCGGGTTGCCAAAAGTTCCTGCAGCCGAGTCTATTGATGTAGACCCAACGGGCAAAATCAGCGGCCTTTTCTAACGATCAGTATTTCAAAAAGCAACGCAATCAAGTACTACCTGCAAATCATATTTTACAAGGAGTATATATATGAATTTCACTGAGATCAGTTGTTTGGATTTTGTTTCAAAGCTTGCTAGCAAATCACCTGTACCAGGCGGCGGTGGTGCTTCTGCTCTAGTGGGGGCTATAGGAACAGCACTTGGTAATATGGTCGGATCACTTACTGTCGGTAAAAAGAAGTATGCTGCGGTCGAACAGGACATATTGGAGCTGATGGATAAGGCAAACCAGATCCAAAATGAGCTGCTTGCTCTTGTCGATCGTGATGCCGAAGTTTTTGAACCGTTATCGAGGGCTTACGGGCTCCCGAAGAATACAGAGGAAGAAAAGGCGGAAAAGGCTCGTATAATGGAGATCGCTCTTCGGGATGCATGTTCGGTTCCTCTTGAGATCATGGAGTTGTGCTGTCGAGCTATAGAGCTTCAGAAAGAGTTTGCAGACAAAGGCAGTAGGATCGCGATCAGCGATGCGGGAGTTGGAGCTGCTCTATGCAAAGCTGCATTGGTAGGAGCAAGTTTCAATGTCTTTATCAATACAAAATCAATGACCGATCGGGAGTATGCCGAACAAGCAAATAAAAGAGCAAACGATATGCTTGATAATTATGTTCCGATGGCAGATGAAGTGACAGAAAATGTGTTTGGCAAGCTGCGCTGAGAAAGGAGTAAAAATGGCAAGGATTTTGAGTGGTAAAGAGGTAGTATCTTCGATAAACGCAAAAGTAAAAGAAGATGTATTAAAGCTTGAGTTGAAAGGCATCAACCCAAAGCTTGCCACCTTGCGTGTCGGTGAGCGCGAAGATGACATTTCTTATGAGAGAGGTGCTTCAAAGCGCTGTGCCAGGGTTGGAGTGGACATTGAAAACATAGTCTTGCCGGAGGATGTCTCTCAAGAAACACTGCTCTCAAAGATACATGACCTCAATAAGGATGATACGATACACGGTATATTACTTTTCAGACCGCTTCCAAAACATATTGATGACAAAGTAGTCAGAAATTCAATATCTGCCGATAAGGATATTGACGGCATCACGGACCAATCCATGGTCGGCATTTACACTGGCGAAAATGTTGGATTTCCACCATGCACGCCTCAAGCTTGTATTGAAATACTCGATCATTACGGAATTGAGATAACAGGTAAGAATGCAGTTGTCATTGGTCGAAGCCTGGTTGTCGGGAAACCGGCAGCGCTGATGCTTATGAAGCGCAATGCCACTGTAACGGTGTGTCATACACGCACGATAGATATGCCTTCAGTAGTAAAAAGAGCCGATATAGTTATTGTTTCAGCCGGCAAAGCAGGAATAATCGGAAAAGAGTATCTACGCGAAGGCCAAATAGTTCTTGATGTAGGCATAAATGTAAATGCCGATGGGAAACTCTGCGGCGATGTAAACTTCGAAGAAGCCCAAGGGATAGTAGAGGCAATTACTCCTGTTCCCGGAGGTGTAGGCACGGTTACTACTAGCGTGCTTGTAAAGCATGTTGTCGAAGCAGCCAAACGTAAACTTAAATCATAATGCTTATCAGAACAAAGATAACTAATTTGACAGCACATTAATTGACATATTTTTGGCAAAGTATTATAATTTAATAAATCATAGAAAGAGGGGAAACATTTGGACAGGATTTCATTTGATCGAGAAAGGGAATTGCAGATCGTTGGTGAATACAAATCTCTATTCCCAGGAGTCCCCGGACTTCCCAAGCTTAATACTCCGATCACCCCAAGAGAAAACCTAAAGCTTTTGTTTGAAGGAAAGCGTCCTTTGTGGATGCCTTCGAGCAACGATTACTTTACACTTATTCCAAGAATAATACCGGACAACGTTGCCCGCGGGTTTGTCTTCGATGCCGATCCGCTTGATTTAAAGGATGCAGGTGGCAAAGACTTTTTTGGAGTAGATTGGGTGTATGTAGAGCAAGTGGGCGGTTCGATGGTTCGTCCCGGAAACCCAAAGATTCCAGACATAAACAGATGGGAAGATTACATACAATTTCCTGACCTTGAAAAGCTTGATTGGAGTGGCAGCGCGGAAAGACACAAGGAATTTATAAATACCGATCGCATGAATCTAATATGGGTCATGAACGGTCTTTTTGAACGTCTGATTTCCTTTATGGACTTTGAAAATGCCGCCTTGGCAATGGTTGACGATGAGCAACAGGACGGTGTACATCGTCTCTTTAGTGCCTTGTGTGACTTTTATGACAAACTCTTTGAAAAGTACAGAACATATTACAAAGCAGACATAATCCTATTTCACGACGACTGGGGATCTCAAAGAGCTCCGTTTTTCTCATTAAACACTGCTCGCGAGATGTTAGTTCCCTATCTGGCACGCATTGTCGAGTCCTGCCACAGTAGGGGTATGTATCTTGAGTTTCACAGTTGCGGCAAAAATGAACTGCTAGTACCTGCAATGATCGAGGCAGGCGTCGATGCATGGACGCCTCAGGATATGAACGACAGGCATATGCTTATCCAAAAATTCGGTGATAAGCTAATATTCGGTGTTCAGAAGCAGCTTCCAATGGAAGCTTCTGAAGAAGAGATAGCCGAAGCTGTAAAGTCTTTCGTAGACGAATATGGTAGCTACCAAAACATAATTGCAGGGGTCTTGGCAATGGGTAAAAACCAAGCGGTAGCACATAAAACACTTTATGAACTGACCCGCCAAGCATACAACAAATAGTAGTCGAAAGGATTTTCAGGTATGATCATAATTGGTGAAAAGATAAACGGCTCGATTCCCTCTGTTGCTAAAGCTATAGAATCAAAAAACGAAGATTATATCAGGAGACTTGCAAAACGACAGTCAGAAGCCGGTGCGGATTATATCGATATTTGTGCATCGGTAAGTGATGATCTTGAACTTGAGACAATGAAATGGCTTATAGACTTAGTTCAAGATACCGTTGATACTCCAATCTGTATTGACAGCCCAAACCCACAGGTCTGTGTCGATTGCATCCCCTTCTGCAAAAAGGAAGGCATAATAAACTCTGTATCTCTTGAGGGAGATAAAATTGAGATCATATTCCCTGCTATTGCAGATACCGGCTGGCAGGTCGTGGCCCTTCTCTGCGATAACTACGGTATCCCAAGTACAGTTGATAAACGTCTGCAAATAGCAAAGCAATTGATGTCGCGAGCAGATGAATATGGCATCGAGCATTCTCGTATTTACATAGACCCGCTTGTTATCGCCCTTGCCACCGACGGCGAATCCATGGCAAAATTTGAGGCTTGCACACGACAGATCAAGGAATGGTATCCTGATGTACATATAACAAGCGGTTTGAGCAATATATCCTTTGGATTGCCTGCCCGGAAGATCATAAATATGGCTTTTATGGCTCTTGCTATGAATGCCGGTATGGACAGCGCAATAGTCGATCCGCTAAACCGGGATATGCTTGGAATCATCCTTGCCACAGATGCGCTAACTGAAAATGACGAATACTGTCTTAACTATATAAAAGCATTTAGACAGGGTCGTATAGGCAATGTAACGAAGAAATAATCTATTATTTAAGGAGGAACATCACATGTCAAAAATTAGGGAAATTGCTCTTGCCGTTGAAGAAGGAAAGTCAAAGATCATCGCCGGACTTGTGGAAGAGGCTCTTGCTGACGGAGTCAGTGCCGCAGATATTCTCAATGAAGGCATGATTACCGCCATGAGTGTCGTAGGTGAAAAGTTTAAAAACAATGAAATATTCGTGCCCGAGATGCTAATTGCAGCACGCGCCATGAAAAAGGGTGTTGAGGTCTTGAAACCCCACCTTGCGGCCACCGGTGTTGAGTCGATCGGTAAAGTTATTATAGGTACTGTTGTTGGGGACCTTCATGACATCGGCAAGAACCTTGTAGCCATGATGATTGAGGGTGCAGGTTTTGAGGTGATCGACCTTGGCGTTGATGTCCCTCCCGAGAAGTTTGTTCAGGCAATCAAGGACAATCCTGATGTGAAAATCGTAGCACTCTCCTCCCTACTTACCACTACCATGCCGGCACTCAAAGAGACGATTGATGCAATCGAAAAAGCCGGAGTTCGCGACAATGTGAAGATAATGGTTGGTGGAGCACCTGTTACACAGGCACACGCAGATTCCATCGGAGCAGATGGCTACGCCCCGGACGCCGCTTCCGCTGCGGATCTCGCAAAAAAACTTGCAAGCTAAATCGACATCATAACCGCCACACATATACAGACAATGAACGGTCCTTCTGTCTTGGAGTCAACTTCAATACAGAAGGACCGTTCATTGTCTTGCATCGGCTATTTTTTTACCGAGCCTAACGTTTTATAGGCGCGGTTTTGGTCTATATAGTTCCGATTTTTCATAGTAATAGACTGTGTGGGTACGGATTTATGTCTTTAGCTTCGGCTGTGGGGTGGTTTGATGAGAGTTATTTATATCAAAAAAAGTTCACTGATAATTTGTTGTGTTATATTGGCTTCAGCGTTGATTCTGACACTGTTTAGCAGTCCGGCGATCATCGGCGCATCTGCCTCCAAACGGCAGCTACCTATATATTGCGTTTCGAAAGAGGATAAGGTTGCTTCCCTTAGTTTCGATGCCGCTTGGGGAAATGAAGACACAGAGCAGCTTATTGAAATTCTCGGTAGATATGGGGTCAAGGCTACATTTTTCGTTGTGGGAGACTGGGTCGATAAATATCCTGAGTCGGTAAAAGCTTTGGCCGATGCAGGCCATGAAATAATGAACCACTCAAATAAGCATAAGCATATGCCGCGTCTGAGCCGTGAGGATATAATTTCAGACATCACGGCATGTAATGATAAGATTGAAAAAATAACAGGTGTCAGGCCGACTCTATTCCGTCCTCCCTATGGAGATTATGATGATAAACTCATAACCACTGTTACAAGTATGGGTATGTATACAATACAGTGGGATGTTGACAGTCTTGACTGGAAAGACTTATCGGCTGCCGACATACAAAAACGAGTGCTCAGCCGAGTAAAGCCAGGTTCAATAGTTCTTTTCCACAACGCAGCACTTAACACACCGGAAGCGCTACCAGGAATAATTGAGAGCTTGCAGAGCAGCGGATATAAGCTGATCCCAATCTCTGAGATCATATATACCGGTAAATTTTATCTTGATCATGAGGGAAGACAATTTCCGGTAAAGGATGTGGATCAGGATTAGGATCAGGGGTATCAGTACAGCTTAATAAAAGTGTTGCGGACTTCCTCAAAAAGTCCGCTTTTACTTGCCGCAATTGTTTACGGAGTGTGTATTATGAAAATTGATATAAAATCGGTAAGATATGGTGCTTTCATCCTGACGATTGGAAATATTTGCTCTCAGCTGCTTGGTTTTGCATATAGAATCGCTCTGAGCAGGATGATCGGATCGGAAGGCATGGGACTTTTTCAACTGATTTTCCCATTCTATTCTCTCGCCCTGACAATAGCAGTATCGGGTATAGGGGTAGCTGTAAGCAGACTCTCAGCGGAGTATATCGCACTTAGAAACTACTTAGCTATCCGACAATTGATACGACGTGCGATTATTGTCTTTGTATGTATCTTTGGAATTCTTTCTGTGTTCATTCTCATATTTGCAAAAGGTATAGCTTCAGTTTTCCTGGGTGACGAACGTACACAACTCGCTCTGTATGCGCTGCTGCCGGTGATTTTCCTTACAGGAATTGAGAATATACATAAGCATTTCTTTTACGGGTCAAGAGAATTCAATCCGCCCGCAATATCGGATCTATTGGAACAGGTAATACGAATGAGTGCTGTCCTGTTGCTGTTGTACCTGTTTCTGCCACAGCCGGATGAACATATGTTAGTTATAATAGTTACAGGGATGCTGATATGCGAAATCTTCAGTTCACTGTTTCTTCGCATCATATACAAACAGAGGATACGCAATGTACCATCAGATGGCAAAATGGAGCAAGGAATGACTGCCAGGATTGGAAAAATAGCTGTCCCGATATCGATAGCTGGATTGTGCAATAAACTGTTATCTACTTTGATAATTATAATAATTCCCAGAAGACTGGTCGTGTCAGGTCTTACATATCAACAGGCAATAAGTGCCTACGGAGTGCTGTTTGGCATGACGCTACCGCTACTTAACCTTCCCTCGGCTATGATCGTTGGATTAGGTCTTGTGATGGTGCCCAAGCTGTCAGAAAACTTGGCTTTGGGAAATATGCGAGATGCGCGCAATAAGATTTCACGAGCCATAACAGCAACTTCATTTCTCATATTGCCGTCAGTTGCCATTCTTGTTCCCCTTGGCCCGCAAATAGGTTATTTGCTATTTAGACAAAATGTAAATGAAGCGTTATTGCTTCCACTTGCCGCAAGTACAGTATTTTCACTTTACATGTTGGTATTTGGAAATATACTGAACGGTCTGGGAAAGCAAATATCCGCTTCATTAAATCTTATTATAGGTAATGGGTTGGAGCTGATAATGACATTCTATCTTACAGCGATACCCGAACTTGGCATATATGGATATGTTGTTGCATGCATTGCAACGACATTCCTTACTGCGATACTGAACTTGAGGAAAGTGGTTCAAGCAACAGGTATGAACGTGGAATGGAGAAAGTGGTTCATTACACCCGGACTTTCCGCTCTGATGGCTGCGTTATGGTGCAGATGGATATACCTGAGTATAGGAGGGCTGATTGGTAGCTCCGCTGCTTTAGTGCCTGCTTTATTTACAGCGGCTTTGATGTATTTTCTTGCAGTCACCATACAGGGCGGTTTCAAAAAGAATTTTTTCATTAGAAAATAATATTGCAAAAATGTACCATGATACAAATGCCTTCATTAACGCAAAATATGAAAGGTGTAAAAAACGATATAAATGCTTAGTATCAACTCAAAAAGTCCTTGAGTTTCCTTGAGCGGCTTGGATGACGAAGCTTACGAAGTGCTTTTGCCTCGATCTGACGTATACGCTCACGTGTAACCTTAAACTCCTTGCCTACCTCTTCCAAAGTTCTCGTCCTTCCATCTTCAAGACCAAAGCGCAGTTTCAGAACCTTCTCCTCCCTTGGAGTCAAAGTGGCAAGGACTTCGACGAGCTGTTCCTTCAGTAAAGTATAAGAAGCTGCCTCGGCAGGTTCAGATGCCCCTTCATCAGGTATGAAATCGCCTAAGTGACTGTCTTCCTCTTCTCCGATCGGTGTCTCCAGTGATACAGGCTCTTGCGCTATTTTCATTATCTCCCGCACCTTGTCCACAGGCATATTCATCTCGGCTGCAATCTCCTCAGGTTGAGGGTCGTGGCCGAGTTCTTGCAATAGCTGTCTGGATACACGAATGACTTTATTGATCGTTTCAACCATATGAACAGGGATACGAATAGTACGAGCTTGATCGGCAATAGCCCGGGTAATGGCCTGCCGGATCCACCATGTGGCATATGTCGAAAACTTAAATCCCTTATTGTAGTCAAACTTCTCCACAGCCTTGATAAGACCAAGATTTCCCTCTTGGATCAAGTCAAGGAAGAGCATTCCTCTGCCAACATAGCGCTTGGCTATGCTTACAACAAGACGAAGATTTGCCTCAGCAAGCTTCCGCTTAGCTTCCTCATCGCCTTCGCACATCCTCTTTGCAAGCTCAACTTCCTCTTCAGGCGTGAGCAAATCGACCTTTCCGATCTCCTTAAGATACATGCGGACAGGGTCATCGATGTTGACACCCTCTGCAAGAGCATCAGTATCAGCCAATTCGTCCTCAGGTATCTCTTCAACTTCTTCGATCTTTTCAGGTACATCGTCCTCAATTTCTTCGATGTACTCCTCATCAACTGCTATTTCTATCGAAAGAGCTTCAAGCGTGTCATAAAGCTTGTCTATTTGATCGGAGTCAAGGGAAAGCTCTTCAACTACATTCATAATTTCTTTTGCACTGAGTTTTCCTGCTTTTTTCCCTTGCTCAATAAGATCTCTCAATATTGCTTTCTTATCCTCTATCATGCTCATGGTCTATCCTCCAACCCTTTTTTTCCTTTCATTCTCTGCCATTCACGAAGCAAAAGCTCTTTTTCACTCAATAAACTCTTCTCGTACTCTTCAAGTATGACCTCTATGTAGTCCCTTAATGCCTGCATTTTATCACCTTCCGGAACGCTTTTAACCAGAATTGAGCTTATATGTTCCATCTCATCAACATTTAATGATTGAGAAAGAAGCGCTGTTGAAAAGGGCTTATTGCTTTTTAAGTGAGATATCAATATACCGTAAGTCTTCCCAAGTGTATCGGAAGAAAATTGCTCCGGTGTCAATAATTTAGACGCAGTTTCGATGAGAGATAAATCACATAATAGCAGTGATAGTAATCTCTCCTCAGCTACAGCAGAACGGACGTTTTTATACCGGAGCTCTTTAGCCTTCGGCTGTACCGAAAGCGTTGGTCTGAGAGTACGTTGTCGTTGCTTTCCTCGTTCTCTTTTGAGCCGTGCTTTTGTCAACAGTTTTATTTCCCGTTCCAAAACCGATTGATCTACTTTTCCGGTTTCGGCAACCCTTGCCACATAAACGGCCATCTCAACAGGATTGTCGATCCTACTCAATACCTGCGCCGACTCCTTCAAAAATTCTATACGTTGCTCGTCATTGCTCAGGTCATACTTACTTTTGACCAAATCCAATTTATATTCGATTTGGTTTTCTGATCTGTCGAGTCGTAGACGGAATGCTTCAGCGCCAAATTTTTTGATATACTCATCCGGGTCCTTTGCACCGGGATAGTCAACTAACTTAACTTTCACATTTGTCTTCTCTAAAAGTTCTATGGCACGATCTGCAGCACTTCTACCTGCCCCGTCACTATCATAAGCAATAACAACTTCATCTGCATACTTAGCAAGTAATCTTGCCTGTTGATCTGTAAGTGACGTTCCGAGTGAGGCTACAGCAGTATCAAAACCTGCTTGATGAAGTGATACAACATCCATATATCCCTCAGCTAGGATGTATCTTCTACTTTTTGATTTTTTAGCCATATTCAGTGCAAACAAGTGACGACTCTTGTTGTATACAGGGGTATCAGGAGAATTAAGATACTTTGGTCCACCGTCTCCCAGTAGCCTTCCTCCAAATGCTATGACGTTCCCACGTATATCGATTATGGGAAATATCACCCGTCCCCGAAACATATCATATATCCCGCCGGTACTTTTGTTGCTTACCACCAACCTTGCCTCTAAAAGTTCTGATTTTTCAAAACCCTTAGCAGCCTTTATCAACCCGTCCCAATAATCAGGAGCATAT
This sequence comes from Eubacteriales bacterium, assembly GCA_050950785.1. GTDB lineage: Bacteria > Bacillota > Clostridia > Oscillospirales > JAAYOS01 > JAAYOS01. The sequence goes on along the minus strand of JBMNIG010000009.1, from coordinate 34,404 downwards.
CCTATACCAAAGCGCCTGATAGTCCGATCGGTGATCCCTCTGTTTTTCAGGTAGTTTCTTGCCTGCTGTCCTTCAGCACTCATAAGACAGTCATGGAAATATCTGGCAGCAAACGTATTCAGCTCAAGGATCCTTGCTCTTCGCTCAGCCCCTCCATAGTCGTTTACCTCGGGCAAAGACAGCCCCAACTTCTCTGAAAGAAAGCGGATAGCGTCGGTAAAATCAAGGTTTTCGGCGCGCATGACGAAGGTTATAACGTCTCCCCCTACACCACATCCAAAACAATGAAAGAACTCCTTGTCAGCCGAGACAGAAAAAGAGGGTGTTTTTTCAGAGTGAAAGGGACATAAACCAAAGTAGTTCGATCCCTTTAACTTCAGCTGAGTATAATCGGATACTATATCAACGATATTGGCCCGCTCCGACAGTTCCTCAAGAAATTCGGCAGAAAAATACAAAAACACCACCCCCCTGGCCAAGTATCGAATCTACATGAATATTTGAGAATGTTTATTATTTGTCAATATATTAGACAATTTTTCATAAATTATTCTATTTATCGATTCGAAAAGATTATATTTTAAGTAGTTTACTATTCAAACTGATCGATCCTGCTGGATTCAATAAATCCCCAGCCCTTTGGAACGAAAAGTCTCTCAAAGCAATTAACTGCATATGAGTCTGTCATTCCGGCCACATAATCACATACAGCACGTTCTACACCGTCTTTATCAGCAATCCTTAGATATTCATCTGTCAGCTTGTCTGGGTTCTTGACAAAAAACTCATAGAGTTTTTTCAACATATCCTGAGCCTTAGTCTCCTCGCCTTTTGCAATGGGATTTTTGTAAACTGCCTCAAACATAAACTCACGAAGCTCCATCATTGCCTGGCCAATTTCTGCAGACATGCTTATATTGCCCTCAACACTGTTGCTGATGACGTCACGAACCATAGTATCGATTCTTATACTGTAGTTATTACCAAGGATTTTTGAAAGATGGGTCGGAATATCATCATCTTTTAAAATCCCGGCCCGTATTGCATCGTCGATGTCATGGTTTATGTAAGCAATACGGTCGGCGAATTTTACAAGACGCCCTTCAGAAGTCGAAGCATATTGTGTGCCAGTGTGGAATCTAATGCCGTCGATAACTTCAAAGCTTAGATTTAGTCCCTTGCCATCCGATTCAATTTGCTCAACAACTCTTACGCTCTGCTCGTTGTGGAAAAAACCTCCCGGTACTACATCATTTAGAGCATATTCTCCGGCATGTCCAAATGGTGTGTGTCCAAGATCATGTGAAAGAGCGATAGCTTCGACCAGGTCTTCGTTTAGCTTAAGCGCACGGGCGATCGTTCGCGCTATTCTGGAAACTTCTAGGGTGTGAGTAAGTCGGGTGCGGTAATGATCACCCTCCGGACTCAGAAAAACCTGTGTTTTGCGCATAAGTCTTCGGAACGCTTTGCAGTGTGTTATTCTATCGACATCACGCTGAAAGCATGTCCGCATGTCACACTCAGCTATCGCGGTTTTTCGTCCTGTTGATTCTGAGGATCTTACAGCATAAGAAGCGAGCATTTCCGACTCAGTTCGCTGATAAAGCTCGCGTATTGTCACTATCTGTCACCCCCATGACTCCCCTATATACTATATACGACGTCCAACCCTCATTTTACTTTTATTATCTTTGTTATTTGCAAATATTTTTTAGAAAACATTCTAAACAAGGTTTCATTTAATTAAGCAAAGGTAGTCTGGTTCAAATCGAACAGTCGCTGTTTGGTTCAAAAAAGCCGCTTAAACACGGCTATCAACATCAAATCATTCCACCATTTAAGAGGTCCTAAGATGTGGGGAACCTCCTGCTTAGCAGTGAAAAAACTTGTTTATTTATAACAATTTGTCGGTTAGTCAACCTTAACAGGAATATATTCATCACCCATATATTCGGGACTGATGGACCCTGAAGACAATTCATTTATCTTATCGACAAAGATCTGGTAGGTATTTGCAGGAACTGAGATTTCCATTTTAATCTCAACGCCATAAGCTGTATCGCGAACCTCCCCGCCTTGAGCAGCCAATTCTACCTTTATCTTATCAAACAGATGATAAGGACAAGTTATGACCGCAATGGAAACTGGCCTCATTTCAGCTATCCCTGCTGCATCAAGGGCAAGCTTAGCTGAATGGGCGTATGCCCTAACAAGGCCACCAGCGCCTAAAAGTACGCCGCCAAAGTAGCGAGTCACAACGCAAAGAAAGTTATTGATATTCTCTCTTTTAAATACCTCCAACACAGGTACACCGGCTGTTCCTTGCGGCTCGCCATCATCCGAATATCGACTTATTTGACCTTCACGTATAGAGTAAGCATATACATTGTGAGTGGCATCCCAATGTTTGGTTCTCATTTCAGAGATATGATCGAGTGCTTCTTTTTCACTCTCACACCGCCAGACTCTTCCTATGAATTTGGAACGCTTCTCAATAAATAATGCTTCACCATAGCTGTGTGGTATCAAAAACAATAGTATCTCTCCCCCTACGCAGTTATACAGTTACGATTTAGACTTTTTTCTAAACAGAGAGCGGCGGAAACATATCAGGTTCATAACGATAAATAGAACGCTTAGAATGGCTAAAGATATTGTAGCCATAAGTACGCTTTGCGGTGCAAAGCTTAGTAGCAGTAGCATAGGAAATCCAAAAAGTATTGCCCACGGCTGTGATAAAATCAAGTTATCCGCAGCTGATGTCGTAAATTTCGGATCGTACTCTCGCAGCAAAATAATTCCGGTACTGGCAGTCCCTGTAAGCATACCATAAAGAGAAAGGAAAGCCTCATGCTCATAAGTGGGAAATACTTTCTTACATAGATAATCGAGGTACAAGTAAGTGGAAACCCCACCCAGTACGCAGAGCAGTGTCAGTTGAAGAATGAATTCGGAATGCAAAAATGCAGATAAATCTATAGCTGCGATAGAAGCGACAACCATCATGTCAAACATAAAACCGGCAATTCGATTTTGCAAAAAATTGTTCATATATTCCCTTTGTACGATTCCTTTTTTCTGCAATCCGAAGAAAACTGCTTTTAGTAGCATTGCGAAAATAGTTCCAAAGATAAAGTTGAATCCCCATATGAGAGGACGCACAGTGTTATATCCAAAATCTCCCAATACATCCGTTTCAATTATCAGATTTATCCCTTTCATAAACAAAAAGGCCAGGATGTAAGCTATAAAAACTAACGCTAGTTGTACAGTGAATTTATCCATCGATTCAGAGAGAGGTATCTCATTATCCCCGGATATTTTGTCGGCACTCAGGTTTTCATCTTTTATAAAATCACCGATATCTCCGCTGAATTTGCCCTTTTTGCGAAGTATATTAAGGTAAGTAACACCACCGATACTGGCGCAAACGAAACCCATCGCCGCAACCGTTAGACCAAAGCTTGTACCGTTTTTAAAACCATATAAGTTTTCATATGTGCGGCCCCAATTGTATGATTGTCCCGGTCCCTGTCCAAATCCCATAGGCAGTAGTAATCCGGAACCTGCAAAACTGCCCATTAGATGATACAATGTGATCGAAATCGTAAGTCCCAAAACAGCTTGTAACAGATATGTTGCAACAATTGTAATGCCTGAATCAAACCCACCTGATTTTGACTTTCTATCCTTTCTCTTTTCAATTTTGCGAAGTGTCATTGCTACAAATCCAAGCCCGAGCCCATGATATGTAAGGGATTCAAGTGTGTTTTGCTGTATCATGGGGTTGCCAGTAATCAATTTGTATATTAGACCAACAAAAAGAATAATGAAACCGCCGAGAACAGAGCTTGGTATCATCAAAGTGCGAAGTGGTTTAATAACGTTACGAAGAGAATTGGCCGTCATCATACCTGCAAAAAGGATCGTGATGGCAATAACAAAAGACCAAACATCACTATCCCAGAAATTCATTCCAGTTGTCATTATAATATTATCCTTTCTAACTCATAAACTATTTACGGCATACATAAAATCATTTATTTTAACTGTCGCCATTTGACTTCCGTTGTTCTCTTCTTCTATTGTGAATATCTTTGAGCTTGTTATAGAATGTATAATACTTTCTTGCACATTGGGGTGTTGTTGGTCTTAATTCGTAGTAGTCCCTTCCCACATTAAACACAAGATTTGCCGGACCATGAATGGCCATACCGGAGATATTGTTTATTGGAAAGCGCCGGTCACCGCAGACAAGTTCATATGCTGACATGGATAGTATCCCTCTAGTTTCTGTAACCGCTTTATGCGTATCGAGTACCCTTTTTAGAACAAAATTTTTGTCTCTAAATAATGGTTCCTCTGGTAGTTGTTCGGCAAGTATAGTCAAATGTGCATCCTGCCATGCATCCCACTCACTTACAGTTGTAAAGGGCAAGTCCTTTCCGTTAAAAAATCCCGTTTCAGTGAAGCGTGCAGAAAAGCCGCATTTGCAGAAAAAAGTATTGCCAACACTTTTTAATGTTCCGATCTGCATGCATTTAGGGCAAATATATAATGCTAACTCCAAACGTTCTGCAAGGCGTTTGCCGGGGTACACTTTCGGACTTTCTGCCTGCCGTTCAAAAGCATCTTCATAGATATCAGAATTTATTGCATCTGTTACCTCACTAACTGTCATAGTCTGCAGCTTGTCGGGTGAATATATATTAACTATATGGCCAGAAACAGGTCCGCTCCTCAGACCCCTACCCCATCTTGGGAAAGCAAGATATGCACCTTCGATCCGATAAGTTACAAGTGTAGCCCCTGAAATCTTGGCCAGTTTACCGGTGGAGGCTGAGACAGGATCGGTAACTCCGTTAAAGGTCGTGTTGCCCTCGGCAAAAAGGCAGACATTCGCACCGCTCTTAAGAGTCTTTAGGATTTTGATCGTGGTTGTGGCACCGCTCTTTCCCTTGATCCTGCTTATTGGGGAAAATAAGCGCGTTGCTAAACGCATTATAGGATTGCCTCGATAAAGATGCTCTCCTGCTACAAAGTACATGTGCTTGTCAAAGGCAATTCCCAACAGGATTGGGTCATAATTTGTCACATGATTTGCAATAACGAGATAAGGAGTAGCTGAAACCGATGCCTTATCAGCGTTGAAGTGATATATTCGTGCGAGTAAACCACCTAAAAGCTTTTTGACAAACATGTAAATTCTGACATGAGTGATATATCTCATAGCGCACCCCTAAATATACTATTACTTTACTATAACATAGTCGATGGAAAAAGCAAACATCAGAACTTTGTCATATGGAGGCTATAACCTGAAATGCAAATCATTTGATATCGTTTAGTGTGGAAAAGTTGTTGCAATTTGGCTTGAGCCGTGATATACTTTTGTCCGTTACTTCGAGTATTTAGAAAGAGGTGAACTCAATGAAGAAAGGGATTCATCCTGATTACCAGCAGACAACCATTCAGTGTGCTTGTGGTACGGTTATCAATACCGGTTCAACAAAAAAGGATATTCGCGTTGAAGTATGCTCCAACTGCCATCCATTCTTTACCGGCAAACAAAAGCTGGTAGACACCGGAGGCCGTGTAGATCGCTTTAACAAGAAATTCGGTCTGAAATAATCTGGATTTGAAGAGCGTGCTGATGAAGCATCAAAAAGTATACATTGCATATCAGAGTCGATTCAGAACACATAAGGATGTACGATAGCGGGTCTAGTGATTACCGGTCGTACATCTTTTTATATCTGTACGACCTGATCGATTGCAAAGAAATAGAGATTTTTCTCCTTTACCCTTTTTGAAGTAATTCTCTCAAGGGCACGACTGTAAAGCTCGATCTGAGGGCGATAGGACATTGCTCTCTTTTGAAGCATGTTGCTGCTTATTCGATCCGATTTAAAGTCTACGATAACTATGCCGTCATCCTCTTCAAAAAACAAGTCACAGACACCTTGAACCAGGATCTTATCCCCCTTGTGATCGGTAGGAAAATAATTGCTGCAATCATCAAGTAACGAGAACTTAAACTCCCTTTGAACAGACTTTGCAGACAGCATACGTTGTCCCAGCTCTGACTTCATGAAATTCAAGATCTTGTTTGGATCGACTGCACTAGCCTGCTGCTCTGTCAGGATCCTCTTATCTCTTAGCCTATCGATTTCTTCCTCGATTGAAGGCAGATCCTTGCAACGTAAAAGATCCACAAATTGCATTGCCAAATGTAGAGCAGTCCCACGCTCTGCGGGTGTAAGGCCTGTGGTACCACTTATAAACTTTGGCCGACGCAGAACTGTGATAGTGTTGTGGTGAGATTCCTCGGAATTTGTAAGATGTATATCTGTTTTTTCAGCAGTGTCCAATAACTGAGCTTGTTCACTCAATTCAAATTCATATGCTTTACCTTTAAGCTGTGTAGCTGTAATTTTTGATGGGATCAAAGACATAACACCGTAAGGATATTCATATTGTAGCCATTTCTCGATAGTAGCACTGAAACCTTCAATTTCATTATCGCATATATCGGCAACAACAACTTCGGAGTTTTGCTGTATAGGATATTCCGATTCGGAGTTACGTGTTGCAGGTTTATTTCCGTGATCGTCATTATATATTAAGTTGACAGACCAGTCCCCCGGCTCATCACATGAAAAATAAGGTGTGTTTGAAATTTCGCGGAGCTGCTTTCCGGACGGATGGGATGCTATTATGGGCAGTAACCATTTCGATGGTCCATCGGCCGAAAGCAGTTTTTCAGGATTATCCAAATCTGAATTTTTCAGAATCGAAGCGACCTTCCTATTTGCATCGGGGAAAGCACATGTCATTATGAGCTTATCCTTAGCCCTCGTCATAGCAACATATAAAATACGCATCTCCTCTGCAAGAGACTCCTCACGGATCTTTCTGGAAACTGCTGTATATACTAGAGTGGGATATTGATAAAGTCGTTCCCTGTCCAGTATTTTTAGTCCAATGCCTGTTTTTGGGTGAACAAGAACAGGTTTTCTCGTGTCATCGAGATTGAATTTGCTTGATAGATCGCAAAGAAACACCACAGGAAACTCCATGCCTTTTGATTTATGTATAGTCATTATTCTTACCGCTCCCGGACGTGTGGAGTCATCTGAGCTAAAGGTTCCCTTCGACAGTGTCTTTTCTATGTAGTTTATAAAACCGGAAATTCCTCTTCGACCGTCTTTTTCATAAGCAACGGCGTGTTCGTATAGGCGCATCAGGTTCCTTCTCCTTGATGCACCGTCTGCCATTGCACTGTAAATACCCGGTAGACCGGTTATAGTATATATATGCCAGAGCAGTCTATCCACACCGTTGTCACCTGAGTAAGTTCTTAGGGATCTCAGACTCTCTAGAAAGTCGATACACTTTTGATTTCCTTCCTTTGCAGCTTTTACCACAGCATCGTAGAAAGCTCCCCTGCGAAGTTTCGACCTGATTTCGGATAACTCGTCCGGGGTAAACTGGTAGACAGGCGATGTCATCATGCCTACAAGCGGGATATCCTGATATGCGTTATCTATAACAGCAAGGATCGATAGCACCGCAAGAAGCTCAGAGGTTCTCTTAGCCCCACCCTTGTCAGTAGAAGACTCAATCCCTTTGGCTGCGAGAGCCCTTTCAAAATATTCAGCTTTCGAGGAGGCTGAGCGAAGTAAGATCACAATATCTTCGCACCTGATCCTGCGTTTCTCGCCTCCGTCTTCTATCATAAAGCCGGTGTCAAGCATCAAACGTATACGATCAGCCACGTAATCTGCTTCTACTTCAGTCTTCCCTATACTCTCTTCTTCATCACTTTCCGGAGTGGGAACATCTATAACACAGAACTCAGGTTTGTAAGGATTTTGCTCTGGTGTGTATTGCTCACATTCCCGTCCGTTATACAGCTGTTCTCTATTGCCGTAAGATATTTGCGTAAATCCTCCAATCATCAGATGGGGAAACACACTGTTCACAGCGTCGATCACTTCAGGCCTTGATCTGAAGTTTTTTGATAGAATCACACGGGCAGGCTTACCGTGCTCCATGTCTTCGGTGTAGTCATCATAAGTCATATAATACTGCTGGAATATTTCCGGCTCAGCAAGTCTGAATCGATAAATCGACTGCTTTACGTCACCTACCATGAAAAGATTGTTTCTGCTGTCAGTCAGCATTTTGGCAAGGAGGTTTTGCAGTTCGTTTGTATCCTGAAATTCATCGATAAGCACTTCTGCGTAACGGCTTGATATCAAATCTGCAGTTTCGGAAGGGATCAACTCATTGTCTTTGCGAACGCATAAGAGTTTGATCACAGCGTGGGATATGTCATTGAAATCCATGACACCTCGTGATGCCTTTAGCCCTTTGTACGTATCTTCAAACCTCCGTACAGCCAGAAACAGGCCGCGTAAAGCAGGAACTATAATCCGAATTTCAGACAAATGGACGGCACCAGGCTCTGCGAGTGTCTCTTTGATGGAATTCCAACAGTCTTTCCAGCTTTCACGCATTGCTTTTATTCGATCCCTAAATTCCGGATCTGGATAGTTGCGTGGTGCTGGGGCCAGCTTACTAACAGGTATAGCAGCTGCTTTTACCGCTTCATCCCAACCGAAAGCTGACCTGTTGAGGAAGTGCTCAGTTTGTTGTATATCACCGGCAATCACGGGAGAATACTTCTCCGAAAGCATTGGCTCGTCTTCTAATAGCTGTATAGCTTTCTTTAATAGATCAAGGCTGTTTTTTGCGGAGGATCTTGCCCGTTCAAGGAGATAAGCACCCCAGATAGTGTCCTCAAAATCAGATGGAGGATTTTCATATAAACTCAGCATCTCTTTCATCCACAAATCAGGAAAAGGGTGGCTTTGAATTTTCTCATAAGCATCTGAAATAGCTGACGAAAGAAGCCTGTCATCACGGGCGGCAGAAAGTAACTCCGCCAATGCCGCAAAGTCGGGCAATCCTTCGATTTCACCGTATAGCGACTCAATCGAGTTTTCCAGTGCTTCCGCCATCAGGAGCTCCGCCTCAGCTCCCTCTACGATCGCTACAGAAGGGTTGACTTCGCAAAGATGGCTAAACTCCCTGAGAACTGAATAGCAGAACGAGTCTATTGTGGTAATTTGAGCCCTTGGAAGGAGGGTCAACTGCCTGCGCAGATTTCGATCTGATGGGTTTAAGCGGATCCGGTCTGACAATTCCCTTTCAAGTCGATCACGAAGTTCACCGGCAGCAGCGTTTGTAAATGTGATAATAAGAAAGTCAGTAATATTACACCCCATACTACCGATCAACTTGTCCATGATCCTCTCGATTATGACTCTTGTCTTACCTGATCCTGCAGCTGCGGCTACAAGGGTATTTCTATCTCTGCTAAAAACAGCATTTTTCTGTTCACTAGTCAGACTGACGGCCATCTTTGTTGCCCCCCACTCTTTCCCAAAATTCCTTTGATGCCAAGGGATAAAGATACCTCATACGATCCTTTCCATTGGTCTTGTCAAATCTACATGCAATATAAAAATCACAGTAAGTGCATGCATCTGTGCGTAGATTGCGATAATAAGGGTCTGCTTGTACTTTGCCCTCACGCAAAGCCCTGCCCATTTGACGCAGAAGCATATCAATATGTTGTTTGAGCTTGCCCAACTGCTCAAGGTTGGCCAGTGAAGATGACTCGGTGTACCCAGTACCACCTCGGCTAAACGAAACAGGTATGAATCGTTTCTTTGCTCCACCTTCCATCGCTTCAACAACGTCATCATTTCGCAGAATAAGCCCGCTGCGGCGCAATGCGGCATCAACTTTTGCTCTTACGGCACTGTCTTCCATGCCGCGGGATCCGTTGTAAACTGCATCTTTTACAGGCACATATAGTACACCGGCTCCCACCGTGTCCTTGCCGAATAAATCATTTCCATATTTCTCAAGGGCAAACAGGTATAAAAACATCTGTAGATTGAGTCCGTGCCAGATGTCGCTCAAATCAAATTTTTTGTATCCGCTTTTGTAATCGACTACACGAATATAAAGCTTACCGTCCTTTTCCCACCCGTCAACTCGGTCCACAATTCCGATCAGCTCTATCGATCCTTCTCCCTCTCCAACCGAAACCGGTGGTGCCTGTTCCCCTTCTCCAAAGTTCAGCTCAAGCGCAAGGGGCTTAAATTTAGATACACTAAGTTCTTCAACAACATTTTCAACAACGCGTATCGCAGTGTTTTTCAACCTTCTAAACAAGTAGCGCACACGTGCACTTTTATCAGCCATCCCTCCAAGTACATCAATAGAATAGCTATCGGCAATCATCCCGGCAGTCGAGGAGATCTCTTCAGCACTTATTCCCTCTACCCCGCCGCGTTCCATAATTACATCTAGAGTTTTTTCAAGGACATAATGAAGGAAAGTCCCCATCTCAGGTGCATCCAGTCCAGCCTTAAGACGTGGCTTTGCTCGAAGTCCATACTGCATAAAATATGCAAACTTGCAGGTGTGGAGCTTATCTGCGCGGGAAGCTGTCAAAACGATCTTTTCACCGTAAAGCCTTCGCACATTTTCTTGCGAGAGTGAACCTATGTCAGAAGTCGCTGCAGAAATGGCGGCTTTTATTTTATCTCTGTACTCCGGTTTTTTGTTGAAATAATGATATGCAGCTTTCGACATAGCACTGCTTTCACTTATTCCTGCAGAACGCAGTGCCAATTCAAAACATGGCATCACAGCACAAGCAAGCCTCTCTTCTCCTACAGGCGGATTTATTTTCAGCGAAAACATATCTTTGATACTTTCTATAAGATATGAGAGTGTACGTGAAGTGCCATTAGTTGTTTCAGGAAAGGATATGTATAGTCTCTCAGTAGCCAAGGTAAGTATGGAATATGCAATATCCATCCCTCTATATAACAGCATCGAAACCGGTGGCTCTACAGATATCCCAAGAGTGCGTAGCTCCTCACGCTCTTCGTCTGTGAGAAGACTTACTCTATCAACAGGTGGTGGAAAATCTCCATTACAAGCACCCAGAAGCATTACGCATTTCGCGTTACGGTGGCGCATTCGTCCAGCATCCCCGGCAGCTACACTGTCCAATGAAACAGGTATAGTGCCAACAGTAAGAGTACCCATCAATAACTTAAACATGCCGGCAAACTCTGCAAAATCCATTGGTGTTTGTCCAAGGATCACATAGCATGTATCAAGGGCATCACAGATTAGCCCCCAGAGTTGGGCATACTCATCTGCGAGCTTCAGTTCATTTCGCTTTATGTAGAGTTTACGTTTCTTTTCTATTTCCTTATCGACTCCGGCTTCAATTAGAAAGTTATAAAATGATGTTACGATTTCTGATGCAGGTAGGATCTTGCCCACAGGTGCCTGTTCGATAAGATGGATAAATGGAGCCATCACCTTGAAGCGTATTTCATTTATCTTGTCAAGTTCCTTTTCTGCTCTTTGGTCAAATGGTTCGGAAAATCCCCTTGGATTCATTGTCCACTTTTCCTTGGAAATCCATTTGCTGCCCCGTATATTCCATGCGATAACGTAGTTTTCCAGCTGACAACATTCCTCGTAAGGAATACCGGCAAGCCCGGTTTTCAAGTAACGAAAAATGTCGTTGTATGAAAAGTTTCGAAGTATGGAATCTATAGCTGATTCAATTGCCGCCATAGCCGGCTTTTTCATCACTTCGTCCATCCGGTCGGAAAAAAGCGGTATATCCCAAGCTTCAAATACTGCCTCCACAATACCGGCGTAAACAGAGTAATCAGGGAACGCAACAACAATATCCTTATATCTGTAATTTTCCTCCCTGCATAACCTCAGTATTTCTGCCGCCGCCTGCTCCACCTCTTCCCACCGGTCTATAGCAGCGTGAAGTGATATATCTTTACAGCAGTCTTTATACTCCGCAGATTCATTTTTATAAAGGTTTTTTCGAAGAAAATCTAATGGATCAACTTCTCCTTGGCCCGTGTCGTCTATCAGGTTTTCCTCACTGATTGGAACACCAAAAGATCGTGCAATCCTACGAAGACGTTCAATTGATTTTATATACCCGTAAAAGGCACTGTCTGTGTAATCTACTGAGCTTACTTCATCAAGTAAAGATGGATCTATATTAAAAGCAGCAGTAAGCCTATTCGATTTGAGAAGCAGCACTTTGATTATTTCGATTTCCTGTGGTGTAAACTCGGTAAATCCGTCGATATATATTGTTTTACCAATTGCATAATCGCTTTCTTCAAGTTTCTCAACTAGGCGTGTTGCCAAATCGGCAGGATCCCTTACATTCTGCCCAAGTAGTGCATCATATGCACTGTAAATCAGCGATAGGTCAACGAGTTTTTCACCCATCAAACCATCATTTGCTCCTATGACTTTGGCAAATTCTTGACATGAAATTCCATGCGTCTTAAACTCATCTATGAGCCTTACTAAACTCTGTAGATATTCTGGCTTATTCATTTGTTCGCCAAGGGATCTAAGCTTTTCAGAAACTGAGCGTACAGCTAGCCCCATGGCAAGAAGACGTCCGCTTTCATCAAGTACCTGTTCGGCAAGACCACCCTCCTCGCCAAATACTCTATCTGCAAGACGCTTGATAGTTAGCACTTCACAGAAAAGTGAAACAGAATCTCCACAAAACTCACATAGCCTGCGTTCAGCTTCATGGGAGTAGTGCTGTGGAACGATCAATATCTGATTGGATATTCCACTGCTCATTGCTTCCGAGATCTTCTTGTAGACACTATCCTTACCATATAGCAGCTGCAGCATATGCTTACTCCCTCTCTATAAATAGCTTTCCATACAAAGATTATACACTGTTTCGAGCACCTTCGCAATTTAATAAGAACAGTTTTCAAAAGTGGAATTTTCTGAAGAAAAACTTTTGAAAACTGCTCTAGATCCTCTGTATTCAATTTTTTATCACTTTGGAAACTTTACCTGCACTACTTTTTTAACCCAATATAGTTTACTAGTTTTTCGAATAATTCCAGAATCTTAAATCTAAACACAACAGTATCATTTTGCTCAGAAATCAATCTTATCTCATTTTCGGACAAACCTGCCGCTTCCGCCGCTTCTTCAAACTCTGCAGCTCCCGCAAAACAGAGAGGTGGAAACACAACACACCACCAATTCCTTCCGTTTCCCTCGCCTATTACCACTTTGAGTGATTTATAAACACCGGCAGGAAGGTTGAAAGTATCATATTTACGGGTTGAGTAGATCTCGTTTCTCAGCTCTGCACATACTTGGTATGTATAGCCTTCGCGAAGAAGAACTTCTTTCGCATTATTTTCTATTATTGATAGATTCTCCATCAGAATTTGCTCAGCTTCACTGATTTCCTTGACGTCTGCAAGAAGAATGGTCATTTCTTCATTGATACTATCGCGAACCATATCCTTTATTGACTGGTCTAAATCGGTATCAGAATTTGCAATAACATGAAGGCGTATCAATTTTGAAGATAAACCTTGCTGCTGACTTAAACAGATGAACCCAATTATAAGTATCGTGCACAAACCAAGTATTGATGCGCAAACTATTCTGTGCTTTATTGTTGATTTTTGCCGCAATTTTTACCTCCGAAATTCCAAACAGTTTTTTACTGTTTCCACTATTTCGGCAAAAATGCCGATACTTTGATGCTTATAATCAAAGTATCGACATGTTTTCTGCGGCTTATTCAAAAACTGCTAAAAAATAGTAATGAAGGATGTAATAAAACATCTTATCAAATATTACGAGAGTTGAAACCTGTAATTATCGATAATTAACTTATAGTGTAAGCTTAAGTACTTTACTTACAACTCCAGTAAGTAAACCTGACTGTATTGTTTTTCGAAAAATGAAGAGGCTGCCATTGCCAACTCTATTTCATCAAATATTCCGAATACAGCTGAACCGCTCCCGCTCATAGATGATCCTAGGGCACCCTGGCGCATTAGATCCTTCTTTATCTCAGAGATGCCCCTTATCTTTTTTTGAGCAAATTCTTCAAGTACATTAAAAACCCGACGTGCTATACCCCCTAGATCTCCTTCTTTCAATGCATCAAGAGCACCGACCGTGTCGGGCCGCGCTGAGTTCTTTGTTGAACTATACACTGAGAAGAGTTCAGCAGTCGAAATCGATGCCCTGGGCTTAACAACAACGATATAGCAAGGAGGCAATTTGTTGATAGATGTAATTATATCACCTATACCTTCGCAAAGAGCGCAACCTCCAACTATACAGAAGGGCACATCTGCGCCAACCCGGGCTCCGATCTCCATCAGTGACTTTGTAGTAAAGGGAGATCCGAAATATTCGTTTAGTACTTTGATAACAGCTGCAGCGTTGGCACTGCCGCCTCCCAATCCGGCTCCCACCGGAATTTTCTTTTTTATATCAATCAAAATACCCGAATTCTTTTCAGGAAATCGTCCCACCTTATCAAGCTCATCCAGAAATAGTCTCACCGCTTTGACAGCTATATTTGAATCAGCTTTAATATACGAAAAGTTGGTTACAGCTCGAATACCCTCACCTTGGCCGATAATGATCTCTATCTCATCCTCAAGGGGGATTTGATGCATTATAGTCGATAGATTGTGATATCCGTCGGGACGCCGGTCTAAAACATCAAGGGTGAGGTTGATTTTAGCTGGTGCCGTCGTCCTTAGTTTGATCATCTATAATTTCCTTTCTCATTTCTTCAATCTTCTTGTCAAGTCTATTGCCTGTACAGGACATATCTCGTGGCAGCAATAGCACCGTATACATCCGGAATAATCAGGAACCGCACGATCGTTCTCGATCGATATGATTTGACGTGGGCAAATTTCAACACATTTTTTGCATGCTATGCATTTGTTGGTCATAACAGGCCACGGAGTTAATGAATCGTAAAGTCTTTGACGGATTTTGCCGGGTAGTATGAATCTCGAAATAATGCCAATGGGAGAACTTCTTCCTCCGCCTGACGGTGGCATAAACTGAGTCCTGATTTTGTCGGGTTCCTCTCCTACATATACCAGATCGGATACTTTAGGCACAACAAGTTTCCTTGCAACAGCTTCCGCCAAGACCGGAACCTGTGAAGGCGGAAGGGACACCAAATCACACATAGCCATATCCAGCGCGTAGGGGTTTTTGGATGCACCGATAACTCCGACATATTTTGGTTTTCCGGCAGAAGGACCGTCTCCCTCCATCCCGATAACGCCGTCAACTATAGAAAGATGGGGTCTTACAAGCTCACATAGATCTACCAAGACTGCATTAAATCTATATCTGTTTGGATACCTCGAATGGAATGCAGCCTTTTCAAGTCCCGGAATACAACCGAACAGGTTCTTTGTTGCACCTGTGTAGTATGACAAGCCATGAGTTTTTAGCTTCGCCACACTTATAACGATATCTGAATCCAAAACAGGAGATATAATATCAAATTCATTGGCATATCTTCCTTCCGGGAAGGAGATCCGACGAAAGGAAAGGTCAAAGTTGAGGCTTGCCCCGGAGTTCCCTGCTGCTGCTTCCATACCACAGACTCTGTATACTCGACTTAGTGAAGTCATATTGTATATACCGCCGGGACTATCCGCAATCGTGACTCGAGCTCCGGCGGCTACAAATTCTTTTGCAAGGGCCTCAACAATTGATGGATGAGTAGTCACCGACTTTTCCGGGCTATTCGCGGATAACAGGTTTACCTTGAGCAACACATGCTTACCTTTGGGTTGAAGGGCTGTTACGCCTCCCAGAGGTTCAAGGACTCTGCGAACAGCTCTATCAACAGTATCCTGTTGATAGTTATCGCAACAAGCAATACTAACAGTTTTATTCATAGAAAACCTTCCCTGAAACCCTATTTCATATCACTTATAAACATGAATACGATTGACTGGATTTGTTTTAAACAGTCCAATAGATAATAATATTATCTAACCATGTAAGTCAAATCAATATAGCAAAGCTCTCATTTATAACTGATCGATAAAAAGCTCTATTCTTCGCAGGGCTTCCGTAATGTCTTCAACTGAAGCAGCATAGCAGCAGCGGATAAATCCTTCCCCACTTTCCCCGAATGCCGAGCCAGGGATGGCAGCAACTTTGTAGTTGCGAAGGAGTTTCTCGCAGAACTCCTCGGATGTGAGACCAGTTGAACGTATGCATGGAAAAACATAAAATGCTCCCAATGCTTCAAAACAGTCCAGTCCGATTTTCCTAAATCCATCGATTATGAGCCTGCGCCGCTGATTGTAGTCCTCCAGCATATGCGCAATGTCGCGGTCACCTTCCCGAAGAGCTTCTATTGCTGCATATTGGCTTGTTGTAGGTGCACACATTATGGCATACTGATGTATTTTGACCATCTGTTTTATGACAGGTGCGGGACCCACCGCATAGCCCATTCGCCAACCGGTCATCGAATAAGCCTTTGAAAAACCGTTAACAACGATCGACCGCTCTTTCATACCTTCGATATTGGCTATCGAAACATGCTTGCTTTCATAAGTAAGTTCCGCATAAATTTCATCGCTTACAACCATAATATTGGTTTCGGAAAGGACATCAGCAATAGACTCCAAATGTTCCCTCTCCATGATCGCACCGGTTGGATTGTTCGGATATGGCAACACAAGCAGCTTAGTTTTCGGCGTGATCGCACTTCTAAGCTCTTCTGCTGTTAAGCGAAACTTATTTTCCACCTTCGTTTCTATAATTACAGGTTTGCCGCCCAATAATGAAACTATGGGGGCATAACAAACAAAGGACGGTTGTGGAATTATTACTTCATCTCCCGGGTTGACTAAAGCACGGACTGCCAAATCGATAGCCTCACTACCTCCGACAGTCACAACAACTTCATTTTCGCTGTTATATGATAAGTAAAAACGCCGCTCCAGATACTTACATATTTCTTTCCTTAGATCGGTCAAACCAGCATTCGATGTATATTTTGTAAAGCCTTTTTCCAGGGAGTAAATACCAGCATCACGTATATGCCAAGGTGTCTTGAAATCCGGTTCTCCAACACCCAGCGAAATCACATCATCCATATTCTCCATCAGATCAAAGAACTTGCGGATGCCGGATGGCGGTATACTTTTTACGTTTTCAGACAATAAGGAGTCATAGTTTACCTGCATATTCAATTACCTCTTTTACTAATATGGGGATCACAGCAGGTAAGCCTGTTCCTGCTTCTCTTCTTCCACCCTGAACATTACTCCGTGATCTTTGTATTTTCTGAGAACGAAGTGGGTGGATGTTCCGCTAACACCTTCAATTGGCGCAAGCTTTGTCGCCACAAACAGTGCAACCTCTTTCATGCTCTTTCCGGTGATCGTAACACTTAAGTCAAACCCGCCAGACATGAGATATAGGCTTTCAACTTCCTCATATTGGAATATTCTTTCGGCTACACGTTCAAAACCAAGATCCCGCTGTGGAGTAACCTTGACCTCAATAAGTGCGGTAACACTATCCTCCTTAGTCTGCTCCCAATCTATTATCGCACGATATCCGAGGACAACATTGTTTTTTTCCAACTCTCTGATTTTTTCCGCCACCTCGTCTTCGCTTATTCCCAACATTGTAGCAAGCTGTGAATTTGTGAGCCTGCAGTTTTTCTCAAGTAGTTTCAATAGACTCATCATAACGATTGCCTCGCTTTTCAAAATATTGTTAGCATTATACTACAACATACCAACCTATGCAACAAAATATCATGCTAAAGCGTAAAATGAGATGGATCCTTATTGACCTATGTTCCTAATATATTGATTTTAATAACACAAGATAACATCCCTGAATGAAATATCATCCAGGGATGTCATTTGGATAGCTTTATTTTACTCTTCGACAATTTCACGCTGGCGGAACAATAATGAAATGCACCATATTCCAGCAATTCCTACAAGGGTGTAAATTACTCTGCTGACGCCGGCTGTTTGTCCTCCAAAAAGATATGCCACTAGATCAAAACGGAACAGCCCAATCAGTCCCCAGTTTAGTGCTCCGATAATCGTTAATACCAATGCTATTCTGTCCAATATCATTTTGAATTCTCCTATCTGTCGAATATCAGTAATAATTTCCCCCTTCGGCTATTTTTTATACATATTTACCACTGCTTAAGAGCCTTGACACTGCGCCACTGCTACGATAAAATGATGAAACGCAGTTAAGAGGGATGGTGAATAGGGATGAAAAGAAATTTCCAAAAAGAGCTTGAAGCGATCCTTACGAGACTGGAAGAAAGGAATGATCTTCCTTCCCTGCTGATACACAGCTGCTGTGCGCCATGCAGCAGTTATGTTCTTGAATATCTCTCAAATCATTTTAACATAATCGTATATTATTATAACCCAAATATTGCTCCTAAATCAGAATACTTGAAAAGACTAGATGAACAAGTGCGACTTGTTGACATTCTCAATATCGATATTAATGAAATAAATCATTTTAATAGTAACAAGTCGGCGGACAATATAAAGGTAATATGCGGTGACTACGATCAAAACGAATTTTTAAAACGAATTGCAGGCTTAGAAGAAGAACCAGAAGGTGGACTGCGATGCATAGAATGTTTCAAGATCCGTCTTGAGCGATCCGCCAAGAAGGCCGCAGAAATTGGTTGTGAATTCTTTACAACAACTTTGACTGTCAGTCCTTATAAAAATGCGGACATACTAAATCAGATCGGTAAAGAAGCTGCAGAAAAGCACAATGTCAAATTTTTACCATCCGATTTTAAGAAAAACGACGGCTACAAGCGATCTATTGTTCTGTCCAAACAATTCGGCCTTTACCGACAGGACTATTGCGGATGTGCCTTTTCTATTCGAGATTAAAATTTTAAATTATTGAAGAAGAAAGTAGCTAAAACTTTACAACTGTTGTTAATTATTACAGCCAGATATTGATTGAATAGAATACTCTCCTTCGGCAAAAATATTACTGCTGCAACGGAAACTGACTTAAATTGCAGACAGCTTAAAAATAAATTCGAGCTGTTTCGACGTGGCAGCATGTCAGAAAACATTTTGAAGGAGATGTAAATATGGCCAGAAGTAACAGGGTTCTAGTTCCTGAAGCCCGTGAGGCTCTTGACCGCTTTAAGATGGAAGCAGCTCAAGAGGTTGGAGTAAACCTTAAGCAGGGCTACAATGGTGACCTGACAAGCCGCCAGGCTGGATCGATCGGCGGCCAGATGGTCAAAAAGATGATCCAGGCCTATGAGCAGGGCCTAAAATAGCACGACAATAAAAACACTGTAGATAAGCAGTGCTAGTTCAAAAAGTGCAGAGAGGATTACCTCTCTGCACTTGATTATTGATATCTACTTTTTTATCAAAGATAGTGCCGCACCAACAGCCGTGCCAAACTCGGCATGTGGCGGAATCAAAAATTCATATGGGTATATGGCTTCCAATGAGTCAAATACATCGCGGCACTGTGGAATCGTAGTAAGGTTTCCAATTAACACGATCTTGTTAACAGAACCGCTCTTGGCTGCGAAAACCGCAAGTGTTCCGATCGTTTGGAAAACTAGATTTATTATACCAAGAGCGATATCACTCTTGTTGGCGGCGTCGGTAAGCTTTCCAAAATTTGAAGCGGTACTGTGCGAAGGTAGAGTCGGCAGAACATCACGTGAAATATCTGATACAAGCAGGTCTACGTTGTTTAGATTTCCGTCTTTGGCTGTTTCGATCAGGTATCCGATTTCATGTATGTTAAGCATTTTGTTTGAAAGCCCAAGAAGAGTTCCACCTCCTACACCGGTGCCTCCTATGTGCTCAATATCACCATTCGAAGCTTTTACGATCGCTGTACCTGTTCCCATGCTAACGATTATAGCTGACTTTAGCTCCGAAAGATACAGCCCACCATATCCATTACAGAGAAACTCCTGTACCTTGATCGTTTCAATATCGTATATCGATTTTTCAACATGAGAAGCGCCCACACCTGTAATGGCTATCTTTTCAATATCATCCAGGGATAGACCATTTTGATCGATAAATTTTCCAAAAGCTCCAAAAAGTGACGCAATTGGATCATTTGCCCTTACTATCATGGGTGCAATTATTTCGTTTTTTCGTATCCCCACGATTTTTGTTGTACTCCCACCTATGTCTATTCCTATTGTAATTTTCAACTCATTCACCTCAATAAATTTCATAGACGATTTCATCGGCCGTGTGCTTCATTGTAAGTATAAAAGTGAAATCATTTTATACAATAACACTCAACCTCTCATGTATCAAGTGTTTTTCAAATGTCAATCTTCAAAGCTGTTAAGTTGATTCATCAATTTTTCCCATTCTTCTAGCATGTGTTCAAGCTTCTCATCCAAAACTGCCTTTTCTTTCATAAGTTCTGCAAGCCTCAGGTGGTCAGTAGCCGCATGCTCAAACTCTACGTTTATGTTTTCCAAGTCATTTTCTAATTTCTCAATATCACTTTCCAAAATCCTGATTTGCTTTCTAGCCGCTATTGTTTCTTTCGAGCGCTTATTGCGCCTAGTCGATTTATCTCTAACTCTATCTTTATCTTGGTCGGAACTTATAGTGGTTTTCGCCTGAATTTTGGATGCTGCTGGGGCAGATGCTTGACGCTGAGACATATAGATTTTGAATTCTTCATAATTGCCGTTAAAGGCATTTACAGTCCCATCTTCAATTGACCAGATTTTCTTGCCTACACGATTGATAAAAAAGCGATCATGAGATATTACCAACAAAGTTCCCTTATAATCGGAGATAGCTTCTTCGATCCACTCTGAAGAGTGTAGATCCAGGTGGTTTGTAGGCTCGTCCAGTATCAACATGTTTGCTCCCTTGTACATAAGGATACAAAGTTTAAGTCGGCTCTTTTCCCCTCCTGAGAGATCACGGACTAGCTTGAACACTTCTTCGCCGCGGAAGTAATAACCGCCAAGCCAATTTCTTGCAGAGGAAATCGAAATATTCAGCTCATCTACAACACAATCAAGAACTGACATATATTCATTTTTAAATTCAACGATCTGTGGAAGATAGGCGATCTTTACACTTGCCCCCCAACGTATCATTCCTTCGTCCGGTGTTTCCTGCCCAAGCAATATACGGACCAATGTGGTTTTCCCTGAGCCGTTTGGTCCCAAAATAACTATGCGATCGTCCTTTTTGATTTCAAGGTCCACATCTGAAAAAAGCAACCGGTCCCCAAAGGATTTTTTCAATCTCTTTACAGACAAGACATCTTCGCCGGATCTTATCGTTTGTCCAAACTTCCCCTTTAGGTTCCTATTCTCACGAACAACAACGGGCATTTGACCTTTTATGCGCTCTATGCGCTTTTCCATTGCAAAAGCCCGCTTATGCATCTTTTCCGTGTCCAAACTGTGAAGACGCCGGGCAGTTTGCTCAAGCTGCGCAATTTTGCGTTCATCCTGTCGTATTTTTGCTTCAGCGCTCCTGATCATATGCTCCTTTTGTTTGACAAAGGCGGAGTAATTGCCTTCATACACTTTTGCAGTCAGGTTTTCTAGCTCCACTATCCGTGTGACGGTTTGGTCAAGAAAATAGCGGTCATGGGAGACGATAAGAACAGTTCCCTTGTATGTCTTTAGATATTCTTCAAGCCACTCTACCGACTGAAAATCAAGGTGGTTTGTAGGCTCGTCCAAAAGCATCAAATCGACTTGCATTAGTATCATCCTAGCAAGATTTATGCGCGTTCTTTCTCCCCCACTAAGCATGTTGAAATGATTCGAGAGCATGTCCTGACCAATTTTTAAACCGTTACAAACACGATTCAATTCTACATCGACTGTATACCCTCCAAGTGCTTCAAAGGCCGATGATGTCTCGCCGTATTCTCTTATAGCACGTTGATCACCGGTGGCCATCTTCTTTTCAAGTTCGATCATTCGTCTTTTTAGCTTTTCCGTCTCATAAAACGAGGTTCGAAGAACATCCTCAACAGTCATATTATCAGGATAACGAGGAATTTGATCTAATACGCCCATCTTAACACTGGATGGTATAAATATCGAACCATCATCGCACTCATACCTGCCGGATATGAGCTTCAAAAGCGTTGTCTTTCCACTGCCGTTTCTCCCGATTATACCTACACGCTGCCCGGGATATACGTCAAAAGAAACGTTCTCTAGAATGACGATATCATTGAATTCCTTTTTTACATTTGTTACTGATAATACAGACATCTAACTATTCCCTTCAATAAACAAACATTGCTCAAATAAATGTAACGATATATCAAGAATGAAGTTTTCAATATAAACTTAAGGCTGCTTGTTGTTTCAAATTTTTCAAAGTAGATAAATTTTGCTTATACGCGCTTCATAATTATACTTTTAGTGTCATTTTTTTGCAACCTGTTAAGTAAAATGGTTTGTGAACTGTGTCCCATTGAAAATTATTATACTGATTTTGCTTTTGCTCTTGATAAAAATCTTGATTTATTAGATAATTGATAATAACAAAATTAATAAGGCAGGAATGGTTATGATGAATATTGTTGATATCACACGATCAATAGCTGAGGGCAGAACATCTCTTGGAATAGAACTTGGTTCTACAAGGATAAAGGCTGTACTTATTGGCGAGGACCATTCACCAATCGCTTCAGGCGATCATGCCTGGGAAAACAAATTTGAGGATGGTATTTGGACATACAGCCTGGAAGATGTCCATAACGGTCTCCAGAGCTGCTATCGCTCACTTAATGAAGATGTTAAGCAAAAGTACGGACTGTCGATCACCAAGGTAGGATCCATCGGAGTGTCCGCAATGATGCACGGCTATCTTGTATTTGATAAAAGTGATAATCTCCTGGTTCCGTTTCGGACTTGGCGAAATACCATAACTGAGCAAGCCGCATTAGAGTTGACAAAAATGTTTAGATTCAACATACCACAAAGGTGGAGTATCGCTCATCTCTATCAGGCGATACTCAACGGCGAAAAGCATGTTGGCGAAATCACTTTTCTCACAACGCTGGCAGGCTATGTCCACTGGAAGCTAACCGGCCGAAAAGTTGTTGGCATAGGCGATGCTTCAGGCATTTTCCCAATTGACAGCAATTCCAGTAATTACAATACTGATATGATAGAACAGTTTGAAAACCTTATCTCAGACAGAGGCTTTTCATGGAATCTAAGC
Source organism: Eubacteriales bacterium (assembly GCA_050950785.1). GTDB lineage: Bacteria > Bacillota > Clostridia > Oscillospirales > JAAYOS01 > JAAYOS01. The sequence goes on along the minus strand of JBMNIG010000009.1, from coordinate 11,215 downwards.
GAAATACTGCCGAAGATACTTATGGCGGGCGATAATGCCGGTGAACTAACTCCGGAAGGTGCAAAGCTTTTGGATCCTTCAGGAAACCTACAGGCCGGAATTCCACTATGCCCTCCCGAAGGCGACGCCGGTACCGGAATGACTGCTACCAACAGCATAGCTGAAAGGACAGGTAATATTTCGGCCGGAACCTCCATATTTTCTATGGTTGTCCTTGAAAAAGAGCTGTCCGGTGTTTATACCGAAATAGATATGGTCACCACCCCGGTAGGCAAACCTGTAGCAATGGTTCACTGCAATACCTGTACATCTGATATCGACGCATGGGTCAGGATAATGCAACAAGCGATAAAGTCTGTTGGGCTTACTGTTGACAAGTCCCGTTTGTATGAAGCCCTTTATAACAGCGCACTCGAGTCCGATGATGACTGCGGCAATCTTTTATCATATAATTACCTTGCAGGTGAACCTGTGACAGGTCTTGATGAAGGGCGGCCTTTATTTGTACGCATGCCTGATAGCCGGTTTACATTGGCAAATTTTATGAGGTCATTACTCAACTCAGCAATATGCACACTTAGAATAGGCATGGATATTTTGTTTGAAAAAGAGCATGTACGCCTTGACAAGCTGTTGGGCCACGGAGGTCTTTTTAAGACCAAGCTAGTCGGTCAAAAGATAATGGCTGCAGCTTTGAACACACCCATCTCTGTAATGGAGACCGCAGGCGAAGGCGGTGCTTGGGGCATGGCACTTCTTGCTGCCTATATGCTTAGAAAACAGGACAATGAGCCCCTTGACAATTATCTCAATAACAAGGTCTTTACAGAGGGCGGGGGCTCTACTGAGTTCCCGGACAGTGTAGATGTCAATAACTTTAACAAGTATTTGGAGCGATATGTAAAGGGACTTGAAGTGGAACGCGCTGCTGTTGAATACATGAAATGATATAGGTATATCAAAAGGACCCTCTCACCGTAGAAGGTCCTTTTTTCTGCCCGATCACCAACTATAATATCTCTCAATAAAAGGATTTTATCTTAACAACAATCACACTTATCTATATACCCACAACAATCTTTAGCTGCCTTACCACGTTTAGGTATGACATCAAATGGGCGCATCATGTCATGATCTTCGTGCTCGAGAATATGACAATGGAAAACATACCTACCTGTATATGGACCAAACTTAGAAATTATTCTTGTCACAGTTCCTGGTTCGCACTTCACCGTGTCCTTCCAACCCCGTTCATTAGCAGGCGGTGATTCAGGCTCACCTGTGAACCTTAATCTACCGGTAGCGTTATAGACATCGACATCGAATGGAATACGGTCAAGGACCTGGAACTGTACCTGATGAACATGCATCGGATGCGACGCCAAGCCTGGGTTTATGATCCTCCAAATTTCTATATCACCCACTGCCGGATCCTCAGTTACACCGTCTACGTAGTCGCTGTTATTAAGCATAAATAATAGTCGGTTGTATCTATCTGTTGTTACGTCGAGTGTTATATCTCTTGTTCTGCAAGCATCACACTCGCTAAATCTTTTAATCGTACTTAAAAACTGTGGTACTGAACTTGTGTCCTCTGAAGTACTTTCATTGACGCGGAACTGCATAATGAGTCCCGTCGTCTGCGGATCGGGGGGTGCTCCGAAATCAAAAGGCGTTCTTGCTGTGTTAACAAGATTGATCCTTTTGCCCGCGTCTTGTCCCGAAAAATCAATTACTAAGTCCACTCGCTCAGATGGAGCAATAACGATTTCATCTAATCTGACAGGTTTTTGCAGTAAACCACCGTCAGAACCGATCTGAATAAACTGCTGCCCTGAGTCAAGACTCATACGATAAAAACGCTGATTCGATCCGTTCAAGATCCTAAAGCGATATTTTCTCCTCTCAACCTCCAAGAACGGCCACGCTTTGCCGTTTACAACTATTGTATCTCCCGAGAACCCTGGTGTTACAGAGACATCCGGGAAATCAAGCGGAGGATCATCCACCTCAACAGTTGAGGGATAAAAAAGCGAACCGTCAGGATTGAAGCTCTTATCCTGTATAATAAGCGGTATTTCATATATCCCCGACGGCAGGTTTAGCGAACGTTCATGTTCATTTCTGATAATGTACAAACCCGCAAGACCGGCATACACATTGAGGCGTGTAATGCCCACAGCGTGATCGTGGTACCAAAGGGTGGTTGGAAGCTGCCTGTTTTCGTATTTATACAACTTATTGGTAAATCTCGGACCGCATTTCGCAAAATCACGTGTATACCAGGCATCGGGATAACCATCGCTTTCAGGATGCACATTTGCACCATGGAGGTGAACTACTGTTCTAACTTCAGGATCATGTTCGCCAGATCCGTGAAGTGTGTGGTCGATCGGCAAAAAGTGTTTGTCGGGCAACTTGTTTAGCCACATTACGTGTACGTTCTCATTCTGCTCAACTTCAATCGTTGGTCCGGGCACCTGTCCTTCATACCCCCAAACCTTTGTGGGTGGAAGGTCTCTGTGGAACTTATGAAAAAATTCACGCATCTCAACTTCATAATATGTTCTTTCCCTCTTTTGATCCTTTGGCTTTAAAACTCTTGGAATGGGTAGAGCATCTACAAATGGTCTTAGCGCCATCTTTTTTCCTCCAATGTTTCATATCAATCCATGATATGACATTTGTGTCAGAGATGGGACTGCGTAGCCTGTTATAAGTTTTGTGACTAAAAAATTCTAATATTGTGTCTTGCATTTGCGGGCCCAATATGCTAAAATAAATCGCGTTGGTCTTCTCGGGGTGTAGCTCAGTTTGGTAGAGTGCTTGGTTCGGGACCAAGAGGCCGCGAGTTCAAGTCTCGCCACTCCGACCATATCGAGTGTTTATAGCTTACGGAACTCATGCTGGAATCGATAGAACTATTGCTGGACTGAAATTAATGATTGACATTTGGTATTTCACGTTGTATACTATGCTAAATAATTAAACCGATGAAGCAAAGAAGTACGCAAAGCAGGTTTTATACAGAGAGCTGTTGCCGGTGAGAATACAGCTAAAATACTTTGCCGAATGGGCTGCCGAGGGCGGGACGAACGGAGTTCTCCCAGTAGGTGCCGACGGAATTCCGCCGTTATCAGGAAGGGCGTGTGATCGCACGCCTCAGAGCGGACGTATTTTCGTCAATTTGGGTGGCACCGCAGAAGCAAGGATTTTGAGCTTTTGTCCCAAGAGAGCATTGGATGATGTTCTCCGTGGACAAAAGCTTATTGTTTTGGTAACACTAAATAATACGAAAAAAGGAGGCATACAATGAGCCCGGAAAAAACCATTCCCTACAAAATATATCTCTCGGAAAGCGAATTGCCCAAGGCCTGGTACAATGTTCGTGCAGATATGAAAAACAAAATAGCTCCGCTCCTTGACCCAAAAACCGGAAAGCCTGTGACCTTTGACGACCTGAGGCCGGTCTTTTGCGAAGAACTGATCAGACAGGAGATAAACGATACCGACCGCTATATCTCCATCCCTCAGGAAATATTCGATTTTTACAGGATGTACCGCCCTTCCCCGCTCGTACGCGCCTATTGCCTGGAAAAGAAGCTGCAAACGCCTGCTGAGATCTACTACAAGTTTGAGGGAAACAATACCTCGGGCAGCCACAAGTTGAACAGCGCGGTTGCGCAGGCATATTATGCAAAAAAGCAGGGCCTGAAAGGGATAACCACCGAAACGGGCGCAGGACAGTGGGGCACGGCTTTGAGTATGGCTTGCTCATATTTCGATTTGGAATGCAAAGTGTTCATGGTCAAAGTTTCGTACGAGCAAAAACCTTTCAGGCGCGAAGTAATGCGCACCTACGGCGCAACCGTGACTCAGAGCCCTTCAGAAACTACCGAAATAGGAAGAGCGATCCTCAAGGAACACCCCGGGACTACCGGTTCATTGGGCTGTGCGATAAGCGAAGCGGTTGAGGCCGCTGTAACTCAGCCCGGCTATCGCTATGTACTTGGCAGCGTGCTAAATCAGGTTTTGCTCCATCAGAGCGTGATCGGCCTTGAGGCAAAGATCGCGTTGGACAAATACGATGTCAAACCCGATATAATAATCGGATGTGCGGGCGGGGGTTCAAGCCTCGGTGGCCTGATCGCACCTTTCATGGGAGAAAAACTTAGAGGCGAAAGGGATTATCGCATAATTGCCGTCGAACCGGCCTCTTGTCCCAGTTTTACAAGAGGCGTGTTCGCCTATGACTACTGTGATACCGGCAAAGTATGTCCGCTTGCAAAAATGTATACGCTGGGAAGCAATTTCATCCCCTCGCCCAACCACGCCGGCGGCCTGCGCTATCACGGCATGAGCCCGATCCTGTCCCAGTTCTATTTTGACGGTCAAATCGAAGCTCAAAGCGTTGAACAGACAAAAGTCTTTGAAGCTTCCGAGTTGTTTGCCCGCGTCGAGGGGATCCTGCCCGCTCCCGAATCGGGCCATGCGGTCAGTGTAGCCATAGACGAAGCGCTGAAATGTAAGGCTTCCGGCGAACCAAAAACGATACTGTTCTGTCTCACCGGCACGGGCTACTTTGACTTGGTCGCCTATCAAAAATACCATGATGGCGAGATGAACGACTATATTCCTGCGGACGATGACCTGAGAGCGGGGTTTGCCGATTTACCGAGGCTTCCCGAATAAAATCCGATAACCGATATTTAGGGCTGCAGCAAAACCAGGTTTGCCGCAGCCCTTTTATTGCCGTATTTTTACAAACATGCTCCGGTTGAGCAATATAAGCTTTATCCAGCAGCAGGATCATAGGATCCGAATTAAACTTTGTAAGCGATTCAATATAATTTCTTGGTAAAACATATTATCCTGTTTGCCTCTTTGAAACCAAGCTTAAGGTGAAAATCATAACTGTCAAGGTTATCAATTTCACAGTCACTGGCAAACTCAGTACATCCATTCATCTTAGACCAGTCTTCACAAAATTCAACTAGGGTGCGTGCAACACCTCTGTTTCGATAGTCTTCCCGTACATATATACCTTCAAGATAACCTACATTTCCCAAACCAGAAGTGCCTTCAACATAGTCATATCTCAGTGCACATTGCGCAAAGCCAATCGGATATTCTCCCTCAAGTGCTAAGAATATCACCTCCGCATTTCTCTTAAGAGCTTTCTTCATATCCTCCATCAGTTCTACATATGAACTATCACTCCAGAGCAAATGAGCTAGCTGCGTAACTTTGCTAAGATCCTCTAAATTTGCCCTCCGTATAAACAAAGTTGTTTCACAACCTTTCAATTGGATGTATTTTCCTTATTTTATATTAAAATAGCTAAATTGTAAATGGTTTAGTTTGGTTTGACGCATATAAAGGCAATATGGTATAATTAACAACCGATCCAATTATAAGCTTGGAGGAATTTTATTGCATTCCAACGAAATCAAACGCTTTCTCAAAGCGCGTAAAAAAATAATCGAAATGGACTTTAAGGGCCTCAACAGCAAACAGCTGCAGGCCGTTATGGCAACAGAGGGGCCGCTGCTTGTTCTCGCCGGTGCGGGGAGCGGTAAAACAACTGTGCTCATCCAACGCATAGCAAATCTCATAAAATATGGAAGAGCCTCAGATACAGACGAAATTCCTCCGAATATAACGCCATCCGATGTTGAATTTCTTGAAAACTACATAAAATCTCCCCGGCCCGAACAGCGCCAAGCCGCTGAAGATCTTTGCGCCTTAGATCCTGTTCCTCCCTGGTCGATAATAGCGATTACTTTCACAAACAAAGCAGCAAACGAGCTTAAAGAAAGGCTGCATGACAAGCTTGGCAACAGCGCACTCGACGTATGGGCCTCGACCTTTCACTCCGCATGTGTTCGGATTCTCCGAAGAGATATTGAACGACTCGGCTACAGTCGTAGCTTTACGATATACGATAGTGCTGACAGTGAAAGGCTCATCAAAAATATTATCTCCGACCTCAACCTTGAGGAGCGAACCTTTAATCCAAGGTCCGTTCTGAAATATATAAGTATCGCCAAAGATAAAATGGTCTCCCCTGCGGATTATGAGAAGGCCTTTACTGATTCATCATCATATCATGCATCTAATATAGCAAAGGCATATGCTGAGTATCAGCGCCGTCTTAAAGATGCAAACGCACTGGACTTTGATGATATTATTTTACTGACTGTCACATTGTTACTTCGTTTTGATGATGTGCGTGATTACTATCAACGCAAGTTTAAGTATGTATTGATAGACGAGTATCAGGATACTAATAATTTACAGTATCTTCTTGCTACTACTCTGTCCGGTTATTGGAAAAATATCTGTGTCGTTGGGGACGATGACCAGTCCATCTATAGATTTAGAGGAGCCACGATAGAAAATATACTTTCATTCGATAAGCAGCACAGCAGTTGTCGTGTTATCAAACTTGAGCAGAATTATCGCAGCACTGCAAATATCCTTGCGGCTGCCAACGGGGTCATTGAAAACAATGAAGGCCGGAAAGGCAAGAATCTCTGGACTTCAAACGATGAAGGAGATAAGATCACCGTTTTATTACGCAGATAGCGAAAGTGATGAAGCTCAATTTGTTGCAAATAAAATCATCGAAGGATACAACCGTGGTGAAAAGTTCAGTGACTTTTCCATTCTCTACAGGATCAATGCAATGTCTAACAGAATTGAAGACGCGTTCAAGCGAAACGGTATACCCTATCGCATAATCGGAGGCACGCGTTTCTTTGACGACGGGCAGAAATCAAAGATATGCTCGCTTATCTCCATGTAATACGAAACCCAGCTGATAACTTACGTCTTATCCGTATCATCAATAACCCGCCCCCGGGGAATAGGTAACAAAACCATTGAGATGTTGGAATATCTCGCTCAATCAACCGGAAAGTCGATTTTTGATGTGGTTTCAGATGCATCATCCTACGAACAGCTCTCAAGGAAATCAGCCGGTTTACATGCTTTTGCCGACATGATCATGCAATTCCAAGAACAATCCGCGATTATACCCCCTCCCGGAGTTATATGATCAAATTCTTGAAAAGTCAGGCTATCTCAGTAATCTACAGCAGCGAAGTGATACCGATCAAGATGCTGCAACAAGAATTGAAAACATTCTTGAGCTGAAATCCAACATTATCTCATACACCGAACAAGCAGATGAGCCGACACTTGCCGGGTTCCTTGATGAGGTTTCGCTGTTTACAGACATTGACAATTACAACAGTGAGGCCGACACCGTTGTATTGATGACCATCCACAGCGCCAAGGGGCTTGAGTTTCCTTCTGTGTTTCTTGTTGGTCTTGAAGAAGGAGTTTTCCCGGGTTTCCGCAGTATAGGCTTTCCCGAAGAAGACTGGAGGAAGAGCGTCGCCTATGCTATGTCGGTATAACAAGAGCCCGCAAAACACTTTTCATTTCACATGCCAAATCCCGTATGTTGTTTGGACATACTACATACAACCGCGTTTCTCGATTTGTTGACGAGATTCCATCAGAATGCATCAATTATATTGAATCTTGAACGTTTACCAACGTCCAAAAACTTCGAATATCAAGGGTATTCAACAGGCCGATGCAACTAGATATGAAGGTAATAGCTACAACAGAAATACCTCATACGGAATATTCTAAGAAACCGGTAGGCAATTTCAGATCTTCTTCCACCAAGCCAGCGTAAACACCAAACTGCCTCTAGATATTAAAAAAAGAGCGACATGATAAATCACAAAGCTTTCGGTGACGGAATGGTAGTTTAAAATAACTCCAATGGGAGGAGATGCCCTCATTGAAGTTACTTTCTCGGAAGGGACGAAAAGATTGATGCTAAAGACCGCATCAAAGTTTATTACAAAGCAATAAAAGGAGCGGAGTTCATGGACTATTTTCATGTGACTCTCAACGAGAAGGAGGTTGCTTCTCATAGCATATTGGCACTTGCACATCTGGGAGATTCAGTTTACGAGTTGATGGTGCGTACAATGCTATCGGTTAAGGCAGATTTGACAAACCATTCTATGCACAGTGAAACATTGAATTATGTCTCCGCCGATGCTCAATTTGAAGCATACCAAAAGATAAAGGATATCCTTACCCCCTATGAGGCTGACATCTTCAGGCGCGGACGCAACGCCCATGTAAAGACGATCCCCAAGAACGCAAATCGTGCCAAGTATCATACAGCAACAGGGTTTGAAGCCCTTTTCGGCGCACTTTGGCTTTCAGGAAGCCACAAGCGTCTAAATCAGTTATTTGAAATAATAGTCAGCTAACAGTTCTTATTGACCATCCGGCCTTGGCCGGAACACTACTTATATTTTTTTAAAAGGAGTTTCTTATGGCTGGACATTCAAAGTGGAAAAACATTCAGGCAACAAAGAATAAAAACGACAAACAGCGTGCAAAGATTTTCACAAAGCTCTCACGTGAAATTATTGTTGCTGTCAAAGAAGGTGGCCCAAATCCTGATACAAACTCCAAGCTGCGCGACGTCATCGCAAAGGCAAAGGCAGCAAACGTGCCAAACGACAATGTAAACCGTGTTATTGCGCGTGCTTCCGGAAACGTAGACCAATCAAATTATGAAAGCATAACCTATGAAGGATATGGTCCTGCCGGAGTGGCTGTTATTGTTGAGTGTATGACGGACAATCGCAACCGGACCGCTTCCGAGATGCGTCACTACTTCGATAAATACGGTGGCAACCTTGGTGCCACCGGCTGTGTCTCCTGGTCTTTTGACAGCAAAGGAGTTATTGTGATCGAGCGCGGAGACTTGGACGAGGATCAGGTCATGATGGACGCTCTCGATGCTGGAGCTTCCGACTTTGAAGCTGAAGATGAATCGTTTATTATTTTCACAGAACCGGGGGAATTTAGTGTTGTCCGTGAGGCCCTGGAGAAGAATGATTACAGCTTTGTCAGCGCTCAGGTTGAAATGGTTCCTCAAAACTATGTCACACTAAGTGATGAAGACTCAATCAAGAATATGAACAAACTAATCGAGATGTTGGAAGACAATGATGACGTCCAACAGATCTGGCATAACTGGGAAGAGGCTTAGTATACAACTGATGCTAGCTTTTCTGGAGCCTGCTGTTTGGATCATTAACACATGTGACTATGTTAAGGGTTGCATTACTCATTTTTCATGAACAAATCAATTTTGATACTTGAAAAAATATAAAGCTTGGTATAAGATATCTTTAATATGCATAAAGGCTGTGACAGGGAGAGTAGCGAGGAGCAGTTGCAGACAGAGAATTGCGGTCACCGGCTGAAAGCCGCAAGCTGGAACTCCCAAGTGAAGTTCACCCTTGAGCCCCGATCTGAAGGCCAAATATGGTTGGTAGGACACGGCGTTTGCCGCGTTAAGGCAAGGAGCACTATGCTCCGTCGAGTGCAGTCGTTCAGACTGAACTTGGGTGGTACCGCGAAGTAAGCTTCGTCCCATTGTGGATGAAGCTTTTTTATATAAAGCCGACATTTTCACATCGTCGGAGAAAGGATCATGTCATGAAGGATAAATTAGCATCGTTAAGACAAACTGCTGAAAAGGATCTGCAAGCGGCCTCGACTAGTCAGGAGCTTGAGGCCCTTAGAATTCGATATCTCGGAAAAAAGGGAGAACTTACAGCAATATTAAAGCAAATGGGTTCGCTATCTGCCGAGGAGCGTCCAATAATGGGTGCTCTTGCCAACGATGTCAGGCATCGCATCGAAGAGATGCTTGCATCACGGATAGTTGAAATTGAGAGGTTGGAACTTGAAAAAAGGCTACTCCAAGAAGATCTCGATATTACACTCCCCTCAAAGCGCAAACCATTGGGCCATAAGCATCCAATGAATATACTTCTTGATGAGATCGAGGACTTGTTCAGAGGCATGGGTTTTGAAATTGCTGAAGGTCCTGAAGTTGAAACAACTTATTATAACTTTACAGCTCTCAACACTCCCGAGGGACATCCTGCCCGCGATATGCAGGACACCTTCTACTTTGCAGACGATGTTCTACTCAGGACACAGACATCCTCAGTTCAGATTCGTGTAATGGAGAACAAACGACCGCCAATTCGCATAATTGCCCCGGGACGTGTTTACCGCAAAGATGAGGTCGACGCTACCCACTCACCGATGTTCCATCAGATCGAAGGCCTAGTGGTTGACAAGGGCATCACAATGGGCGATCTCAAGGGAACCCTTGATGCGCTGTTCAAGCAATTATACGGTCCCCAATCTAAAACCCGCTTCCGCCCCCACCACTTCCCGTTTACCGAGCCTTCAGCAGAAATGGATCTAATGTGTTTTGCATGCCATGGCGAGGGCTGCAGGGTTTGCAAGGGTGAAGGCTGGATCGAGATGCTTGGTTGCGGAATGGTTCATCCTAAAGTACTTGAGTACTGCAATATTGACCCTGAGGTATATACAGGTTTTGCATTCGGACTTGGCACCGACCGTATGGCAATGATGCGATACAAGGTAAACGACTTGCGCTTGTTCTTTGAAAATGATATGCGTTTTCTCTCGCAATTCTGAAAGTCCGGCGGTAATATGTCAAGTAGTTAAAACAAAGAATTTCTAATAAGTTACACCTGGAAACGCGTTAGTTTAGTTTTTAAAGGCGCACCTATCTAAGCCCTGCGCAAAATCTATTTTAACAGGGCCTTCTTAAGGGTGGTGGCAGTGTTCTATGCCACCGATGGTTTGTACAGGCGGTTGTCTTTCAGCAGACGAAAGACTAGCCTGACGAGCTTCCGGGCAGTGAGAGCGAGTGCACGCTTATGTTGATACCTATTAACCTCTTTATATTTGAGGTCATAGAAGCGCCTGTACTCCGTGTCGCAACGCACGATAGAGAAAGCAGCTTCACATAAGTAATATTTGAGGAATCGGTTCCCAGACTTAATTTGACGTGTGTTCTGTGCCTCGAACATTCCAGACTGATGCTGGGTCCACGCAAGACCTGCATACTTGGCAACAGCAGCATGGTTTGGAAAGCGGTTGATGTCTCCAATTTCAGCAATGATGCCCGCCGAGAGTACTTTACCAATTCCAGGGATGGATGTGAGTGTGTTGGGGATGTTTTCAAACTGGCGCTCAATTTCCTTATCCTTATCCAAAGCCTTTATTTGCTCTTGCATTGCGCGCATAGAGGAAATGGAGATAGATAATAAACCTGATTGAC
>JBMNIG010000008.1:0-49238 GCA_050950785.1 Eubacteriales bacterium | reverse complement strand
CGGATCGATTTGTTTTACTTGTTTTAGATCCGACGCAAAATGTATTTTCTGAAAACATTTCTCTGCAAAATTTTTATTTTCCACTTGGGCTGTCTCACCGAGAATCTTGTTCAAGGTGAACGGTCCTAATTTTTTATACGCAATTTCTACTGTGAATTTAAGTTTTCAATTTGCGCGAATCAAAATTTATTTGCGTGAAATTATAAATATTGAAAATGATGATTATTTATGATATTATATAGTAGTTATGGCAAAATAAACAAGTCAAGACAAGGTAAATAAGGAGAAAGCTCTTTTGTCTACACCAGACGAGGGTGACCAGACATAAGATAACTGACAAGGGAACGGTTCTTCTGTCGTACAAAACAAGGGCGGCCAGACATAAGTTAATGGGACGGTTCCGCCGTCTGCACTGATTGATTTTTGAGGATACGGAGCAATTCTGATGAACTTTTTTAGCATCAAGGAAGTGCGTGAGCTTCTGGATCGACACGGCTTTAGTTTTAGAAAATCATTAGGTCAAAACTTCATAACAAAGCAGTGGATACCTGAGCAAATAGTTTCTGCATCCGGAATCAATCGTGATCACGGTGTTTTGGAAATCGGACCGGGTATCGGCACTCTAACTAAATCACTTTGCGATTCAGCGGGCAAGGTAACATGCCTTGAAGTGGACGACCGGTTGCTGCCGGTACTTAATGAAACCCTGGCCGGGGCTGATAACTTGATCATCAGGCAGGGGGACGTATTAAAAGCCGATTTATCCGAAATAGTTCGCGATGATCTCAAGGGTCTGACTCCCGTTGCTTGCGCCAATTTACCCTACTATATAACGACCCCGGTTCTGGAACGCCTTTTTGAGAGTCGTCTTTTCAAGCAAATAACGGTTATGGTTCAAAAAGAAGTCGCTCGCAGGATTTGCGCATCTGCCGGCAGCCCGGATTATGGTGCATTTACAGTTTTTTCTCAGTTTTATAGTCGCCCTGAAATCTTGTTTGATGTACCTGCAAGTTGTTTTTTGCCCCAACCGAAAGTTGACTCCTCCGTTGTCATATTTCATATGCATTCCGATAACCCATACGGAATAGAAGACGAGGACTTATTTTTTAGGATCGTACGTTCTTCCTTTGCACAGCGCAGAAAGACGTTGATCAACGGTCTTATATCAGCGCTTCCGATGAAAAAGGACGAGCTACTCTCCATCATTTTAAGTTGTGGCTTCCGACCGGATGTCAGAGGTGAAACCCTTTCAATCGAATCTTTTGCCAAAATTACCGCCAAGATTGCGGAAAATCTTGTGAACTATGAGCACTGATTTTTGCATGATTTTATTGCACAAGTTGCAATCTTATAATAAAATTATTATTAGGTATGCGTATAATCTTTCGCAGACTGAAAGGAGATTACAGAATGGTACCTACCACAAACAAAGCCATACTCAACTGGGTCGATGAACAAGTCAAACTTACAAAACCTGATAAAGTTGTTTGGATCACCGGCGATGAAGAACAACTGCAACAGCTTCGCCAGGAAGCTATTTCAACCGGTGAAATTACAGAGCTTAATCAGGAGAAGCTGCCGGGTTGCGTACTCCACCGGACAGCTGTCAACGATGTCGCCCGTGTTGAGGATAGAACATTCATTTGTACACCTACTAAGGAAGAAGCAGGCCCCACCAACAACTGGATGGATCCCGCCGAAATGTATGCAAAACTGAATGCTCTGTATGATGGAGCGATGAAGGGACGCACGATGTACGTCATCCCATATTCAATGGGCGTTATTGGTTCCCCCTTCGCAAAATACGGAATCGAGCTCACCGACTCTATTTATGTCGTTTTGAACATGGTTATCATGACTCGAGTCAGCTCCAAAATATATGATGAACTTGGCGACAGCCCGGACTTTGTTAAAGGTCTCCATGCCAAAGCTGATCTCGATGAGAAAAACCGCTATATCGTACACTTCCCGCAGGATAACACAATCTGCTCGGTAAACTCAGGTTACGGCGGAAACGTTCTGTTAGGTAAGAAGTGCTTTGCCCTGCGTATTGCATCCTATCTTGGCCGCAAAGAGGGCTGGATGGCTGAGCATATGCTTATTTTGGGTATTGAGAATCCAGAAGGAGAAGTACGTTATTTGGCGGCAGCTTTCCCCTCAGCTTGCGGTAAGACCAACCTGGCCATGCTTATTCCACCGGAGATATATGCAAACAAGGGCTACAAAGTCTGGTGCGTCGGCGATGATATCGCATGGCTTCGTGTTGGAAAAGACGGAAGACTGTGGGCAGTCAACCCGGAAAACGGATTCTTCGGTGTTGCTCCAGGCACAAACGACAAGTCCAACCCCAACGCACTGGCTTCCACACGTGCAAATACAATCTTCACAAACGTTGTTCACAATCTCGATGACAACACTGTTTGGTGGGAAGGCCTCGATAAGAATCCTCCCAAGAATGCAGTTGACTGGACCGGCAAGAAGTGGGATCCGGACAGTGGCGTAAAGGGCGCACATCCCAACTCCCGCTTTACAGCTCCTGCAGAGCAGTGTCCCTGCATCTCACCTGAATTCAACAATCCTGAAGGCGTTCCGATCTCAGCTATCGTATTTGGCGGCCGTCGTGCAAAGACTGCTCCACTGGTATATCAGTCATTTGACTGGGATCATGGTGTATTTGTCGGTTCCATCATGGCCTCTGAAACTACTGCAGCAGCAGCGGGCGCAGTTGGCGTAGTTCGCCGCGACCCGATGGCTATGCTTCCCTTCTGCGGATACAACATGGGAGACTATTTCAAGCACTGGCTCGAGATGGGCGATAAAATCAAAAACCAGCCCAAGATCTTTAACGTAAACTGGTTCCGCCAGGACGATGAAGGCAACTTTATCTGGCCCGGATTTGGCGATAACCTGAGAGTTCTTGAGTGGATAATGAAGCGTGCATTTGACGAAACTGACGCTGTTGAGACCGCAATCGGCTACATGCCAAGACCTGAGGACATCAACATCGAAGGCCTCGACGTGGATCTTGATACAATGAAGGAACTGCTCAGCGTCGACGTCAAGTATTGGAAAGAAGATATTGAAAACATCAAGCAATTCTACGCCAAGTTTGACGAGTACGACACACTCCCTGAGGAACTCAGAAATCAGCTTGCTGCTCTTGAAGAGCGCCTAGGCTAATATATTGACACAATAAAATATTGGCGCTTGACGAAGCGTCGCAGGCGTGCCCTTAGTTTAAGAAAAACCCATGGGGCACGCCCTTTTTTATAACAAAATCAATTAAGGCTGTATCACCCAAAACATTTGGTTCTGAATGATCCAGCCTTCAACTGCACAAAACGATTCATATGACACTAAGTAGCTATGATCTTATTTGCAAAACTGATATTACGAACTCACAAACTAGTCGATATCCTCAACCACAACATCAGGAGGGTTGTCAAGGATCTCAGGTCGCTTAAAGCAGTCCTTAAAAAATTTCATTGCAGTGGCAAAATAGTGGCCATCGCATATACGCTCGTCACTGGATACCGTGTAATCGATGTATTTGCGCTCTGCAACCGTTCCGTCCTTTTTCAGCTCATAGGCTTTTCTCTTTGCACCATACGACAGGAACAAAGGAACATTGCCAAAGTCATACAGATGATGGAAAATTGGAGGAATACCCAGCGATCCCATCGAGGTTATAAAGAACGAACCATGGAAGGGACTCAACTTTGTCAGAAACCGAGGAAACAAGTCGAAATAATCCAGTATACGGAGTATTACCATAACAAACTTCATAACAAGCCCCGGTATGTAATAGAGAATACGTGCTGTAGTATCGAATGAACTTACGTCACCTTCGATGCGGTTTTGTTCTATCTGTTCATTGAGCTTTCTATGAATATCATAAATCGTGTCGGTGGGCTCGCATTCAATTTTAATAATAGTCTCCATAGCATCAAGCTTCATTTCCTTCTTGATAGCCAAGCAGATTTCAATGTTGTTCCGGGCATAGATCTTCTGACCGCCAATAAAGCGGTTTATTCCTGGCAGCTGAGACACGGTACGGACATAGGTGGCTATCAGGATATGCAAGATCCCTAAGCCTTTCAATCCTTCTTTTCTCTTTTTATTGATATATCTCTCCACTCTGCTTATTTCGACGGAATCCCGTATATAGTTTGTTGAGCCGACTCTGTCCTTCATTATATATGAAGATACGGTATTCAACGGATGCAGAGACCTTATCTTTCTGCCCTCTTTCCTATCGCCAAACCTACGTTTTCTTTTAGCTGACATTATAAAGTCCCCTTTTTCATTATTGATTTACGGTATTTTCTCTCTCCTGAACAAATATTTTATCCTATTTCGACGCATAAAACAAGTGTTGGTAATATTTTCATATTGGCGAAAATAATAAGATTTTTCGTTTTCTTCCGGTTATTAGACTGGGGCTGCAGCATTTTTCGTTGCTACAGCCCCATAAAAGTTTTCCTGTGGAAGAATTTTATCTTGCTTGAAATTAATTATAATATTTTATAAGTCAAGTCCAAATTAGTGTGTAAATTACCTCGGTCATCAAACGGTAGCTAATGAGACAATAGCCTAAGCGTTTATGCCGCGAAAGCTGTTGACGATGAGTACATGGCATGTTAGGCTGTTGGCCGGGCATCACCATACTAGCGCAAGACTTCTCCTCAAAGATAAGGGGGATGGCCCTGATGCCTGAAAACATGCCATGGGAGGCTCATTGTCAACAGACCGTGGAATAAATGCGTCTTCTATGCAGCAGTGCCAGACTTTGATTCCTTATCCTGCACTTGATAGTACAGCTGCATATCAAGGTATTTACGACCGGTCTGCCATTTCTCATGCTGCTCTATTAATAGAGCCCCCATGAGCCGGATGACGGATGCAGCATTGGGAAAGATTCTAATGACTCGCTCTCGACGACGAATTTCCTCATTCAACCTTTCCACACCGTTTGTAGTACGAAGCCGTTTCCGATACTTCAGGGGCAACGCAAGAACAGCAGTAATATCATCAAATGCTTCATCCAGGAGAGCTGTGGCTTTTGGTGCTTTGACTTCATATGTTTGGATAATGTGGTCTCTGATTTTACGAGCACTCTCAAGGTCAACAGCCTCATAAAGCTGGCGCAGCTCTTCCTTGATTTCCGTCTGTAATGCTTTAGGCGTATGATCCAGTATGTTCCTGGAAAAATGGGTTTGACAACGCTGCCAGCTAGCACCTTGAAAATGCTTTCTAACAGCATTAACCAGCCCTTTATGGTCATCAGAGGTAACCAGGCGAACATCCTTTAGCCCACGATCCTTGAGTGAAGAAAAGAACTCACCCCAACTGCTTTCTGATTCGCTGTTGGCTAATTGAAACCCGATGATTTCACGATAGCCATCTTCGTTAACGGCAATGGCGATCAGCATACCTCTTGACTGTACACGTCTATTTTCCCGCACCTTTACATAGATGGCATCCACCATGAGAAAGGGATAATGGCTTTGCAGAGGCCTTGTACGGAATGCTTCTACTATTGGATCTAAGTTCTTACAAAGTTCTGAGATGGTCGATTTTGAAAACTTTTTTCCACATAGCTCTTCAGTAATTAGCTCAACCTTTCGAGTGGAAACACCATTGATGACCATCTCCATCATAGCCAGCACCAACGCTTGTTCACTGCGCTGGTATCGGGCAAAAAGCTCTGTAGAGAACTGTCCATTGCGATGCCTGGGAACCCGTAATGTGAGTGTGCCAACTCGCGTAGTCATTTGTCTATCTCGAAACCCATTGCGGTATGCGGCTCTTTCTTCAGTGCGCTCATAGGGTTCAGCACCTATTTGCTCTGTAGATTGAGCTAAAAGTATCTGGTTGAAGATTTCCTCCAACAATTTGGAGAATGCTTCATCCCTACCATTTGATAAAAATAATCCGTGCAAAAGTTCTTCGGTTATAGTAATATTAAACTGAGCCATGGTTCATCCTCCTCGGTTTGGTATTTGTTTAGCAACTATATTTTACCGAGGTATGAGCTTTGGCTCAACTCCTTTTTACACCATTATATAGACTTAATCGTTTTATTTTCTCTGGTATATATATAAAAACACAAAACATTTTTATTCCTGCAATTATCCATGCTTTATGGGATTATATATATTACTTATAACTGCTTATTTCCTATTTTTTCAATGAATACATTTTATTTAACTGGGAATAGAAAGTATTGCTTCTCTGCGGCGATTACTACTCTATATTGCTTGATGTGCTATTCTATCTTTTTTATGTTGATTACAAGGTTTTTTTTATAAAAAAGACCCGGTAAGTAACCGTACTTATCTACCGGATCTCATTTTTACTTATGCTGTACCTCAACAATTGACAGAGCGCCAAAAATGTTCCTGACACAATCATCTTAAGGCAGAACAGCCGTAAGGAAAGATCAATGATCAATGTCCGGAACCCTTTATTCTTAAGCATTATTTATGCTTACTTGGTAAAATTATAGAAATTACCTCCGATATGGCCGCTCCGGCCGCTCATGATCATGTCGAGAACATGTCTCCCCAGTTCGAAACACTTTACCGCAAGTCCATTAACAATTTCCCCCATAGAATTACGTTAGTGTCTATTAATTATCAATATATGGTGAATCCGCCGTCCACGACGAGGTCTTCGCCCGTGATCATGTTGGACTCGTCGCACGACATGAACAGGACGACTGCGGCAATCTCATCGACTTCCGCAAAGCGGTGGGCTGGGATCTTCTGCAGCATCTCTTCCTTGACTTTGCCCTGCCAAGCGCGATCGCCCATGTATGTACGGACGACTGTGGGGGCGATACCGTTGACATTGATGCCGTACTTTGCCCATTCAAGGGCCATGACCTTGATCATTCCCACCAGGGCTGCTTTGCTCATCGTGTAGCCAACATGCTTGTCGATCGCGATAAAGTCTGCCTGGGACGTGATACATATGATCTTGCCGCCCTTGCCCTGAGCGATCATTTCCCTGGCGACGGCTTGCGACATGTGGAAGGGACCGAACGTGTTGATCTTAACCTGTTTTTCAACTTCCTCGAACGAGATGTCCTCTGCCTTGTCGAGGTAAACATATCCGCCGCTGTTCAAAAGGATGTTGATCTCTCCGAAACGTTCCTTAACCTTTGCAACGGTCTCCCAAATCTGCTCCTTTACAGTAATGTCGCAGCGAATACCTATGGCTTCGATGCCGTATTTCTCCGACAGGTCTGCAGCGACCTGCTCTACAGTATCCTTAATATCGACGATGGCGACCTTAGCTCCCTTTTTTGCGTACAGTTCGGCGCTTGCACCGCCAATACCGCCCGAACCGCCGACAACGATGGCTACTCTGTCCTTCAGATTGAATTCGCCTGAAACCGGCCTGTAAGGAATTCCATTCAACATACCCGACTACCTCCGTCATATAATCTGCATAAGCAAAAACTTATAGGTCTGTGACTTTTGTGATTTGCACATATTTTGAATGATTATGATAATAATTTTAGGGCTTGTTGCATTCGAATTCAATTAGCAATTTACATGAATGTATATACTGCATTATGTTTAATTCGCTGTTTTAATTTTGATATAATACACTGGACAGGCTGTCCGAAATGTCCACGTAATAGTCAGTTGCGAAAATAATTATGCAGAATTTGTTGCACCAAGATTTATGGTATGGAAATATATCTAATGACAGCAACGTGAGCAAATTACTTTGCTTCCGGATTGTATCAAGGATTACATAGACGAAGAAAAGAAGAAAATATTGAAGTCATTTGGTTTTGATGATTCAATGATTAGGGTTAACTCGTTGAATTCAAAATCTGGCCAATAAAATTCATACTTATATAACCTTTGCTTTTTGGATCCAATCTTTTTCTTTTAGACAAAGCACCCCCCAGCAAAAACAATTATGCTGATGAAGCTGCATAGAGGTTTCTAAATTACTCTTAACATAGTGCTGATTATACAATAAAGAAGTTTTATAAAAAACGGGTCTTACCAATCTATGGTAAAACCCGTAAACTCTTATAATTGGCGGAGAAGGAGGGATTCGAACCCTCGAGACCCTTTTGGGGCCTACACGATTTCCAATCGTGCGCGCTCGACCAGGCTACGCGACTTCTCCATAACTATTAAACTATACATGACCCAATAAGGCTTTCGCCAAATCAAGCCGCCTAGATAGAATACTATAATCCAGTAAAAATGTCAATATGAATATTTTCCTTTTAACTATTCCGCAAATTGCAAGTTAAAGTGAAACACTTTTTCTCTGTCAAATGTTATCTAGATATCTTGTAGTTTTCGCTTGTTTCTGGCGGTTTGGGTCTGGGCGGAACGGGAAATGCTTTCGCTATGAACACTTTCTTAGTTCTTCTTTAACTACCTCGTTTGCGCATTTACCTTCTAAAACCTTACGTGGGTAATCATTAAGCCATTCTTGGATCTTTAATATTGCTTTTGTACTGTATTTCGCTATCGAACATCCCTTGGGGATAAATCGTCGTATGTGTCCATTTATCTGTTCATTGGTACCTCTTTCCCATGAATGATATGGGTGACAGTAGTAAATTCGGGTGCGTGCTTTACTGCTTATGCAGGACCGTTCTAGCTTGCGCCAATCTAAAAACTCACTTCCATTATCAACTGTTATTGTTTTAAACATCTTTCGAAATCGCTTTGCACCTATCTTTTTCTCTAGTTGGTCAAGTCGTTTTAGCACTTCTTTTTGTGTTTGGCTACGCAACTTAAATATCAGTGTCTTTCTAGATAGCCTCTCAACCAGCACAAGCAAGCATGCCCTGCCTTTTCCTCGACCTGGTTCAACGCAATCCATTTCCCAGTGACCGAGCTCACTGCGGTCATTCGCCTCTTGTGGGCGCTCATCTATGCGTTTGGCGTCTACATCCCGTATTCTGCGGGTTACTCGGGTATACTTGCGTTTTGAACTCTTGCCTTTTCGAGGTAAGTCCTTTTTTGTTACATTGAGTAATAACTCACGGTCTATATAATTATAGAGCGTTCGCTTAGATATGGGTGTTCTTTGATAGTCAGGGTCATCCTTAAGTTTCTCTATGGTCGCATAAGGAGAGAACTTGCCATTTATAATACAGTTCTCAATTTTTTCTGCTAACTCATAGTTCTTACCAATTTTTAGATGAGCCCCTTTTGCACTTGCCTTCTCATCATAGTCCTCTTGGGCTTTTAAGGCTGAATAGCTAACCACTTCACGCCATTGGCAATCCCTTAAGATTACCTTCCCACGCCTCAGCTCCCTACTTATTGTGGCTGGGCTTACTCCCATTCGTTCTGCTATTTCCCGATGGCTAAGCCTTGATTTCTTAGGCAAGTAATTGTTCTTAGTTACTATCGCTTCTAGCTCTTCACGCTCTTCGAACCTTAGGTGTTTACCTTTTATGCGAGTTCTGATACAATAGACTTGGCTCATGAAGCTTCTCCGTTTCTGTTTGTTGTAGGAACTAACATTATAACAGAGAAGCTCTCGTGGGCCTATTTATTTCTTTATTTGTGTTTCATTTAATTTTACAACTCGCCTCCTTTTAACTATTCCAGTTGATTGCAAAGTTGACTTAAACCGTCCACCCAGAAAATGTAGGATTTATGTAAACTAATTGAAGCATCTATATATGTGCTTAAATCGAATGTTAGAATTTGATGCTTTCTTAAAAACAAGACCGCATTTAGTTATTATTACAGTTATTGTCGTCATTTTATCTTATATTTTGCCCATTGACACAAGTGTGCCAGCGTGTTACCATTTAATAAGGAAATAGTTGAGTTTATCAATGTGTAAGAAAGGAATGAGTATTGTGCCGGCAAATGTGAATTCTGTTCAACAATTGCCAAAATTCAAAAGCGTCCGTTTGAACATTGAGAAAAACGACATATCCATGATCGCAAACCTGAACGGCAGACCTTTATCTGTAAATTTTGAAACAAAGAAGATCAAAAAAATTACCATTCAGCCAGTTAAAATCAAAAAGCTTTTTCGGCAAGTTGATGCTGAGCAGATAGTATTCGAATTTTCCGAAATGCCCAGAATTCCCGGAATTCCACAGGCTTCGGAAAACAATACTCAAACAAGTTCAACACTTATATTTGAAGAAAAGGCTTGTGGCAAAGAGTTTAACATCTACAAAAGAGTTTTGGCAAGGTTCTCGGATGCAAACGAAATTGAATTTTCTGACCTTACAGAAAGAGGGGTAGCTGAAGAGGCAAGCACAGCTTAGCATTTGAAATCGAATACATACTCCTATCTGAAACTATTTGTACGCATGTGTGCGCACTTTGGCGCACCTCATGCGTTTTTATTTAGCCTCATCAAAGCACCTTTCAAAAAAGCCCTCTGCCAAGCATAGCTTGTCACAAAGGGCTTTTTATAAAAATGACGTTAACTTATCGATCTCAGGTTAGAGGAAATGCAAATTTCCCGCATCCTTTTTATTATCATTCTCATTTGCTGCTTTTAGCTCCATCCATCTGTTCCCTAATTTCGACAAACTTATGTTGGCTTTAAGAATTGATTCTGAGGAGAGGCTTTTTTGCTTAACAATCTTTAGTCCAATCCGCTTTCTTTTGATTTCTATCAAACACCCAAGTGCAAAAACCTGTACTGCCTTAATAATGTGGTAAAGTCTTTCCCTTCCCATAGGCACCCTCCCTATAATAACACTCGGTAGATCCAAGCTATATCATCATTATACTGGAATAATTGATTATTTTCTACATAAATCGTTCACCATAATACGACACAATGCGACATCAGCATTGTATAAACCCCTTTTGCCGGGAGCTTGGACTTAACTGCTTGAACATTTTGAGGACAAATACAACATCGCATAAGTTAATATGATTGACTGACTAATAAAACTTCATTTGTGAAATACTGAATTTCTCAGCTTTATTTTTTCATTATTATGTGATATGATGATAGTTATCAAAATTACGGATAAGTTTATCAAAGACTCTAAGTTGTTGCAAAACAAAAATAAAATATTTGAGATCAATGAACATTAGGGGAGGAATCAACTGACTATGGCAAATAAAGTAGTACTGTGCGCTGACAGCACATGTGATCTTGGCGATCAATTGAGAGACAAATATAACGTTACGTTTTTCCCTTACACTATTACCCTTGAGGATGAGACATTTATTGACGGTGTAACAATACAACCGGAAGACATATATAAAGCCTATAGGGAAAAAGGGATCCTTCCGAAAACTTCAGCAATCAACATAGCCGATCACATTGATTTTTTCCGCAAGTGGACAGATCAGGGATATGATGTAGTTCACCTCTCCCTCGGTTCGGCACTATCCTCGTCCTATCAAAACTGCGTTGCTGCGGCTCAGGCAATCGGAAACGTCTATCCTGTAGACTCCTGTAATCTTTCTTCCGGAATAGCTCTGCTTGTCTTAGAAGCAGCCGAGCGCATCGCCAAAGGCATGTCCGCAAAGGATGTTGCAGAAGAAGTATCACAGCTTACAAGACATTCTCATGCAAGCTTTATTCTTGATACTCTCGAGTTTATGCGTGCCGGTGGGCGCTGTTCCGCTGTAGCAGCCATGGGATCTAACCTGTTGAAGCTTAAGCCCTGTATAGAGGTGGATAACTCCAGCGGTGCTATGGGTGTTGGCAAGATATATCGCGGCAACCTGGATAAGGTGTTGCTACAATATGCCGAAGAGCGTCTTAACCGCTATCAGAAGATCAAAAAGGATCGTGCTTTCATAACCCACTCCGGCATTTCAGAAGAGCGCATCCAAATGGTTTATGACTATGTCAAGAGTCGTAATATATTTGATGAAATATTTGTTACTCGCGCAAGCTGTACAATCTCCTCACACTGTGGTCCAAACACTTTGGGCGTTCTCTTTATGACCGAGGATTAAGCAGATCAGTGTCATAGCAAATATCTCAAGAACATATCTCAGAGTTTGATATCTTTCACCGATCTATGATAAATGTACATAGATGAGTTAGTTAACTGTAGTCTGACCTTCATTAATCTTTCGAAAAGTTGCATAAAGACAAACAAAGAGCCAGACCTGTGCATATAGCAAGGTATGGCTCTAAATTTTGTCATAATGTATCTAGTTAATCAATTAAGTCAAATACGCTATGTCCACTGTTTCACGATATCTTATGCCCTATTGGAACGTGAACGATGTCCCCTGTCAGGTTTCTCTCCATTTGGTGTATAGCTGACTACAACACACCTGCGTGGTTCGGCTCCCGACGAAAAGGTTGAAACATCCTTCCAGTCTTGAAGCGCTGAATGGATAACATGGCGCTCGTAGGCATTCATAGGCTCCAATGCTATATTGCGTTTGAAGCGCATAACCTTTGAGGCTGTCTTTTCAGCTAACCTGCGCAGAGACTCTTCGCGTTTCTTGCGGTAGTTTTCAACATCTACGATAACACGAATACGTTCTTGTTCACCCCGGTTAACAACGTAGTTTGTGATATGTTGAATGGCATTGAGTGTCTCACCTCTGCGCCCTATAAGCATACCAAGGTTTTCACCCTCGATGGACAGCTCAATATTTTCATCATTGGATTTTACGACAACAGGGTTTGCAAGAGCTCCCATTCTATCCAAAAGACCCTGCAAAAAGGTCAATGCTTTATCGCTTCGGCTTACTTCATAGCTTACGCGAACCTTTGCGGGAGAACTTCCAATCCCCAGAAATCCACTTCTCGGATTCTCCAAAACAACTTTCTCGACATTTAGTGTATCATCATCAATGCCTAGTTCATTCATAGCATTGGCAAAGGCCTCTTCCAAAGTTTTGCCGGTAGCTTCCACCGACTTAATCATCGTCTGTCGCTCCTTTCGCATCATCTGCAGTGTCGGAGTCGGCATTATCAACTTCTCCGGCAGCATTTGATTTGTTCTGATTGTACGACTGCTTACTTTGTTTTTTCAGCCTTTCGTACTTCTTTCTCGAAGTGTTGGATAGATTGGAGCGGGTCATCTTTGAGTCTTGAGAGTGTTTTTCAGAAAGCTCAGCTTTTTTCTTGGCTTGTGCTTGAGCTTGGGCAGCTTCCTGTTTTTCCTTCTCAGCGTCCCTCAAGTCAAATTTCTTCTTGTAGTATAAATTAAGCAAAAAGTCCTGAACGATACCTATCAATGAGTTTGCGATCCAGTAAACCGACATGGCGGCTGGCCACATAAAACCAAACCATACCGACATAATAGGACTCATAAGCGCAAACATCTTGCCCTGTTGATTTTGCTCCTGGGTTGTATTACCACTAAACTTTTGAGTGATCTGCATTCCAACATACGCCATTGCACCCGATATGATCGGCAAGAACCAGTAAGCATTAAGATACCCGAATGATGGCGTAAGCGAAAGATTCATCCCTAAAAATGTAAAATCGATATCGATCAAAGTAGAAGCAACTTCAGGCAGGGATACGATCAGCTTGTCGAAGTTTTCATGTATTGCGTTTGCTACAGGAATCTGATTCTGGGCAGCTGCAGTTGCCAAATTTATGCCTTTTGCAGTTAGACTCTCACTAATAGCAGGATGAGAAATGATTTGCTCTATCTGTTCACCACTTAACCGCATCAGGTTTGTAAGTGGTCTGCGCACAACATCGAAAAGAGCTATTATAATCGGAAACGGAAGGAGTTGCCACAGGCATCCTGACAAAGGGTTGACCTTCTCCTTTTTGTAAAGCTTTTGCAATTCGAGATTGTATTTTTCTTTATCGTTTTTGTATTTGGCCTCAAGCTCCTTGAGCTTTGGGTTGAGACGCTGCACAGCAATCATTGACTTTTTGCCTTTCATTGCAAAAGGCAGAAAGACAATTTTCATTATAATTGTAAATAATATAATTGCTATACCATATGAAGCGGTAAGTTCATACAGCGTTCTCAGCAGCCACGATATGGGCTGAACTATTAATGTGTTCCACACTGAGGGTTTCCTCCATCAGAGCCAGGCTCTTATTTGTCGGTCTTACCGATAAGACCGTGGTCATTGGACCGGTAACAACTAACTATTGAAGCGGATCATATCCCCCTTTATGAAATGGATGACATTTGAGCAATCTCCGTAACGCTAGCCACGATCCTTTAAGGGCACCATATTTTTCAATAGCTTGTCTTGCGTATTCGGAGCATGTGGGGATGAAACGGCAGGAAGGTGGTGTCATTGGTGAAATGCCTTTTCTATAGAAGTCGATCAGTTTTAGAAGTAACCATTTCATAACACTTCACGCATAATTCCAAGATTATGCAGACATTTATGCAAGTCCGATTCAATTTGATGATAAGTGGCGGCTACCGAGCGACCCCGTGCTACAACTACTATGTCATATCCGCGCCTCATTCTATTCTCAGAGAGTCGGTACGCTTCCATAATACGCCGTCTTATCCGGTTTCGGATAACCGCCTTTCCCAGCTTTCCGCCGGTCGTGATTCCCAGCCTGTTTATGTCCTTGCCGTTTTTTAAGCAGTATACCGCAACAAAGGGACCCGCTTCGCTTTTCCCTCTTCGGTAAAGCCGCCTAAATTGATAATTTTCCTTAAGGGATTCTGTAAAGATCATGACGCCTCCTTAATGGGTCAGGCGTGCTCTTCCTTTTGCGCGACGCGCTTTCAAGATTTTACGACCGTTTGATGTGCGCATCCTCTTGCGAAAACCATGCTCGCGGGAACGCTGACGCTTCTTAGGCTGATAGGTACGCTTCAACTGCAACACCTCCCTTACTCCATTGCGACGCCATACGCATATACTATATAATAAAACAGATATTTAACGCGGTTTGGCGCAAAATAGATTATATATTACCGTTTAACCGCGTGTCAAGTTTTTTGTGTATAATATTGAGTGCGCATATCATGGCTGATATATTATCACCACAATAATTGTCATATTAATCATGCGAAGATTTCGACACCATTTATTTTAATTATAGCATCAATATTCCATCTAAATACGCGCGAATATTCTCTCTAATTTTATTTAACATGCTCATTTCCATTTTGTTCACCATATGTTATTATGTAGAGTGAATGGTCAAAATGGGGTAGATTGGCATCATTGCTCACCGTCCAACTTAGATAATCGGGGGCGTGTGTTGCTTATTAATAAATGTAATTTTCCCATAAATAAAAAGGAGGATTTTATGAAAGTCAGATTTACAGAGACTGTGCTACGAGATGCACAACAGTCTTTGCTGGCCACAAGAATGCCCTACAATGTTTTTGAGGATGTTCTCAAGGCCATGGACAAGGCAGGTTACTACTCTCTAGAATGCTGGGGCGGCGCCACGTTCGATTCATGCCTTCGCTACCTGAACGAGGATCCATGGGAGCGGCTTCGCAACATACGCAAAAACGTCAAGAACACAAAGCTTCAGATGCTCCTTCGTGGTCAGAACCTTCTAGGCTACAAGCACTATCCTGATGACGTTGTCCGTAAGTTTGTGGCAAAATCTATAGAAAACGGCATTGACATCATCCGTATATTCGATGCGCTCAACGACCTTCGCAACCTTGAGGTTTCAGTCGATGAAACTATCAAACGCGGTGGTGAAGCCCAGATCGCTATATCATATACCACATCACCTGTTCACACCCTGGAAGCGTATGCTAAACTTGGTAAACAAATGGAAGAGATGGGTGCTTCCTCAATTTGCATAAAGGATATGGCCGGTATCATGGGTCCAAAAGAGGCATATGACCTGGTCAAAGCTCTTAAAGAGACCGTCAAGGTTCCTATTGACCTCCACACCCACTCTACCACAGGACTTGCACCCATGACTCTTCTAAAAGCAGTTGAAGCCGGTGCCGATATAATCGATACTTCAATATCCAGCATGTCTGGTGGAACATCTCAATACTCCACAGAATC
The DNA here is from genome assembly GCA_050950785.1 of Eubacteriales bacterium. GTDB lineage: Bacteria > Bacillota > Clostridia > Oscillospirales > JAAYOS01 > JAAYOS01. The sequence continues at coordinate 33,318 of JBMNIG010000008.1, read as the reverse complement.
CATGGTCTATTCACTACGCCAGTTAGGATACGAAGTTGACCTTGATTATGATGTACTGAAGGAAATCAATGACTACTTCAAACCTGTAAAGAACAATTACCTCGAAACCGGCCTTTTGGACCCATATGTAATGGGTGTCGAGACGGATGCACTCAATTACCAGATCCCCGGTGGAATGCTTTCAAACTTGATTGCACAGCTTAAGGCACAAAATGCTATCGATCGTCTGTCCGAGGTGCTCGAGGAGACTCCTAAGGTACGTGCAGAACTCGGCTATCCGCCACTTGTTACACCCATGAGTCAGATGGTTGGCGTTCAGGCTGTAAGCAATGTGATTACCGGTGAGCGCTACAAAAACATCTCTAAAGAGATCCGCTCTTATGTCCGTGGCGAATATGGCACTCCTCCCGGAGAGATCGATTCTGAGATAGTCAAAAAAGTACTTGGTGACGAGCCCCGTATCACTGACAGATACGCTGCATCTCTCTCTCCTGAGTTTGAAAATTTCAAAAAAGAGATCGGTGAGTATGCAAAGTCTGATGAGGATGTTCTAAGCTATGCACTCTTCCCGGCTATAGCTGAAAGATTCCTTAAAGAGCGCACGGAAAAGGAAGAAAACAGGGCTGTATACACCATTGTTGAAGCATAGGAGGAAGGCTAAATGTTAAAAACCGCCTTGACAAATGTAACACTATCAGAAGCGGGGGGCCTTTCTATTTTGGGAATAGGCATTGTATTTGCAGTGCTGATTGCATTGATGGTCGTATTGGCTATTCTTACAAGGATCTTTTCAAAAGAAAACAACAAACCCATCCAAGATGCAACCCAGGCAACAGCCGCAACAGCTAACCCTGCTCCATCAACAAGTTATACTCAAGCAGGAAATGCTAACAATGAACTAGCACCCGGCTCTGTCGGCGAGATCAAGCTCAATAATGTCCCGGATAAGCAGGCTGCTATGGTTATGGCCATTGTCGCCGACCATCTCAAAGTACCGCTCAATCAACTGCGTTTCAAATCGATAAAGCGGATAGATTAAGCCTGCTCGCCTTGAAACGCATCCTCAATACGTCCCTAATCACCATATTCCTTGGATGAATGAAAGGATTTTGATCTATGAAATATAAAGTGACTTTGAACGGAAAGACATACGAGGTGGAAGTCGAAAAAGGCGAGGCCATCCTCGTTGATGAATATGCCGCATATGCACCCGCTGCAGCACCGCAAGCGGCTCCTGCTCCTGTAGCAGCACCTGCTCCACAAGCTGCACCGGCTCCGGCGGTAGCACCCGTAGCTGCAGCTCCGGCCGCACCGGCACCTGTACAAGCAGGCGGAGATGTGGTTGCATCTCCAATGCCGGGTACGATCTTAAGCATAAAAGTCTCACCCGGTGATACCGTAAAAAAAGGACAGGTCCTCCTGATCCTCGAAGCCATGAAGATGGAAAACGAGATCGTTGCACCACACGACGGAACTATTGGTGCGATACCTGTAAGCCAGGGAGCCTCGGTTGATACAGGCGCTCCACTCGTGATATTTGGAACTCCGGGCGCTGTTTCGGTTCCAGCTGCGGCACCGCAAGCAGCTCCAGCACAAGTGACTGCTCCTGCACCTGCTCCTGCGCCAGCTCCTGCACAGCAAGCTGCCCCTGCTCCCGCACCGGCTCAAGCTCCCGTTGCAGTCCCTGCAAACGGAGAAACTGTGTCAGCACCTATGCCCGGAACCATATTAAGCATAAAAGTCTCCCAAGGCCAATCCGTTAAAAAGGGACAGGTCCTCCTGATTCTTGAGGCCATGAAGATGGAAAATGAAATCGTGGCCCCCAGAGATGGCGTGGTTGTTCAAGTTATTACGACACAAGGTGCTTCGGTCGATACCGGCGCTCCTTTGGTTGTCTTGGGTTAGGATGGATATATATGAGTTCAATTGGTGAAATTCTAAAAGGTATTTGGGAGATGTCGGGTTTTTACCTGATGAGCACGGACTGGCGTCAGCTGATTATGATCGGACTTGCCTGTGTTTTGCTCTATATGGGCATTGTCAAAAAGTTTGAGCCCCTCCTCTTGGTTGGTATTGCTTTTGGTATGCTGCTTACCAATCTTCCTGGTGCCAACATGTACCACCCGGAGTTGTGGCAGGGTGAAGTCGACTACGCCAACGTCCTTAAAAGCGGTGGATTACTCGACATTCTATACATTGGTATTAAAACGGGAGTTTACCCCTCTTTGATTTTCTTAGGTGTTGGCGCAATGACCGACTTTGGTCCACTCCTTGCCAATCCTAAGTCACTTCTATTGGGAGCGGCTGCTCAGCTAGGTATTTATTGTGCATTTATACTTGCAATCGTTCTTGGTTTTAACGTACAAGAAGCATCTTCTATCGGTATTATAGGAGGAGCGGACGGTCCAACAGCCATATTCCTTACAGGAAAGCTTGCTCCACACCTCTTAGGCGCAATAGCTATTGCTGCCTACTCATACATGGCATTGATTCCAATGATCCAGCCTCCAATTATGCGTCTCCTTACAACAAAGAAGGAACGCGAGACAAAAATGGAACAACTCCGGGAAGTCACAAAAACAGAGAAAATAGTATTCCCCATCATTGTAACGATATTTACTGTATTGCTGTTGCCCGACGTTGCTCCGCTCATTGGAATGCTAATGCTTGGAAATCTACTTCGCGAGACAGGTGTTACGGCACGTCTTTCTGACACAGCCCAAAATGCGCTTATGAACATCGTTACGATTTTCCTATCCATTAGCGTCGGCGCCACCACAGTAGCAGGCCGATTCCTCACATTCGAGACAATAAAGATTGTTGCGCTAGGTCTTTTTGCCTTCAGCTTCAGTACATTTGGCGGACTTCTTTTCGGCAAAATTATGTACTGGGCAACCAAAGGCAAGGTCAACCCACTCATTGGATCAGCCGGTGTATCCGCAGTTCCAATGGCAGCGCGTGTAAGCCAAGTGGAAGGCCAAAAGGCAAATCCCTCCAACTTCTTGCTTATGCACGCCATGGGCCCTAACGTAGCTGGTGTTATCGGTTCTGCAGTTGCAGCCGGCTTCCTGTTAACAGCATTTGGTGGATAATTAAAGTTACACTCAAACTTAATAGCTAAAATTAAAAAGTCTCCTGTCAAGCATATTTGACAGGAGGCTTTTGATTCAAGGGGACGGTTCTTCTGTCTTGGACTAAGCTCCAAGAGAGGGGACTGCTGACTGTGTCACAAACTTCCCCTTGTCTTATCTTCCTTTTACTGAAATCTGATAAATTATTTACTGAAATTAAGGTTTCTTTTAACGACTGGAATCCTGATAATAAGATGCCACGAATATAATGCAATCCTTGCAACGGAACATTTTCATCTTAAACAGCAGAGTTCGCTGTTATATTTGGGCAGAGTCATTTAGACAAGAAAACGAGGCGGCACCGCCGCCCCAAAGGAGGGAAAAGATGAAAACTGCTATCACTTCTTGCGAGTAATATAATAATATATACATTTTAAACCAGTATTTACAATATATTAAATGTTTGTTACTTTTGAGAGCAATTTCAATAAATTTGTCAAATATTCTACACTTCGTTAATTGTTTGACGAGATTCGACATGTTTAGACAAGTTTAATACTGTTAACAAAGAACTCTAGCCGATATCCCGTGACTTCGTCATGAGGAGTGTCAATATGGGTTTAATATTTTATGATGTATTCTATTACAGCTTGATACAGTATAATATAGTTAATATTGTTTGATAAAAGACGGTTCTTCTGTCTTAGCAACCAGCTCCAAGACAGAAAAACCGTCCCCTTGTCTCACTTGTCTGCTGTAATCAACAGATTTCGACTTTATCAGCCCATGATAGTGAACGATTGGCAGCACGCGCCCATTCTTTACGCTTTGCTATCCTAACTTCAGGTGACATAGCGGGTTCGAAAGTGCAGTCACTGCTCCAAAGTTCCTTTAGCTCATCTATATCGTTCCATAGACCAATTGCAAGACCGGCCAACGCTGCAGCACCCCATGCAGTCGTCTCAGCTCTGAAGGGGCGAAGTACCCGGGCACCTGATATGTCAGCCTGAAATTGCATCATAATATTACTGACCGAGGCTCCCCCGTCAACGCGTATCTCGCCTATATGTGCCCCAACATCTTCGCGCATGGCGTCTAGAAGATCCGCACTTTGGTGTGCTATTGCCTCAATTACCGCTCTGGCAATTTGTGCCCTTCCCGTTCCGCGCGTTATACCAATTATCGTACCTCTGGCATACATATCCCAATATGGAGCACCAAGTCCGGTGAATGCAGGCACAAAATACACACCACCTGTATCGGGTACACTTTCAGCCAATACATCGCACTCTCTGGCAGTTGAAATGATTCCAAGATCATCTCGCAACCATTTTATCACTGAACCGGCGTTGAATACGCTCCCCTCAAGGGCGTAAGTGATCTCATCACCTATGCCCCAAGCTATAGTCGATAGTAAACGATTATTTGACAGCACGCACTCCTTGCCGGTGTTCATTATCAGAAAACAGCCGGTTCCGTACGTGTTTTTTACATCCCCTTTGTTAAAGCATGCCTGGCCAAACAGTGCTGCCTGCTGATCACCTGCTGCGCTCGCAATGGGCACTCCGATCAGCTCTTCAGGCAGTCCTGAATCACTAGACACCGTCCCATAGCAATGTGAAGTAGGACACACCTCGGGCAGCATAGATAGGGGTATCTCAAGCCACTCACAAATTCGCTTGTCCCAGCACAAGTTGTGTATGTCGTAAAGCATAGTGCGTGAAGCATTGGAATAGTCGGTTGCGTGCACTTCTCCACCGGTCATATTCCATATGAGCCATGTATCGATCGTGCCGAATAGAAGCTCACCTTTTTCCGCTGATTCTCTTGCCCCCGGAACATTGTCCAAAATCCATTTGAGCTTTGTCGCAGAAAAATACGCATCGGGTAAAAGTCCGGTGGTCCTGGCTATGTAGCTAGTTAGCTCCGCATCGCAGAGGATCTCCTCACAAATAGGTGCCGATCTCCTACATTGCCAGACAACCGCATCGTAAATAGGTTCACCTGTGTTCCTGTCCCAAACGACAGTAGTTTCGCGCTGATTCGTTATCCCTATTGCTGCAATATCCAGAGGTTCTTTTACGCCGGCGTCAGCGTTCAGCTCATCAAATGCTCTAAACGCCTCCAGTATTGCTGCGTACTGCGATTGAAGAATCTCCATTGGGCTGTGTGAAACCCAACCGGGCTCCGGATAGTACTGCGGGAACTCATTCTGCCCTCGTGCCATTTCCCGCCCGTTCCGGTCAAAAATGATCGCGCGTGAACTTGTTGTCCCTTGGTCAAGAGCAAGGATGCAACTGTTCATCTTTGCACCTCCCGCATATATTGACGGCACAAATCGAAAAGCATTTCTTGCGCCGTATTATGCAAAATCAGGATCTAAATCGGGATTCCCATTGCGTGCCACATAATCGGCTATGAGCAAATCAACGACCTTTCCATAACTCTTTACACCATTGGTCTGCTTCATCACCATTAAATATGTATTATTTACCTTTGTGCCTATAGTCCTCATTTCTCCTTCGTATCTCTTCCAATAATCAGATCGGTACTTTAAGTCAGCCAAAACCCGTTCATCAAGTTGGCCTAACAGCGAACTCGCAGCCCCCGCGTCTTCTTTATAGAGAGCGTTATAACTGTAAACAAAGGCACTGAGATAACCGGAATATCTAAACTCCGGGTTCGGATTTTCTCTGCAAGCCAAAAACGCAGCGAAGTTTGCTTCATTCTCGGGCGCAACACCTGCCGCATGCGCTAGCTCATGCACCATTGTAAACGGCAGAGAAGAGTCGGGAATCCCGGCATTGACGTTTGCTTCACCCGTGAACGGTATGTAGATTCCCGTTATTCCGGCCCGGGACATGAGTTCCCCCGCCATAGGAGAAAGTGCCTTTGGCTTAGTAACACGTACATTCTCAAATGCTCCGGTGGATTTTGCTAAATTGCTCCATCCTTCGACAGCCATAGCTGACAACATCTTAAATGATCCAAATTGGCTGACACCATTTTGATCCCTGGGAACTTCCCCTGCAATGTCGTTTAGTTCTTCAACAAAACTTGCGGTTGTAAGACTAAGGACTTCAACTGAGTAACGGCCAACTTCCATGTTCAACTCATCGGCCAATGAGAGCGAAAAATAGTTGAGACCCCACAACATGTTAAAGATGAAAATCATAGAACATGCAGTCAGCGCGATTTTTGTGGCACATCTCAAGAGATAGACAGCAGGCCTCTTTTTCCTGATCACATTGAATATCGTAATGATTATGTAGAACAGAGTCCCAATTATCAGCAGGTATAACAATATCTCAGCCAGTGAAAATGGGAATATTCCCGAGAGGCTCGACAAAGTTCGTGAAACATACCGCGAAACAGGTTTGAAAGAGTTCGATATCCACGCAGAGGATATTATTTTACGCAGTAAAGTGGGCAGCAATATGAGTATCACTGCAATAATAATACGAAGACAGCTTTTTTTTAGCTCATTCTTTTTAATGTCGCACACCCCTCTCGATAGTATAAAAAATCTGTTCTAACATATCTCTATCATATTTTTAATATGTAGAAAGCCTCCTGAAAATAATATGTAATAAGCCTCCTGGAAATCTATAACATAATATTCAAACGCTGCTACAATAGCGAAGAGATTATTGAGTTGGACACCAAAAATCCATTCTCGGTAAGTGCCCATCGTCCGTCATATCTAGCAAATCCATGCTTCTCATATTCACGAAGCTTAGCCTCTATTGGCTCAATACTTTTTGAAAATAAGCGTGTATATTCTGACGGATCGAACCCCTCCGACAGCCGTAACCGCAGCATCACATATTCGACTGCACGTTCCTTTAGTGGTATCTCTTCTATATCATCAATTACTGCTTCACCGTTTTTGATGCCGTCAATATAAGCGTCAATGGATCGCACACATGAGAATCTTCTACCGCCGAAGTCCGAGTGGGCCCCCGGACCAAAACCTAAATATGGCTCAAGCCTCCAGTACTTAAGGTTGTGACTCGAGGCATATCCGGGCTTTGCAAAGTTGGAAATCTCGTAGTGCGAATATCCAGCGCTCCTCAAAGTTTCACATATTGTCTCATAAAACTCGGCCTGAATGTCATCGTCGGGGAGATCTGCCAACTCTCTGCGCCGCCAAAGCGGTGTGTTTTCCTCAACCTTCAATCCATAGCATGATATGTGCTCAGGCTCGAGGCTGAGGATCTCGCGCAAGCTGTAAGCAAGGCTGTCCACAGATTGGCCTTCGATACCATACATCAGGTCAACGCTTATATTGCCAAATCCGACTTTTCTTGCAAGCTCAACGGCATTTTTCGCATCCTCAAAACTGTGCAGACGTCCAAGGCGTTTTAGTTCCTGGTCCACAGCCGACTGTATCCCTATGGAGAGCCTGGTACAACCCGCCCTTTTTAAGGCCTTTAGCAGCGACTTGTCGGTGGATTCCGGGTTGAGTTCAACTGTTATCTCTGGATTAGCGGCCAACTTAAAAAGCTTACGTACAGTCCCCAATAACAATGACAGGTTCTTTACGCCCAACATTGCCGGCGTTCCTCCGCCTATGTAAACAGTCTCTACAGGTGAACGGACAAACTCCGCTGCCTCTTCCAGATGAGCGAGCAGTGCTTGGGTATATTGTGTGGCCTTGTCATCTGTAGCAGTAACTGAATAAAAATCACAGTAATCACACTTCTTTTTGCAAAAAGGAATATGTATATATAATCCGGGAAGCTTTTCCAACTGTTCAGATGCCATCCTCCAATATACACTCGACCCCTGCCCCATTATGAACTTGTCTTTTCTCTTAGCCATCCTATACTACCACCTGACGCAGCTGACATAGCTGCTGTTTGTCGGCTACTCATCCAGTTTAAGCACCGCCATAAAGGCCTCCTGCGGAACATCTACGCTGCCCAGTGAGCGCATCCGCTTCTTGCCTTCCTTCTGCTTTTCAAGCAGCTTCTTTTTCCTTGTGATGTCACCGCCGTAGCACTTGGCAAGGACATCCTTACGAAGGGCTTTGACGGTTTCCCGCGCAATTATCTTTGAACCTATTGCTGCCTGGATCGGAATCTCAAACATCTGGCGTGGAATGTTGTCCTTAAGCTTTTCAGTGATTTTGCGGCCACGAGCATACGCCTTATCCCTGTGTACGATAAAGCTCAATGCGTCAACCACATCACCATTGAGAAGAACGTCAAGCTTCACCAGGTCACTTTCACGATAGTCTATTAGCTCATAGTCAAGGGAGGCATAGCCCCTTGTGCGGGATTTAAGCGCATCAAAAAAGTCGTATATGATCTCATTTAGAGGTAGCTCATAGTGGAGCTCGACTCGATCGGAATCAATGTATTTCATGTCCTTGAAAATCCCGCGGCGTTCCTGGCAAAGATCCATGATGTTGCCGGTGTATTCCGAAGGAACCATTATATTGGCGGCTACAAAAGGCTCTTCTGCGTAGTCGAGCACTGTAGCATCGGGGAAGTTCAGAGGATTGTCGATCATCTCCTCTTCACCACTTGTATAGCGCACCTTATATATAACGCTGGGTGCTGTAGTTATGATATCTAGGTTGAATTCTCTTTCAAGGCGCTCTTGAATAACCTCCATATGAAGAAGCCCAAGAAAGCCACAGCGGAACCCGTACCCCAGAGCGACAGAGCTCTCAGGCTCATATGACAGGGAAGCATCGTTTAAGCGAAGCTTCTCGAGTGCATCTCTAAGATCAGGATACTTTGCTCCGTCCGAAGGATATATTCCCGAAAATACCATTGGTTGAACCTTGCGATAGCCGGGAAGGGCCTGTGGTGTCGGACGCTCGACATGGGTCACAGTGTCTCCAACACGCGTGTTTTGCACATTCTTGATGGATGCGGTGAAGTAACCAACCTCTCCCGGTCCAAGTCCGTCACATTTCTCCATTCCAAGAGGTTTTAGGTATCCAACCTCGACTACTTCGTAATCGGCACCAGTGGCCATCATTCGTACCAAATCGCCGTCACGTAGCACACCGTCAAACACACGGAGGTATACAACGACCCCCTTATACGGGTCATACTGGCTGTCGAAAATCAGCGCCTTCAACGGGGCTTCCGGATCCCCTTTGGGCGCGGGAATGTTGTTTACAGCATACTCCAATACACTTTCAACATTAATACCATTCTTTGCGGAGATCCTAGGAGCGTCTTCGGCAGGTATCCCTATGACGTCCTCGATCTCCCGTGCAGTTCGTTCCGGATCCGCCGATACAAGATCGATCTTGTTTATAACGGGCAATACTTCAAGCCCGGCATCAATAGCCAGGTAAGTATTCGCAAGTGTTTGTGCCTCGATTCCCTGAGCAGCATCGACTACTAAAAGCGCACCTTCGCAAGCCGCCAAGGAGCGGCTCACTTCGTAGTTGAAGTCAACATGCCCCGGTGTATCGATCAGGTTCAGAACATAGTCCACTCCGTCTGACGCCTTATAGTTCAATTTGACGGCACGGGCCTTTATAGTAATACCCCGCTCCTTCTCTAATTCCATATTGTCAAGTATTCGGCTCTCCATATCACGCTGATCCACGGCATTGCACAGTTCAAGTAGTCTGTCCGCCAATGTGGATTTTCCGTGATCGATGTGAGCAATTATTGAAAAATTCCTAATTTTACTGATATCCTGCAAGTTTCTTCCTCCACCCGCTTTTTTGGGTTTTATAAAATAATTATAACATATTGAAAATATCTTTGAAAGAGGACTAATATCATTTAGCAATATTCTACCTACATCCAAATTATAGACATATAAACGCTGTGGATGCAGGGACAGATCTCTTTGTCCAAAAAACGGGGATGTCCCTAAACAAGGAGCCTGTCCCCGTGACCAATCCCCGTGTCCGACTCGTGTCCGATCCCAGTGTCCGACTTGGGTCCGATTCCAGTGTCCGACTTGGGAGAGAATTCAAAAAAGAAGACAGCCGTAATTTAACCAAACTACGGCCATCTAGTATTATATTCAGAAAAGTTAAATCTCATGCGTTAGCACGCGTTAGCGGAGCTAGTAGCAAACAGTTTTTGATGGTTAAACATCACGTAATTTGCTTCATTTTTGCTCACAGGTGTCAGTCGCGAATTTTGAAGTGCTCTGTAATCTTCTTGAGATTCTGTGCATATGCCATCATCTCTTCGCTTGATGCCGCACCTTCCTCCGAGGTCGCAGAGTTGGTCTGAACTACTGCAGAGATTTGCTCAACGCCGGTGTTGACCTGCTCAACCGACCTTGCCTGTTCTTCGGCAGCAACCGCGATCTCCCTGATTACTTCGTCCATTTCCTTGACGTTTGCAACTGCTCTGCTCAGTGATGTTGCGGTTTTATCGGTAATCGCTGTGCCGTTAAGCACAGCGTTTACGGTACCATCGATCAGTAAGGTGGTGTTCTTGGCAGCTTCTGCGCTCTTTGATGCAAGGTTGCGAACCTCATCTGCTACGACAGCAAATCCCTTACCTGCTTCACCTGCTCTGGCAGCTTCAACCGCTGCGTTTAGGGCAAGTATGTTTGTCTGGAATGCAATGTCTTCGATCGTCTTGATGATCTTACTGATGTCGCTTGTGGCTCGGGAGATTTCGTCCATTGCATCCGACAGCGAAATCATATCTTGGTTGCAAGTCTCAATCTCATCAACCGCTGCTCTGGTCTTTTTCTCAGCCAATACGGTGTTCTCCGCAGTCTTTCCGGCTTCGCCCTCAATCTCCTGGATCATCGCTGAGATTTCTTCTATTGTTGAAGCCTGCTCAGTAGTGCCGGAGGCAAGTGTCTGTGCACCACTGGCTACCTGTTCGGTACTTGCGGCTATCCGGTCGGCCGCCTCCTTGACTTCAGAGATCGACTCGTTGAGGGAATCAATAATAGTCTCTATTGAGTCGCGGATCTCGTTAAAGTCACCCTTAAACTCAGTTTCAACAGAAACAGTCAAGTCGCCGTGTGCAAGCGCCGACAGACAGCGTCTGATCTCACTGACATAAAGAAGGAGATTTGCCTGCATGTTGCGCATAGACTGGGCAAGCTGTGCCACTTCATCCCTACCCTTGGTTGAAATGCTTACACCTAGATCGCCTTCAGCCATCTGGCGTGCAGCACCTTCAAGTTGCTTGATCGGCTTTGCTATACCCCTTGATACAAACATAGCCACTACAAAAGCAAAGACAAGAAGAGCTGCAGTTGCCAATAAGATTATCATAACGCTTGTTTGGAGAAGGCCGGTATATTCGTCGCTGTCAGCGTTTAGGAAGAGTACCCAGTCATTTGTGCCCGGAATTTTGGCGGATGCGGAGACCATGTTGGTCCTGTTATATGTGTAATACTTTGCACTGTAATCGCCCTGCAAAGCATTCCGTGTCAAGTCTGCGATTGGCTTCCATGTTGAATCTGTCTCTGCAGCGCTTATTGGGTTAAACTGTGAATAAACAAGTGATCTGTCATCGTGAGCCACCATATTACCTACACTGTCCACAATGTAGGCACTGCCTTTCTCGCCCATGCGTAATGCCGAGATCGAATCAATTAGAAAATCAGCGCGCTGCACCGAAAACATAACACCCATAAATTTTCCATTCTCGATATACGGAACAGCCACTGTTAGTATCGCTACACCGTCTGAAATAGTAATGTCACTGATATAGGGCATCAATGTTTCACTGCATCTTATAAAGAATTCTTCACCTGCAACATTGGAAGTCTCGCCTTTACCCGCAAGCAATCCGGTTTCATCGGCCATGCCCAGCGCTACAAAACCTTCATCTTCGAGTATTAGATCTATCTTTACCCTCTTTAGCTCTTTACTTGCAATTTTATTTACCTCAGTAGATATGTATTCCATATTGCTAATGAGGTCATTCAACTGTCCGCTCACGACGTCAGCAGAAATAATAGCAGCATCCTCCATGTTTTTTCCAAGGGCGTTCTTTGTGCTTGTTGACAACGCAGCCATAGAAATAACACCAAGCACCACCGAAACAACGAGTACGCAGGCGCATATCGCCAGCGCAATCTTCAGCCCGATGGAAACACTTTTTCTGTCGCCAGATACCTTGCCGCGACTTTTTCTCTCTAATTTAGCCAATTGTCTGTTCTTTTTCTTCTCTGCTTTCTTATCCTGCTGCGAGGCCCGCTTTTCCAGCTTATTCGCAACCGTCTTTCCCAACATCCTCATAAAAATACGGTTCCTTTCTCTTCTGTTTGTTGCAAGAAGGAGCAATTTATGTCTAATTATGTATATAATACTGCATAAAATTACCTGAGTCAATACCTACAGTCTTGAGTTACGGGAAAATGTAGCTCTATGTCAAAGCAAGGAACGCAAAGGGGTAACGGGTATTCCTCAGTGCACTCGAATTTGCAAAAAAAACAAAAAAGCTTTGAAAAAACGGCACAAAACGCCATAAAACCCCCATGAATAAACATGGGGGTTGATGTCAAATAATCGGTATTTTAGGAAGCCATTCCATTGATCTGACGAGCAAGTCCTGATTTCTTGTTCGCAGCAGTATTCTTGTGAATTATGCCCTTTTTGGCAGCCTTATCGATGCAGGACACCGCATCACGGTACAAATTGCTGGCTAGATCACGGTCGCCGGCGGCTACCGCTATCTTTACCTTCTTGACGGCTGTTTTCATAGCAGTCTTCACCATTTGATTTTGAGCTCTTTTGGCAGTACCGACTTTGACCCGCTTCATGGCAGACTTAATATTCGGCAATATGTCCACCTCCTCCAACAATAGTTTCCCTTTACGCACAGGTTTATCAACACTGACGTCGGACAGAGTTATATTATAGCATCACATTTCTTCAAAATCAACTATATTTTCTATTTTTTTGAGAATGCTAAAAATACTTACCCAAATCATTAGATATAAATAGTAAAAAAAGGAGGAAAACTATGTTTGAAAGAAGAACCGATTTGGCAGTTGAAGCGTGGCACATCGCAGGAGAGCAAGCCAAAGAAAAAGGAAAGCTAAGTGGTGTAGAGACCAATGAGTATACCGAGGGAGGAGCCACTATAACGGTGGTTGACATACTCGATGAGAGGGGAGAACAGGTCGTCGGCAAGCCCAAGGGAAGGTATGTGACTCTTGAGTTCGATCCCAACCATATCTCGGATCAATTCTCATCCATAGTAGAGACTGCTGCAAAGGAATTAAAGGAGCTGCTTCCCAAGCAGGAAGACTCCGATACAGCATCGGTTCTTGTGATAGGGCTTGGAAACTGGCATATAACGCCTGATGCAATAGGGCCCCGCACTGTTGAAAACATAATGGTTACACGGCATCTTGTCGAACAAGTGCCTGAGTACTTCTCTTCTTACCGTCCGGTGTCCGCACTCGCCCCGGGAGTGTTGGGGATCACCGGTATGGAAAGTCTTGATATCATCCGCGGAGTTTGCTCAAATGTAAAACCGAGTTTTATAATAGCAGTTGACGCGTTAGTATCCAGAAGTGTATCAAGGTTATGCAGAACGATACAGTTCTCTGATACAGGTATCTCACCCGGCTCGGGTATCGGAAACGCCAGAGCATCGATAGGTCATGAGTCTTTGGGCATACCGGTAATCGCGGCAGGAATTCCCACAGTTGTGGATGCGGCTACACTTGCATATGATATGGTCGAACAATCCGGAGGTTCCCCCGACGCAGCTTCGCTGGATAAGATCAGGGGGGCGCTGCACGTTTCTCCAAAAGACGTGGATAAAAAGGTTCAGGATATTGCAAAGCTGCTTGGATATGCCATAAACATGGCGCTGCACGACTTTTCTGTTGAGGATATCACTTCGTTTTTGAGTTGACCTGTCTTATTAGCTATGCTAAATTACGTGCAACTTCATACTTTTCCAATGGTCTCACTAACTTCTCAAATAAAACTAAAATGCGTTTACGAAGCGTTTACGAAAAACTACTATTTATCCCTTCCGTTCTATTAGATCTCTTAATGCCGACAAAAGCTTATTCATCTCTTCGTCGGTGCCAATGGTTATGCGAAGATGATTTTCAATACCAGCGCTACCGAAATGACGCACCAGGATCTTTCGATCCTTAAGGTAATCATATATATCCTTTGCGGAATATACCGGATGGGTAACGAACAGGAAATTCGTTGAGGATTCCGGCATCGAAAATCCGAGCATCTTCAGCTCGCTTGCAATCCTTTCCCGGGTCGCCAACACTAAATCTCTCGTCTCTTCAAAGTACTCACGGTCCCGGATAGCAGCAGCACCCGCAACTATTGCCAGCCTATCGAGTGTATAGGAGTTAAATGAATCTTTCACTCTCCGGAGTCCTTCAATCAGTTCCGAATTGCCCATTGCAAATCCTATTCTCATTCCCGCGAGGCTATAAGACTTTGAAAAGGTTCGCACAACAAGCAGGTTATTATATTCGGATATCAACTCAACTGCACTTTCGCCCCCATAATCCACATAGGCTTCATCCACAAGCACAACATCATCCCGATGAGCCTCAAGGATACGCCGAATATCATCAAGAGGCAGAGCTATTGATGTGGGGGCATTTGGATTGGCGATAACAACTCCACCCTTCTCGGCAATAAGAGCATCACAGTCCACCTCTATACCATTTTTCATTGGTATTGCCCGATATGGGACACCGAAAATATTGGCATACACGGGATAGAATGTGTATGATATGGCCGGAGACAAAACCGGCCTGTTTTTGTCCCAAAAAGCCATAAAGCTGAAGGCTAAAATTTCGTCAGATCCGTTCCCTGCAAAAACCTGAGATCGGCGTAAGCCGAATTGCTCACATATAGCGTCTATAAACGGTATAGCATCTGCACTTGGGTATAGCCTCAGCTTTTCGCCTTGCGCGCTTGGATTTCCACCACCTGCAGTGTGTAAACCGTTGTGTCTGTCAGCTAAGCTCAGCTCCCTAGAAATCGCTTCGATTACTTGCGGAGAAGGGGGATAGGGGTTTTCGTTCGTGTTGATCTTTACCCATGCTGAAGGATCTTCCGGCTGTTCTCCGGGCACATATGGCAATATTCCTCTGGTTCTGTCATTCCAAAATCGGCTCATATAAATCGCTCCAAACAATGTCATTTTGATACTTTTGTTGCTATATTTGTTGCAGTATTACATACTTGATTTTCCGCAGTTTGCCACAGTATTAAATACTTATGTTGCTGTATTATATACTCAAAATTACTTTAATGCAATACCTTGCTAAAGCGACGGACGAGACACCTTTCTATTTGACGTAATACCACCTTATATTGCTATCCTATCGACATCGTGCTGCCCATAAAACTGATTGACATCATACTAACCAATAACTCCTGTCCTTTTTGACATCATACCACTCAACAACAGCTTTACTACTTGACTTAATACCACACTATAACTGCTATCCCTATTATATCGCGCCACCCTTTAGCTCCCATCCCTAATTACAACGCGCCTTCCTATAAGTGCCACCCAAAGACCGCTATCCTGTACGACAATGTGCCTTTCCTAATGCGGCTTCCTATATGCACCTATGCACCATCAAACAAATGCTTCCCTATTTTGATTTGAGTGGTGGGAATTGTCCCTCGACTTGTCAATTACACAAAAATACATGACCTTATCGTTGATAAATGTTTGACAATAGTTCTACATATTGTATAATTTAATTATTCAGATTCAAAGGGGGAGTATAATGCTCAAGCTCGTAAATATATCAAAAAGTTACGCAGGCGGCAAAGTCAAGGCGGTCGATGACATTACTCTACATGTAAGAAAGGGCGAAATATTCGGATTTATCGGCCCTAATGGTGCAGGCAAGACCACAACAATAAAGATGATCTGTGGCATCCTTCCACCGGACAGCGGTAGTATAGTGATAAACGGATATGACATCAGCCGCGATCAAATCGAAGCAAAGCGGTCTATTGGATATGTCCCCGATAACCACGAGGTCTATGAAAGACTGACAGGTTTGGAATATCTCAACTTCATTGGGGATGTATACGGCGTGGGATCCTCTGTCCGAAAAGAAAGAGTTGAAAAGTACCTTGAAATGTTTGGAATTTATGATGCTGCCGGCGAAAAGATCAAAAGCTACTCCCACGGCATGAAGCAGAAACTACTTTTGACTGCGGCTCTGCTTCCCCAACCACCACTTTGGATCCTGGACGAACCCCTGACAGGTCTGGATCCCAGAGCATCAATGCTCCTGAAAGAAGAAATGCGCGCCCACTGTGATGAAGGGAATACAGTATTTTTCTCAACACATATCTTAGAGGTCGCTGAAAGACTATGCGACCGTATCGGAATCATTCAAAACGGTAAGCTTATTGCAGTAGGCACTCTTGACGAGCTGCGCGGGCAAGAGAAAAACGAAACACTTGAGAAAATCTTCTTTGAACTTACAGAAAGCGAGGGCTGATCATGTCGGATTTTTTGAAGGTCTTCCGAATACAGCTCCGTTCCCGTTTCAGCTTAAAAGCAGCTTCTAAAAAAGAATTGATGAAAAGTATAGGAATCGGTTCAATAGTCATTTTGTCTTTTGGGTCGATCATTTCAGCCTGGTGTTTTCTCCTATATGGCTTTTTTGCCGGACTTGAGGCTATGAATATGTTGGACCTCGGGTTGCTGATGCCCTTCATTGCCGGCATGGTCGTCGTGCTCATATTTGGAGTTGCAGGAGTTTTAGGTGTCCTTTTTCAATCTAAAGACATCACCTTTCTTGCTTCCCTTCCTCTAAAGCAGGGAGCGGTTTTTGCCTCCAAGTTTTTTCTTGTGTACCTGTATGAGCTTGCTATCATGATTTGCTTTATATTGCCAGCAATTTTTGTATACGGCTCAATAGCCGGCAGTGGACTGCTCTTCTATATCAAGGGCATACTGGCAACTTTGTTTTTGCCGATGCTTCCTCTGATCATCTCTACACTGATCTCTCTATTACTTATGCGTTTTAGCGGGCTAACGAAACGACGGGACCTGATCGCAATCATTGGCGGCTTTGTTCTCGTTATCGCTTATATGCTAGGTCAACAGTATTTGATGTCTAGAGTGTCCCAAATGTCGCAGGAGGAACTAATGGTTTTGCTTGCGCAGGCAAATAGCCTTGTTGGAGTTATCGGCAGGGCGTTCCCACCCGCTCTTTGGGCAGTTAACGCTGTAACGCAAACCGGAACTGACAGCCTCATCAACTGGGCACTCTACCTGTTGAGTGCGGGCGTTGCCTTTGCAATAACATATTACGTCGGATCGAAGCTCTATTTGTCGGGTGCACTGGCCCAGCTTGAGACTGCCAAGAGCGGAAAGGCTGTTGATCTAAACGAATCGACCCTTCGTTCAGGCTCTCGTCTCAGGGCGATGGCACTCCGTGAGTTCAAAATGATCATGCGCTCTCCGATATATGCCCTAAATTCCCTTATAGGAGTTGTGTTATTTCCCATTATGCTATTTATTTTCCCGATGATGTCCTCGACCGACTCCGATGTGAAGGAACTGGTCAGCTTTATATCCTCGGTTCCACAATCAATGTTGTTCATTGTTGCACTCGGCATCGGCCTGTTGTTCAGTACGTTAAATACGGCGTCAAGTACCGTTTTGTCCCGTGAGGGAGAATACTTCTGGCTCAGTAAGGTCATACCGGTCCCGTACAGTAAGCAGGTGTATGGAAAGTTGATATTTTGCTGGGCTATATCAGCCGCTACTATACTACTTAGCATGATTGTTGCTTGCATCTTATTCCCCGAATTTATACTGAAGCTAATACCTGCGTGCTTATGCTCTCTTATAGGGGCGGTTTCTCTAACAGCAGTAAGTATGATAATAGATATTGCAAGACCGAAGCTTAAATGGTCAAGCGAGTCGGAAGCAATGAAACAGAATATAAACAGTATGTTGGCCATGATTGCCGCTGTGGCACTTGGATTTATATACGTTATTGTATCAGTGCTATTAATGAAAATACTAAGCGACGTGATTGCGATAGTGCTTGTCTTTGTATTTGTTACTGTAACAGCGTTTGTTTCTGTATCACTGCTTGGTAAGCTTGCTAACTATAAGTACCAAAGAATCGAACCATAATTATTAAGACAAGGGGACTTGATACTCCCCATGACTAAAGCCAGGGACTTACAGCTAGAGTTCTTTGTAAGAAGAACGGACGGTCTTCTGTCCTGGAACAGATTTCAATGAATACGAGGGGACGGCTCTTTTGTTTTGGATCATAAGCCAAGACAAAAGAGCCGTCCCCAACTGTACACCTAAAGGGGCTCACACCAAACCGTCCCCCATTTTTATCTTTTCGGTACGATTTCGATCCAATACCCGTCGGGATCTTCGATGAAATAGATACCCATACCCTCGTTTACAAAGCAGACGCAACCCATCTCTTCGTGCTTTTTGCGGGCAGCTTCCATATCTTCCGTAGTGAAGGCCAGATGAAATTCAACTTCCCCAAGATCATATGGCTGAGGATGATCCTTCAGCCAAGTAAGCTCCAGCTGAAAGTTGTTCGTCCCGTCTCCTAAAAAGACCAATTTGAAGCCGTCCCCGTTTATTTCACGGACAGGCTCAAGGCCTAGAGCTTCCTTGTAAAATTTAATGCTTCTTTCAAGGTCCACTACATTAAAGTTGAAGTGATTAAAACGAAACATCGCATAACCTCCGTTAAACTAATCTATACCAAGCGCTTTTCACATATTACTTCTTCCGCCTGCGAAAGCTGTTCTATGGTATTTATTCCTAATAGTTGCCAGTCTTCGGTTATTTTATGGATGGACACCTTCTGTCCTCGCCTTTTCATTATACAGGGAACGTCTGTCAAATAATACTCATTTTGTGCGTTGTCAGCCGTTACCTCCTGAAGGGCAGAAAAAAGTTTCTTTGAGTCAAAAACATATATGCAGGAGTTTATCTCTGTTATCTTACGCTGTTCGGGGGTACAGTCCCTTTCCTCTACTATTGCACTAAAAGAACCGTTCTCTCTAACGATCCGCCCGTAACCCTTTGGATCTGAAGATTCTGCGGAAAGGATAGTGCAATCGCTTTTCTCCCTCTCATGAGTATCAATAAGCTCTTTGTATGTTTCTGCGGTGACAAGCGGCATGTCCCCGGCGCAAACAAGAACCGGTCCGTCATAATCTTTCAGTGTATCACGGCATACATCTACGGCATTTCCGGTGCCTAACTGCTCTCTCTGTTCAACAAACCGGCACATCCCGCGGCAGTACTCCATAACCTGTTCCTTGCCGAAACCCACAACCAATAAAATATCATCGGGACTTATCCACTCAAGTGCCCTCAGCACATAGGCAATCAGTGGCCGCCCACACGCTTGCTTCATCACCTTGGGAACTGTATCATTATCACCGGAACGCAACCTTTTCCCCTTTCCGGCTGCGAGTACAACGGCTTTGCAACGCATATTCGATCCTCCAACGATTATTGAAATTAGTGACTATTTAGTTACTATATAGCTTTTGTACTTAATACCACTGTTGTGATAGTTGTGGCTATTGTGGCCGTTGAGATTATTGTCTATTAGATTTTTGGCCACCGAGCATATTATGATTATTTGTAAGTACGCTTTATGATCCCTGTAAGAATGGGATTGATCTCAAACTGCGCCAAATCTCCCGGAGCACAGTCTATGTCGGTAACATCTATTACAGTGTGAAGCATACCTACATGCCCAATAACCCGGGCTTGCGCACTGTTCACCGTTACATACAACTTTTTGCGTAACAATCCACGCTTAAACTCTGAGAGCATATATCTTATGGCATCTTTTACTCTATATGAATCATGTGACTTTTCAACGCAGAACCCATCGGCATATCCCACCGGGATCACCGCTATCCTCCGCGCCTGTCTGGTTTTATACACGCCCCCGTATCCAATAGTTGATCCCTTTGGAAGCCAGCGGATCTCAGCTATCGGACAGGTTATTACGCCGACTCTCTGCAAGCCATAGTTAAATTTCGTAGGCATCCTGCCTGTAAAAGCCGAACCGATCCGCACCGCATCGTAGTGGCAGAAATCAAATCTGAAAAGGGCGGAGGAATTTGCAGCATGCACAAGCCCCGGTTCAATGCCCTTACCCCGCAGCTTTTCGATCACACCTTCGAATTGAGCGGCCTGCAACCTTGTTATTTTCTCGCTGTTCCAGGCACTGTAAAAGTGTGTATAAATGCCTGTGAGCGCCACATTCGACAGATGCTTGTAAAATGAAATTATCTTGTCGATCTCCCCCGGAACGAACCCATAACGGCCCATCCCGGTATCTATTTTAATGTGAGCCTCTACGACAGTTTTCTGCTTGTCAGCTATTCCATTGAGCGCAAGCGCAGCATCCTGAGACCCGATCGTCCCGATCAAATTATACTCAACGATCTTTTCTATAAAGTCGGTCTCGGTGGTTGAGCGCAGCATCAAAATTTCTTCGTTCTGAAATCCGTTTTCTCTGAGTTTTACAGCGTCCTCAACATCTGTCAGAGCGAACCTGGTAATTCCCTCGTTGCGGAGGATCTCAGCCATTTCAAGCAGACCAAGGCCGTATGCGTTCCCCTTCAACACTCCATATATAAGGGAATTGCCGGCCCGTTCACGAATTCTTGCAACATTCGCCTTGACCCTGTTAGTATCGATCAGCAATGTCTTCATGGTCCGTCCCTTTCCATTTCTATTTTTTTGTTTCCCCTACTATTCTGATTCCGACTTACGCGGCGGTTTGTTTTCCACCTTGTCCCTGTTCTTCCACTGATACCTCTTTTTTACTATATAGTTCATAGCCTTGCGTCCGATGTCAACGGCCGAATAGATCACAGGGTTTACAACATAATCAAATTCGCCCAAAAACTCGCAAAAATCGCCATTGAATCCGCGCTTGAACCTGTAAAGGCCATAGAGGGGGTTGTCCTCACTTAAATCTCCGGAAACTCCACGGAAATCATAAATCTTGCACCCCTCGTCCAGTGCCCATTTTATCATGTTCCATTGAAGTAGGTAGTTTGGCATCAAATTACGATAATTGTTTGATGACGCACCATAAAGATACCATACCTTGTCACCAAAGCGAATTGCTAAAGTACCGGCAATTGGAATTCCCTCGTAGTAAGCCATATAAAGCCTTGCATGCTCACCCAGGTTTTTCAGCATATTCGCAAAGTAGCTCTTGGGACGGGTAACGAAGTTGTCACGTATGCCGGTTTCTATCATAAGCTCCGAAAAATCGTCAAGGCCTTCTTCGTTTACCAACTTTACCTCTACGCCTTTTCTCATGGCAAGCCGGATATTATATCTGGTTTTCGAGGAGAAGAACATCAGCATTTCCTCCTCAGTCTTACCCTCTACATCGAGGCGAAACACATAGCGAGGCTGAATGCCTTCGAAGTTCTTTGCGCTGTCCAGCAATCGGAAACCAACTGATAACAGAAGATCCCGTATGTCAGCTCTGTGGGACAGGATATCGGGATCAAGCTTGATGCAGTAACTTCTAAAAGACTTTGCCAGCGTCTTTGCCCCTTCAATGAGATCAAGGATCGTATCGTAATCGTCCAGGTCACATACCGGTCCTCTACAACAATACATAAGCGTATAAGGAATACCGGGAACCTTGCGCACCAGCATTGACAGGCTTCCGATAATTTTGCCGCTTTCATCTCTTTTTACAATGGCAACCCAGTTCCAATCCGGCTTTTGCTTTGCCCATAGCGAGCTCTGCATAAAATGTCCCTTCGGATGGGAGGCGATAAAGGCCTCATATTCGTCAAGTGTCTTATCTGTAACAATTTCGGTCATTAATAGATTCCTCTTACTTTCATAGCACTTACATTCTGCGTACTTGTATCATCGCACTCAAATAATCGTACTTACTTTTATCGCACTTTATTTCATCACTTTCTTAGAAATTATATCCTTTGGGAAACATCATGTCAATTCAAAACAGCTTTTTGCTCTTTATCAAGGTATTTTCAACTATCTAATCTACATTTTTTGTTGGGAATAAAGGTTAATTTTTGCATTTTTATGTATATCCATCCATCCCGCAGTCAATAATACTTGCGGAGGTGGAAGCATGAAAAAGAAAAAGCCCAATAAAATTATAGACTTTTTTGCAGAGAAAGGATTTTACATAATCCTTATCCTGTGCATAGCAGCAATCGGGATATCGGGTTATGTGCTTTTCTTCAGTAATGACAACGACGACAACGACATGCTTAGTATAGGCGATAACAACCCTGGTGACATTACCGATACCGACTTCTCCCCCGCCCCGACACCGTATGAGACAGAACTTCAAACCGATATTCCGGATTATGCAGAACGCGATACAGAAGTAGTGATGGCTGATACAGGTGACGAAGACTTAACTGCTGACGATGAAAGCTACGCCGACTTCGATGAAGATGATGAAGAACTGTCGGAGAGTGTCATGGCTGAGGTGGGAGATTTTGATGACGAGTCGGAGTCTGACGATGAACTCGCTTCGAGCATATCCACAACCGATTATGACACGACTCCGGTGACCGCGAGCTTCTTTGTCTGGCCGGTAAACGGCGAGATCATTGAACGCTTCAGCGTGGACGAGCTTGTCTTCAGTGCAACTCTTGGAGATTGGAGGGTCCACACGGGTATTGATATTGCGGCCGGATTGGGCACCCAGGTATGTGCCATGGGCGACGGAGTAGTTGAAGATGTCTATACCGATGAGCTCATGGGAGTGACAGTTGTGATCGATCACGGAAACAGCGTCAGAAGCGTATATCGAAATCTAATGGAAAGCGTCGCTGTAGAGGTTGGTGACACTGTCTATGCCGGCGATGTGATTGGCGGTGTAGGGCAGACCGCAGACAATGAGATCCTAGATCCCCCTCACTTGCATTTGGAGGTCATAAAAAACGGAGCACAGGTCGATCCCTGCGATCTCTTACCATAAGCGATGGCAGTCAAATAGGGCAGGTTAAAGCGAAGTGCTAAAACCTGCCTTATTTTTTGTGTTCATTTGTGTTCAATCAATTTATTGTTTTATTAGTCACTTTGCCGATCTTCACATCGGTATAATACCATAACAGTATGTCTCTATAATCTTTCCCTTTTAGAGCAAGAGCTCTAGCCCCATATTGACTCATTCCAACACCGTGTCCATATCCGCTTGTATTGAATATGATCTTATCTCTCTTTACTTCAATTTCAAAATTGGACGACGGCAAATCGAACAGTGCCCTCATATTCTTTCCGCTAATATCAACTCCACCCACAACTATACTAGATACACCACCTGCCTCTGTATACTTCACCTCGCCAAACCAATTTGCAGGCTCCATAGAAAGTACTGCCTCCGGATATTTATCATTGACCCGGTTGCGAAACTCCTCCGTGGTATAGGTGATCTTTTTGTTGTAATCTGCGCCTTCCGGGCTCTCAACGCTTTTGAGATATGGAACATCACTGCCCCAGATGTCCTTGGCATTTTCGGTATATTTTCCCGACGCTGCATGAAACACCGCAACGATAGGTTCGCTGTTATATAGGATTACCTCTCCTACTGTACCATCGACCGCTTCGACTATCTTATCGCAATAATCTCGCCTTCCAATTTTCTCCCATTCTGCCTGTCTATCCTCCCATTCTACGTAAGCCTTGCAATGTGCAGGGTTGGTACACACATCCGCACCATCATGTGCCTCTTTGCCGGCTTTAGCGGCCATTATCCTACTAAAAGTATATGTCCTTGCAGCAACTGCCTGGGCTTTCAGTGCTTCCGAAGGATAGGACGCCGGCATTTCCTCAGCCACGACTCCCAGAAGGTAGCTTCGCAGCGACATTGACTTTGTCTTTCCGTTGAGTGACACACGAACCATGACCTCGTCATCAGACAAGGGAACAGACGGAGGATCCGTCCCATTATTTTCTATCTGTGTCGGACCCGCTGCCTCAATTGCATTTTCAGGTCTTTTTTCCTCCCTATTGTCCCTTTGATACTCAGCCGGTTTTCCCCGCACAGCCATCAAAGGCAAAACAAATATTAAGAACGTAAGTACAAGTGATATCACTGCAATTTTTTTCATATGTTCCTCCGATAGCACTAACTGCTATTTCTATACATATATACATCGTGCATCCTTCATGCATCCTTCTCGACTTTATGCAGGAATTGATTCCTTATAATTCATTTAGCTAGCCTGTTTTTCGTTTGATGATTTCCTTCCGGTACTTTCGACACGCTAAGCGAACTTTATCAAATAATGTAATATGATATGCATACTTGTGCAATATCACAAGATTATCGGATGTTATTATTATAAATATTTTACATGTTTTGCCTTGACTTTCATATACTAAAGGGCTAATATGGCATAACACACTTTAATGTTTTTGAAAGTTTGGGTGATATAAGATGCAAAACAATGACAATGTCTTGTCCGGCTATGTAAAAAGTCTATGCGTAGATATCAAAGAACAGTACCATATCACCCCCAATCATTTTAATAACTACAATGTAAAACGGGGACTAAGAAATGCTGACGGTTCCGGTGTGCTTGCAGGCATTACACGGATTGGCAGTGTCCAGGGATATGTCATGGTGGACGGTTTTCCGCAACCGATACCGGGTAAGCTGTACTACCGCGGCATAGACGTCGAAGATATTGTCGAAGCCCACGCTCAAAGCGGAACTTTTGGCTACGAAGAAGTTGCATATCTGCTTTTACTTGGAAAACTTCCTACGCCGCAGCAGCTTCACTTTTTTGACACTGTACTTTCATCCGCACGGACCCTGCCGCAAGGATTTACTGAGGACATGATAATCAAGGCGCCAAGCAAAGATGTCATGAACAAGCTGGCTAGAAGTGTCCTGGCTCTATATTCGTATGATCCCAACCCCGATGATACGTCACTGGAAAACATAGTCAGACAGTCTATTGAGCTTATTGGCCGGCTGCCCGTCATTGTTGCCGATGCATATTCGGTCAAGCGGCGGTTTTTTGACGGCGATTCCCTCTACCTTCACTATCCTCAGGAGGATCTCTCCGTCTCTGAGAACTTTTTGCATATGCTACGCAGAGACAACTCATTTACCGCAGAAGAAGCGTTGCTGCTCGATCTGATGTTAGTACTTCATGCCGAACACGGTGGCGGTAACAACTCGACATTTACTTGTCGTGTGCTTTCTTCCTCGGGCACTGATACATATTCGACAATATCTGCAGCTATCGGATCTCTAAAAGGGCCAAGACACGGTGGTGCAAATGCCAAAGTAATGGAGATGTTCTACAATATAAGAGGAAATGTGCGCGACCTTAAAGATGATGAAGAGATTGCCGCCTATTTACGCAAGATCATCAACGGAGAGGCAAACGACCGCACCGGTCTAGTCTACGGCATGGGCCACGCTGTATATACGATTTCCGATCCCCGGGCAGTCCTTCTCAAAAAATATGCCCTAAGCCTTGCAGAAAAGAAGGGATACCTTGAGGATTTTAGGCTGATGGACGCTGTTGAACGCCTTACACCCGGTATATTTGCAGAGCTCAAAGGAAACGGTAAGAGGATATGCGCCAATATTGATATGTATTCAGGTCTGGTCTACAAGATGTTGGGAATACCAGAAGAGCTTTACACGCCGCTCTTTGCGATTGCTCGTATTGCCGGTTGGTGTGCGCATCGTA
Organism: Eubacteriales bacterium; assembly: GCA_050950785.1. GTDB lineage: Bacteria > Bacillota > Clostridia > Oscillospirales > JAAYOS01 > JAAYOS01. The sequence continues at coordinate 7,584 of JBMNIG010000008.1, read as the reverse complement.
TAGAGGAAATAGTAACTGGCGGAAGGATAATACGCCCGGCCTATCGATCAGTATCTTCCCTGTCACCTTATATTCCAATTGAGCAACGTTAATCGACTGATCTCTTCATTATAAAATAATCAGTTAATGATCAGTCTCCCTACTAGGCTCAGTTTCCCCTACTTAGCTTAGCCTCACCTACTTTGCTTAGTCTCTCCTGCTCGGCTCAGCCTCTCCTGCTCGGCTCAGCCTCTCCTGCTCAGCTCAGCCTCTCCTACTCGGCTCAGCCTCTAGCCTCCTTGGCTCAGCCTCTCCTACTTGGCTCAGCCTCTCCTGCTCGGCTCAGCCTCTCCTGCTCGGCTCAGCCTCTCCTACTTGGCTTAGTCTCTCCTACCCAGTCGCTTCTGATAGTAACGCTCACAGTGACATACTCCGCCGCTTAACGCGTGCGTATATAGAGCAGGGGCTTCGGGAACTTTTTGATTAGCGGTGCTAAACCTAATAAAACTTAGCTGTCTTTCTTTATTAATAGATAGGCAGCTTTTTTGTGCTTATATTTCACATAGTTGTTTATTCAAACATATTGTTCGAATATGTTATGTTATATGTTTATGTGTCCCATTGTTGCCAGATGTCTGTGGTGTATGTGTTGTACAGTTCTTTTGTGTTGTTGTAAACAATAATCATATTTGATATAATCCAAAATGATAATTGCTTAACGATTTGAACATATTATCGTGCCAATAAAGGCAAAATACTATATAAGTTGAAAACTCAGGAGGTTGTATATGGATTGGCTTGAAGTATCTATCGAAACAACAACGGAGGGTATCGACCCCGTTTGCGCAAAAATTATTGCCCTTGGTATTGAGGGAATGCAAATAGAGGACATGAACGATTTCCAGGAATTTCTGGAACACAACACTCAGTACTGGGATTACGTTGATGAATCACTCATGGAGCAGAAAAAAGCGGCCACTGCTGTTAAAGTATATCTTTCAGACAATCCATCCGGACGGGATACTCTTTCGTTACTGCGCGCAGAGATTGCATCACTTCCGTCTCTGATGCCAGAAATCGATTTCGGCTCATTGGAGGTATCCCTGAAAACCGTTCAGGAAGGAGACTGGGAAGAATCGTGGAAACAGTATTATAAACCCACACCAATTGGCGAAAAACTACTGATCGTGCCAGAGTGGGAAACCGTCCCCGAAACCGATCGGGCTATTTTTTATAACAATCCCGGAATGTCATTTGGCACCGGCACACACGCTTCAACCAGGCTCGCTCTTGAGCTCTTGGAAAAGCACATACAGCAAAATGATACCCTGCTGGATCTAGGGTGCGGCAGCGGTATTCTTTCTATTTGTGGCATGTTGATGGGAGCTCAGTCAGCTATTGCTGTGGATATCGATCCAAATGCCGTTGATGTTGCTATAAAAAATGCCGCAAGGAACAATATTGCGTCTGACCGCTTTCGCACCTATGTAGGTGATGTCCTCACGGACGAGGATCTTTTTGGCCTTTTGACTTCCGATAAGTATCGCATAATACTTGCAAACATCGTTGCGGATGTTATCATTAAGCTTCCTCCCCTCGTAGCTGCTGCACTTGAAAAGGACAGAGGGGTATTTATAGCTTCAGGTATCATAGAGCCAAGACTTCGTGAAGTCGAAGAAGCATTGACCAATAGCGGAATAAAGATAATCGAAACTAAAACATCTGAAGGCTGGTCAGCATTGGCGGCGATATTTGGCGATATATAATTAGTTGTTTATATTTTAATGATATATAACTTAGATATAGTGTGGCTGTGTTGTGTGGCTGTTTTTAGTTGTAAGTTAGTGTATCGATAAGGTTTGGATATGTTTTCTATTTATGGAATCAATGCAGCAGCCGGAAAATTGTCAAAAAAATAACAATTTATCGACAAAAAGTCAATATTTTTGTAATTTTCCAAAATATATCTTAACAAAATGGGGCTGATTGATGTATAATGGATGTTGGTGATTAACACTAACAAATACATAAACAGTAGGTGAATAACATGGCTCTTACCTTCCGTGGTGGGGTACACCCCGACGACAAGAAGGAACTGACGCGAAAGAAAGCTTTCGAAACCATTCCGGCGCCGGCCACGGTTGTAATCCCCATGCTAATGCATAGCGGCACACCATGTCAGCCGTTAGTCGCAAAGGGAAACAAAGTAAAGCTTGGACAAAAGATCGGTGAAAGCAACGCGCCTGTTTCTGCCCCAATCCATGCCTCAGTCTCAGGCACAGTCACCGCAGTAGAACCACGCTTACATCCAAACGGAAACATGGTGATGTCTGTAGTCATTGAAAATGATTATAACGACACACTACATGAATCTGTTAAGCCACACGGCTCAGTTGAGTCTCTCTCCTCCGACGAATTGATCAAAATCATACGCGAGGCAGGCATCGTTGGTCTTGGCGGAGCTGCCTTTCCTACTCATGTAAAAATTCAATCGGGGCTGGGAAAAGTTGACACCCTTATTATCAATGGTGCAGAATGCGAGCCGTATTTGACCTCCGGTCACCGCTCAATGCTGGAGCGGCCTGAGGAAATAATCGGCGGGATCCGCGTGCTGATGAAAATTTACCGTCTCGACAGCGCAGTTTTGGCTATAGAGTCCAACAAGCTTGACGCGGTGCGTGTATTGGAGAAGGCACTTCCGCAAAAATCATCACCAATCAAAATCAAAGTACTAAAGACAAAGTACCCGCAGGGCGCAGAAAAACAGATTATATACGCAGTTACAAAAAGAGAAGTCCCCCCCGGACAGCTGCCCGCGGCAGTCGGTTGCGCAGTCTTTAATTTAGATACTTGTGCCGCCATCCACAACGCAGTAACCACCGGAATACCCCTTATCACACGCGGTGTTACAGTGTCGGGCAATGCTATCGCAAACCCGAAAAACATAATCTGCAGGATAGGTACCTCCCTTTCGGAACTTGCAGCTGCTGCAGGCGGTTTTAAGGAAGAGCCTTTCAAGCTAATAATGGGTGGCCCCATGATGGGACTTGCTCTTACCGATATAGAGCTACCTGTAATCAAGAACACAAATGGTTTTTTAGCTTTTTCACAGTTCGAAGACATATATTCGGACAACCCCACCTGTATCCGTTGCGGACGGTGTGTAAAGGCTTGTCCGATGAACCTTATGCCACTATATATGTACATGTACTATGAAAAAGATATGATTTCCGAGTTAGAAAAGCTGAATGTGACAGACTGCATTGAGTGCGGTGCTTGTTCATTCACATGCCCAGGAAGGCTATTTCTAACCCAGACCTTCAGAGTGGCTAAGAAGCGTCTCTCACAACACAAAAAATCGCTCGAGGCGAAAGAGGAGGCAAACTGATTATGGCTATGGACAAGCAGCTTCAAGTAACCTCATCCCCGCATATAGATATAGCGGAGGACACAAGGTCTCTGATGTTTGATGTCATCATCGCACTTTCTCCTGCATTGCTGCTATCAGTTTTCTATTTTGGCCTTCGGGCGCTGACTATTACCCTGATATCAGTGGCATCATGCATAGCATTTGAGTTTCTCTATCGCAGACTCATGAAAAAGCACACCACAATTGGCGATCTGTCAGCCGTCGTAACCGGAATTCTGATTGCATTCAATCTGCCGGCTTCCGCCCCATACTGGATGGTCGTAGTAGGTGCAGGCTTCGCAATCGTTGTCGTCAAACAGCTTTATGGAGGGCTCGGCAAGAACTTTATGAATCCCGCCCTTGCCGCAAGAGCGTTTCTCCTCTCTTGGCCGGGCATAATGACAACCTGGCCAAAAGTGTTTGAGAAGATATCTGTCTACGGCTCGACAGCAGACGTTGTTACATCGGCTACACCACTTGTTTCACTAAAAGCCGGTGCACTTCCCGACAACACTTTGATGGAAATGCTCCTCGGCCAACACAGCGGATGTCTTGGTGAGACCTCGGCCGTTGTGCTTCTTCTTGGCGGTGTTTATCTTGTTCTGCGTAAGGTCATCAGCCCAAGGATTCCGCTATTCTATATTGGCACAGTCGCTGTCGTGACTTTCATCTTCCCCCGCGGCGGTGTCAATAACCTGCAATGGATGCTCTATAATGTACTGTCCGGTGGCCTTATACTCGGTGCTGTCTTTATGGCAACCGACTATGTCACATCCCCCGTCACAAGAGGCGGCAGGGCACTGTACGGCATCGGTTGCGGTCTGATAACCGTATTTATTCGATATTTTGGCTCATATCCGGAGGGTGTTACCTTCGCCATTCTTATCATGAATGCCTGTGCTTGGGTACTTGACAAGGCGTTTCGTCCACGCCGCTACGGAGTATCGTCCAGGGGAAAGAAGGTAGGTGCTTAATATGACCAAATCAGTAAAAGGAAGTAACCGCTACATAGTTAAACTCGGGCTTACTCTTTTCATTATCACGGCTATAACCGGAGTATTATTGGCCGGTGTAAACGAGCTGACAAAGGAAGCAAGAGCCGGCAGGGAGCTAGACGCGTTTGGCTTGGCCTTGCAAGCATTGGTCCCCGACGGCGAGCTTTTAGAGGAAATGTCGCATACCGCTGAATCATTCACGGCGCATACACTCGAGCGCTCAAACGGAGACCTCGCTTACTGCATCGAAGTTGCCCCGAATGGATATGGTGGGCCTATTAATATGATCGTAGGTATCGAAGTTGCCCATGATGGTGACAGAATAGAAAAACGTGTCATTGGTGTAGCTATTATCTCAATGACTGAGACACCCGGAGTTGGAACCAAAGTAAATGATGAAGCATTTTTGTCACAGTTCAATGGAATCGTCTACCCGGTTGTCAATGAGGATGGAACACTTAACACTGAACCCAGCGCTATAAAAATCAGCTCAGCGGACAACGGTATCGATGCAATATCCGGCGCTACTGTCACTTCCAAAGCCATTGTTAAGGGAGTAAATATAGCTCTTGATGCTATTAAGGTAAGTACTACCGGGGAGGTGTCATTCGAATGAGAGAAATTTTGAAACAGTTCAAGGATGGAATCTGGGATCAAAATCCAATAATGGTTCTTGTTTTGGGAATGTGTGCCACCTTGGCAACCTCCACCTCTGTAGTAAACGCTATGGGTATGGGCATTTCAACGACCATCGTTTTAATATGCTCAAACATCGTAATTTCTTTGTTGAGGAAGGTAATTCCAAACCAAATACGCATCGCATCATATGTTGTTATTATCGCAGGCTTTGTTTCAGCTGTTGATATGTTGTTACAGGCATATTTCCCTGATATTTCGGAATCACTTGGTATTTTCATTCCGCTTATCGTTGTTAACTGCATAATACTTGCCCGCGCTGAGGCTTTTGCTTCCAAGAATGGCGTGCTTCGCTCTGCAGTTGACGGTCTATCGATGGGTCTTGGCTTTATATTTACGTTGCTCCTAATGTCGATCATTCGTGAAATTTTGGGTAACGGGACACTGTTAAGCGGAACCCCCTTAGAGCTCAACCTCACATTCGGAGGCAAGATTAAGCCCGCTTCGTTGATGGTCATGCCTGTCGGTGGTTTTCTAACACTTGGCTTCCTGCTTGCCGGAAGACAAAAGATCAATATGTGGAGAAGCAGCAGAAGCCGTAAAACTAAAGAGAGCGAGGGAAGCGGATCATGAGTTTGACGAGTTTATTTTCCATTGCCCTGGGTGCCATACTGGTTGAAAACTATATTTTAGTCCAGTTTCTCGGGATATGTCCCTTCCTAGGTGTCTCAAAGAACACAGACACGTCAGTTGGCATGAGCATGGCCGTTATCTTTGTAATGACGATCGCATCGGCTTTTACTTATCTTGTCAACAAGTACCTGCTTGTCCTGCTCGGTCTGGAATATATGCAGACTGTGGTATTTATACTGGTAATTGCGGCACTAGTCCAATTGGTAGAAATGTTTTTGCAGAAGTCGGTTCCAAGCCTGTATCAGGCATTGGGAATCTATCTCCCACTCATTACCACCAACTGTGCCGTTTTAGGTGTAGCACTACTCAACATTGAAGCCGGTTATACCTTTATCGAATCAGTTGTAAACGGTTTTGCATCCGCAGTCGGTTTCTCACTTGCGCTGCTGTTGTTTGCCACTATTCGTGAGCGGCTAGAGTTTTCCGATGTGCCTAAAGCCTTTGAAGGCTTTCCTATCGCGCTGATAACAGCCGCCCTGCTTGCAATGTCCTTTATGGGCTTTTCCGGATTGAAGGTGTTTTGATCAAGGCAAGAGAGCTAATCAAGACTAAGTGACTCAAGACATGGGGACGGTTCCTCTGTCCTGGAGTCAAAAACAAAAGGGCGGTGGCTCTGTGCTGAAGTCATAGACAAGGGGTGCTTTCTCTGTGGTGAAATCATAGTCAAGGGATGTTTCCTCTGTTTTGGGAACAAACTCAAATACAAAGAGGCGCGTCCTCTACCCTTGAGCAAACTCAAAGGCAAAATTACGTTCTTCTTTTAACAGATCGATTCCCCATTGGCTGTTTAGTCAACCTTTTCTGTTTGTTATCCATGTCTGATGATAGATTGGAGTAATATATATGGAGACATTATTGAATATCTTATACGCTTTACTCGTTCTTGGACTTCTGGGAGCTTTGTTTGGTTTGCTTTTGGCCGTTGCATCCAAAGTGTTTGAGGTCAAGCAAAACCCACTTCTGGAACCCATCAACGCGGTCCTTCCCGGCGCCAACTGCGGCGGCTGCGGATTTGCCGGTTGCTCTGCCTTTGCCGAGGCGGTTATCGACGGTTCCGCACCTCCCGATGGCTGCGTAGCCGGTGGAGAAGATTGTGCGCGAGCAATTGCGGAAATACTCGGTGTAGAACTTTCTAAGAATACTCGCCTTGCAGCACTCGTAAACTGTAGGGGAGGTAACAACGCAGCAAAAAGATATAGTTATATCGGCATTGATGACTGTCACGCCGCTATGCAGTTAGCGGGTGGGCCTACCGTCTGCCAATATGGCTGCTTAGGGCTTGGAAGCTGCGTAAAGGCTTGTCCCTTTGATGCAATACATATTGAGAACGGAGTTGCGGTAGTCAATCACGAACTGTGCACCGGTTGCCTCAAATGTGTCGACACTTGTCCTAAGAATGTTATACACCCTGTTCCTTATTATGCCGACGTTAATGTAGCTTGCTCCTCCCATGAGAAAGGCGGCTCACTTAGAAAGATATGTAACATTGGTTGTATTGGTTGTAGAATATGTGAAAGAACCTGTCAATATGACGCAATTCATGTAGTAGACAATCTAGCTGTGATCGACTACGATAAATGTACCGGCTGCGGCGAATGTGCAATCAAATGTCCTCGCAAACTCATAGTGGACTCGAAGCTTGATCGCACACCCGTTGTAAACGGGAAAATAGCACAATAACGACAAATACTATTGCATTTCGTCATTTTTTTGTTAACATATATATAAACATGCATAATTTTTAGAAATGGAGGCCTAGATATAGCAAGACTAAGGAAATAAGGAGAAAACATCACTGCGAAAACAGCCGAAAAGGATCTGCTTTTTTCGACGCCTTCCCCTATAGGTGCGATAACCCCTTGCCATCTCCAG